>NZ_JCAFVQ010000004.1:0-398525 GCF_059372535.1 Stenotrophomonas sp. YJH_SMC_43
AAACGTCTGCAAGATGGACAATCATCCTTCCTGCAGGCGCCTTCACAAGATACCTGCGCATACTTTCAAAGATCCGGGGAAGTGGCCTCAGCGCCGTTCCCGTGTGCTGCGAAGTTTCCTTCGTAGCGAGCCGCCCATTATGCCAGACTTTTTCAGTCCGTCAACACCTTCGTTCGATCATCTCGTTCGGCGGTGGTGGGCGCCCTGATGTCGCTGAAGCCCCTTGGTGGCGACCCCTGCGACGGGGGAGGAGAAGTATGTCCCTATTCCCATCATTTGTGAAGGGGGTGTGGCGATTTTTTTCAACGGATGTTGCATCCGTTCATGCATCGCGCTGCGGGAGGACCCCGTGAAGAGCAGCCGAGCGTGGCTATGCCGGGCGTCCTGCCCGGCCCCCTACGGGCCGTCGCAAGCGACGTTGGCAACGGCTCCTGCCGTTGCCTTCGGCTCTACAAGAGCATAAGGAAGGGCCGGCTGGCGCCGGCCCTTCCTTTGTCTCACGCGGCGACCAGGCGCACGCGGGCGAAGGTGCGCTTGCCGACCTGCAGCAGGCCTTCGAAGCCCGGCTGCAGCACCTGCTGGCCATCTTCCACCACTTCGCCGTCCACTTTCACCGCCCGCTCCTTGAGCTTGCGGTTGGCTTCGGAATTACTCGGGGTCAGCCCGGCCGCGGTCAGCAGTGCGGCGATACGCAGGCCTTCGGCCGGGATCGCCACGTCCTGCAGCGGCAGCTGGGTGATGTCGCCCTGCCCGGTCACCGCCGCTTCCCAGCCGGCAATGGCCTGCTCGGCCGCCGCAGCGTCGTGGAAGCGGGTCGCCAGCTCACGCGCCAGGCGCAGCTTGACCACGCGCGGGTTCAGGCCGCCAGTGGCCACCTGCTCGCGCAGCTGCACGGCTTCAGCCTGGCTGATGTCGAAGGACAACAGCTCGATCCAGCGCCACATCAGGGTGTCGTCCACCTTCATGGTCTTGGTGACGATGTCGATGGCCGGTTCGCTGATGCCAATGTAGTTGCCCAGCGACTTGGACATCTTGTTGACGCCGTCCAGGCCTTCCAGCAGCGGCATGGTCAGCACCACCTGCGGCTTCTGGCCGTGATGTTCCTGCAGGCCACGGCCCATCAGCAGGTTGAACTTCTGGTCGGTACCGCCCAGCTCGACGTCGGCCTCCAGGGCCACCGAGTCGTAGCCCTGCACCAGCGGGTACAGGAACTCGTGGATGGCGATGGACTGCTGGGCGGCGTAGCGCTTGGCGAAGTCATCGCGCTCGAGCATGCGCGCCACGGTGTGCTGGCCGGCCAGGCGGATCATGTCCGCCGCGCCCATCTTGCCGAACCACTCCGAGTTGAAGCGGACTTCGGTACGGCTGCGGTCCAGCACCTTGAACACCTGCTCCTCATAGGTACGGGCGTTGGCCAGCACATCCTCGCGGCTGAGCGGCTTGCGGGTCAGGCTCTTGCCGGACGGGTCGCCGATCATGCCGGTGAAGTCGCCGATCAGGAAAACGACCTGGTGGCCGAGGTCCTGGAACTGACGCATCTTGTTCAGCAGCACCGTATGGCCCAGGTGCAGGTCGGGCGCGGTGGGGTCGAAGCCGGCCTTGATCCGCAGCGGACGGCCTTCCTGCAGGCGCGCACGCAGATCCTCGAGCTTGAGGATCTCGTCGGCACCGCGGCCGATCAGGGCAAGGGCTTCTTCAATCGAGGACACGTGACTACTCCCGGCAACGCCGATTCTTGTGTGGGGTGTTAAAGCAAAGTTAACCCGATTGGCTTCACAAAAGCCAATGGGCACAAGGGTTTGACGCGGTTTTCTCAGGTGTCTATGGTAACCGGCGATCAGGCCCGCGCTCCCGGGCTGCCAGGAAAAAACCGCCGATGCACAATTCCGAACAAGGCCGCGCACGCAAGCAGCGCTTCCAGGAACGCCTCCACGTCCTGCACGACAACGCCCTGCATCGGAAGCTCAGGCAACATCTTCCCGCCGCCTTCAATGAGCGCTGGACCCGCCGCCATTGGATGCACGCCAGCCTGTTCGCGACCATCGGCGCCCTGGTGGCAACGATCGTCCCGGGCTTCTCGCACACCATCGACGCCCCCTTTGCCGACAGCCATACCAGCCTGGCATTGCCGTTGCCGCCGCTGACCATGGCCCGCCAGCAGCAGGTGCCCGGTGACAGCTGGCAGGTGCTGCGCGTGGAGCGCGGCCAGACCCTGAGCGATCTGTTCGACAAGGCGGGCATCCCGGCCACCACCCTGCACCGGGTGCTGGACCACCCCGGTGCACGCGAGGCGCTGACCAAGCTCCGCCCGGGCGCCGAGATCGCCTTCGACATGCCGCTGTCCGGTGACCTGCGCAGCATCCGTTTCGACCGCGATGCCGACAA
This sequence comes from Stenotrophomonas sp. YJH_SMC_43, assembly GCF_059372535.1. Taxonomy (NCBI): domain Bacteria; kingdom Pseudomonadati; phylum Pseudomonadota; class Gammaproteobacteria; order Lysobacterales; family Lysobacteraceae; genus Stenotrophomonas; species Stenotrophomonas sp. YJH_SMC_43. The sequence goes on from NZ_JCAFVQ010000004.1 coordinate 2,386, forward strand.
CCGGGTGGAACTGAGCCTGACCGGCGACGACATCAAGGAGAAGGTGACCCAGCGCGAGACCTCCACGCGCACCGTGGTCACCAGCGGCGAGATCACCAGTTCGCTGTATGCCGCGGCCCGACGCGCCGGGCTGTCGCCGTCGGCGATCGCGACGATGACCGACGACATCTTCAAGTACGACATCGACTTCTCGAAGGACCTGCAGCCGGGCGACCGCTTCAGCGTGGTGATGGATGAAACCTGGCGCGAAGGCGAGAAGGTGGACACCAGCAAGATCCTGGCGGCGACCTTCACCACCGGTGGCAAGACCTATTCCGGCTTCCGCTTCGACCGCAACGGCAAGTCCGAGTACTACGACATCAACGGCCGTTCGCTGAAGAAGAGCTTCATCCGCATGCCGATCCCCTTCGCACGCTTGAGCTCGACCTTTGGCGCGCGCAAGCACCCGGTGCTGGGCAAGATGCGCATGCACAAGGGCGTGGACTACGCTGCGCGCACCGGCACCCCGATCATGGCCGCCGGCGATGCCCGCGTGCAGTTCGCCGGCGTGCAGCGCGGCTACGGCAACGTGGTGATCCTCGACCACGGCCGCGGCCACACCACCCTGTACGGGCACATGTCGCGCTTTGCGAACATCAAGACCGGCCAGCGCGTGGCCCAGGGCACGGTGATCGGCTATGTCGGCTCGACCGGCCTGGCCACCGGCCCGCACCTGCACTACGAATTCCGCGTCAACGGCGAGCACCGCAACCCGCTGACCGTGACCATGCCGCCGCCGGAGCCGCTGAAGGGCGCCGAGCTGGTCGCCTTCCGCGCGCAGACCGCACCGGCGATGGCCCGCATCCAGGGCATGGAAAAGCTGATCTACGCCGATGCCAGCCCGGCACCGACCAGCCGCGACGAGGCCGCCCCCGAGGTGGCCAGCGCCAAGGACAAGCAGGCGACCGGCCGCAAGCGCGGCTGAACCCCTGCGTTGACGAAGAAGGACGCGGCAGCACAAGCTTGCCGCGTCCTTTTTTTATGCCCGCCATGAACACGACTGCCGACGCTGACGTCCCCCTGTACCTTGGCCTGATGTCGGGCACCAGCGCCGACGGCATCGATGCCGCGCTGGTGCAGTTCCCCGCTGGCGGAGGCTGCCGCTTCGTGCACGGGCTGACCGCCCGCTGGGAGCCTGTGCTGCGTGCGCGGCTGGTGGCGCTGGGCGAAGGCGGACCGCTGGACTCGCTGGAGGAGCTGGGCGAGCTGGACGCCCGGATCGCGATCAACTTCGCCGAAGCCGCCAATCAACTGCTGGCCGAGGCCGGCGTGGACCGCAGCCAGGTCCGCGCGATCGGCTCGCACGGCCAGACCGTGCGCCATCGCCCGCTGGCCAACCCCGCCTTCACCGTGCAGCTGGGCGATGGCAACCGCATCGCCGAGCTGACCGGGATCACCACGGTATCCGACTTCCGCCGCCGTGACGTGGCCGCCGGGGGCCATGGTGCGCCGCTGATGCCGGCCTTCCACCTGGGCATGCTGGGCGCCGCCGATGAGGACCGTGCGGTGCTGAACCTGGGCGGCATCGCCAACCTGACCCTGATCCCGCGCGAAGGCGCAGTGCGCGGCTTCGATACCGGCCCGGCCAACGCGCTGATGGATGCCTGGTGCCAGCGCCACACCGGCCGCACCTTCGATGCCGATGGTGCGTACGCTGCCAGTGGCGCGGTAGACGAGGGCCTGCTGGCCGGCTGGCGCTCGGACCCGTGGTTCGCGCTGCCACCGCCGAAGAGCACCGGCCGTGAGCAGTTCCACCTGGCCTGGGCCGAGGTGCACATGGGCGAAGGCCAATACGCTGCCGCCGATGTGCAGGCCACCCTGCTGGAGCTGACCGTGGCAACCGTGGCCGATGCGCTGCTGGCGCAGCAGCCGCAGACCCGGCGCCTGCTGGTCTGTGGTGGCGGCGTACGCAACCGGCAGCTGATGAAACGCCTGGCGGCGCGGCTGCCGGGGGTGCAGGTGGAATCCAGCGCAGTGCACGGGCTGGACCCGGAGTACGTGGAGGCCATGGGCTTTGCGTGGCTGGCGCAGCGGACGATGGACGGGCTGGCCGGCAACCTGCCGAGCGTGACCGGGGCCAAGGGGCCGCGGATCCTCGGGGCGATTCACCTGGCGTGAGGTGGCGTCATCCACGCATGGCGTGGATCTACCGGGCAGCCGAGCGTGGGCTCGGCTCTACAGCATTGCGGCGCGGCCGCTAATCGAAGCCCTGCCCTGCGGGCAAGGCCTGCAGGGCGGCGATGGCGTCGGAGAGCGCGTCCACTTCGGGATCACCGAAGCCGGAGCGGACCTCCAGTTCACTGCTGAACAGGCCCTGCTCCAGCAAAGCGGCGCAGGTCTGTTCGTGGGTCCAGCCGCGGGCGACCGCGACGCGTTTGATGCGTTCCAGCAGCAGCGGGTCCAGGTCCCGCAGCACAACGTCGGCCATGCTCGCTTCCCCGTTCGCAAGGCACCGCCCCCTCGGCGCGTCGGGGCGATGATCCCGCAGACCGGACGGGCAGGCAATCAGGTCGAGCTGGAGGCCTGGCGACGGCGCTGCTGCAGGATCAGCAGGGCGCAGAGGATCACCACCGGGATCGCCACCAGCGCGGTACCGACGAAGAACAGCGCGTAGCCTTCCAGCAGCGTCCGGCCCTGTGCGAGCGTCTGTACCGACCACCCCGAGAGCCCCTTGAGCGCCTTGCCGGGCATCGCGTAGAACGAACTCAGCAGCGCGTACTGGGTTGCGGTGTATCCGATGCTGGTCAGGCTGGACATATAGGCGATCAGCGCCGTACCGGCGAAACCGCTGGCGAAGTTGTCGATGGCCATGGCCACAGCAAAATGGGTCGTGTCTGGGCCCGAATAGGCCAGCCAGGCAAATGCCAGGTTGGAGGCCGGCCCCAGCACGGCACCCACCATCAGCGCCGCCAGCACCCCCCAGCGAACCGAGACCAGGCCCGCCGCAGCAATGCCGACGAAGGTCGCGACCAGGCCCACCGAGCCACGCACGGCGCCCACGGTGTCCTCGTCCAGGCCGAGATCGACATAGAAGGGGTTGGCCATCGGCCCCATGACGAAGTCGGCCATGCGATAGACGCTGATGGCCACCAGGATCAGGATCGCGCCGCTGCGATGCTCGCGGACGAAGGCGATGAACGGCCCCGCCACGGCGTCGAACAGGCCGCGCGGCGTCCACAGGGAGGTCGCCTGTGCCTGCACGGCAGCCACTTCCCGCGCGGGTTCACGGGCCATGACCACGGCTACCACGCCAAGCGCCATCAGCACGGCCATGATCTCGTAGGAGACCTGCCAGCCAACACGGGCCGCGATGATCAGGATCAGCGCATCGGTGACCAGCAAGGCAGTGCGGTAGCCCAATGCCGAGGATGAGGTCAGCAGGCCAAGCTGCTCGCTGTTGTCAGCACTTTCAATGCGCCAGGCATCGATGACGATGTCCTGGGTGGCCGAAGCAAACGCCACGATCACGGCCATTACGCCGAACACGACGATGTGCTGCCAGGCGATGCCCAGGAACTGGATCTGGCCGCCCTTGGGCTGGACCAGCGCCATGCCGACAAGGCCCACCACTACGACCAGCTGCGACAGCAGCATCCAGCCGCGGCGGCGGCCAAAACGACCGAACAGAGGCACGTCGGTCTTGTCGACGATCGGCGCCCACAGGAACTTCATGGTGTAGGCCAGCCCGACCCATGACAGGAAACCGATCGTGCTCAGCTCGATGCCTTCCTTGCGCATCCAGAAGCCGAGCGTGTTGCCCACCAGATAGATGGGCAGGCCCGAACTGAAACCGAGCAGCAGCATCGCCAGCACCTTGCGCTGGCTCAGGTTGGACAACACCTGCTGCCACGGTCGGCGCGGCTTGGCGGCCTCGGTCACAGGTCGTAGTCCACGGTGAACGGGGCGTGGTCGGAGAAGCGCTCGTCGCGGTAGATCGAACAGCTACGCAGTTTGTCGCGCAGGCCCGGAGTGATGAACTGGTAGTCGATACGCCAGCCGACGTTGTTCGCACGGGCGGCGCCGCGGTTGCTCCACCAGGTGTAATCCTCGCCGGTGGGGTTGAGCAGGCGGTAGGCATCGGCCCAGCCACGCCCGGCGGCGACATCGGTGGCCTGGCCGTGGTCGGCGCACAGGGCGTTGAGCCAGTCGCGCTCCTCCGGCAGGCAGCCGGAATTCTTCTGGTTGGACTTCCAGTTCTTGATGTCCAGCGCCGAACGCACGATGTTCCAGTCGCCGCACAGCACGTAGTCGCGGCCGCTGCGCGCCCACTCCTCCAGGATCGGCCGCAGCCATTCCATCACTTCGAACTTGAAGCCCTGGCGCAGGTCGCCCGAGCTGCCGGACGGGATGTAGAAGGAGACCACGCTGAGGTTGCCGTAGCGCGCCTCGATGTAGCGGCCTTCGTCGTCGAACGGCGCCCAGCCCAGCGAGGTGATGACCTGGTCCGGCTCGCGCTTGCTGTAGATCGCCACGCCGCTGTAGCCCTTCTTGGTGATGGCGTCGCGATAGAAGCAGTGGTGCCCGTCTGGACGGAACATCGGGTCGGTCAGCTGGTCTTCCTGGGCCTTGGTCTCCTGGATGCACAGGACGTCGGCGTCCTGGGCACGGAACCAGTCGAGGAAGCCCTTGGTCGCGGCGGAACGGATGCCATTGGCGTTGAAACTGATGATGCGCATGCAAGGGACCTACGACAGGAAACCGGGCAAGCATACCGGTTGCCCGCGGGGCTGCGCAGTCTGCCCGGCCAGGCCGCGACGCCCTTCACACGGGTCCGGACGAGCGCGAAACGCCCAGCTGGATTAGGATTTATGCTCCAAATGAAGATGAATCGAGTTTTGATGAGCGACCACCGCCACCGTTTCCTGCAGCTGGCCCTGACCGCCGACGCCCTGCGCTTCGGCCAGTTCACCCTCAAGTCCGGCCGGCTGAGCCCCTATTTCTTCAACGCCGGTCGTTTCGACTCCGGTTCGCTGCTGTCGCAGCTTGGCGCCTGCTACGCCGATGCCATCGATGCCACCGGAATCAAGTACGACGTGGTGTTCGGCCCGGCCTACAAGGGCATCCCGCTGGCCACCGCGATGGCCTGTGAGCTGGCCCAGCGTGGCCGCGACCTGCCGCTGTCGTTCAACCGCAAGGAAGCCAAGGACCATGGCGAAGGCGGCCAGCTGATCGGCGCCGACATGAATGGCAAGCGCGTGCTGATCGTCGACGACGTGATCACCGCCGGTACCGCGATCCGCGAAGCGCTGGGCATCATTCGCGCTGCCGGTGGCACCCCGGCCGGCATCGTGGTGGCGCTTGACCGCCAGGAGATCGCTTCGGAAACCGATCGCCGTTCGGCGGCGCAGTCGGTGGCCGAGGAGGCCGGCATTCCGGTGATCGCCGTGGCATCGCTGGCCGATCTGCTTGATTTCGCCTCCGGCAACCCGGAACTTGTGGGCTACCGGCAGCCGCTGGAAGCCTACCGGGCCCAGTACGGCGTCCGTTCGATCCGCTGACCGACCAGGGGAAAGGTCATGTCCCGAGTTCCTGCTGTTCTCTTTGCCGGCCTGCTGCTGGCCGTGCCGTTCACGCTGCCGGCGCAGTCGCGGGGTGGCGACAAGGTGGAGAAGAAGCTGTACTGCTGGAACGAGGGCAAGGAGCGGATCTGCAGTGATTCGCTGCCGGCCGATGCGGTCAACCATGCCCGCGAGGAATTCAATGCGAAAAGTGGCCTGCGCAATGCGCAGGTCCAGCGCGCGTTGACCGACGAAGAGCGTGCCGCCGCCAGCACGGTGGCCGCGCAGCAGCAGCTGGACCTGATGGCCGAGCAGACCCGCCAGCGCACCGAGCAGGCGATGCTGACCACCTATGGCAGCGAGGACGACCTGCGCCGGGTGTTCGCCGAGCGCCAGGAAGTGCTGGACAACAACCTGAAGACGGCCGAGTACAACGTCACCAGCCTGCGCGAGTCGCTGGTGGCCCTGCTGTCGGCCGCCGGTGATCGCGAACTGGCCGGCGCCAAGGTGGCCGACAAGCAGGCCGAGGCGATCCGCCAGCGGCACGTGCAGCTGCAGGCGCAGCAGCGCCTGCAGGCCGGGTTCCTGCAGCAGCAGCAGGCGTTGAAGGCCGAAATTGAAAGCACCCTGCAGCGCTATCGCGAGCTGAAGGGCGTGGCACCGGCTGCCCCGGCAGGCTGACGACGCTCCTGCCGCCGGGCATGGCCCGGCGCTACCCCTGGCCTGGTTACGGCCTGGCCCACGGAATTTATGCACTCTTTACGCGTCGGCCCGGTCCGGCGCGTAGTGCGTTTATGGGCGGCAGGACGACGATGACGACCTGAGGTGGAGGGGTTCCACCAGGACGCTATTGCAATGTCCCCCTGGCTGTCGTTGTTGTGTGGCGTGCTGGTGCTGGTCGCCGCCGCCTATCTTCTTTATGTCGTGCTGCGGCCCGAGTCGTTCTGAGCGGAGCCGGCCATGACTGAGATGCTTGTGATTATTGCCGCCAGCCTGCTGCTGGCGTGGCCGCTGGGCCTGTACCTGGCCCGCGTGATGCGGGGCACGCCGATGAAGGTCGACGTGCTGTTCCACTGGATCGAGAAGCCGCTGTACAGGGTGTTCGGCGTCGATCCATCGCGCTCGATGTCCTGGCGCGGCTACGTGCTGGCCTTCGTACTGAGCAACGTGGTGGTCGCGATACTGACCCAGGCGGTGTTCATGACCCAGGCCTGGCTGCCGCTGAATCCGGATCAGATCCCGAACATGCGCTGGGACACCGCGCTGCACACGATGATCTCGTTCCTGACCAACACCAACCAGCAGCACTATTCGGGCCAGGCGCAGCTGTCCTACCTCTCGCAGATGACCGGCATCACCGGCCTGCAGGTGGTGACGCCGATGATGGGCCTGGCGCTGGCGGTGGCGACACTGCGCGCGCTGTTCTCGCGTGCGCCGCAGGCTGCGGCCGCCACCGGTAGCGGCGATGACCGCCAGGTGGCGGTGGGCAACTACTACGTGGACGTGGTGCGCCTGTGCGTGCGCTTCCTGTTGCCGCTGTGCCTGGTGTGGACACTGGTGCTGACCAGCCAGGGCGTGCCGTCGACGATGGCCGGTGGGCCACAGGCCACGCCGATCGATGCCAGCGCCGGCATGGCCGGACAGAAGCTGCCGTTGGGCCCGGTGGCGGCAATGGTCGCGGCCAAGCAGCTGGGTGCCAACGGTGGCGGCTGGTACGGCCCGAACAGCAGCTTCCCGCTGGAGAACCCGACCCCGCTGTCGAACGCGCTGGAGATCGTCGGCATCCTGCTGGTGCCGATGGCGGTGATCTTCATGATCGGCGCGTTCACCGGCCGGCGCCGCTTCGGCGCCCTGGTGTTCAGTTGCATGCTGGGCATGTCGCTGCTGTCCACCGGCGCGATGATGTGGAGCGAAGGGCATAGCGCCAGCGCCGCCACGCCGTTGCTGATGGAAGGCAAAGAGGTGCGCTTCGGTGCCGACGGCACTGCGCTGTGGGCGGCGGTGACCACCCAGGTCTCGAACGGCTCGGTCAACGGCATGCACGATTCGCTGGCGCCGCTCAGTGGCGGCATCGCGATGGTCAACATGCTGGTCAGCGCGATCTGGGGCGGCATCGGTTGTGGCCTGCAGCAGTTCATCGTGTACCTGCTGCTGGGCGTGTTCCTGGCCGGGTTGATGACCGGGCGCACGCCGGAACTGTTCGGCCGCAAGCTGGAGACGCCACAGGTCCGCCTGTTGGCCCTGCTGGTGCTGCTGCAGCCGATCACCCTGCTGGTGTTCACCGCAATCACCCTGGCCGTACCCGGCCTGGCGGGCACGTCCAACCCTGGTTTCCATGGCATCAGCCAGGTCTTCTACGAATACGTCTCGGCCTATGCCAACAACGGTTCGGGCTTCGAAGGGCTGGGTGACGCCACGCTGTGGTGGAACCTGAGCTGCTCGCTGGTGCTGCTGCTGGGCCGCTTCCCACTGCTGATCATCCCGCTGGTGGTGGCCGCACAGCTGGCCGCCAAGCGCCAGGCGCCGGAGTCTGCCGGCAGCCTGCAGATCGAAACCCCGACCTTCGCCCTGACCCTGGTCTCGGTGATCGTCATCCTGACCGTGCTGCAGTTCATGCCGGCGCTGGTACTCGGCCCGATTGCCGACCACCTGAGCCTGGGACTGCACTAAGGACACCCCCATGAGTAGTCATGCAAGTTCAACCCGTAGTTCCCATGCGCCGCGCCCTGCCCTGCTCGATGGCGCCGGCCTGCGCCGTGCGCTGGTCGACGCAGTGCGCAAGCTGTCACCGATGCACCTGGTACGCAGCCCGGTGATGGCAGTGGTGATGGCCGGCACGATCGTCGCCGCCATCGTCACCCTGACCGGCAATGCGCCGCTGGGCTTCGGTCTGGCGGTGACCGCGATCCTGCTGGTGACCGTGTTGTTCGGCAACTTCGCCGAGGCGGTGGCCGAAGCGCGCGGCCGTGGCCAGGCCGCCTCGCTGCGCCGTGCCCGCCAGGATCTGGTGGCGCGCCGGCTGGCTGCGCCGCAGCCGGGCGCGGCCGAAACCCAGGTACCCGCCGCCGAACTGCGCCCGGGCGACCATGTGATCGTCAGTGCCGGTGAGCTGGTGCCGGCCGACGGCGAGATCGTGCAGGGCCTGGCCACCATCAACGAAGCGGCGGTGACCGGCGAATCGGCACCGGTGCTGCGCGAGGCTGGCACCGACCGTTCCGGTGTGATCGGCGGCACCAAGGTGCTGTCCGACCAGATCATCGTGCGGGTGACCGCCGAGCCGGGCCACAGCTTCCTGGACCGGATGATTGCCCTGGTGGAGGGTGCCAACCGCCAGAAGACCCCGAACGAGATCGCGCTGACCCTGCTGCTGGCGGCGATGACGCTGACCTTCCTGGTGGTGGTGGCGACGCTGCCTGCGATCGGCGCCTCCGTGGGCGTCAAGGTCGACCCGCTGTTGCTGATCGCGCTGCTGGTGTGCCTGATCCCGACCACCATCGGCGGGCTGCTGCCGGCCATCGGCATCGCCGGCATGAACCGTGCGCTGGCCGCCAATGTGCTGGCTAAGTCGGGCAAGGCGGTGGAGGTGGCCGGCGACGTCGACGTGCTGCTGCTGGACAAGACCGGCACCATCACCTACGGCGACCGCCAGGCCAGCCACTTCCATCCGTTGGCCGGTATCGATGCCAGCCAGCTGCGTGAAGCGGCGCTGCTGTCTTCGCTGGCCGACCCGACCCCGGAAGGCAAGTCGATCGTGCGCCTGGCGCGCGAACAGGGCTGCGCCACCGCCGAACCCGAGCATGCCGACTACCTGGCCTTCACTGCCCAGACCCGCATGTCCGGCGTGGACCTGGAACATGGGCGGCAGATCCGCAAGGGTGCCGCCGATGCGATCCGTGCCCACGTGCAGGTGCTGGGCGGCAACGTGCCGGCCGAGCTGGCCGGTCGTGTCGAGCAGGTCGCGCGCAACGGCGCCACCCCGCTGGTGGTGGCCGAGGGCCGCCACGTGCTGGGCGTGATCGAGCTGTCGGACGTGGTCAAGCACGGCATGCGCGAGAAGTTCGCGCAGCTGCGGGCGATGGGCATCCGCACGGTGATGATCACCGGTGACAACCCGCTGACCGCCGCCGCCATCGCTGCCGAGGCCGGTGTGGACGACTACATCGCCGAAGCGCGGCCGGAAGACAAGCTGGCGCGCATCCGCCAGGAGCAGGCCGGTGGCCGCCTGGTGGCGATGGTCGGCGACGGTACCAACGACGCCCCGGCGCTGGCCCAGGCCGACATCGGCCTGGCGATGAACTCCGGCACGCAGGCGGCGAAAGAGGCCGGCAACATGGTCGACCTGGATTCGGACCCGGCCAAGCTGCTGGCGGTAGTGGAAGTGGGCAAGCAGCAGCTGATCACCCGCGGCGCGCTGACCACCTTCTCGCTGGCCAACGACGTCTCCAAGTACTTCGCGATCCTGCCGGCACTGTTCGCCGCTGCCGTTCCGACCATGGCCGCACTGAACGTGATGCAGCTGTCGAGCCCGCGCAACGCCGTGCTGGCAGCGCTGATCTTCAACGCCCTGGTGATTCCCGCCCTGATTCCGCTCGCCCTGCGTGGCGTGCGCTTCCGCCCGGCCACCGCAACGGCGCTGCTGCGCCGGAACATGCTGGTGTACGGCCTCGGCGGCGTGCTGCTGCCGTTCGCGGCAATCAAGGCGATCGACCTCCTTCTTGTCCTGGTATTCGGCGCATGAACCGTACTGTTTCCACTTCGTCTTCCCTTCCCCGCGAACAGAAAGCCGAGGCCCGCGTGGCCAGCCTGCAGGATGGTGCAAGCTGGCGCCCGGCGATCGGCCTGGGCCTGGCCACGCTGCTGCTGGCCGGCGCGGTCTACGCCGGTATCGCCACCGGTTTCGCCGGCCTGGCCTACCCGACCCAGGCCGAGGGCAGCCTGCTGCGCGATGGCAACGGCCAGGTACGCGGCTCGGCATGGCTGTCGCAGCCGTTCACCGGTGACGGCTACTTCCAAGCGCGCCCGTCGGCCGCCAACTACGACCCGATGGCCGCGGCCGGTTCCAACATGGCGCGCAGCAACCCGGCACTGGCCGAGCGCGTGGCTGCCAGCACGGCTGCGGTAGCCGCACGCGAAGGTGTCGCGCCGGCGCAGGTGCCTGCGGATCTGGTCACCCAGTCCGCAGGCGGCCTGGATCCGCAGCTGTCGCCGGCAGCGGCGCAGCTGCAGGTGGCACGCGTAGCGCGTGCGCGAGGCCTGCCAGTGGAACGCGTACAAGCGCTGGTGCAGTCGCATACCGAAGGCCGCCAGTGGGGCCTGTTCGGCCAGCCGCGGGTGAACGTGGTGACGCTGAACTTCGCGCTGGACCACGCGGCCAAGGCGCCGTGATGCCGGCCTGCACCGGCTGCGCGCACAATGGCGGGCATGACAGCGGCACCCATGACTGATGCGCGTACCCGCCAGGCCGATGCCCTGGTCGAAGGCCTGCAACGCGAAGCCGGCGGCAAGCTGACCGTGTTCCTCGGCGCGGCGCCGGGCGTGGGCAAGACCTACACCATGCTGACCCGCGCGCAGGAACAGCTGCGCCGCGGCGTTGACCTGGTGGTCGGGCTGGTGGAAACCCACGGCCGCGCCGATACCCAGGCGCTGCTGGAGGGCCTGCCGCAGCTGTCGCTGAAAGCGGTGGCCTACCACGGCCACACCCTGCAGGAGATGGACCTGGATGCCGTGCTCGCGCGGCACCCAGCGCTGGTACTGGTGGATGAACTGGCCCATCGCAACGCGCCGGGCAGCCGCCATGAGCGCCGCTGGCAGGACGTGATGGAGCTGCTGGACGCCGGCATTGACGTCTGGACCACGGTCAACATCCAGCATCTGGAAAGCCTCAACGATGTGGTAATGCGCATCACCGGCGTACGCGTCAGCGAGACCGTGCCGGACGGTGTGCTCGACCGACTGCACGACATCGTGCTGGTGGACCTGCCGCCGCGCGAACTGATCGCGCGCCTGCAGCAGGGCAAGGTCTATGTGCCCGAACAGGCCGCACAGGCACTGCAGGCGTTCTTCTCACCGGCCAACCTGACCGCGCTGCGCGAACTGGCGATGCAGGAGGCCGCCGACCGCGTCGACAGCAGCCTGCGCGAAGCACGCGCCGCACGCGGCGAGAGCAACCTGCCGCTGCGTCGCGGCGTGCTGGTGGCCATTGATGGCGGCGGTCAGAGTGAATACCTGGTGCGCGTGGCGAGGCGCATCGCCGAGCGCCGCGACGCACCGTGGACGGTGGTGACCGTGCAGGGGCGACGCCAGGACGAGGCGACCCGGCGTGAGATCGATGCCGCCTTCGCGCTGGCACGGCGCCTGGGCGGCGACGCCGAACTGCTGCACGGATCGAGCATCGCCGATGCCCTGCTCGACCACGCCGCGCACAATGGCGTGTCGACCCTGGTGCTGGGCCGGACCCGCGAACGTCCACTGGCACGGATGTTCAACCGCACCCTGACCCAGCAGCTGATCCAGCGTGGCGCGCATTACGAGATCACCATCATCAGCACACCGCAGGCACGCGCACGCTCGCGCCGCGAGAGCCTGCTGCCGCCAATGCGCGGTATCAGTCATGAACCGGCACAAGCCCTGATCGCTACCGCGCTGGCCTGTGCGGTGGCGTGGCTGGCCGAACACTGGGTGGGCATGGCCGACCTGTCGATGGTGTTCATCGTCGCGGTGGTGCTGGTGGCGGCGCGCACCCGCGCCAGCGTGGCGGTGATGGCGGCGATCCTGTGCTTCCTGGCCTACAACTTCCTGTTCATCGCGCCACGCTTCACCTTCGCCATCGGCGCGCGCCAGGGCGTGATCACCGTGTTCCTGTTCCTGGCCGCCGCGCTGGTGGCCGGACGCCTGGCCTCGCGCCTGCGCATGCAGGTGATCGCGCTGCGTGCCGCCAACCGCCATGCGCGTGCGCGCCAGCAGTTGGGCCGCCAGCTGGCCAGTGCCGCCGGCAACGGAGAGGTGGCGCAGGCGGGTCGGCATGCACTGGAACAGGCCATGGACGTGCCGGCGTGGCTGCGGATCGGCGCCGATACCGCAACCGGTGGCCGCAGCCAGCCTGGCGATACCGATCTGGCCGCCGCCGACTGGGCGCTGCGCCACGGCCAGCCCAGCGGCCGCTTCACCGACACTCTGGCCGGCGCGCAATGGTGGTTCCTGCCGCTGCTGGATGGCGAAGACCGCGCGATCGGCGTGGCCGGCCTGTACCTGCCCGGCGCGCAGGCGCGCCTGCTGCCCGAGCAGCGGCAGCTGGCCGAAGCGATGGTGGATGACATCGCGCAGGCCGCGCTGCGCACGCGGCTGGTGGCCGAACTGGAACAGGCCCACGTCAGCAACGAGACCGAGCGATTGCGCTCGGCCCTGCTCTCTTCGGTATCGCACGATCTGCGCTCGCCGCTGGCGGCGATGATCGGTTCGGCCGACAGCCTGGCCAGCTACGGTACGGCGATGGATACAGCCGATCGCCGTGCCCTGCTGGACACCATCCTGGTCGAGGGCGAACGGCTGGACCGCTACATCCAGAACCTGCTGGACATGACCCGCCTCGGCCACGAAGGATTGAAGATCAACCGCGACTGGATCGGCGTGGACGAACTGATCGGCTCGGCGGCGCGGCGCCTGCAGCGCTACCAGCCCAAGGTACGGCTGGAGCTGGATATTCCCTCCACGCTGGCGCCGATCTGGGTGCACCCGGCGCTGGTCGAGCAGGCCGTGTTCAATGTGATGGAAAACGCGGCCAAGTTCTCGCCGCCCGATGCCGCCGTGCAGGTGCAGGCGCGCGAGCTGGACGGCCAGCTGCGCATCGACGTGATCGATGCCGGCCCCGGCATTCCCGATGACGAGCGTGCGCGCATCTTCGACATGTTCTACAGCGTCGAGCGCGGCGACCGCGGCCGCCACGGCACCGGCCTGGGCCTGACCATCTGCCAGGGCATGATCGGCGCGCATGGCGGCAGCGTGCAGGCGCTGCCCGGACGCGACGGTCGCGGTACCCTGATCCGCATCACCCTGCCCCTGCTCAAGCCAGCCTCCCACGATGAGCCCGACCCCGATTGATGCCAGCGTGCCGGCCGCGCGCGTGCTGGTGATCGATGATGAAACCCAGATCCGCCGGTTCCTGGATATCAGCCTGCGCGCGCAGGGCTACCAGGTACGGCAGGCCGCGACCGGCCAGGAAGGCCTGGAGATGGCCGCCAGCGAAGACATGGACCTGGTGATCCTGGACATCGGCCTGCCGGACATGGAAGGCCACGAGGTGCTGGAGCAGCTGCGGCAATGGAGCCAGGTGCCGGTGATCATGCTGACCGTTCGCGCCGGCGAAACCGAGAAGGTGCGGGCGCTGGACAACGGCGCCAACGACTACGTGACCAAACCCTTCGGTACCCAGGAGCTGATGGCGCGGGTACGGGCGCTGCTGCGCACGCGCAGCGTGCCCAGCGACGGCACCCCGCCGGTGTTCGACGATGGCCATCTGCATGTGGACCTGGTGCGCCGTGAAGTGGCACTCGATGGCGAGCCGGTGGCACTGACCCGCAAGGAATACGCGCTGCTGTCGCTGCTGCTGCGCAATGCCGGGCGCGTGGTGACCCAGCCGCAGATCCTGCAGGAGATCTGGGGGCCGACCCACCAGCACGACACCCATTACCTGCGCATCCTGGTCGGCAAGCTGCGGCACAAGCTGGGTGATTCGGCGCTGGATTCGCGCTACCTGTTCACCGAACCGGGCGTGGGGCTGCGGTTCAAGGGGTGAGGGTGTGTCGACCAAGGTCGACACCCACCAAAGCGAATTCGGTAGAACATCCACGCATGGCGTGGATCTACTGTGTCGACCAAGGTCGACACCTACCAACAGCTCCAGGACATTGTCAGGGGTGGGGCGGTGTCGGAGTGCGGGGTGTCAGCCGCATGGATGCGGCTGCCAAGCTTACAGGGACGTACTTGCTGCGTCCCCGCACTCCGACACCGCCCCGCCATCCCACGGATAGCCGGCCTTTGACGTTGACGTTGATTCGGCGGGTGCCGGGCGCAGCCCGGCCCCACCTCAGAACCCCAGTGGGGTCTCGCCCAGCACCGGTTGCAGCTGGCTGCGGAACAGCGCCTGGATGCGTTCCAGTGCCGCCTCGTCGTTGCCCTCGAAGCGCAGCACCAGCACCGGCGTCGTATTGGAGGCACGCACCAGGCCCCAGCCATCGGGGAAGTCCACACGCAGGCCGTCGATGGTCGACAGGCGGCCGCCCACATACGGGTTGTCCGGTGACTGCGCCGCCGCCACCAGCATCGCCACCAGCGCATGTGGCGTACCGTCGGCCACCGGCACCTTCAGTTCCGGCGTGGCCACCATCTCCGGCAGCTCTGCCAGTACCTCATCCGGGGTCTCCTCGCGCTGGGCCAGGATCTCCAGCAGGCGCGCCGCCGCATACAGGCCATCGTCGAAACCGAACCAGCGCTCCTTGAAGAAGAAGTGGCCGCTCATCTCGCCGGCCAGCTCGGCGTCGGTCTCGCGCATCTTCGCCTTCATCAGCGAATGCCCGGTCTTCCACATCAGCGGGCTGCCACCATTGCGCAGCACGTGGTCGGACAGCTTGCCGGTGCACTTCACGTCGTAGATCACCATCGCGCCGGGGTTGCGCATCAGCACATCGGCGGCAAACAGCATCAGCAGGCGGTCGGCATAGATGATCCTGCCTTCGCCGGTGACCACGCCCAGCCGGTCGCCATCGCCATCGAAGGCGACACCGAGGTCGGCGCCGAAGCGCTTGACCGTCTGCACCAGGTCTTCCAGGTTGGCCGGTTCGCTCGGGTCGGGATGATGGTTGGGGAAGGTACCGTCGACATCGCAGTACAGCGGAATGACTTCAGCACCGATCGCTTCCAGCAGCTGCGGTGCGAGCGCACCGGCGACGCCGTTGCCGGCATCGGCCACGACCTTCAACGGGCGGTCCAGCTGCACGTCGTCGGCGATGCGCTGGATGTAGTCGGCACTGACATCGCGCTGCTGGTAATCGCCCGGCTCGGCGGCCTGTACCAGGCGGCCTTCGATGATGCGCTGGTAGAGATCGGTGATGGCATCGCCGGACAGCGTCTCGCCGCCGATGACCACCTTGAAGCCGTTGTACTCGGGCGGGTTATGACTGCCGGTGACCGCCACGCAGGTGCCGGTGCGCAGATGGAAGGCGGCGTAGTACACGACCGGGGTCGGTGCCAGGCCGATGTCGATCACCGCGCAACCGGCGCGCCTCAGGCCCTCGGCCAACCCTGCGGCCAGTTCCGGGCCGGACAGGCGGCCGTCGCGGCCGATCACCACCTCGCGCAGGCCCTGCTCCAGTGCCACGGTACCGATGGCCTGGCCGATCAGCGCCGCCGTCTTCGGCGTCAGTTGGCTGCCCACCACGCCGCGGATGTCGTAGGCGCGGAAGATACCGGCCGCCAGTTCCTCGGCCGGAACCGGCGGCGGGGGCGGCGGTGCACTTTCAGTTGTGCTGGCCTCGGCCACCGGCGGCGGCGCCATCTGCAGGCTCTCGCTCAGGGTCGGGCCATGATCCGCTTCCGCCACGGCCGCGCGGCGCGGCAGCGGCAGCGTCTTGGGCAGGCGGCCGCGACCCACCACCAGCAGCACGGCGATGAACGCCAGCAGCAGCGCAACGATGGCGCTGGCCAGCGAACCCAGGCCCAGCGGACCGGGTTCGACATTGGGTACCGCGGCCACCAGCCGCAACGGCGTACCCGGAATTGGCCGCGCCAATGCTTCGGCACTTTCGGCCAGGCTGGCATCGCCCTGGGCGACGAGGTCATGCGCGCCCTGGCGCAGGCCAAGGAAACCGGCCGATGGCGCACTCACCTGGTCCAGCGGCGAGGTCAGTCGCAGCAACGGCTGGCGCACGTAGAGCACTGCCGGGCCCAGGCTGCCCAGCGGCACCGGTGCCGCCAGGCCAAGACGATTGCCACCCCCATCGCGGACCACGCGCAGGCTGGGGCCGGTCTCGGCCAATGCGGCTTCCAGCAGCGCCAACCGGGCATAGCCGAAGGTCGCCGGGTCGGCGTAGGCGTTGGCCAGATCGGCGGTCAGTACTTCGGCGTGCTCGACGCCGGTCCAGCTCTCGCGGACCGCGAGTGCCGCCGCAGCGGCATCGCCGGCCTGCAGCGCCTGCTGCACGCGCTCGTTCTTCAGCTGCTGCTGCAGCTGCTTCAGCTGGCCGGCAGCGGCCTCCTGCAGGCCTTGCACAGCCTGGTCACGCGCAGCTTCCAGCGCCTGGCCGTTGGCCTCCTGGCGCCATTGCTGCACCGCGCTCCATCCGAACCAGCCAGCCAGCAGGACCAGCAGCACCCCCAGTAGTGGCGCACTGCGTCCCAACGACCGTCCCCGCTGTCCTTCCCCGATGCCGCTCATCGATGTCCCCTGTCAACGCACCCCGGTATGGCCGAATCCACCCGTTCCCCGCACGCTGTCGGTGAAAGTATCCACCACCTGCAGGCTGACGCGGGCAATCGGCACGACCACCAGCTGCGCGATGCGATCGCCCGGCTCGATGGTGAAGGCCTCGCGGCCACGGTTCCAGACGCTGATCAGCAGCGGGCCCTGGTAATCGGCGTCGATCAGGCCGGTGCCGTTGCCGAGCACGATGCCGTGGCGGTGACCCAGCCCGGAACGCGGCAGGATCACCGCGCACAGGTGCGGATCGGCGATATGGATGGCCAGGCCGCTGGGCACCAGCGCGGTGTCGCCCGGCTGCAGGGTCAGCGCGGTATCCAGCGCCGCGCGCAGGTCCATGCCGGCGCTGGCTTCGGTGGCGTAGGCCGGCAGCGGCCAGCTGTCGCCGAAGCGCGGATCGAGCAGCTTGACCTGCAGCGGTTGGGAAGTGAAAGCCTGGGTCATGCCTGGAGTCTCCGCGCGATCAGCGCCAGCAGTTGTTCGGCCAGCTCGCGCTTGGAGGTGGCCGGGAATACCTGTTCACCGTCCTGCCAGAAGGCAGTGGCGGCGTTGTTGTCGCTCTCGAAACCGCCGCCGCTGATGCCGACCTGATTGGCGATCACCAGGTCCAGGCGCTTGTCGACCAGCTTGCCGCGTGCGTACTTCTCCACGTCGTGGGTTTCGGCGGCAAAGCCGACCACCAGCTTCAGCGACTGCGTCTGCGCGGCGACTTCGGCCAGGATGTCCGGCGTGCGCACCAGCTCGATCACCAGCGACTGGCTGTCGGCGGTCTTCTTCAGCTTCTGCGCAGCCACTTGGCGCGGAGTGTAGTCGGACACCGCGGCGGCACCGATATAGATGTCGGCCGGCAGCGACTTCAGCACGGCATCGCGCATCTGCGCGGCCGAGCGCACGTCCACGCGCTGCACGCCGGGCGGCGTCGGCAGCTGCACCGGGCCGCTGACCAGCACCACCTGGGCGCCCATCGTCGCGGCGGCCGCGGCCAGGGCAAAGCCCATCTTGCCGCTGCTGCGGTTGCCGACGTAGCGCACCGGATCGATGTCTTCATAGGTCGGGCCAGCGCTGATCAGCAGGCGCAGGCCCTGCAGCGCGCGGGTTTCCGGTGCGGCAGCCGCCGCCGTGGTACTGCCATTGGCGGCCAGCGCGGCGACGATGTCGCCGGGCTCGGCCAGACGACCGGGACCGGATTCGCCCTCGGCCAGCGGACCGTCGACCGGGCCGATCACCTGCGCGCCGCGCTGGCGCAGCAGGGCGATGTTCGCCTGGGTGGCCGGATGCAGCCACATGCGGTGGTTCATCGCCGGGCAGATCGTCAACGGCGCGGTGCTGGCCAGGCACAACGTGCTGACCAGGTCATCGGCATGGCCCTGCGCCAGCCGGGCCAGCAGATCGGCGGTCCCCGGGGCGACCACGATGCGGTCGGCCCAGCGGGCCAGTTCGATGTGACCCATGGCCTGTTCGGCGGCGCTGTCCCACAGCGTGGTGCGGGTCGGCTGCCCGGACAGGGCCTGGAAACTGAGCGGAGTGACGAACTGCTGGGCACCGGCGGTCATCGCCACCTGCACCTGGGCACCGGCGTCGCGCAGGCGCCGCACCAGTTCCAGCGCCTTGTACGCCGCGATCCCGCCTCCGACACACAACAGCAGTTTCTGACCTTCCAGCGCGCGCGCCGGCGCGGGGGAAGCGTTGGGGGAGTCAGCCACCTGGAATTCCTGTGCAAACGAGGGCGCTAGCTTACCCGATGGTCGGTAATGTCCCGGTGCAGGGCGCACATAGCGGGCGGCTATCAGCAGATGGAATCCGCCTGCGTTGACCCGGGATTCACCCGGTAACAGTTTCGGACCTTTCCTATACCCCTACGTCTCTGTGCTTTTGCAGAATCAGGCATTGGCTGCCGCCCGCCGTGGCCTGTTCGACCTTCGAGGAGCCTCGTGCATCCACGCATCATCATCGCCGACGACCATCCCGTGGTCCTGCATGGCATCCGTGTCGTGCTGCAGACCCACCTGATGGACATCGTCGGCAGTGCGCGTGACGGCGCCCAGCTGCTGGAGCTGGTGGACCAGCACGACTGCGATGCGGTGCTGACCGACCTCTCGATGCCGGGTGCCGGCCCGGACGGTCCGGAGCTGATCGACGCGCTGCGCATGCGCCGCCCTGGCCTGCCGGTGGTGGTGCTGACCGGCGCCCGTCATCCCGGCCTGCTGGA
The DNA here is from genome assembly GCF_059372535.1 of Stenotrophomonas sp. YJH_SMC_43. Taxonomy (NCBI): domain Bacteria; kingdom Pseudomonadati; phylum Pseudomonadota; class Gammaproteobacteria; order Lysobacterales; family Lysobacteraceae; genus Stenotrophomonas; species Stenotrophomonas sp. YJH_SMC_43. The sequence continues at coordinate 21,602 of NZ_JCAFVQ010000004.1, forward strand.
CGGACTGCTGCGGGAGGGCATCAGTGGCCTGGTCGACAAGTGCGCCGATTTCGCCGAACTGCCCCAGGCGCTGAACGCCGCGATGGCGGGGCAGGTATTCGTCTCCCAGCAGCTGCGCCACCACCTGCAGGCACGCGACCTGCTGTTTCCGCGCGAGCCGGCGCCGCTGTCGGCACGCGAACAGGAAGTGCTGGAACTGCTGGCGGCCGGTCTCAATGTGAACCAGGTCGCCGAGCGCTGTGGGCGCAGCCCGAAGACCATCAGCCGGCAGAAGGCCGAAGCCAAGCGCAAGCTGGGCCTGCAGAACAACCAGGAACTGTTCGACTACCTGCAGACCCGGCGCGACTGAGGCATCGACCGACCCGGACCCGCGGCAAGCCCCGATGGGAGATGCCGCCGAAGCTGGCGATGATGCAGGCATGCCCATCCACGACTGGCCCGAACAGGAACGCCCCCGCGAGAAGCTGATCGCGCGCGGGCCCACGTCACTTTCCGACGCCGAACTGCTGGCCCTGTTTCTCGGCTCCGGGTTCGGTGGCCGCGATGCCGTGCAGACCGCGCGCGACCTGCTGCAGGCGCATGGCCCGTTACGGGTGCTGCTCGATCGCCCCGCGCGGGAGCTGGCGCGCCTGCCCGGTCTGGGTCCGGCGCGCAGCTGTACCCTGGTTGCTGGGCTGGAACTGGCCCACCGCTACCTGGCCGCCGAGCTGGAACACGGCGAAGCGGTCGGCAACAACCCGGCCGCGGTCGGACGCTATCTGCAGCACCGCCTGCGGGGGCAGGCACGGGAGATCTTCATGGCCCTGTTCCTGGACAATCGCCACCGCCTGATCGCCTGCGAGGAACTGTTCCACGGCACCATCAACGCCGCACCGGTCTACCCCCGCGAAGTGGTGCGGCGCGCCCTGCTGCACAACGCGGCGGCGGTGATCCTCAGCCACAACCACCCTTCCGGCGACCCGGAACCCTCCAGCGCCGATACCCGCATCACCGACGAACTGCAGCAGGCGCTGGCGATGGTGGACGTGCGCCTGCTGGACCACTTCGTGGTGGGCGAGGGCCGTCCCGTTTCATTTGCTGAACGGGGACTTCTGTCCACGCCCCAGCCGCGCCTGTTCGGCTGAGCACGGCCCCTTCAGGCGCCATCGGCCGCCCCCACAGGCATGTTCTGGTCAGCGTGGGCGCGGGTATCTGCGCTAAAATGGGCGATTCCGCCGCTCATTCTCACAGCAGGCCTCGTGAAAAATCTCCTCCGCGCCCTGATCAGCCAAGGCATCGAAGCCTTGCGCGCCAATGGCACCCTGCCCGCCGACTCCCTGCCGCCGGACTTCGTGGTCGAGCGCCCGAAGACCCGCGACCACGGCGACTTCGCCACCAACGCCGCGATGCTGCTGGCCAAGGCCGCGCGCAGCAATCCGCGCGCACTGGCACAGGCATTGGTCGAGGCGCTGCCGCGCAGCGAGGACGTCAGCAAGGTCGAGATCGCCGGCCCCGGCTTCATCAACTTCCACCTGGCCCCGGCCGCGTACCAGCGCGAAGCCGCCTCGGTCATCAAGGAAGCCCACGACTACGGCCGCAATCTGTCCGGCAATGGCCGCACGGTGGGCGTGGAGTACGTGTCGGCCAACCCGACCGGCCCGCTGCATGTCGGCCATGGCCGCGCGGCGGCGATCGGCGACTGCGTGGCACGTGTGCTCGACGCCAACGGCTGGAACGCCAAGCGTGAGTTCTACTACAACGACGCCGGCGTGCAGATCGAGAACCTGGCGCTGTCCACCCAGGCGCGGATCAAGGGCATCGCGCCGGACCAGGACGGCTGGCCGGAAGGTGGCTACCGCGGCGAATACATCGCCGACGTCGCCCGCGCCTACATGGCCGGCGCCAGCGTCGACCTGGAAGGCAGCACCGTGGTCGGCGCCAAGGACCCGGACGACATGCAGGCGATCCGCCGGTTTGCGGTGGCCTACCTGCGCAACGAGCAGAACCTGGACCTGGCCGCGTTCGGCGTCGACTTCGACATCTATTTCCTGGAAAGCTCGCTGTACGCCGACGGCAAGGTAGCCGAAGCGGTGGCCAAGCTGCAGGCGTCGGGCCATACCTATGAAGAAGGTGGCGCGCTGTGGCTGCGCAGCACCGACTTCGGTGACGACAAGGACCGCGTGATGCGCAAGTCCGACGGCACCTTCACCTACTTCGTGCCGGACGTGGCCTACCACCTGTCCAAGTGGCAGCGCGGCTACGAGCGCGCGATCACCGAACTGGGTGCCGACCACCACGGCTCGCTGGCGCGCGTGCGCGCCGGCCTGCAGGCGATGGAAGTAGGCATTCCGCAGGGCTGGCCGGAATACGTGCTGCACCAGATGGTCACCGTCATGCGCGGCGGCGAGGAAGTGAAGCTGTCCAAGCGTGCCGGCAGCTACTTCACCCTGCGCGACCTGATCGAGGAAGCCGGCCGTGATGCCACCCGCTGGTTCCTGATCGCGCGCAAGCCCGATTCGCAGCTGACCTTCGACATCGACCTGGCCCGCCAGCAGAGCAACGACAACCCGGTGTTCTACGTGCAGTACGCGCACGCCCGCGTCTGCAGCCTGCTGCGCCAGGCGCAGGAGAAGGGCCTGGTGTACGAACAGGGCAACGGCCTGGCCAACCTCGGCCGCCTGGCCGACGACGCTTCGCTGCTGCTGATGAACGAGATCTCGCGGTACCCGGAAGTGGTGGAGGCGGCCGGCGTGGCGCTGGAACCGCATCTGGTGGCGCAGTACCTGCGTGAATTGGCGCACGCGTTCCACACGTGGTATCACGGGACGCCGGTGCTGGTGGATGACGCCGCCGACCGCAACGCCAAGCTGACCCTGGCCTGCGCCGCGCGCCAGGTGCTGGCCAACGGCCTCGAACTCCTGGGCGTCAGCGCCCCGGAAAAAATGTAAGCATCAGGAGACGCAGTACACATGGCAGCACGACGCGGCAAAAACCAGGCACGACGCAACAGCAGCAGCCAGGGAACACCCGGATGGGTGTGGCTGGTCGCTGGCGTGGCGATTGCAGCCGTGGTGTTCCTGGCGGCGCCGAACCTGTTCAAGGGCGAAGGCGATGGCTTCCTTCGCGCCGGTCCGCAGCCGAACCCGAACGCGCAGCCGGCCCCGGTCGCGGATGCCGACAGCGATGTTGGCGCCCAGCCGGCCGCGCAGCCGGCCACGCCGAAGCCGGCCGAACCGGAGAAGCCGGCCGCCACCCAGTACGACTTCTACACCCTGCTGCCGGGCAAGGAAGTTGAAATGTCCGACGCCGAACTGGCCGCCAGCGCGCGTGCCGAAGACCAGCGCCGGGCCAAGGCCGAAGCGCAGCGCGCGCAGGCGGCTTTGGAAGGCAAGCCGGTTCCGGCCGCCGCCGCTGCACCGGCACCGACAGCAACCGCCAGCGTGGCCAGCACCGCACCGGTAACCGCCACCAGCCGTCCGCTGCCGGCACCGCTGAGCGAACGCCCGGCTGCGGCAACGCCTCCGGCCAGCACGCCGACGGCGTCGACCAGCGCCGCCGCCGCCACTCCGGCAGCGCGCGCGGAAACCCCGCCGACCGCGGCCAGTACCCCGGCCGCTGCTGCGCCGGCCGCCGCCGACAACGCCCGCTACATCCTGCAGGCGGGTGCGTTCGGTGCCTCCGGCGATGCCGAAGCGACCAAGGCCAAGCTGGCGATGATGGGCCTGGCGGCACGCGTGGAATCGGCGCAGATCAACGGCAAGACCGTGTACCGCGTGCGCATGGGGCCGTATGGCAGTGCCGGCGAGTTGTCCGAAGCCAAGCAGAAGCTGGACGGCACCGGCCTGCAGGCGATGGCGATCAAGGCGCAGTAAGCCTGCCGCTGTGAACGAAAAAGCCGGGCATTGCCCGGCTTTTTCGTTTCTGTAGAGCCGAGCCATGCTCGGCTGAATCCAGACGAAGCCGAGCATAGGCTCGGCTCTACAGGACCCGCGAAGCAGGTCAGCCTTCGCGGGCGACCTGGAAACCGGCGAAGGACTGGCTGACCGGCATCAGCTCCAGGCGATTGATGTTCAGGTGCGGCGGCAGGCTGGCCACCCAGAAGATCTGTTCGGCGATGTCTTCAGCGGTCATCGGGTTGGCGCCGGTATAGAGCTTGTCCGATGCCGCCTGGTCGCCATGGGTACGCACCACGGTGAACTCGGTTTCAGCCATACCCGGCTCGATCGTGGTCACGCGCACGCCGGTGCCGTGCAGGTCCGAACGCAGGCCCAGCGAGAACTGGCTGACGAACGCCTTGGTGCCACCGTAGGCGTTGCCACCCGGGTACGGGTAGACGCCGGCCACCGACGAGATGTTGATGACCGCGCCCTTGCGCTCCACCAGCTGCGGCAGCAGGCGATGGGTCAAGGTCACCAGCGCGGTGATGTTGGTGTCGATCATCGTGGTCCAGTCCGACAGCTTGGCGCTCTGTGCCGGCGCGGTGCCCTGTGCCAGGCCCGCGTTGTTGACCAGCAGATCGATCTGGCCGAACGCAGGCGGCAGTGCCAGCAGGGCCGCCTCCATCGCCACCGGATCGCGGATGTCGAAGGCAGCCGCGTGCACCACGTCCTTGCCGTAGCGCTCGACCAGCGGCTGCAGGCGTTCACCGCGGCGGCCGGTGGCGATCACCTTCCAGCCCGCCTGGGCGAAGCGGTGGACGGCGGCGGCGCCGAAGCCGGACGTGGCGCCGGTAATCAGGACAGTGCGGGTCATCAGGCAACTCCAGGGGGGGAAAACCGGACGCCCATTCTGGCACCGTCGGCCGGCCCCTGCGTTGCCGATGCCGGCTGACCACGCCCGAGGCGTGCGCGGCTCAGCGCACGCGGAATACCCGGGCCTTGGGCAGGTCTTCGTCGACCTGCAAGAACCAGCGCCCGGAAATTCCTGGAACAACGGCGATCTGCGGCGACTGCAGCACCTTGCGCAGCTTCATCTGCCCCTTCATCACCTGCCATTGCTGGCCGTTATCAAGGGTGAACAGCGTGCCGGGCTGCCAGCCTGCGACCTCTCCGACCACGCGTGCATTGACCGGTCCTTCTTCCAGGCCCAAGTGCATTGCTGCCGGTGCCGGCACATTGGCAGGCAGCGGCGCAGCGGCGGGGGCCACCGCTGCCGTCGGCCCGGTGGCCGCGCGCTCGGCCTCGCGCAGTACCCGGTTCAGTGCCTGCAACTGCGCCGGACTGAGCCCGACCTCGGCCAGTTGGGATGCACTGAGGCGCCGCTCGACGGGTACGAAGCGGTCCTGGGCGAAGGCAGCGAAGCTGCTGGCGAGCAGCAGTGCGGAAAACAGATACCGGCGCATGCAAGGGTCCCAGCGAACGAGTGCCCACGATGCTGCAGTTCGATGACAATCCGGTGACACGCCAGGGGCCGCTACAATTGGGCCATGATCAACAACGATGTCCTGCGCAGCGTGCGCTACTCCCTGGACCTGGGCGACCACCACGTGGTGACCCTGTGCCAGATGGCCGACCCGGCCTTCGCCGTGGATCCCGAGCAGGTCAAGGCCTGGCTGCGCCGCGAGGACGAAGCCGGTTTCGAGGCGATGAGCGACAGCGCGCTGGCGCACTTCCTCGATGGCCTGATCGTGCACCTGCGCGGTCGCGACGAGAGCCAGCCGCAGCGTGCGGTGGAAACCCGCATCGACAACAACCTGGTGCTGAAGAAGCTGCGCGTGGCGTTCCAGCTGCGCGACGTCGATCTGATGGAGATCTTCGCCAGCGCCGGTTTCAACGTGTCCAAGTCGGAAGTGGGCGCGCTGTTCCGCCAGCCCGGCCACACCAACTACCGGCGTTGCCTGGACCAGATGCTGCGCAATTTCCTCAAGGGCCTGAGCCTGCGCCTGCGCGGCTGAGCACGGCCTCGACGAACACCCGCGCCGCCGGTGTCGGCAGCCGCTGCCAGACCAGGTGCACGCGGCGGGTCGGGGTCGGCTGCAGCGGAATCCGCACCACGCCTTCAAAGCCTTCGGCAATCAACGTCGGCACGATGCCAACCGCCAGCCCATGGCGGACGAAGCGCTCGATCAGTTCCATCAGATTGACCTCGAAGCGCACCGCATGCGACAGGCCAGCGGCGGCGAAGGCATCGTCGGTCTGCCGCCGCGCACCAGTGCCGCGCGGGAAGTCGACCAGCGCCTCGTCCTGCAATTCGGTCAATGGCAGCCGCTTGCGCCGGGCCAAGCGGTGCGACGGCGCCAGCACCGCCACCAGGTCTTCTTCCTGCAGCATCTGGTGGCAGACCCCGTCCAGGCCGGCCGAGGGTGACAACCCGACCAGCGCCACATCCAGGTCGCGCGACTGCACCTGCGCGATCAGGTCCTCGCTCTTGTCCACCCGCAATTGGAATTCCACCTGCGGGTGCGCCTGCTGAAAAGCTGCCAGCATCGCCACTACATCGATATCGGTCAGCGAGGAGATCTGCCCGATCGCCAGCAGACCACGCACCTCACCACTGACCGCGGCCACGTCGGCGCGCAGGTGACGCAGGCTGACCAGCACCTGGCGTGCGTGCACCAACAGCGCCTCACCCGCTGCCGTCGCCCGCACCTGGCGCGGCAGGCGTTCAAACAGCGGCGTGCCCAGTTCCTGCTCCAGTGCGGCGATCTGGTGGCTGAGTGCGGACTGCACCACATGGCAGCGTTCGGCGGCGCGGGTGAAGTTGCCTTCCTCGGCCAGGGCGACGGCAAACTCGAGCTGCTTGAGGTTCACCCTGCTATCTCGTTTCCAGATGACAGGGATGATGATGATTCATTTCCATCATCGCTGCAGCAGGCGGACACTGTGCACCCCGCTTCTCTGGAACACCGCGTGAGTCCGTCCCTCCCCCCTCTGCACCGATGGCAGGTGCTGCTGATGTCGGTGGCCACCGGCGTGGCCGTGGCCAGCAACTACTATGCGCAGCCGCTGCTGCACACCATTGCCGATGCCTTCGGTGTGCCGTTCGGCCAGGTTGGCATGGTGGTTACTGCCGCACAGCTGAGCTATGCCGCCGGACTGATCCTGCTGGTGCCGCTGGGAGACCTGTTCGAACGCCGCCGCCTGATCGTGGTGATGAGCCTGCTGTCGGCGGGCGGGTTGGTGATCAGTGCCTGTGCGCCGTCGCTGACCTGGCTGCTGGTGGGCACCGCGATCACCGGCCTGTTCTCGGTGGTGGCCCAGGTGCTGGTGCCGTTCGCCGCTACGCTGGCCGCGCCGGAACATCGCGGTCGCGTGGTCGGCACGTTGATGAGCGGCCTGCTGCTGGGCATCCTGCTGGCACGCACCGTGGCGGGACTGCTGTCAAGCCTTGGCGACTGGCGGCTGGTGTACGCGATCGCCGCCGGCACCCTGGTGCTGACCGCACTGGCACTGCAGCGCGGCCTGCCGCGCTTCCACCACAGCGCCGGCCTTGGCTACTTCGCGTTGCTGCGCTCGATCGGCGTGCTGTTCGTACAGGAACCGGTGCTGCGCCAGCGCACGCTGCTGGGCGCCTGCAGCTTCGCCATGTTCGCGATCTTCTGGACGCCACTGGCGTTCCTGCTGGCACAACCGCCCTACGCCTACAGCGACGCCACCATCGGCCTGTTCGGACTGGTCGGCGCCGCCGGCACGCTGGCGGCTGGCCTGGCCGGCCGCATGTCCGACCGCGGGCAGACCGGCCGCGCCACCGCCATCGCACTGGTGCTGTTGCTGCTCTCGTGGCTGCCGCTGGGGCTGTCGGCACACTCGCTGCTGGCGCTGCTGATCGGCGTGGTGGTGCTGGACCTGGCCGCGCAGCTGCTGCACGTCAGTAACCAGAACCTGATCTATGCACTGCAACCGGCAGCGCGCAACCGCCTCAATGCAGGCTACATGACCGGCTACTTCATCGGCGGTTCGCTGGGTTCGCTGTTGTCGGCGCAGGTCTACCAGCGCTTCGGCTGGACCGGCGTCTGCGTGGCCGGTGCCACGGTGGCCGTGCTGGCCCTGCTGCTGTGGCTGCCCGGCGCGCTGCGTGCGCGCCAGGCGGTGTCGTCGAACTAGAAGCTGCCCTGCAGCGCCAGCTCCCAACGCCCCCCGGCATTGCCCGGGAACAGGCGCTTGGCCGCGCTGTCAGTGTCATGCACGGTGGCACGCAGCTCCCATGCCTGGGTCAGCGAGGCGATGGCACTGAGCTGGCCATGCAGGTAATCCGGACCCTGCGCGGTGGCCAGCCAATACTGGCCCACCGCCGCCTCCAGGCGGAACCGCTCGTGCAGCGGTACCCGCACGCCCAACTGGGCATAGGTGCCGCGATGGCCGCCGGCCAATGCATCGCTGGAATGGGCGACCTGCAACCAGGCGCGCTGCTTCCAGGTCACGGTGGTATTGAGTTCGGTCCAGTCCAGCGCGCGGCCGGTGCCCGGGTACATGTAGCGGGTCAGGTTGGCATCCAGTGTCCAGTCCGGGGCCAGCGCACCGGACCAGCCCGCCACCAGGTCGAACTCGCTGCGCGCGCCGTTGTCCGGCTTGAACGAAACGTTGGAGCCCCACACGCTGGCGTACCAACCCGATGGGATCGAAACCTTCGCGCCCGCCTGCACCGCCGGGTCGCCGTCGCTCTGCGAGCTGCCACGCCACACGTAGTCACTGGTCAACGCCGCACTGCCACTGACCTGTACCTGTGCCTGCGCGCTGCCGATTCCGAGCAGCCCTGCCAGGGCGGCCACCACCGCCGCCATCATCCCCTTGCTGTTCACTGCACTGTGTTCCTCGTCGAAGGCGGTCACGCCGCCGGGAACGCAGTGTCGAGGCGGTGGCCGTAACGGATCGAGGGTGCTGCCGGGCCCGTGGCGCAAATTCGGCGTAAATCCCGCGGATCGGGGCCACATGCCAGCAGCGCGGTATCATGGCGCCCTGTTTCCAGGAACCAACCGCGTGGACGCCATCCTGACCCCGGTATCGATCGGCGAGCTGATCGACAAGATCACCATTCTCCAGATCAAGGCCGAGCGCATCGACGATGCGGCCAAGCTGGCCAACGTGCGCACCGAACTGGACGGCCTGCTGCCCTTGTTGCAGCAGCAGCTGCAGGCACAGCCGGCCCTGGCCGCGCTGCAGCAGCAGCTGAAGGCGATCAACGAGCGCATGTGGGACATCCAGGACCAGCTGCGCGACAAGGAAGCGGCCCAGGTATTCGACGATGCCTTCATCCAGCTGGCACGCGGTGTCTATGGCACCAATGGTGAGCGCGTGCAGGTGAAGAACGAGATCAACCGCGTGGCCGGTTCGGCGCTGGTGGAAGAGAAACAGTACCAGGGCGAGTAAGTCCGCTCATCCGCATTCGAGCAGGTGCCGGATGCGGAACAGCTCACCATCGCTGTGGATGCCCAGCTTCTCGTAGGCGGTCCGCTTCTGCGTGCTGACCGTACTGGCCGTGCGCCCGAAGCGCCGCGCCACCTCCCCGGTGGTGCAGCCCTGCAGGACCAGCCGGAGCACCTCGCGCTCGCGTCGGCTCAAGGGCGTGAGCACCGGCGCCGGTGTGCGCCGCATGCGCGATCGGCTCAACTGCGTGCGCAACTCCGGGGGCACGAAGCGGCCGCCACGCGCCAGTACGTCAACTGCGCGCCGCAACATCTCCGGCGTGGTTCCCTTGGACAGAAAGCCGCGCGCGCCGGCCTGCATCGCCATGGTCACCGTGCTGGCATTGCAGTGCGCAGACAGCACCAGCACCGGCAGCAGCGGCCAGCGCCGCGACAACAGCCGCAACAGGGCCAGGCCCTGTTCGGGTCCGCACGGCGCCAGCAGGTCGATCAGCAACAGGTCGATGCCATCCGGCTGGCGCTGCAGCAGATCGAGCAGATCACCTTCGCGGGTGAAGCTGCCACAGACCTGCACGCCACCGTGCTGGCAAAGCACCACCTCCACCCCCAGGCGCAGCACGGGATGCGGCGCCAGCATTGCCAGGCGGCGGGGCCGATCGAGGGGCCGATCGAGGGGCAGAGCGGGAACGGCAGGCGGCATCACATGGATCCGACGGTACGAAGTGCCCACCGTAGGCCCGCGCCGGGAGCAGCGGAATCCAATTTATTGCAACGCAGCAGCGGCCCCGGAACATGCTCAGCTGCGGTTTCGGGTCGTCACAACGCAACAGGCCCGGCATGCGCCGGGCCTGTCGAGGCATCTTCAGCGCGCAGGCGCGCCGAGGAAGCTATTACCAGCTGAAACGCGGGCCGACGGTGTATTCCTTGTCGCCGTCGCGGTTCATCTTCAGCTCGCCATTGATGCCCCAGTTCTGGTTCAGCTTGACCTGGCCACCCAGGCGACCGTACCACTGGCCTTCCGGATTGATGCCGTGCTTCTTCGAGAAATCTTCGTAGCCGACCATGCCGTAGACTTCGGCGTGGGCACCGAAGGCGGTGCGGATACCCGCTTCAGCGCTGTAGCCGTTGAAGTCCAGGCCGTGCTTCTGGTCGCGCTTCTGGTAAGCAACGCGGGCAACGAAGTCGGTGGTCGGGGCGATTTCAACGTTGTAGCCGGCGCCGATCTTCCACTGGTCCAGCTTGATGTTGGTGTGGTCGATTTCCTGGCGGCTGTACTCACCGAAAGCGTGGAAGTTCGGCAGGAAGCCGTACGAACCCTTCACGCCCCAGCCGTCGGCCTTGAACGCGTCGATATCGGTCTTGGCGTAGTCGGCTTCGGCGTAGTTGTACGACAGGTTCTCAGCAGCCGAGGCGGTGAACGGCAGGGCAGCGGCCAGGGCCAGAGCAATCAGCGAATTCTTCATGGGGGTACACCTTTTACTTTCTTATGGTGTGCAGCAGCGCCAGGGCGCCATCGCATCGGGAATGTAAATTCTCCGTTATTCGCCACAACGCTCCCTGAAAACAGCGTTCTTCGCATTGCTGAATTTTTTGGCTTGATTCAGGCTGTCTCTGGCATACGCGCGCGGCGCGCGTGCATTTGTGGTTCGTCACCGACTGCAACAGGAGGTTGCCTTGCACGTTTCCGATCCGCTGCTGATGCCTGTTCGCGCCGCCCTCCTGGCCTGCGCTTCCCTGTTTCCGATCCATGCTGCGCACGCGCTGCAGGCGGCTGACTACCAGCGCGCCGAACGCGTGCATGACAGTCATCTGCGCGGTGCGCTGCGCAATGCATCGGTCCTGCCCCAGTGGCTGGCCGATGGGCGCTTCTGGTACGAACGCGAAGACACACAGGGCCGGCGCCAGGCGATACTGGTCGATCCAATCCAGGCTACGCGCCAGATCCTGTTCGAACCCGATGCGCTGGACGCCGCAGTTGCACCTCTGGGTGCCAGCGGGCCACGCCTGCGCTTGAACAACGTGCAGGTACTGGATGATGGCCTGCGCCTGCAGTTCAACGGCGAGGCGGAGATCAACTGCCAATGGCCACGCCTGCAGTGCACGGCCGCACAACAGGCGTTGCCGCCGGCTGATGCACTGCCGTCGCCCGGCGGTGATGCCTGGCTGCAGGTACGCGACCACAACCTGTGGCTGCAGCGCTCTGGAGCGGCGCCGCAGCGACTGACCCAGGGCGGTGAAGCTGGGCATGGCTATGGCGTACTGCCGGACTTCACCCTGCGCGGCATTCCACGCCGTCAGGGCCGGATGCCGGCACGACCGTTTGCGGTGAGCTGGTCACCCGATGGCCGTTACGCAGCCGGCATCCGCTACGACGAACGCGCGCTGCAGGACTATCCCTATCTGGAAAGCAGCCCGACCCACAGCGCGCGGCCGCGCGTGCATACCGTGAAGCTGGGGGTACTGGGCGATGCACAGCAGGTATGCGACAGCCTGTATGTGATCGATATCCCCAGCGGCAGGCAGCATGACATCGCGCTGCCCGAGGGCTGGAACACGCTCAGTGAGGCCGGCATCCTGGGTTGGGACGGCGATCGGTTGTATGCCGTGATCGCGCACTTCGGCACGCCGCGCAGGCTGCGCCTGGTGGAGATCGATGCCAACAGCGGTGCATTGCGCACGGTTGTGGAAGAAGCCAGCGACACTCGCCTCCAGCTCAACGTGTATTCCTACAACCGGCCAGCGGTGGCCATCCTGCCCGGGCAGGACACCGCCGTGTGGTTCTCGCAGCGCGATGGCTGGGGCCATCTGTACCGGGTGCGCCTGTCCGATGGCAAGGTGCTGCGCCAGCTCACCCGCGGCAAATGGGTGGTGCGTGACCTGCTGGGTGTGGACGCTGCGGGTGGCTGGGCGTACTTCAGCGCCGGTGGCGTCGACGGTGGCGACCCCTACGTGCGCGGCCTGTACCGGGTATCGCTGCAGGGCGGTCCGATCCAGCGCCTGGCCGCCGATGGCAACGACCACATGGCCGATGCCGGTACCGGCGCGCTGTTCGGGGGGCGCGCTCCCCAGGCGCTGTCGCCTGGCGGTGGGTATCTGGTGGATACCGTTTCCCGTCTCGACCAGCCACCACGCACCGTGCTGCGGGCCAGCGATGACGGACGTGAAGTGATGGTGCTGGAAACAGCCGATGACAGCGCGATCATTGCTGCCGGCTGGCGCGCACCACGGCGCGAACGGCTGCTGGCCGCCGATGGACGCACGCCGATCTTCGCCACCGTCTACCTGCCCCGCGACTATCGCGATGATGGCAGCTTCCCGGTGATCGACGCGATGTACGGTGGTTCCTTCATCAGCAATGCGCCGGTGACCTACGCCGAGGCGGTGTCTGCCCTGAATCCGGTATCCCGCGCCAGCCTGGCCGAACTCGGCTTCATGGTGGTCAGCATCGATGCGCGCGGCACCGGTGGCCGCGACAAGGCATTCCATGACAGCAGCTTCCTGCGCGCCGCCGATGTACAGCTGGATGACCATGTGGCTGCGCTGCGCCAGCTGGGCGAACGCTACCCGGGCATCGACCTGGAGCGGGTCGGCATCTACGGGCATTCGTTCGGCGGCTATAGTGCAGCGCGCGCCCTGCTGCGCTATCCCACGTTCTACAAGGTGGGCGTGGCCTCGGCTGGCAGCCACAATTTCCAGGGTATGTACGGCGGCGCCCTGCACGGCATGGACCGGCTGTTCGGTGGGGTGCTGCCGGCCACGCCCACTGCCGAAGGCGTGCCGGCGCCCTTTGCCGGGCTCGACAATGCGGCACTGGCCGGCAACCTGCGCGGGCATCTGCTGCTGGTCTATGGCGAACTGGACGAGAACGCGCCACCGGCGCTGACCCTGCAGCTGGCCGCCGCCCTGAACAAGGCCCAGCGCAGCTACGACCTGCTGTACCTGGCCCGGCAGGACCACGAACTGTTCCGCAACGACGCCACCTACACGCACCGCATGTGGGACTACTTCGTGCGCCACCTGGCCGGCCAGCAGCCACCGGATACGGTGCTGGCGCCGCTGCCCGGTGGCCCGGGCTGAACAGGCGCACACAGGATGTCGATCCACGACGCCCTGGTTCGTCGGGTACTTGAAGGCCGTGCATGCGGCACGGTCCATCCGGAGGCAGGCTATGAGCTACATCGATGGTTTCGTCCTGGCGGTGCCCACCGCCAACAAGGAGAAGTTCCTCGCCCACGCACGCACAGGAGATCCCGTTTTCATCGAATACGGCGCGCTGCGCGTGGTCGAGTGCTGGGGCGATGACGTGCCGCACGGCAAGACCACCGACTTCTTCGGCGCAGTGAAAGCCACGCCGGACGAGACGGTGGTGTTTTCCTGGATCGAATGGCCGGACAAGCCGACCCGCGACGCCGGCATGAAGAAGATGATGGAAGACCCGCGGTTTGATCCTGCGAAGAATCCGATGCCGTTCGACGGCGCGCGGATGATCTACGGCGGCTTCGTGCCGCTCTACGAGCTGACGCGCTGAACCGGGCGGACGTGCTCAGCGCGCGTCCGTTTCATCGCTGGCAGACGCATGGCCGGCGCCCAGAGCGGCGCCGGCGCCGAGGCCGACACCCCCCATGCCAGCGCCCATTCCGCCACCGCCACCTCCTCCACCCGCGCGACCGCCCTTGGCATCGCCCTCGTTGCGGCCCTTGCCGCCACCACTGGCGCCACCCGGCCGGGTCGGCCCCTGCGGCGGTATCTGCAGGTCGGCCGGAATCGGCGTCAGATCCAGCGCTTCGCGCACGAAGTCGCGCAGCGAGACCACCAGTTCGTGGGTATGTACCGGCCGCCCCTGTGCCAGTTCATTGGCGGCACGCGCGGCCAGCCGCACCTGTTCGTCGGTGCCCAGCAGCAGGATGTCCGACAACGCCGCTTCAACGGCATCACGGATGCGGCGCGCGCGATCCGAACGGGGCTCGGCGATGCCCTCGGCATCCTCGCGCTGGCGCAGGTCACGGCGATGGCTGGGATCCACACCCAGTTCGCCGGTGAACGAACCGCCCAGGGTCTTGTAGGCCGCCATCAGCGTGCGCAGCCGTTCGTTGATCTGCCGGTTCTCGCGCTCGCGGCGCTGTTGCAGGGTCTGCATCACCAGCAGGCGGATGCCCACGCCCAGCAGGGTGATCAGGACCAGGCCGGCCAAGGTGGACAGCACGCCCTGCCAGGAACTGAAGTCGATACCGCGCATGCCCGGGGCTCCGGCGGGAAGAACCTGCATCCTGCCCCAGACCGCGTCCCAGAAACGCGAAAGGCCCCACCACCCGGGGGGTGGCAGGGCCTTCGGTCACGGCGCGATTACTTGCGCTTGGCGACCTTGCGCACGGCCTTCTTGGCCGGAGCCTTCTTGGCGGCGACCTTCTTCAGCGGCGCAGCCTTCTTGGCGACCGTCTTGCGGGTGGCGGCAACCTTCTTGCCAACTGCCTTCTTGGCAACGGCGGTCTTCTTGCCGACAACCTTCTTGGCAGCGGCGGTCTTCTTGCCGACGGCCTTCTTGGCGACAGCAGCCTTCTTGCCCACAACCTTCTTGGCGGCAGCGGTCTTCCTGGTGGCGACCTTCTTGGTGGCGGCAACCTTCTTGCCGACAACCTTCTTCGCAGCCACGGCCTTCTTGCCAGCGACCTTCTTGGCGGCGACGGTCTTCTTGGCCACGGCCTTCTTGGCGGTAGCGACCTTCTTGCCGACAACCTTCTTGGCGGCCGCGGTCTTCTTGGCAACGTTCTTCTTCGCGACGGCAGCCTTCTTGGTGGCGGCCTTCTTCACGGTGGCGACCTTCTTGCCGGCAGCCTTGGTGGCGGCCTTGGTGGTCTTCTTGGCAGCAGCGGCCTTCTTGGTCACAGCCTTGCCTGCAGCTGCCTTCTTCTTGGCCACTTCCTTCTTCAGGGCAGCGGCTTCGGCCTTGGCGTTCTTCTTGGCGGCTTCCAGCTTCTTCTTGGCGTTGGCAACAGTCTTGCCGACCGACTTGGCAGCCTTGTCGGCCTTCTTGGCAACGGTCTTCTCGACCTTGGCCACGGCCTTCTTGGCCTTGGCAACGCGGGTACCGGCAGCCTTGGTGGCGCGCTTGACGGTCTTCTTGACCGACTTCACTGCGTCTTCGGCAGCGTGGGCGATGGTCTCGCCAACGTTGGTGGCGGTTTCTTTGACGTTCTCGACGGCGTCGGTCACGACCGACACACCATTACCGTTGCTCATGTTGCCCTCCTGGGGGCCTTAAGTATCAAAACGGGGCGATGCTATACCGACAATGACGATCGTGGAACGGGGCATGCACCAGCAATCGCATCTGCTGCGACGGCAATGGTGTAGCCGGGCACCCTCGCGAGCGCAGTGGGTTGACAGGAAACCCCTTTTTTTCAGTGCTGCGCCGCACGATCCGGGTAGCGGCAGGTGCTGCCTGCGTGCACCAGTCCGAATACAGCGAAAGGCGTGCGATATGGCGCATCGCGGCACCAGGATGCGCAGAACTGCGCAAGTATCGGCCTGTATCCACATGCGCTTCGGCAGACGTCGGCACGTTGAGAAGCACGCCCTATGCTGTCGGTACCGCCCCACAGATGGCGATGCCGACCCACGTTCCGGGCGCCGGTTTTCATGGCGCATTTATCCAGATCGCGACACACTCATTCAGCTTGTTTTACCGTAGGGCCGAACCGCCCCCACCCACGCCAGCGAACCGACTCCCATGCGACCGCTTCCCACCCTGCTCACGCTCGCAATCGCCGCCGCCTTCGGTGGCTTCGTTGCCACCGGCATCAATGCCCACCTGGACAACCGTGCCGATGCCGCGCCGCTGCCAGCGGTGCTGCCGACCACGGCGGCATTGCCCGCCTCGGTAGCCGGACAGGCGGTGCCGTCGCTGGCACCGATGCTGGAGAAGGCCATGCCGGCAGTGGTCAGCGTCAACACCAAGCAGGTGGTGCGCGTGCGCAACCCCTTCTTCAACGACCCGTTCTTCCGCCGCCTGTTCCCGGACATCCCGCAGGAACGCATCAACGAATCGCTGGGCTCGGGCGTGATCATCGACGCCAAGGAGGGCCTGGTACTGACCAACCACCATGTCATCGACAACGCCGATGACGTACAGGTGACACTGGCCGACGGGCGCACGGTCAAGGCCGAATTCCTCGGTTCGGACCGCGATACCGACATCGCGCTGATCCGCATTCCGGCGCAGAACCTGACCGACATCAAGCTCGGCAACAGCGACCAGCTGCGCGTGGGCGACTTCGTGGTGGCCATCGGCAATCCGTTCGGCTTCAGCCAGACGGTCACGTCGGGCATTGTCTCGGCGGTGGGCCGCAGCGGCATCCGCGGCCTGGGCTACCAGAACTTCATCCAGACCGATGCGTCGATCAACCCGGGCAACTCCGGTGGCGCACTGGTCGATCTGCAGGGCCAGTTGATCGGCATCAATACCGCCAGCTTCAACCCGCAGGGCAGCATGGCCGGCAACATCGGCCTGGGCCTGGCGATTCCCTCCAACCTGGCACGCAGCGTGGTCGACCAGCTGGTCAAGCACGGCGTGGTGGTGCGCGGCACGCTGGGCGTGGAAAGCCAGAACCTGACCGCCCAGATCGCGCAGGGCCTGGGCCTGGGCGAAACCCGCGGTGCGCTGATCACGCGCGTGCTGGCCGGTTCGGCCGCCGCCGCCGCCGGCTTGAAGCCGGGCGACGTGGTGGTCTCGGCCAACGGCCAACGTGTAGACAGCGCCGAAGCCCTGCACAACGTGGAAGGCCTGGCCGCGGTCGGCAGCGCATTGACGCTGGACGTGCGCCGCGAGGGCAAGCCGCTGCAGATCAAGGCAACGTTGAAGGAACAGGCGCGCGCGGTCACCGGCGAGAGCCTGGACCCGCGCCTGACCGGGGCCACCTTCGTCGACCTGCCCGAGTCATTGCGCCAGTCCGGTGTCGGCGGCGTGCTGGTCAGCGAGGTCAAGCGCGGCAGCCGCGCGGCCAGCAACGGCCTGCAGCAGGGCGACATCATCACCGATGCCACGGTGGGCGAATTCGCCGACCTGGCCAGCTGGCGCGCCAACTTCCAGCAGCGCCCGCCGACCCTGGTGATACGCGTGCTGCGCAACAATGGCCAACAGCAGGGCCAGCTTGTGATGCGCTGATCGCCCTGCCGTAACACCCCCTATACCCCGGCAATGCTATTGCTGTCAGTCCAGGTCGGCACCGCCGACACCCGTTCCCCCATCGCAACAGGAGTGATTCGATGAGCCCCACCAATACCGAGAACCTGAAGGAACACCTGGGTGAAGCCGGTTCCCACCTGAAGCAGGCCGCGTCGGCCGCCGGCGGTGCAATCAAGGGTGCAACCGGCGCAGCGACCGACGAGCTTCGCATCGGCAAGGCCAACGTCAAGGCTGAACTGTCCGACAGCGCACTGTCCGGCTTGGCCGCCGCCGAGTTCGGTGGTGCCGCCGCCAAGGAGCAGGTGGATGCGCTGATGGACAAGGGCAAGGACCTGATCGACAGCGCCGCGGAGCTGATCCGTGAACGTCCGCTGGCCTCGTTCGGTGTTGCCTTCGCTGCCGGCTGGATCATCGCCAAGCTGGCCCGCGGCAGCAGCGACAAGTAAGCCGCGGCGTGAGCGAAGACAACGCGCAAGCCCCTGATCCAGCGGCCACCCCGCCGCTGGATGAGAGCATCCGCCAGGTCGGTGCGGCCGGTCGTGCCGCTGCCGATTCGGCCAAGCACACGCTGCGCTCGCTGCGCCGGTTGGCCTCGGCCGACTT
The DNA here is from genome assembly GCF_059372535.1 of Stenotrophomonas sp. YJH_SMC_43. Lineage (NCBI taxonomy): Bacteria > Pseudomonadati > Pseudomonadota > Gammaproteobacteria > Lysobacterales > Lysobacteraceae > Stenotrophomonas > Stenotrophomonas sp. YJH_SMC_43. The sequence continues at coordinate 39,667 of NZ_JCAFVQ010000004.1, forward strand.
CGCGATGGCACGCAGTGCGTTCGGTCGTGCACTGGCCTGGGCCGGCGTGGCGATCGTGTTCGGTGCCTCGGCCTGGCTGCTGATGGCCGCCACCCTCATCGCCCTGCTGCAGAGCTGGGGCCTGAGCTGGCTGCAGGCCCTGCTGATCACCTCGCTGCTGAGCCTGGCCGTCACCGGTTATGCGATCTGGCGGGTGTCCTACTTCTTCCACCACACCGGCATGCACGCTACCCGGCGCCAGCTGTCACGCCTGGGCCTGTTCGACGAACCCAGCGAAGACGATCCCGATGCCGAGGTGCAGCTGCCCGAGGGCAAGCCATGAAGTTCGGCGCGCTGCAACGGCGGGTGAAACGCTGCGAACAGGTGGTGACCGTGCGTCTGGGCGAGACCCAGGACCACTGGTCCACGCTCAGCGACGTCTGGCGAAAAGGCTGGTCGCCGCTGCGCATCGTGGTGGTCGGCCTGGCCGGTGGCTTCATCGCCGGCAAGCTGGAAGTGCCGGGCAAGGTCAACGGTGCCCGCTGGCTGCAGATGGTGGGCTCGGTCTCGAACCTGTTCGCCAGTGCACAGGCGGCGTTCGCCACGGCGATGGCGGCGCAGGCCGCAGCCACCGCCGACGACGCGGCCGAAGAAGCCGACGAGGCCAGCGAACAGGCACAGGCGGCGGCCTCCGCTGCCGAAGCACGGCCGGCACCGGCACCACGCTCCGTGCCGGAGCCAAGACCGGAACCGGACCTGCGCGGACCGCGTCCGGCCGAAGCGGCCACCGAGCTGTCCGAACGTTGAACCATGGAATCCGCCGCGCCGATCGCGGCCGGCGGATAATGCGCTCCCCTTCCCGGTTGGTGCGTCGATGAGCGAGTCCCTCCTGTCCCCGTCACCGGCCGGCCCCGAACAGCCCGACGTTCCGCTGCCGCCCGCATCGCGCCCGCGCGGACCGATGTCGCTGGTGGTGCTGGCCACCCTGGCGGTGGGCTACACCCTGTGGGCGGCACAGGACATCATCCTGCCGGTGCTGCTGGCGATGTTCTTCGCGCTGGTCGGCAATCCGATCCTGCGCCTGCTGCAGAAGCTTTGGATTCCACGCGCACTCGGCGCACTGCTGATCCTCGGCGCCGGCCTGGGCGTGACCGGTTCGCTGGCGGTGCAGCTGATCGGCCCGGCCATGGAATGGGCGCAGGAAGCACCGCAGCAGCTGCGCAAGGTCGCCCGCCAGGTGCAGGACCTGACCAAACCGGTGCAGCAGGCCAACCAGGCGGCGGAAAACTTCGCCCGCGTGGCCGGTGGTGACAGCAACCACAAGGTGCAGGTGATCCGCACCCAGATGGACGACCCCTATCGCATGCTGACCCGCGCGCCGCGGCTGGCCGCCTCGGTGCTGGCGGTGGTGCTGCTCACGCTGTTCTTCATGATCTATGGACAGAGCCTGCAGCGCGCGGCCATCGCCCTGTTCCCGAACCGCCAGCAGCAGCGATTCACCAGTGACATCCTGCGCTCGATCGAGCGCGAGGTTTCGCGCTATGTGCTGACCATCAGCGTGATCAATACGCTGGTCGGATTGGTGTTCGCTGGCGTGCTGATGCTGCTCGGCATCGGCCTGCAGGAGGCGCTGCTGTGGGGCACGGTAGCGGCATTGCTGAATTTCGCCCCGTATGTCGGCCCCCTGATCGGCGTAGCACTGATGCTGCTGATGGGCTTCGTTGAATTCCGCGACCCGCTGCAGGCGCTGCTGCCAGCCGCCGCCTACCTGGCCCTGCATACCTTGGAAGGGCAGATGGTGACCCCGATCGTGCTGGGCCGGCGCATGAAGCTATCACCGCTGGTGCTGATCCTGGCATTGATGGTATTCGGCTGGGCCTGGGGCATGATCGGCCTGCTGCTGGCGGTGCCGCTGCTGGTCTGCATCAAGCTGGTGCTGGCACGGCTGGACGGCATGCAGGGCTGGGCACGCCTGCTGGAATAACGGCATCAGTAAATGATGGACGCAGATGGCGGAACCCGAAACTGGGACGAAGTGGCAGACTATGGCCCCCTTTTTTCGGATGGATCCGTTCGGATGATCGCTTTCGCTATGCGTTGCCTCGCCCTGGCCAGCCTTGCCGCTCCCGCGCTCGCCGCTGCACCCCCGACTGCCGACCAGGCACGCACCCAGCTTGCCGACGCGGTGACCTGCAAGCGGCACCTCACGCCCAAGCAGTTCGACGCCATGGCCCGGCTGCTGGCACCGGCCCCGGCGCGGGCGCAGAACGGCGAATCCAGCGGCGAGTTCCGGTTGACCACGCCGCTGATGGTGCTGGGCCAGCCGGTGAACCGTCTGCAGTCGTATGACGGCGACAGCGGCGAGGACGGCATCGACAGTTTCACCGCGTACTTCAGCTCGGCCAGCGTCGAACAGATCGCGGCACTGGCGAAGATGTCCGACCCGGTGGCGGGCACCTATACGAAGGAAGTGGGCCGGCACAACCTGGACGTGCAGCAGTTCGACGGCCAGACCACCATCGCCTGCTCGTACAACCTGCGCTGACCTGGCCCTGCCCCAGCGCCCCCCGCCCGCCGCGCCGCATGAAAGCCCGCGCGGGCAGGGGTAGAATGGCGGGGTGAATTTCCCCGTCCAAGCCATCACCCTCGACCTTGACGACACGCTGTGGCCGTTCGCTCCGATCGGCGCCCGCATCGACCTGGTCCTGCACGAGTGGATGCGTGAACACAGCCCCGCCACGGCCGAGATGTATCCGGTGGCGGCAATGCGCGAACTGCGCGAGCGCCTGTACCACGCCCATCCGCACCTTCATCACGACCTGAGCGCACTGCGCCGGCTGACCCTGCACGAAGCGCTGCACACCAGTGGCGCCAGCCTGGATCTGCTGGAGCCGGCGTATGAAGCGTTCTTCGCCGCGCGCAATCAGGTCGAGTGCTACCCCGATGCGATCGACGCGCTGGCGCGGATTGCCGCGCGGGTACCGGTCGCAGCGCTGAGCAACGGCAATGCCGATCTGGAGCGGATCGGCCTGGCCCATCATTTCGCCTTCCAGCTGGGCGCGCGCGAACACGGCGCGGCCAAGCCGGAGGCGAGCATCTTCCACGCCGCCTGCACCCGACTGGGTGTTGCGCCGGCACAGGTACTGCACGTCGGCGACCACGCCGAAATGGATGTGGCCGGGGCGATCGCCGCCGGCCTGCGCGGCTGCTGGATCAACCGCGACGCAGCCACCTGGACCCATCCGCAGCTGCAGCCGGACCTGCAGTTCGACACCCTCACCGGCCTGGCCGACTGGTTGGATGCCAACCTCGACGCTGCCGCACCCCGGAGTACCTGACGCATGAGCGAGATCACTGGTTTCACTGCCGACACCGCCGCAGCACTGCCGCTATATGTGCTGGACCGCGAGCAGTTCGCGGCCTGGAAGGACGGCCAGCCGGCTGCCACCCAGGCATGGCTGGCGTCGCAGGGCTTCACCGCCGGTGCCTTCACGACGGCGTTGCTGCCCGGCACCGATGGTCTGGCCGGAGCGGTGATCGGTGTCGGTGATCGTGCCGATGCCTACAGCTATTCGCATGCCCCGCATGCCCTGCCGGAAGGCAGCGTGTGGCAGCTGGCCAGCGAACTGCCGGCCGCCGAACTGGCGCTGCTGCAGCTGGGCTGGGGCCTGGGCAGCTACCGCTTCGACCGCTATCGCAAGCGCCACCGTGCGCCGGCGCGCCTGGTGGCCGAGCCGACCGGCGAAGTGGCTGACCTGATCGCCGCCAGCCTGCGCGTGCGTGACTGGGTCAACACGCCGACCGAAGACATGGGCCCGCAGCAGCTGGAAGACGCCGCGCGCGCGCTGGCCGATGCGCATGGCGCGCAGGTCGAGGCGATCACCGGCGATGACCTGCTGAAGCAGAACTTCCCGGCGATCCACGCCGTGGGCCGCGCATCGCATCGCGCGCCGCGCCTGGTGGTGCTGCGCTGGGGCAAGGACACCGATCCGGCACTGGTGCTGGTCGGCAAGGGCGTGTGCTTCGATACCGGCGGCCTGGACATCAAGCCGGCCGACGGCATGCGCAACATGAAGAAGGACATGGGCGGCGCCGCGCACGCACTGGCCCTGGCCGGCCTGGTGATGGCACGCGGGCTGCCGGTACGCCTGACCCTGCTGGTGCCGGCGGTGGAAAACGCGATCGGTCCGGACGCCTTCCGCCCGGGCGAAGTGATCGCCACCCGCAAGGGCCTGAGCGTGGAGATCGACAACACCGACGCCGAAGGCCGCGTGATCCTCTGCGATGCACTGACCTTCGCCAGCGAACAGAAACCCGACCTGGTGCTGGACTTTGCCACCCTCACCGGCGCCGCGCGCATCGCGCTGGGCCCGGATCTGCCGGCGCTCTTCAGCAATGACGACAACGTGGCGCAGCAGTGGCTGCAGGCCGGTGATGCGACCCGCGACCCGGTCTGGCGCATGCCGCTGTGGCGCCCCTACCTGCGTTACCTGACCAGCGGCATCGCCGATCTGGCCAACGCCGGCTCGCGCATGGCCGGCTCGGTCACCGCCGCGCTGTACCTGGAGCGTTTCCTGGAAGACGGCCAGCGCTGGGCACATCTGGATGTGTATGCCTGGAACGACGGTGAGCGCCCGGGCCGCCCGGCCGGTGGCGAAGCGCTGGCGCTGCGCTCGGCGTGGGCAATGCTGAAGGCGCGTTACAGCTGATCGGGTGGGTGCCGACCTTGGTCGGCACGCCGTCCCCGGCAAACTTGACGAAAATTTGAATACCGGGCCTGGAAAGGTTCTGCGAGGATGTGTGGGTCGACCACCCACACGCTCCGTGAAGGCAGGACTCCGACCATGTCGCTCTTCCGCTACACCCGCGCTGGCCAGACGCTGGGCGCACCACGCAAGCATTCCCCCCTGCCCTGGATCGCACTGATCGCACTCATTCTGGGTGCGGTCGCGCTGGCCTTCGCTTGGCTGGCCGGCTGGATCGGCAACCGCCTGACCGCGCAGCGCTTCACCGACACCATCGAGGCCACCGGCCCGGCCCATCCAGGCTTCCGACGCGCGCACAGCAAGGGCATCTGCGTGAGCGGCTGGTTCGAACCGAGCGCGCAGGCCCCTACCCTGTCCAGCGCCCGCGTGTTCTCGCAGCGCCGCGTACCGGTGATGGGCCGCCTGTCGATCGGCGGCGGCGACCCCTACGGCGCCGACAACACCGCACGCGTGCGCAGCCTGGCGGTGCAGATGGTCAGCGATGACGGCCAGGAATGGCGGATGGCGATGAACAGCTTCCCGTTCTTCGCCGTGCCCGATGCCGAGGCGTTCTACGCGCAGACACGCGCCTCCATTCCGGACCCCGCCACCGGCAAGCCCGACCCGCAGAAGATGGCTGCAGTGCTGGCGAAGTACCCCAGTGCACAGGCGTTCCAGCAGTGGGCCAAGACGGCACCGTGGACCAGCAGCTGGGCCGACACCACCTTCAACAGCGTCAACAGCTTCTGGTTCACCAACGCGCAGGGCCAGAAGCGTGCCGTGCGCTGGCGCTGGCAGCCACAGGCGCCGGTGGTGGAGATGGATGCGGAAACGCGCAAGCAGGCCAGTGTCGATTTCCTCAGCCAGGAACTGCAGCAGCGCCTGGCCAGCGGCCCGGTACGCTGGAACCTGGTCGTGACCACCGCCGAGCCCGGTGATGCCATTGATGATCCGTCGGTGCCGTGGCCCGAGTCGCGTGATCAGGTGGTGGCCGGCGTACTCAGCCTGGACCGCATGCAGTCGCAGGAACAAGGTGCGTGCGGCCAGATCAACTTCGATCCGCTGATCCTGCCCAGTGGCGTGCGCGGCAGTGATGATCCGATCCTGGCCGCCCGCTCGGCGGTGTATTCGCAGTCCTTCAACCGTCGCGAACGCGAGCGCGCCAGCGGCAATGTCGAGCAACCGAAGGAGGCCGCACGATGAACACCGGCAACGGCCACTTCAACCTGCTGGCGCGGGTGCTGCACTGGTCCATGGCGCTGATGATCATCGCCATGCTGTTCGTCGGCGTGACCATGGTCGCCTCGTTGCATCTGCGGCCGATGCTGATCGATCTGCACCGCCCACTGGGCATCGCCATCGGCGTACTGGTGCTGCTGCGCCTGTACAACCGCCTGCGCCACCGCCCGCCGCCGCTGCCTTCCGACCTGCCCGCCTGGCAGGTGCTGGCAGCAAAGGCCTCGCACTGGATGTTGTACGCGCTGATGCTGGCGATGCCGCTGATCGGCTGGGCGATGCTGTCGGCCGGCGGCTACCCGATCGTGCTGTGGGGTGGCCTGCACCTGCCGCCGATCGTGCCGCACACTCCGGCGCTGTATGCCGCGTTGCGCAATGCGCACAGCCTGCTGGCGTATGTGTTGTTCGCCACGGTGCTGATGCACGTGGGTGCGGCGCTGTTCCACCTGTGGGTGCGGCGCGATGGCGTGTTCCAGGCGATGGCGCGCGGGAAGGATTGATCGGGTTCGCCGGGCGTTCCCGGCGGATCGTTTCCGCGACTGCGGTGGGGTGTCACTTTTCTTTTCGCGCGAAAAGAAAAGTAACCAAAAGAAACGCGCCGCCAGAGCGCGAGCCGGTGCTGCGCACCGGTGCCCTGTGCTTCTCGGTGAATCAGGGGACGGCGCCGAACTCGCTACGCTCAAACACCGGCGCCTCTTCGCCCCTGATTCCCCTGCGATGCTCGGCTCGCTCAAGGCGGACCCAACATCAAGAGCGACAGCTGCACCCAGTAGATCCACGCCATGCGTGGATGCTGTTGCCGTTGATCTTGACCTTCCAGTCCGCCTTGAGCGAGCCGAGCACCGCAGGTCCGGCGAGGGCGAAGAGGCGCGGGTGTCTGAGCGCAGCGAGTTCCCGCGCCGTCCCTCGACGGACCGAGGAGCGCAGGGCACCGGCGTGCGAAGCACGCCGGCTCGCGGCCGGCGGAGCGTTTCTTTGGTTACTTTCTTTGCGCGCAAAGAAAGTGACACCCCTCCGCAGGCGCGGGAATGATCCGCCGGGCATCGCCCGACGCTACCAGTGTGTCGGCGCACGCCGCTACAACCACCCCTTCTGCCGCGCCAGCCGGTACGCCTCGATCCGGTTGGCCACGCCCAGCTTGCCGATGCACTCGGACAGGTAATTGCGCACCGTACCGTGCGACAACCCCAGCTGCTCGGCGATCTCGCTGGCCGTGCGGCCCTCGCCCGCCAGCCGCAGCACGCGGCGCTCGCGGTCGGTCAGCGGATCGGCCTGCGACCACGCATCCAGCGCCAGCTGCGGGTCGATCGCACGGATGCCCTGTTTCACCTTGCGCAGTGCATCGGCCAGGTTCTCGGCCGGTGCGTCCTTCAGCAGGTAGCCCAGCACGCCCGCCTCCAGCGCGCGGCGCAGGAAACCGGCGCGGGCGAAGGTGGTCACGATCACCACCTTGATCGGCAGCTCATGGCGGGCGATGCGCTGCGCCAGCTCGAGCCCGGACAGGCCCGGCATCTCGATGTCGGTGACCAGGATGTCAGGCTGCAGCTGCTGCAGCATGCGCCACGCGGTTTCGCCGTCGGCGGCGCTGCCCAGCACCTCGATATCCGGTTCCAGGCCCAGCAGCGCCGACAGTGCGCCGCGCACCATCGCCTGGTCCTCGGCCAGCAGGATGCGGATCATGCGGCACCGTCCTGCACCAGCGACGACGGCGTGCCTGGCGGCAACGGTGTGGTCGCGGCGGCCAGTGGCACGCGCACGGTCAGCAGCGTGCCCTCGCCCTTTGCGGACTGAACCTGAAGGTTGCCCCCCAGGGCGGCCACGCGTTCGCGCATGCCGCTCAGCCCGTTGCCCTCGGCCTGCACGCCGCCACGACCATCATCGCGGATCTGCATCGCCAGCATGCGTCCTTCCAGCATGAATTCCACCCGTGCCTGTGTCGCCTGTGCATGGCGCACGATGTTGGTCGCGGCCTCGCGCAGCACCAGCGCCAGACCGCGTTCGACATCCACCGGCATCGCCGGTGGTGGTGCGTATTGAAGGTGGACCTGCTGGCACTCCAGCAGCAGCCGCGCCGACGCCAGCTCACCGGCCAGGTCACTGGCGCGGATACCGGTGACCGCGCTGCGCACCTGCGCCAGCGCTTCGCGGGCAATGTCCTCGGCTTCGCCGATTTCCTGCCGCGCCCGCGCGTCGCCACGATCGTGCAGCTTGCGGGCCAGTTCCAGCTTCAACGTGATCAACGACAGGGTGTGGCCGAGCAGGTCGTGCAGGTCGCGGCCGATGCGTTCGCGCTCGGCGGTGGCTGCGAGCCGCCGCACCTCGTCCTGCGACAGCTGCAGTGCCGCATCCTTCTGCTGGTTGAGTGCCTCCACGTTCACGACCAGCCCGACGATATAGGACACGGCGGGGATCCAGACCAGGCTCTGCCACGGGTACTGGAACAGCAGTGCGAGGCCGCAGAACAGGAGGTTCAGGCCAGTGAGCTGCAGCAGGTACTGCCACCAGCCGCCGCGTCCGCTCACCCGCAGCAGCACGCAGCCGAACACGAAGTAGGTCAACCCGGACGGGTACCACGGCAGCAGCACCAGCGACATCCCGATCAGGCCCAGGGCATAGCGCGGCGCGTGATGGCGTGGCGCCACCATCACCTTGGCGTACAGCAGCAGGAACACCGGATAGCTGGCCAATGTAAGCAGCAGCCAGCGCAAGGTGAAGCCATGGCCGAGCAAGGGCGTCAGGAAGATCCACACCGACCACAGCAGGTGGATCGCCTCGCTCCAGGGTGATTTTCCCCGGCGCAGCGTCTCGGCCACCGCCGAGTCCGGCGCGGGGCGCAGCAGGGAGGCAAGCCAGGTGGACGGCACAGGCGGTTCCAGGCGGGGATGATCGCCGCCGATCATGCCAGTTCGGCTGGCTGCGCGCAGGCGCCACCGCCGGCAAGGTGGCACCGGCGCAACCCGCCGCAGATCACGGTACGCTTGGCGGTACCGCTGCAGCGGGCCAGCGATGGGGTGGTCGGATCCATGAGCGGTACCGGCAGCGGGGACGTTGCCATCCTGTGCCGCCGCGGTCACATTTCGCAGTTGCCGCCGTCAGTGTCATCGGGTGACAGCTGTCACTGCCGTCATCGCTGTGCCTGCCTTCATGCTGTGCCGCACGCTCCACCGCCGGAACCGCCGCCGTCTGCCCTTCCGGCCACACCCGCCCGAACGCCTGTGATGGAACGAATGAACGCTTCTGCCGAGCTGTTGAAGGAACTCCGTATCGACCGCAAGTCGCCGCCGCCCGCCTCCGGTGGTGGCAGCAACGGCGGTGGTCGCCGTTGGTTGTGGATCGCGACCATCGTGGTCGTGCTGCTGATCGCCGCTGCCGTGGCGTTCCTGTTCGGCCGTGCGCCGGCCGTGGAGGTGGAAACCGCGCCGGCCGTGGCCATCCAGCAGGGTAGCGCCAGCAGTTCGGTGCTCGACGCCAGTGGCTACGTGGTCGCCCGGCGCATGGCCACGGTCTCGGCCAAGATCACCGGCAAGGTGCGCGAGGTGATGATCGAAGAAGGCATGCGGGTCGAGGCCGGCCAGGTGATGGCCACGCTGGACCCGATCGATGCCGATGCGCAGCGCAGCCTATATGCCTCGCAGCTGCAGGCCGCACGCAGCCAGGTGGCCGGGCTGGAGGCGCAGCAGAAGCAGGCCGCCGCCGAAGCCAGCCGCCTGCAGGCACTGGTCGGCCAGCAGCTGGTGTCACGTTCGCAGTACGACCAGGCCGTGGCCCAGCGCGACAGCCTGCGTGCCCAGCTGGAAACGGCTCAGCGCAACGTCAAGGTCGCCCACGACCAGTTGGCGATTGCCGACCTGGGTGTGGACAACAACATCGTGCGCGCGCCCTTCTCCGGCGTGGTCACCGCCAAGGCCGCGCAGCCCGGTGAGATCGTCTCGCCGCTGTCGGCCGGTGGTGGCTTCACCCGTACCGGCATCGGCACCATCGTGGACATGGACTCGCTGGAGATCGAAGTCGAGGTCGGCGAGGCCTTCATCGGCCGCGTGCAGCCGAAAATGCCGGTGGAAGCCACGCTCAACGCCTACCCCGAATGGAAGATTCCCGGCGAGGTGATCGCCATCATCCCCACCGCCGACCGCGGCAAGGCCACGGTGAAGGTGCGCGTGGCGCTGAAGGTGAAGGACCCGCGCATCGTGCCGGAAATGGGCGTGCGGGTCAGCTTCCTGGAACAGGCACAGCCGCAGGCCACAACCAAACCGCAGGGCGTGCGCGTACCGGCTGGCGCCGTGGTCCAGCGCGAGGGCGCCCCGGTGGCCTTCGTACTGGGTGACGAGAACCGCGTGCAGCAGCGCACGGTCGAGGCCGGACAGGCGATGGGCAAGGACCGCCAGATCCTCAAGGGCGTGAGCGCAGGTGAATCGGTGGTGGTGAACCCGCCGGACACCCTGCGCGATGGCGCCAAGGTGCAACAGAAACAAGCGCAGTAACGGCCTGGCGCCCATGGGCGCCGCCGGCAGCACCGCTCGACGCACGCCTGCGGTCACCGCAGGTGCGCTTCCCCGTTTCCCGCCTTCCGTGGAGAACCCCCCATGTCGACCCTGGTTTCACTGCGCAACATCACCAAGACCTACCAGCGTGGCCCCGAGAAAGTGCAGGTGCTGCACGGCATCGACCTGGACATCGCCCGCGGCGATTTCGTCGCACTGATGGGCCCGTCCGGCTCGGGCAAGACCACCCTGCTCAACCTGATCGGTGGGCTGGACAACCCCAGTGGCGGCGAAATCAGCATCGAGGGCGAGCGCATCGACCAGATGAGTGGTGGCCAGCTGTCGACCTGGCGCAGCCACCACGTTGGCTTCGTGTTCCAGTTCTACAACCTGATGCCGATGCTGACGGCGCAGAAGAACGTGGAACTGCCGCTGCTGCTGACCCACCTCAATGCCGCGCAGCGCCGCCGCAATGCCGAGATCGCGCTGACCCTGGTCGGCCTGGCCGACCGCCGCAGCCATCGCCCCAATGAGCTGTCCGGCGGCCAGCAGCAGCGCGTGGCGATCGCGCGGGCGATCGTCTCCGACCCGACCTTCCTGATCTGCGACGAACCCACCGGCGACCTCGACCGCCAGTCCGCCGAGGAGATCCTGGGCCTGCTGCAACAGCTCAACCGCGAACACGGCAAGACCATCATCATGGTCACCCATGACCCGAAGGCCGCCGAGTACGCCACGCACACGGTGCACCTGGACAAGGGCGAGCTGGCCGACGCGCCGCTGGCCCACTGACGGAGGCCACGGCGATGAAATACTTCTCGTTGGTGTGGGCGCAGCTGTTCCGCAGCCGTACCCGCACCCTGCTGACCCTGCTCTCGGTGGTGGCCGCGTTCCTGCTGTTCGGCATGCTCGATTCGGTGCGGGTGGCGTTCTCGTCGGGTGGCAGCGTGGAAGGTGCCAACCGGCTGATCGTGGCCTCGCGGCTGTCGATCACCCAGTCGCTGCCGATCCGCCTGGAAACCCAGGTCCGCCAGGTGGCCGGCGTGCGCGACGTGGCCTACGGCATGTGGTTCGGCGGCATCTACCAGGACCCGAAGAACTTCTTCCCGAACTTCTCGGTGTCCCCCAACTACTTCGATGTCTACCGCGAGCTGCAGATCGACCCGGCACAGCTGGAGGACTGGAAGCAGACCCGTACCGGCGCCATCGTCGGCGAAACCCTGGCCAAGCAGTTCGGCTGGAAGATCGGCGACACCATCCCGCTGCAGGCCACGATCTTCCCGCGTGGCGGCAGCAACGACTGGCCGCTGGTGCTCAAGGGCATCTACCGTTCCAAGGACCGTGCGCTGGCCGCCAACGAAGAACGCCAGCTGATGATGAACTGGAAGTACTTCGATGAATCCAACGACTACATCAAGAACCAGGTGAGCTGGTACACGGTGACGCTGGACAACCCGGACCACTCTTCGCGGGTGGCGCAGGCGATCGACGCGATCTCGGCCAACTCCGACCACGAGACCAAGACCCAGACCGAATCGGCGTTCCAGCAGGCCTTCGTCAAGCAGTTCGCGGATATCGGCATGATCGTCACCTCGATCATGGGTGCGGTGTTCTTCACCCTGCTGCTGTTGACCGGCAACACCATGGCGCAGGCGGTGCGTGAGCGCGTGCCGGAGCTGGCCACGCTGAAGACACTCGGCTTCAAGGACGGCACCGTGCTGACCCTGGTGATGGTGGAGTCGGTGCTGCTGATCGGCCTCGGCGGGCTAATCGGCATGGGCCTGGCCGCGCTGATCCTGCCGGCGATCGGGCCGAAAAGCATGGGCATGCTGCCGCCGCACGTGCCGACGCCGACCTGGCTGATGGGGCTGGGCCTGATCGTGGTGATCGGCATCATCGTCGGCCTGTTGCCGGCGCTGCGTGCCAAGCGCCTGAAGATCGTCGACGCACTGGCCGGCCGCTGAGGAGAACACCGACATGTTCAAGAGCAAACTCAAGAAGTGGCTGGGCAACGGCGTGACGATGCTGCTGCTGGTGATCGGCCTGGTGCTGTGGATCAGCCTGCCGTGGATCGGCGTGCTGGCCGTGGCCGTGCTGGTGGCCCTGTGGCTTCTGCTGACCCGTGGCGGCCGGCTGGCACTGGCCGCCACCCGCATCGGCGTGGCCAGCCTGCCGCAGCGCTGGGGGGCGTCCTCGGTGATCGTGGTCGGCATCGCCGGCGTGGTCGGCGTGCTGGTGGCGATGCTGGCGATGGGCGAAGGCTTCCAGGCCACGCTCAACAACACCGGCGATGACACCACCGCCATCGTGCTGCGCGGTGGCTCGCAGGCCGAGACCAACTCGGTCATCACCCGCGAGCAGGTTCCCACGCTGTCCACCCTGCCCGGCATCACCCGCGATGCCGAAGGTCGGCCGCTGCTGTCACCAGAGCTGTCGCAGGTGGTCAACCTGGTGTCAAAGTCCGATGGCACCGACGTCAACGCGCAGTTCCGCGGCGTCGGCCCGCAGGCGTGGGCGGTGCACGACAAGGTCAAGATCGTCGAAGGCCGCACGTTCGCCACTGGCCTGCGCGAGATCGTGGTCGGCCAGGGCGCCAAGGGCCAGTTCCGCGATCTGGATGTGGGCAGGACGCTGACCCTGGGCAACCAGACCTGGACCGTGGTGGGCGTCTTCGCCACCGGCGATGCACATGATTCGGAACTGTGGACCGACGCCGATACGCTGGCCACCACCTACCAGCGCAGTGCGTGGCAGTCGATCAGCGTGCGCACCGATGGCAAGGCCGGCTTCGAGCAGTTCAAGGCCGCCGTCGCCGCTGATCCACGCCTGAAGCTGGACGTGGAAACCACCCGTGTCTACTACAGCAAGCAGGGCGGTGGGCTGACCAAGCTGATCGACATCCTCGGCAAGGTAATCGGCACGATCATGGCGGTCGGTGCGGTGTTCGGCGCGCTCAACACCATGTATGCGGCCGTGGCCACGCGTGCGCGCGAGATCGCCACCATGCGCGCGATCGGCTTCCGGGGCCTGCCGGTGGTGACCGCGGTGATGCTGGAGACGATGCTGCTGGCGCTGCTGGGTGGCCTGCTCGGCTGTGCGGTGGCATGGCTGCTGTTCAATGGCTACAGCGTGTCCACCATCGGCAGCAACTTCAGCGCGGTGGTGTTCAAGTTCCATGTGTCGCCGGAACTGCTGTGGACGGGTTTGAAATGGGCGCTGGGCATCGGCCTGGTCGGCGGCCTGTTCCCGGCGCTGCGCGCGGCCCGGTTGCCGATCACCACGGCGCTGCGCGAAACCTGAGCATTTCTCAGCGATAGATTGCGCATCCTGCAGAGGGACGGAGCCAAGGCTCCGTCCCTTTTTGTTTGCCCATCATCCACGCATGGCGCGGATGGGTGCCTGCGCACACGCGCTGCTACAGATCGGCGGAAATCCGCCGCTATCGATGCCTCTGCCCATCGCGCATGCAACGTGCGTGACGCTGCGCACGTCGCATCTGTGGATTGTTGGTTGCGATTCATCTTCGCGCACATTCAGCGGCAGGGCGACAAACAGTTACGAATGGAAACACTCTAGAATCCCGGCCCCCACGTTGGTTTGCAGCACCCCACGCGCCCACAGAACGGACGCTTGTTTTCCTGAAACACGAGATGTCACGGATGTCCCTGAAAACCACTCCGCTGCGCAACGCGATCGTCATCGCGCTGGCCGCCAGCTGCACCACCCCCGCCTTCGCACAGAGCGCCGGCGATACCCCGACCAACCTCGACCGCATCGAGATCACCGGCTCGCGCATCCGCCAGGCCAGCGTCGAGACCGCACAGCCGGTCGTCGCGCTCAGCCGCGCCGAGATCGAGAAGAAGGGCTACATCAACGTCGCCGACATCCTGCAGGACGTCACCGCCGCCGGTGCTCCGAGCCTGAGCCGCTCGTCGTCGCTGAGTTCTTCGCGCGACTTCGGCGGCACGTACGTCAGCCTGCGCAACCTCGGCCCGGAACGCAGCCTGGTGCTGATCGACGGCCGCCGCATGGGCGTCAGCGCTGGTGGCTACTCCGACCTGGCTTCGATTCCGTCCGCCATCGTCGAGCGCGTGGAAGTGCTGACCGACGGCGCATCCGCGCTGTACGGCTCGGACGCCATCGCCGGTGTGGTCAACATCATCACCCGCAAGAACTTCGACGGTGGCGAAGCCAGCGTCTACGTCGGCCAGTACGGTGAAGGCGACGGTCAGAAGCGCTCCTACAGCGCCACCTTCGGCAAGACCTTCGACCGCGGCTGGTTCAGCGTCGGCGCCGAGCGCACCAAGGAAGACGAGATCCTCGGCAGCGAGCGCGAGTTCAGCCGTTACCCGGGTGGCCCACGCCACGCCGATGACGTCGACGCGCTGAGCCCGACCACCCAGTGGGGCACCGTCACCGTCGGCGGCAAGCCGCTGACCGTGGGCCCGGGCGGTGATCCGAGCCAAGCTGGCAACTTCCACACCCCGGACCCGGCTGATGGTGCCAACGCCAAGACCAACATGAGCCTGCTGAGCGGTCTGGAGCGCACCTCGGTGTTCGCCAACGGTGGTTTCTCGATCACCGACAACCTGCGCATCGTGGCCGACGCGCTGTACAGCAAGCGCGAGTCGACCAAGCACCTGGCCGGCTACCCGTACTCGGTATCGGCCGCACAGGCCCGCAATGGCACCCGTGCTGCCCTGTCCAAGGACAGCACCTTCAACAAGTGGGGCCAGGACGTCCTGTTCTCGCACCGCACTGAAGAACTGCCGCGCGGCACCGAGAACAACCTGGACACCAAGCGCGCCAGCATCGGCCTTGAAGGCAGCTTCGAAACCGGTTCGCGTTACTGGGACTGGAACGTCAGCTACATGTACAACCGCAATGAAGGCGAGCGCATCGGTACCGGCAGCATGTACCAGCCGCACGTCGACCTGGCGGTCGGCCCGTCCTTCATGGATGGCACCGTGGCACGCTGCGGCACTCCGGGTGCGGTGATCGCCGGCTGCGTGCCGTGGAACCCGGCCGCGCCGATGGGCTATGCGGGCCCGGGCTCGCTGGGCAACCAGGACGTGCAGGACTACCTGTTCACCCGCTTCGTGGACAAGATGAAGAGCACCACCAAGGTGGCCAGCGCCAACATCTCCGGCTCGCTGTTCACTCTGCCGGCCGGTGACATCATGGGTGCGATGGGCTTCGAGCACCGCAGCGAAGAGGCCAGCTACACCCCGGACCTGATGGTGCAGAAGGGCCAGATCGCCGGCACCACCGGCCAGCCGACCCGTGGCGATTACTCGCTCAACGAGGTCTACCTGGAAATGCAGGTGCCGCTGCTGGCCGACATGCCGTTCGCGCGTGAACTGTCGCTGGACCTGGCCGGTCGTTACACCGACTACAACACCTTCGGTTCGACCACCAACAGCAAGTTCGGCCTGAAGTGGAAGCCGATCGACAGCCTGCTGGTGCGCGCGACCTACGGTACCGGCTTCCGTGCACCCACCGTGGACGATCTCTACGGCGGCGCCGTGTCCAGCCGCGACTCGTTCACCGATCCGTGCGATACGAAGTTCGGCATCGCCGCCAGCAGCCCGACGGTGGCAGCACGCTGCAAGGCGCTGAATGTGCCCGCCAACTTCCGTCAGCAGACCGGCGCGGACGGCAACCTTGCCAACCGCCCGGGCCAGCAGGCCACCTCCGATTTCAACTCGGGTTCCAACCCGGAACTGAAGCCGGAAACCGCCAAGACCTGGACCGTCGGCCTGGTCTACAGCCCGGAATTCGTGCAGGGCCTGGACGTCAGCCTGGACTGGTGGAAGATCCGCATCAACAACGCCATCGTCGGCGAGTCGGCCACCGACATCCTCAACCAGTGCTACGTGCAGGGCGTGGATTCGGCCTGCGGTCGCTTCACCCGTTCCACCGCTGCGGCCACCCGTGGCCAGGTCTCGGCGCTGGATCGTTCGCTGGTCAACGCTGGCTATCGCGAAACCGCCGGCTATGACATCGGCGTGCGTTACCGCCTGCCGGAAACCGCGTACGGCAAGTTCGCCATCAACTGGAACACCACCTACACCGACTACCTGGAGCAGCGCAACGACAGCGCCGCTACCACGCCGGTGGAGCAGAAGACCGGCTGGCAGGGCAACTTCCGCGTGCGTTCGACCTTCAACCTGGATTGGCAGTACGGCGATCTGGGCATCGGCTGGACCGCCCGCTACTACTCGGGCATGAAGGAAGCCTGCTCGTATGACCTGGCCGGTGGCCCGAACTGCAACATGGCCGGCTTCGTTTCGCCGTACACCGATGCGCAGCCGAGCCGCAAGGTGGGCTCCAACACCTTCCACGACCTGCAGGTGCGTTACAGCCTGCCGTGGGACGGCACCGTGTCGCTGGGCGTGAACAACGTCTTCGACCACCAGGGTCCGATCATGTACAGCCAGCCGAACAGCAGCTTCACCTACTACGGTGGCTTCGACATCGGTCGTTTCATGTACATGAAGTACCAGCAGCGCTTCTAAGCCTGCAACCGCGTTCCCGCCACCGCCATCTCTCTCTCCTGGCGGTGGATGGAAGCAGAGCGGCGCCCCTCGGGGCGCCGCTCTTTTTTGCGGAAAGCGGGGCCGGCTCCCGGCGCCGCTAACGCTTGCGCATCGTGCGGATGTTGTCGCCGACGAACAGCACCAGGCCGGCCCAGATCGCCGCGAAGCCGATCGCCTTGGCGGTATCGAACGCTTCGTGGAAGAAGAACACGCCCAGCAGCAGCTGCAGGCTCGGCGCGATGTACTGCAGGATGCCGACCAGCGACAGCGGAATGCGCTTCACGCCGTAAGCGAAGCCGATCAGCGGCACGGCCGTCACCGCACCGCCAAAGATCAGCAGCAGGTCGTTGTGCCAGCCCCAGCCATGGAAGAACGCGCCGCCATGGCCGTTCTCGGCCCAGATCGCGAACGCCAGCGCCGGCAGGAACAGGTACATGCTCTCCACGCCCAGCCCGGCCACCGGATCGACCGAAACCAGCTTGCGCAGCAGGCCGTACAGGCCGAACGAACAGGCCAGGCCCAACGCGATCCACGGTGGCGTGCCCGCATCGATGGTCAGCCAGGCCACACCCACCGCCGCCATCGCCACCGCCACCCACTGCAGGCGGCGCAGGCGCTCCTTCAGTACCAGCACGCCCAGCAGCACGTTCACCAGCGGGTTGATGAAGTAACCCAGGCTGGTTTCGATCACATGGCCGGCGTTGACCGCCCAGATGTACAGGCCCCAGTTGAACGCGATGGTCAGGCTCGACACCAGCAGGATCGGCAGCGCGCGCGGCTGTGCGGCGATCTTCTGCCACCAGCCCAGGCGCGAACTGAGCAGCAGCCAGCCCAGCACCAGCACGGTGCTCCAGATGATGCGGTGGGCGATGATCTGGAACGAGGGGACCTCGTTGAGCAGGTGCCAGTACACCGGCACCAACCCCCAGATCACGAAGGTGGACGCAGTGACCAGCAGGCCCCGGCGTTGTTCTTTCTCGTCCATGCTCATTTCTTTCGTGTCCTTGCCATTGTCAGCACCACCACACCCAGAAGAATCACCGCCATGGCGAGGAAGTCCCGCCATCCAAAGCGTTCACCATTCAATGCAGCGCCCAGCAGCACGGCAATCACCGGATTGACGTACGCATAGCTGCCCGCCAGCGCCGGGCGCACGTTCTGCAGCAGCCATACGTAGGCGGTGAACGCGACGATGGAACCGAACACGCACAGGTAGGCCATCGCCAGCAGGCCACCGATATCGGGCAGCGTGGTGGGGCGTTCGCCCACGGCCAGGCCGATCAGCACCAGCAGCACGCCGCCGCAGATCATCTGCCCGGCAGCGGTCATGAACGGGCCCGGCAGGTCCAGGCCACGTGACCACACCGAACCGAACGCCCAGCCAATCGGTGCAATCAGCAGCAGCACCAGCCCGGTTGGCGAGGCGGTCAGGCTGCTGCCGGCATTGAGCCAGACCACGCCGACAAAGCCGACCGCGATGCCCAGCCATTCACCCTTGCTGGCATGTTGGCCACGCAGCGCCGAGAACAGCGCCATCCACAGCGGCACCGAGGCCACTGCGGTGGCGGCCAGTCCCGAAGACACCTCACGCTCGGCCAGCACCACCATGCCGTTGCCCAGCACCAGCATGGTCACGCCCATCACCACCAGGTTGCGCCACTGCCGCAGGGTCGGGTTCGGCATCGTCCAGAACAGGCGCAAGGCCAGGAACATCAGGCCACCGGCAATGATGAACCGGCTGCCGGAGACCATCGTCAGCGGCAGCGCGCCGCCGTGCAGGGCCTTGGCGATGCCCAGATAGGTCGAGCCCCAGACCACGTAGACCAGCAGCAATGCCAGCGCGACAAGGCCACCCCGGGGGGCAGCCGCAGACGAAGAAGGGGGAGCCGACATGACACACCAGGGAGCCGGGGGAAGGCGGATTCTAGGACGTTTTGAGTATGGTCCGGCACCCCGGACGGTGGCACGCTGTCATCCATCCATGCACCCTGCTCTGGTCTGCTACCCCGTGTTGACGGCCGATGCAGTACCAAGAGGGCTGCCCGGCCGCGCCGCCCCAAGGCTGGGCGCCGTTTTCCCTGCGCACGGACGCGCCGCATCGAGGATTCCCACCCAGATGAGCACCACGTCCCAACCTGCCGTACCCGCAAACGACCGCGCTGCCCTGCGGCGGTCGATCTCCAACACCCTCAAAGGCTCCGCCGGCAACCTGGTGGAGTGGTATGACGTCTACGTGTACTCGGTGTTCGCCGTGTACTTCGAATCGCAGTTCTTCTCGCCGGACGACAAGAACTCCACCCTGTACGTGTGGGCGATCTTCGCCGCGACCTTCTTGATGCGCCCGATCGGTGCCTGGTTCTTCGGCCGCTTCGCCGACCGTCACGGCCGCCGCCTGGCGCTGACGGTCTCGGTCACGCTGATGGCGCTGTGCTCGTTCCTCATCGCCATCACCCCCACCGCCGCCAGCATCGGTATCTGGGCCGCGGTCATCCTGCTGTTCGCGCGCCTGCTGCAGGGCTTCGCCACCGGTGGCGAGTACGGCGCCAGCGCCACCTACATGTCCGAGGCGGCCATTCCCGGCCGACGCGGTTTCCTGTCCTCCTTCCACTACGTCACCCTGGTTGGCGGCCATGTGCTGGCCCAGCTGACCCTGCTGCTGATGCTGACCTTCTGGGGCAAGCCGGAGATCTCCGAGTGGGGCTGGCGCATCGCCTTCGGCATCGGTGGCATCGCCGCGGTGGTGGTGTTCTGGCTGCGGCGGGGCATGGACGAGTCGCTGTCGGAGTCGTCCATCGAAGCCGCGCGCGAAGGCAAGGCACAGAAGTCCGGTTCGATGTACGAGCTGTTCGTGCACCAGTGGCGGCCGCTGCTGCTGTGCTTCCTGATCACCGCCGGTGGCACCGTGGCCTTCTACACCTACTCGGTGAACGGCCCGAAGATGATCCAGAGCGCCTTCGCCGGCAACGACCCGATGACCGGCACCCTGATCAACCTGGGCGTGCTGGCGTTCCTGATGGTGCTGCAGCCGGTCGGCGGCTGGCTGTCGGACATCATCGGCCGCAAGACCCTGCTGGTGTTCTTCGGTGTGGGCGGTGTGCTGTACAGCTGGTACCTGATCACCCAGCTGCCGCACCAGCATGACGCCACCCTGGCCTTCCTGACCCTGGCCATGGCCTTCGTCATCCTCACCGGCTACACCTCGATCAACGCGGTGGTGAAGGCCGAGCTGTTCCCCACCCACGTGCGTGCACTGGGCGTGGGCCTGGGTTACGCGCTGGCCAACTCGCTGTTCGGTGGCACCGCCCCGCTGCTGTACCAGGGCGCGCTGAAGACCGGCCATGTCGACTGGTTCGCTATCTACGTAACCGCCACGATCGCGGTATCGTTGGTGGTCTATGTGTTCTTCCTTACCAACAAGGGCCCGAACTGGCTCGACGGCACCCGCAAGTAAGCGCGTTGCCGTAATTGCGGCCACCGGTGCACTGCCGGTGGCCGCTGCGTCTCCCGCCACGCCACTGATGTGGATCGCGGCGACGCTGGCCGCAGCCACGGCACTGGCCTGGCTGCTGCGCCGTCCCAACGCGCAGGCCGCGTGGCCACGCATCGGATTCGGGATCGCCCTGCTGGTGTTCTGCGGCGCGCTGGCGCTGCAGCTGGCGGTGGACCTGGGCAGCGGCCACAGCTCGCTGCAGCTGCGCCTGCATCGCGGCATCAATGCGGGGTCGCCGGTGGGCCTGCGTACGATGGTGGCGTGCTATCTGGCCGCGCTCGCTGCCAGTGGCTGGGGCGCATGGACGCTGTTGCGCCGGCGCTGACGAGCGCGCGATCGTGCCGGCCGCTGGCCGGCAACTCCACATTCTTTCCGAAGGTTCACGAGGTTGCCGGCCAGCGGCCGGCACTACCTCAGCGGCGGGCGGCTTCGCTCTTGTCGCGTGCGCCGCGGAACTCCGATTCCTTTTCCCACGTCGGCCAGCGGCGGCTGTTGGCCAGCTCGGCGCCCAGGTCATAGACCAGCAGGGTGTCGGCGGCATGGCCGCTCGGGTCCCAGCTCGGGGTCCAGGCATCGCAGGCCTGGTGGTAGCAGTCGGCGAAGTACTTCTCGCGCAGCGCGCGGCCCGCTTCTACGCCGCCGTCCAGCTTGTCCAGACCGGGGCCGATGGTGATCGCCGGCACGCCCAGGCGCGCAAAGGCGAAGTGGTCGGCGCGGTAGAAGAAGCCCGCTTCCAGGTTCGGGTCCGGGCTGTAGCTGCGGCCGCGGGCCTTGGCCACGCGTTCCAGATCGCCTTCCAGCGACACCCGGCCCTTGCCCCACGAAGCGATGTCACGGGTCGGGCCATCCGGGCTGAACATTTCGATGTTCAGCACTGCGGCGGTCTTGTCCAGCGGCGCCAGCGGATGCGTGGCGTAGTAGCTGGCGCCCAGCAGGCCCTTCTCTTCAGCGGTCAGTGCCACGAAGTACAGCGTGCGCTGCGGCTGCGGGCCGGCGGCGAACACGCGGCCCAGTTCCAGCACCGTGGCCACGCCAGTGGCGTTGTCGATCGCACCACGGCGGATGCGATCGCCCTTGGCATCGGCCTGGCCGATACCGAACGCATCCCAGTGCGCGGAGAAGATCACCGCCTCGTCGCCATGCTCGCCGCCGGGCAGCTTGGCCACCACGTTGCGGGTCACCACCTGCTCGCGCTTGAGTGCGAAGTCCACGCTCAGCTTCGCGTTATCCAGCGCCACCGGACGGAAGTCGGCGCGCATCGCCTTGCGCTTCTCGGCGTCGAAGTCCAGGCCCGCGTCGGCGAAGATCGCCTCAGCCAGCTCGCGCTGCATCCAGCCGCGCAGCGGTGTGTGCTGCGCCATGGCTTCAGCCTGGCTGCGCTCGATGTCGAACAGCGGCGAGGTGCCCGAGCTCTTCACCGTGGCCCAACCATAGGCAGCCGGCGCAGTCTCGTGCACGATCAGCACGCCCTCGGCGCCACGGCGTGCGGCTTCCTCGAACTTGTAGGTCCAGCGGCCGTAGTAGGTCACTGCCTTGCCGTCGAACGCGCCCGGCGCATCGGCTTCGAAATCCGCGTCATTGATCAGCATGACGGCGATCTTGCCGTGCAGGTCCACGTCCTTGTAGTCATTCCACTGGCGTTCCGGCGCGTCGATGCCGTAACCGACGAACACCAGCGGCGCGTTCTTGATCTGCACGCGCTTGCGCGGCTGCAGGCTCTGCAGGGTCACGTCCACGCCGTTGGCCAGCGCGCGCTTGCCCTGCTTCAGCGACAGGCTGGCCTTGGCCGGCCCATCAAGCTGCGCGCGCACCAGCGGCACCGGCTGCACCCAGCTGCCATCCACACCACCCGGCTGCAGGCCATAGCTGCGGAACTGCTCGATCAGGTACTGCACCGTGCGTTCTTCGCCTTCGGTCGCCGGCGCGCGGCCCTCGAATTCATCCGACGCCAGCACACGCACGTGGCGCGACAGTGCCTGCGGATCGATGCCGCCACCGGGAAGGTCATTGGCCGCATGGGCCAGGCCACCGACGAACAGGCAGGACGACAGCAGCAACACGCGCATCGGATTCACGGCAGTACCACGGCTAGCTTGGAAGTCACCAGAGTGTAACGTGGTCGTGACATCACGGCGCGGCTTGGGGCGGCGTCACCCGCGCATGGCGTGGATCTACCTGCTGATGCGATCCAGCCAGCAGGCCAGGCCCTGCGCATTGAGTTCGATGTCCATCGCCAGCACCGCAGTCACCGCCGCATCGTCCAGCGCACAGCCATGCAGCTGTGCACGTTCCAGGTACAGCGCCTGCAGTGCAGCCAGCAGGCAGCGGTGACGGTCCGGCCGGCCATCGCACTGGCGGCCGATGGCGGCCATCGCATCGATCTGCTCGAACAGGTCGTCGGCCAGTTTCTCCACCTGTTCCACACGACCGTAGTGGGTCAGGTACATCGCCTGCGGGCCGTAGCCCAGCATGCGCCGGATCGAGGCTTTCATCGCTTCCGGGTCGAACTGTACCGGCGACGACGTCGGGAAGATGAAGGCACCTTGCGTGCTGTCCAGCTCGCGGTAGGAGATGCCGAAGGTATCGCCGGTGAACCAGCTGCGGCTGCGCGCATCCCACACGCAGTAGTGGTGCAGCGCGTGGCCCGGCGTGTGCAGCAGTACCAGCTCGCGGCCAGCCAGGTCGATGCGGTGGCCATCTTCAGCGACCACTACGCGCTGGGCGGGAATCGGTTCGATGCGGCCATAGCTGCGGGCGATTTCCTCGGCGCCGTATACCGCCGTGGCACCCGCAATCAGCCGGGTCGGGTCGATCATGTGCGGCGCACCACGCGGGTGCAGCACCGCCTTTGCATTCGGCAGCTGCTGCATCAGCAGGCCCGCACCCCCAGCGTGGTCCAGGTGCACGTGCGTGAGCAGCAGCCAGTCCACCGCGTCCACGCCCAGGCCGGCGTCGGCCAGCGCCTGCAGCATGGCCGGCACGGAAAGGCCGGTGCCGCAGTCGACGAACGCGGCACGGCCGTTCTCAACGATCAGATAGGCCGCGTCGAAGTCGGGACGCTGGAAGCCGGTATCGATGGTGTGGATGCTGGGGTCGGCGGTCATCGGCACGCACCTGGCAGGATCGGGAACAGACACCATGGTAGGCGCGCAGGCGGCCCGGGTTCGATGCGGCTTTGGTCGGAGGGCGCTCTTCTGTAGAGCCGAGCCCACGCTCGGCTGCCATTCTGTCAGGCATCAGCCGAGCATAGGCTCGGCTCTACAGAGACACGCGAAGTCGAGCATGGCTCGACTCTACAAAAGCGGGGCTACCGGTCCAGCCATCGCGGCCGCAACATCAATGCCAGCACCAGCACCGCCAGGAACGCGCCGTAGGCATACAGCACCGCCAGCACCTGTGGCCAGATGGGTCCGGCGCCGGGCTGCACCACGCCGATGCGGTAGCCCCACAGCATCGACACGATGCTCAGGGCGAAGGCCAGCACCAGGGTGGTGCTGTCGAACAGGCGCCGCCGCGGGGTACGCGGCTGGCGCGGGAACAGCCAGTACAGGCTGCCCAGCAGCAGGAACCAGGGCAGGAACAGCAGCAGCGACAACCAGGCCATCGCAGACTCCATGTCATCGCGCCGGAGGCGCGCGGACATCATGCCACGGGCGCTGTGCCACGGTCGTGCCGGCGGAGTGCTTCCCTGTAGAGCCGAGCCCATGCTCGGCTGCTTTGCAGCCCAGCCGAGCATGGGCTCGGCTCTACAGAGGCGGAGCAAAGTCGAGCATGGCTCGACTCTACAAAGGGCAGGCAGGCCCGGCGATCAGGTCCCTTCGCGCAGCACGGCCAGCGCGGCCAGCACGGCGTCCACTTCGGCTTCCAGCTTGAACAGTTCGCTCTGCAGCTGGTCGCCCTGCTCGGCCTGCTTGATCACCGCGATCAGCTGGCCGGCATCACGCGGCGAATCGAAGCCTTCGCTCTGGATCAGCAGCGTGCCGTCACCGGCGGTCAGCTTGAAGTAGAAGCGGCCGTCCTTCTCGCGGTACTGCTTGAACAGCGGCGGTGCCACGCGGGCCACGCCGGCATCCTCGCTGGCGATGTCGCCGGCGCTGGACAGGTCACGCAGACCCACGGCATGGCGCAGCTCTTCCAGCAGCGGTGCCGCCAGCCGCTCGCGCAGCTGCTGGCCACGGCGCTTGAGCAACGCTTCGATTTTCTCCGGCTCGGCCATCAGCGCGTTGTAGCGCTCGCGCAGCGGCGACAGCTCGCTGTCGATGCGCTCGAACAGCTGCTGCTTGGCATCACCCCAGCTGATGCCGGCAGCGAACGCCTTGGCGAATTCGGCGGTCTGTTCCGGGGTGGCGAAGGCCTGGTACATCTGGAACAGTGCCGAGCCTTCGGTGTCCTTCGGCTCGCCCGGTGCGCGCGAATCGGTCAGGATCGAGAACACCAGCTTCTTCAGCTCCTCGCGCGGCACGAACAGCGGAATGGTGTTGTGGTAGCTCTTGCTCATCTTGCGGCCATCCAGGCCGGCCAGCGTCGCCACCTGCTCGTCGATCACCACGTCCGGCAGCGGGAAATACTCCTTGCCGTACACGTGGTTGAAGCGCTGGGCGAAATCGCGCGCCATCTCGATGTGCTGGATCTGGTCACGGCCCACCGGTACCTGGTTGGCCTTGAAGATCAGGATGTCGGCGGCCATCAGCACCGGATACATGAACAGGCCGGCACTGACGCCTGCATCCTCGTCCACGCCTTCCTCGCGGTTCTTGTCCACCGCCGCCTTGTAGGCGTGCGCGCGGTTGAGGATGCCCTTGCTGGCGATGGCGGTCAGGAACCACATCAGCTCGGTGGTCTCGCGGATGTCACTCTGGCGGTAGAACCACACGTGTTCCGGGTCCAGGCCGCAGGCCAGCCAGCTGGCCGCGATCTCCAGGGTCGCGCGCTGGGTGCGCTGCGGGTCCTGCGACTTGATCAGGCTGTGCAGGTCGGCCAGGAAGAAGAAGCTCTCGATCCCCGGCGCGCGGCTGGCCGCGATGGCCGGACGGATCGCGCCAACGTAGTTGCCCAGGTGGGGCGTGCCGGAGGGGGTGATGCCGGTAAGGACTCGGGTCGTCATGACTGCGTGGGGAAACCTTCGATGAACGGGGCCAGTTTACCGTGCCGACGGCCAACCCCGTCAGGGCCCGTGGCGCGTTCATTCACGCAACCCCGCTGGAGACGCCCGATGAAACGCCTGCTGCCCCTGCTGCTGATCCTGCCCCTGGCCGGCTTCCGCCCGGCCCCGCCACCGCCGCCGGTATACGAGGGCGGCCCCGTGCGCATGGCCCTGGTCGACCGCGACCGCGGCACCGAACTGCGCAGCTACCCCGCCGAGGGCCAGCGCTGGGTGGCCGGCGAGCGCGGCCACCGCTACGCCGTGCGCCTGTACAACGACAGCCCGCGCCGGGTGCTGGTGGTGCTGTCGGTGGACGGCGTCAACGCCATCTCCGGCGAGGATGCCGATCCCTCGCAGACCGGCTACGTGCTCAACCCCGGCCAGCGCGCCGACATCACCGGCTGGCGCAAGAGCCAGGACGAAGTGGCGCAGTTCGTGTTCAGCAGCCCCAGCGGCAGCTATGCCAGCCGCACCGGCCGCCCGGACAACATTGGCGTGGTGGGCGTGGCCGTGTTCGAGGAAGCGCGCCGCTGGCGTCCGGATCCGATCCTGCGCCGTAGCCTGCCAGCACCGGCTCCGACGGCCGAAGCGGCGGCCGACGCCAGCGCCAGCCGCATCGAGGGCTATGCCAGCAAGTCGCAGGCCCCTGCGCTGGGCACCGGCCACGGCGCACGCGAACAGTCGTCGGTACGCGATACCGACTTCGAACGCGCCAGCCGCAGGCCGGCGCAGGTCCTGCAGCTGCGCTACGACAGCGCCCGCAACCTGCGCGCACGCGGCATCCTGGTGGATTCGCCCTCGCGCCTGCCGCGCGAGCCGCAGGCGTTCCCGAACCGCTACGTGCCCGACCCGCCCGCGCGCTGAGCGCAGACAACACAACGCCCGCAACCTCTCGGTGCGGACGTTGTGCTGTGGGGGAAACTGTCGCGCTTGGTCGCGCTTACTTGTAGTCCGGGTAGTCCTTGCTCACCGCATCTTGGAAGTCACGGACTTCCTTCTCGGCGCGGTCCTTGGCCCAGCCATATCGTTCCTGCAGGCGACCGGCCAGATACTCGGCATTGCCCTCGGCCACATCGAAATCGTCGTTGGTCAGATCGCCCCACTTGGCCTGGGCCTTGCCCTTCAGCTGCGACCACTTGCCGGAAATGATGTCTTTGTTCATTGCTGGGAATCCTTGGCTGCAACGGCGTTCTTACCGTGGCTCCAGCTTCGCGCAGCGGCTGTTGGGTGCCGGTCAACCGACCATGAAAACAATGCTCACCTGCTTGAATGGTTCACTACGCTTCGACAGCATGTAGTGAAAAGCACGCACAAAAAAAGGCCGGGGATGTCCCCGGCCCTTTCTCTTTCCGTTCCGCGCCGGGCTTACTTGCCCTTGGCGGCGTCCTCAACCTTTTCACCGGCCTTCTGCACGTCCTTGCCAGCACCGGCCACGGTGTTGCAACCGGCCAGCAGGGCCACCGAGAACATCGACAACAGCATCAGGGCAACTACGCGCTTCATGGGCTTCTCCTTGGGTTCGCCGCTATACCGCTTCATTCGCGGATGGGATTCTTTCGCTCGGCGGGAGGGCACCAATGCCCACTGCCGCCGCGTGAAGTGCAATCTGGCGGCAGGGGCGTGGAGCGGGCGTGAACGGTTCGGCAATCCGTTCAGCAGGGGCGGTCAGTCGCGCATCAGGGTGGACTTGCCGAACAGGCTTTCCACCAGGTCCACGGCCAGTTCAGCGGTGGCATTCTGCTTGTCCAGCAAGGGGTTGAGCTCAACGATGTCCAGCGACCCCATGCGCCCGGTGTCGGCGATCATTTCCATCACCAGCTGCGCCTCACGGTAGTTCACCCCGCCCGGCACGGTGGTGCCCACGCCCGGTGCGATGCTGGGGTCGAGGAAGTCCACATCGAAGCTGACATGCAGGTGGGTGTTCTCGTCGATACCGGCCAGCGCCGCTTCCACCGCGCGCTTCATGCCGTTCTCGTCGATGTAGCGCATGTCGTACACATCGACCTTGTGGGTCTTGATCAGGCGCTTCTCGTCCGGGTCCACCGAGCGGATACCGATCTGGTGCATCTGCGACGGGGTGATCGCCGGTGCGCTGCCGCCGAGGTGGGTCAGCGCCTTCGGGCCGAGGCCGCACAGGCAGGCCACCGGCATGCCGTGGATGTTGCCCGACGGGGTGACATCGCTGGTGTTGAAATCGGAATGCGCATCCAGCCACAGCACGCGCAGGGTCTTGCCCTGCTCGCGGCACCAGCGCGCCACCGCAGTGATCGAACCGATGCCCAGGCAATGGTCGCCGCCGAGCATGATCGGCATGCGCCCGGCCTGCAGTTCGGCGTAGCTGGCTTCCATCAGTGCGTGGTTCCATGCCACCACTTCGTCCAGGTGGCGGTAGCCTTCCACCGGCGTGGTCCACGGGTTGCGCGGGCCATCCAGATTGCCCAGGTCGCGCACGTCCACGCCGCGCGCTTCCAGCGCCTCCGGCAGGCCCGCCACGCGCAGCGCTTCCGGCCCCAGCCGGGCACCGCGATGGCCCGCACCGACATCGGTGGGAACGCCAATCAGGGATACGGAGATGGGATGGGCCATGGGTGCCTCCTGCGGGGGAAAAAGAAGCACAGTCTAGCCAGAGCTGTGTGACACCACTCGCGGCGGTGCAGCAGGGCATTGGCATGGCATGATGCCGCGCGGACCCGACCGTCCTTCATGGAAGATTGCGATGTCGCCCTTCATCAATACCGCATGGCCACGCTTCTTCATGGGCGCGCTGCCCATTGCCGCTTTTGCGGTTCTGTTGAGCAGCTCGATCGATGCGTCGCCGAACCGCTGGCTGATGCAGGCGACGCTACTGCTGGTGCCGTTCTCGACCCTGGTATTCCTCGGGTTGGGTTGGCAGCGTCTGCGCAAAGCACACGCCGAACACCCGATTCTGAAAAGCGAGCTGCCCCGTGTGGCGACGGCGTTGATCGGCAACGTGAAGGTGGCGGCGCTATGGTTCGGCCTGACCTTCGTTGGTATGTTCGCCCTGATGCTGGCGTGGGTGTTGCTGTATAGGTCCTGCGGCTGAAGCCTGCCCCAGCCCGCTGCGCGCTCAGCTTCCGCGGTGGCGAACAGGCGTCACGCTCTGCACCTGGCCGTTGTTGCGCATCATGCACAGGAAGCGGCCATCGGGATAATCGATGATCAACTCCTGATAATCGCTGCCCACCGGTAGCTGAGTCACCAGCGTGCCTTGCGCACCCTTGCGCATATTGCAGGAACCCAGCGCGGTATCCCCCGCCGGCGCGCTGTTGGCCGCCTTGGACACGTTGCGGAAGACCGCACGGCAGCCACCATTCACCCACACCGAATGCCGCGACAGGCCCCAGTTCTTGCCTTCTTCACAGCGGGTGTGGCTGAGCTGGCGCACGATTTCCACGTTGCCGCGGGTATCCATGTCGCACGACACCTGCTGCTGGCCGGTGGATTCGCAGGTGACTTCGCGCGGCAGCGCCGCGTCGTTGTCGTCATCGTGGCGACGGTGGTCGCGATGTTCAGACGGTGCGGGCGTTCCACTGGCACTGACCTGGCAGATGCCATTGGCGCCGCCTCGGCCGGTATAGCTGATCTGCGGCGTGCCGTCCTCGTTGCTGCTGATCGACAGCGTGATGCCGCTGTTGGCATCGCGCGCTTCGGAATAGCGGTCGTTGAAGCGTTTCACCGTGGCCTCGGGGCCCTGCACGTAGACCGGACCGCCTTCGTCGGCGTGCACGTCGATGCCGCCTGGGCAGCTGGCGTTGAAGAACGGTACCGCAGCCATGGCCGGGGCCACGAAGGTGGTGGACAAAAGTGCGACGGTGAGCAACAGGGCATGGCGACGCATGTGCGGATCCCGAAGGGGCCCAGGATGGGCGTGTGGCGGCAGTATGCGGTTCAGCGCTGCGGGCCGTCCGTGAGGAATATCAATTTCCGGGTAGCGCGCGTGGGGATTCATGTCTGGTAGGGTGTTCTGGAAGCCCTGCCGGGGAAGTTAAGCCAGCTTTACTTCCTGGGCCATGAAAGGCCGTGCGACAGCAATGACGCACCAGGATTCATCGTTGGTTGCAGCCCCGCGCGAAATGTCGCTTCTGGCATTACGATGCTCGAAACGGGCCAAACGCGATAATTCATTTTTCCTTTCAGATCACCCGATGCCATCGAAACAAACGACTGGCAGGCGGTGATTTCACGTGCGCATGATGAATCGCCACCTGCAAGGGTGGCCGGGACTTCCAAGCCCGTTTAATCGAAGCTGTATACGCTTGCCAGCCGGCGCCGTCTTCCCATAGCGGCGCCGGCTGGCAATCCGTTCACCGATCGACGGCGGGCGGTGCGTGGGGGCCCCGTGCCCACCGGCTCATCGATTTCCGGTCTTGGAAGCCACGCATCGCCCGCCACCCTCTTCGGGTGGCACCTCTGTTCCCGACGAGGATGCCCGCATACCCAAGGCCCATCACCCGTACCTGACCGCGACCCTGGGCGAGGCTGCCCTGCGCCTGCCGCCCGAACTGGCGCAGCCATTGGAGGCCGCTTTCGCTGCCGCCAACGAGGCCCCTGCGCCGATCAACCTGCCCGGCTGCCTGCAGCGCATCCAGGCCGGTGACGGCGCCGATGGACAACCATGGCAGGGGCCGGCAGGCACACCTGGCGACGCCGTGGCCGCCGCACGTAGGGATCGCGCTGCGGTTGGCCTGGTGTCGCTGCTGGAGCTGTATCACGCCGCTGAGCGTGTGCGCGTAGACGGGGAAGAGAAAGACGATATCGGCGATGGCACGCGCGAAGGGCTGATGCTGGCCTGCCGGGGCTGGCGGAGTATGTGGCGTTGCAGGTGGGTAGGGTTCAATAATGCAGAACATTGAGATCCCCGTTGCACAGGTTCAAAACGTCACTGCCGTGGCTATCGAATCGAGCAGGCCCGCTTCTGGAATGAGCACACCTTATCCAAACCTGAAACCTGTTCTCGTTGAGCTGCGGCTGGACGAAGTGGATTCGCGTGGCCGCGCTGTTGCCGAGATGATCGCGTCCACCGCACGCCCCATGGCGCGTTCCATGAGTCCTGAACTCATGTGGTATAGCTTCGTCTTGAATGACAGAGCCATCACCCGAATCCATCCCGGCACGCGGACAATCTGCACGATCTCATTCATCAACTACGACGGTGCGAAGGAGGCGTTCCCCTGTGGCACATTGGCCGCCTTCGGAGACGGATCGTCGACAAGAGGGTTGATCCGCATCATCCGGTTTGATTGAACCTGTTCGCGCCAGACTACCGGGAGTTCGAAGGACGGGATTGCGTCAACCACCCGCCGCCGCACGTATGCATGGAGATGTAGTAAACAACGGGAGATGTGGCTGCACCTTGAGCACCCGCACCTTTGGGAGAAGCGATGAAAGGAGTCGTACTCGCCGCATTCACCGCCTCCATCCTGGCAGGCTGCGCCACAACAATTGGATTGCCACAAGCCATCCCTCCGGATGGCTACACCGAGCTGGTGTCCACGCCTCTCGGTCCATTCCGCTACTTCCGGTCCCTGTCCATTGTTCCAGGGCGCAGAAGCTTGCCTCCCCTGGAATCGATTCAGTGCACGCACACTCAGCACGAGATCGTGCTCATGATGACTGCGGGATCACAGGTTGACGTTGCAGATACCTGCAAGCGCATTGATGCAGCAGCGAAATTCTCCGAATCATGGATAGAAGCAAAGGCGAACAGATACCGGATCCTTCTCGCGCCAACGAATACCGCGGCGACGATACAGTCGCGTACTTTGGGATCGTTTTCGGGCGGGAAGACATTGGCACTTGCGGCTTCGATACATGACGATCGTGGACGGACGGTTGCGAACCTTGTCGATCTGGTCGCACACGAGACATTTCATGCGCTAGGTCATGCCACAAGACACCCTCAGGCGCTTGATGAACGCATCGCCTACTACGCCGGCATCTGCGCACAGCTTCAGGTAAATGGCGTTGTTCGAGAAGATTCGCTGCCTGGAGCCGCCATCGGCACAGACGACGATGCAGTGCAGCTGTCTTCACAAGCGGCCTATCGCGTTCGTCTCGAGACCTATCCCCTTCTCGCTGATGGCAGCATTCAACTCAAGGAGCAATCCGGCGAACGTCTGCTCCAACGTTGTAGTCAACTCAAAAGCAGTCTCGCGACATCACGTTGAACGCGCCTGCAGGCTGCCGTTCTGTCCAGAACAGCAGCGCACAAAAAAACCCGCCATTGCAGCGGGTTGATTGTTCTCCATGGACATGCGCGAATGCCACGAGATCGAAGATGGTGCCGCTTATCCGAATCGAACGGATGACCTACTGTTTACAAGACAGTTGCTCTACCAACTGAGCTAAAGCGGCTTGGGTGGTTCACCCGCGGCAGCGCCGCGGTCCGATGATTCTAGCGCAACCTTGCGCATTCCAGCGACCGGCTCTGTGCCGCGCCGCTGCGCTGCTGGGCCTGGGCCGGCTGCGTACCCGCGGCCAGCTGCCCTTCCAGCCACCATTGGCCGGCGTCGCCGCTGGCCACCAGGCGCGGCTGGAAGCCGGCGGCCTGCACGGCGGCCATGCGTCGCTCGGCGCCTTCGCGGTTGCGGTACTGGCCCAGCGCCACGGCGTTGATGTCCTCGCCCTGGCTGATGATGTAGTAGTCGCTCAGGCCGGCGGCGACGATGCGCTTCACCGTGGCCTGGGCTTCTTCGCGGTTGGCGGCGGCCGGCAGCATCACCCGGAAACGGGCGCTGCCACTGGCAGCGGGCTGTTCGCGCAGGCGTACCTGACTCATGACGCTGCCGGCCTTGCCCTGTGCACTGGTCGCGGCCGCGCGGTCGGCGAACGGGCCCAACGCCACGCAGCGCGCCGGTTCGGCAGCCACGGGCCGGGTTGCGGGTTTTTCCGGTGCCGGTACGGGTGCAGGCGGTGTTACGGGCTTGGCAGCGGCAGCAACCGGCGTAGCCTCAGCCACCTGCGGCTTGGCAATCTCCGGCCTGGCCGGGGCGGCGGGCGCCGGCGTGGGAGCCACAGCCGTCTTCTCGGCCGGTTCGCGATCCATCAGCGGCGCAGCAGGTGCGGCAGCAGTGGCATCGGCGGCCTCAGCCGCATCAACACCACCCGGCACCCAGCGCAACTCGGCCACGCCAGCCGGTTGCGGCACAGGCGCGGGCTTCTGCGGCGCATCGCGCAGCAGCCACCAGCAGGCGACGCCAAGATTGAGGATGGCCAGTACAACGATCAGGGCACGGGTCAGCATGCGCGGATACTAGCCTGCGGGCTGGTGCACCGCCCAGCGGGCGAGGCCATCCAGCACCAGCGAGAGGTGGTAATCGGCGCCGGGCAGCAATGGCATCAGCGCCGGTGCGCCGCCACCATGCACCAGCAGCGAGGGCGCAACACCCAGCAGTGCATGCGCCTGCTGTGCGCTGCGTTCGATCAGTGCCACCGCCGCACCATCGCAACCGGAAGCCAGCGCATCGGCGGTGTCGTTGGCGAACTCGCTGTAGTCACCACCGGTAGCCGGCAGCTGTACGGCACGGGCGTGCAGTGCTTCGCGCATGGTGGTGGGCGATGCGGAAATGCGGCCACCGTGGTGCTGGCCATTGGCGTCGAGCAGATCAATCGTCAGTGCGGTGCCCACACCGACCACCAGCACGGGGCGCTGCGCCTTGGCCGCGGCCAGCAGGGCCAGGAAGCGGTCGACGCCGAACTTCTCCGGCTTGGCATAGGCAATGCGCACACCGGCGCATTCGGCGCTGGTGCGCACCACGTGCACGTGCTCGAAGCGACGCTGCAGCTGGTCCAGCATGGCGCTGGTCAGCGATGGTGCGGCCACGCTGGCCACGAACGCGGTGCGGCCGCTGGGCAGACTGTGCGGCGGCTGCCCGGCCATGCCTTCGGCGCCATGCGCCCAGGCCTGCACGTCGCCGGCACGGTCACCCTGCAACGGCGCGAACTTGAAGCGCGAGTTGCCGAGGTCGAACAACCAATCGCTCATGCCGCCCTCACGCTGACTTCGCCGGCGTGCAGCAGGCGCTCCTGGCCATCGATGCGCACGCGCAGTGCGCCGTCATCGGCCAGGCCGAGCGCGGTGCCATGCTGCCACTGCCCTTCCAGTTCCACCCGTACTTCGCGGCCGGCCAGCATGTCGAACGCGGCGTAGCGCGGCAGGAACGGAGCGAGACCTTCGCGATCGAACTCTTCCAGCGCCGGCAGCAGGCGCGTCAACACGGCCGCAACGACCCCATTGCGGTCCACCGGCTTGCCAGCCAGCGTGTCCAGATCCACCCACGGCTGGGTGATCTGCTCGGCGAACGACGGCGGCATGTGCGTGTTGATGCCGATGCCGATCACCGCGCGCGCCGGGCCGGCGTATTCGCCACCGCCTTCTGCGAGCAGGCCGACCAGCTTGCGCTTGCCATCAACGATCAGGTCATTCGGCCACTTCAGCTGCGCCTGGGTGTAGCCCAGGTCGTGCAGCGCTTCGGCCACGGCGATGCCGGCCACCAGGCTCAGCCCGGCCAGGCGGCCGAGGCCGCCGGAGAACAGGCGCAGCACCGACAGGTAGATATGCGCGGCCAGCGGCGACGCCCACGTACGGCCGCGACGGCCGCGGCCGCCGGTCTGGCGTTCGGCCAGCAGGACGCTCACCCCGCGCAGGGGCGCGCTGCAACGCAGCAATTCTGCGTTGGTGGAGTCCACTGTCCAGGCCACCTGCAGGTCGTGCAGCAGGGCCTGGACGTCGGCGGGCAGGCCGGCGCGGATCGCCGCCGGGTCCAGCAGGTCGACCGGGCGGGTCAGGCCATAGCCCTCGCCAGCGCGGCCCTCGATGTCCACACCGGCGGCCCTAAGTCCTTGAATACGCTTCCAAATGGCCGCCCGGGTCTGACCCAGCTCACGGGCCAGGGCGTCGCCGGACAGGCGACCGGCAGCGAGTTTGGCCAGCAATTGGCGATCGTCCACGGCAGCTTCCACGAAGTCAGAAAGGAATTATGCGGGAAAGCCGCCAGCGACGCCCGCCACCGGTGGGCCGCAGGGGCTTCCAACCGGGTGCCGGGTTCGGGCTAGAATCGGGAACTCACCCTCCCTTAACGTGGATGTCGTCAATGCGCCGTTATGCCCATTGCCTGATCCTGCTGACGATGCCCTTCGCGGCGTCTGCGACAGCAGCGCTGGACGACAGCCGTGGGGCATGCGTGTCCTCCAATGGCGATGCCGCCTCGCAGCGCGCGCCCACCGCCAGCGCATCGGCTGCCAGCACCAAGGCGGCACCGGTACGCCCGGCTGCCAGCACCACCACCGGCGGCGGTGGCAGCGACGACGACATGCTGCCGCGCATCCGCGCGCCGAAGTGGCACAGCTACCTGCCGGGAATGTTCCGCTGATCAAGTCGTTGCTGCAGTGGCTGCGGCCTGCACCGCGGCCGATTGACGATGCACTTTGGGAAGACGCCTGCCAACGCGCGGCGTGGCTGCACGGCCTGGATGACGGGCGTCGTGGGCGACTGCGCCTGCTGGCCACGCGCTTCCTGCACGAGAAGACCATCACCCCGATCGGCGATCTGCAGCTGCAGGCCGGCGATGGCGTGCTGCTGGCCGCGCTGTGCTGCCTGCCGCTGCTGGAGTTCGGCGAAGTGGGACTGGAAGGCTGGTCGCAGCTGATCGTCTACCCCGACGCGTTCCGCGTGCACCGCAGCCACATGGATGCGGCCGGCGTACTGCACGAGTGGGATGACGAACTGATCGGCGAATCGTGGGACAGCGGTCCGTTGATCCTGTCCTGGGCCGATGTGCAGGCCGACCTGTCGGCGCCGCACGAGGGCTACTGCGTGGCGGTGCACGAGATGGTGCACAAGCTGGATGCGCTGGATGGCGCGATGGACGGCACGCCGCCGCTGCCGCGGCAATGGCAGCGCGAGTGGGCGGCTACGTTCCAGCAGGCTTACGATGCTTTCTGTGCGCAGGTGGACGCGGGCGTGGAAACGCTGATCGATCCGTACGCGGCCGAAGCGCCGGAAGAGTTCTTCGCGGTAGCGAGCGAGTATCACTTCTCGGCGCCGGATCTGCTGCAGCAGGCATTGCCGGAGGTGGCCGCGCAGCTGCGGCGGTTCTATGGCGAGCCGCCGACGATGGTCGGCTGATTCACTACCGCAGCTTATGTAGAGCCGAGCCATGCTCGGCTGCATTTTGCGGAGCAGTCGAGCATGGCTCGACTCTCCACAAGGCTACGGCCCCGGCGGCAGGCGCACTTCGAAACGAGCGCCGCCCAGTTCCTCGGAGCGGCCCACAGTCAGTTCGCCGCGGTAATCCTTGATCAGGTCCTGCACGATCGACAGGCCGATGCCGTGGCCCTGCACGCGCTCGTCGCCACGCACGCCACGCTGCAGCACCTTGCCGATGTCGTCCGGGGCAATACCCGGGCCATCGTCGTCCACCGCCAACAGCAGGCCGGCGCGACGCGCGTTCGGTGCCGGCAGCGGCTGCGCGGTCAGCAACACGCGGCGGTTGGCCCACTTGAAGGCGTTTTCCAGCAGGTTGCCGAGCAGTTCCTGCAGGTCGCCCGGTTCGCCGTGGAAGCGCGCGGCCGGGTCGATGTCGAATTCGCACAGCACGCCCTTGGAGGCATAGACCTTTTCCAGGCCACGCACGATCTCCTCGGCGTTGGATTCAATCGGCAGCGGCGCGGAGAACAGCTTGTGGCCCGACGACGCAGCACGTGCCAGCTGGTACGAGACCAGGTTGTTCATGCGCTGCAGCTGCACGTCCAGCTCCTCGCGCAGGGCGCCGTCCCCGGCGCCGCTGTCCATCTGCGTGCGCAGCACGGCGATGGGCGTCTTCAGGCTGTGCGCCAGGTCGGCCAGGGTGTTGCGCTGGCGCTCCAGGTTCTCGCGCTCGCTTTCAATGAAGGCGTTGATGCTGTCGGTCAGCGGTTCCAGCTCACGTGGGTGGCGCTCGCTCATGCGCTCGGTCTCGCCGCGCTGCACCTTGGTCAGCTCGGTGATCACGCGGCGCAGTGGGCGCAGGCTCCACTGCAGGATAACGGTCTGCAGCAGCAGCAGGATCAGGCCGATGCCGCCCAGGTAGAACCAGACCCGGCTGCGGAACACGCGCAGCTGCGCACCCAGCGCGCGCGAGTCTTCCATCACGTAGATGGTGTACGGAAACTCGGTGGCAGGGTCGGCGTCGGCGTCCCACACCAGGCCCAGGCCATAGCGGTACACCGAGCCCTGGCTGCCGTCGATCTGGATCATCGGCAGTGGGCCTTCGAACACTTCCTGGCGCGGCGCGAGCAGGCCACCGCCCGCGGTGGGCAGCATCGGACCTTCGGCGGACATCGAATTGCCCTTGCCGTGCGGCATCACCACCTGCAGGTACAGGCCACTGCCCGGCACGTCGAAGCGCGAATCCGGCGGCTGCTCGCGGATGTACAGCGAGCGGTCGCGGGTGAAGTCGATGCCGGCCGCGTAGGCGGTGGCGTAGTTCTTCAGGCGCTCACGCAGGTTCGCCTTCGCCGTATCGGCGAAGGCGGCGTCGAGCGCGTAACCGGCCAGCGCCAGGAACGCGACCAGGCCCACGGACGCGGCGAACATCTGGCGCGCCTGCAGGGAGCGCGGCCGCCAGCGTCGGAAGAACCACAGACGGCCGGACATCGTGCTATCGCCAGGGTGAGCCGGCTCAGCCCTCGTTGCGCGGGATCGCGAAACGGTAACCGCGGCCGCGCACGGTCTCGATCGGCTTCAGTTCGCCATCCGGGTCCAGCTTCTTGCGCAGGCGGCCGATGAAGACCTCCAGCACGTTCGAGTCGCGGTCGAAGTCCTGCTGGTAGATGTGCTCGGTGAGGTCGGCCTTGGAGACCAGTTCACCGGCGTGCATCATCAGGTACTCCAGCACCTTGTACTCGTAGCTGGTGAGGTCGACATTGCTGCCGGCCACGCTGACGGTCTGCGCAGCCAGGTCCAGGGCAACCGGGCCGCATTCCAGCGTCGGCTTGCTCCAGCCAGCGGCGCGGCGCAGCAGCGCGTTGACGCGGGCCAGCAGCTCTTCGACGTGGAACGGCTTGACCAGGTAGTCGTCGGCGCCCTGCTTCAGGCCCTCGACCTTGTCCTGCCAGCTCGAACGCGCGGTCAGGATGAGCACCGGGAATTTCTTGCCTTCGTCACGCAGGGCCTTGATCAGCTCCATGCCCGACATCTTGGGCAGGCCAAGGTCGATGATGCCGACATCGAACGGAACTTCGCGCCCCATGTAGAGGCCTTCCTCGCCGTCCTGCGCAGCATCGACGGCAAAGCCTTCGCGCTTGAGCCGGGCTGCCAGGGTCTCACGCAGCGGGGCTTCGTCTTCGACCAGAAGGATACGCATGAACTCTCCCTAGTGTCCTGGGTGTGGCCCGGAGGCCTGTGGGGTACGGGTTGATAGCGACAACTATCCCTGTTCAGGGGTTATCGCCGCGTAGTGATGACATATCCGACCGCGGCGTGCGCGGCTGTGAACGCGACGGGGCGGGGTCGTCCATGTAGCGGACCCGGCCCCGATCGTCCATGTACTTCACCCGGTTGATATCACGACCATCGAACGGCACGCGCTCGGCGCCGAGGATGTGGCCGCCGGTGGTGCGCTGCACGCGGCGCACGGCATCGGACAGCGACCGCTCGTCGCCACGGTTGCCACGCTCGCCCCGCTCCATCATCTCCGCCCGCGCCTGCTCGCCACGCGGCGGCTGTTGCGCCAGCGCCGAAGACAGCGGCACAGCCGACAGCACCACGCAGGTGGCCAGGGCAATGCGGCGATGGAAGGGAGCGGAAGACATCGATGCGATCCTAGCCGAGCACGGCGATTCGTTCAAAAGTCGTAAATCCGGCGCCGGGTTCGAAACCCAGCGTTTTACAAATCTTTTGCAAATTCTTGGTTTACAGCGGTGAATCCGGTCTGAACTTTTCCGGCCCTGCGCCCGCGTTGTTCAGCTAAGTGAACATTCGGGACGAATCGACGTCCCTTGTCAAGCCAGGAATGTGACTGCGGTCACGCTGCGGCCCGATCAGCTTCGCGTTCGGTGACCGCCAGGGCCTGTTCGATCAGGCTCCAGCCGGCGCCCGGGCGATGTGCGCCCTCGCTCAGCACCTGGCGGAATGCGCGACCACCGGGCTGGCCGTGGAACAGGCCGAGCAGGTGGCGAGTAATGTGCTTCAGCGCCAGGCCTTCGCCCAGCCGCGCCTCGATGTAGGGGCGTATCGCGCGCAGCAGGTCACCACGGGCCTGCAGCGGGGCGCCGGTGTGCAGCGCCTCCAGCTGATGCAGCAGGTAGGGGTCGTGGTAGGCCGCGCGGCCCAGCATCACGCCATCGACGTGCGCGGCCTGCGCCTGTACCGCCTCGATGCTGGCCAGGCCACCGTTGATCACCACCGGCAGTGCCGGGCGCTCCAGCTTCAGGCGGTAGGCCCAGTCGTACTTCAGCGGCGGAACCTCGCGGTTCTCCTTCGGCGACAGGCCCTTCAGCCACGCGTTGCGCGCATGCACCACCACCATCGCCGCACCGGCGGCAACCTGGCGGTCGACGAAGCTGGCAAACACGTCGTAGTCGTTGTCCTCATCCACGCCCAGGCGGCACTTCACCGTCACCGGGATGTCGACCGCATCGACCATGGCCGCCACACACTCGGCCACCAGCACCGGCTCGCGCATCAGGCAGGCACCAAAACGCCCGGCCTGCACGCGGTCGGACGGGCAACCGCAGTTGAGGTTGACCTCGTCATAGCCCCACTCGGCAGCGATGCGTACGGCCTGCGCCAGCAGGGCCGGATCACTGCCACCCAGCTGCAGCGCCAGCGGCTGTTCGCTGCGATCGAAGCCGAGCAGGCGCTCGCGATCGCCGTGGATGACCGCGTTGGCGTGCACCATTTCCGTGTACAGGCGCGCACCCGGCGCCAGCACGCGATGGAACACGCGGCAATGGCGGTCCGTCCAGTCCATCATCGGGGCAACGGACAGGCGCAGGGAATCGGCGTAACGGGCGGTGGCGGACGTCATCGGGGCGTTGATCGTGGAGACTGGCATTGCCAGTGAGATCAATAGTTTACACCGCCCAGCTGAATGCGCCCGGTCAGTCGCGCGGCAAGCGCCGGCTGGGCCCGCTTCCGGCTGGCGGCCGGGGTGGGCTGGGCGGTGGCAGCGGACGCTTCCTGCCCTCGGGGAGCTTGGGGTTTGCGTTCTCCATGGATACGACCAGCGGGTCCAGCGCAGTACGCCACGCATTGACGCAGATGCCAATTGAACGGTGTATCCTTTTGGATACGATTTGTGGATGGCGACCCTCCAGGCAACAGAGACGTTCACGCGCTGGCTGTGCGGGCTCAATGACAGCGGCGCCCGAGCAGTGATCGTGGAACGCCTGCAGCGGGTCTCCCGCAGTCTCGAGGGAGATGTTCGATCAGTGGGTCATGGCGTGAGCGAACTGCGAATCAACCATGGGCCGGGATATCGCGTGTATTTCACACGTCGCGGAAGATCCATCGTCGTACTCCTGCACGGTGGCGACAAGTCGAGCCAGCGTCGCGATATCGAAAAAGCGGTCAGGCTCGCGGATCTGCTGTAGCCACCATTTGATTCCATGCCGTTGCCAGGACTCTCCCCATGAGCAAGCTGAAGACGATTCCCTTCGATCCCGCAGACTATCTGGATGATGACGTCGCAATCGCCACCTATCTGAGCGAGGCCTTGGCAGCAGGTGATGCGGGCCACTTCCAGGAGGCGCTCGGAACTGTTGCGCGCGCCCGCGGCATGGGCGGCGTTGCCGAGGTCTCTGGTCTTGGACGCGAGAGCCTGTACAAGGCGCTGCGTCCCGGAGCACACCCACGCTTCGATACCGTGCAGCGGGTACTGTCAGCGCTCGGGGTGCATCTCATCGTGCAAGCCGACAAGCAACCCGCTGGCACCGCCTGATCGCTGCCGCTGCGCCCGCCGGGCATGGCCCGGCGCTACCAGCATGCCCTACGCGATCAATGCCCCCCGCGCGCGCCCCCGACCTGCTCGATCAGCGTCTGGCTGGCCGCATTGAGCCCCACCACCGTCACCTCCGCACCGTGCGCGGCCAGCTTTTCCTGCGCCCGCTCCAGCGCGGCCACAGCAGTCAGATCCCACAGGTGGGCATCGCGCAGGTCAATCTGCACCTTCGGCGCCACGTACTGGTAATCAAACGCCGCGCCCAGCTGGCCGGCTGAAGCAAAGAACACCTGCCCACGCACCCGGTAGACCTGCGTATCACCAGCATCGTCGCGCTGCACATCCAACATGCGGCCCACCTTGCGCGCAAAGAACAGCGCCGACAGCAGCACGCCACTGAGCACGCCCTTGGCCAGATCGTGGGTAGCCACGGTGACCACCACGGTCAGCAGCATCACCGCAGACGAGCTGCGCGGATGCGTGCGCAGGTCGCGCAGCGAGCGCCAGCTGAAGGTGCCGATGCTGACCATGATCATCACCGCCACCAGCGCAGCCATCGGGATCTGCCCCACCAGGTCGCCGCCGTACACCACCAATGCCAGCAGCAGCACGCCCGCCACCAGGCAGGACAGGCGGCCACGGCCACCGGAGGTCACGTTGATGATCGACTGGCCGATCATCGCGCAGCCAGCCATGCCGCCGAGGAAGCCGGTGACCGTGTTCGCCACGCCCTGGCCGACGCATTCGCGGTTGCGTTCGCTAGGCGTCTCGGTGATGTCCTCGACAATCTGCAGGGTCATCATCGATTCGAGCAGGCCGACCACGGCCAGCGTGGCCGACACCGGCAACAGGATGCGCAGCGTTTCCCAGGTGAGCGGCACATCGGGAATGAGGAAGTGTGGAAGGCTGTCTGGCAGCTGGCCCATGTCGCCGACGCTGCGCACGTCGATGCCGAAGCCGATCACCACGGCGGTGAGCACCACGATCGCGACCAGCGGCGAGGGTACGGCGCGGGTGATACGCGGCAGCAGGTAGATGATCGCCAGCGCGGCGGCGCACAGCACGTAGACCGTAGGGCCGCGGCCAATCAGTTCCGGCATCTGCGCGAGGAAGATCAGGATCGCCAGCGCGTTGACGAAGCCGGTGATGACCGAGCGCGAGACGAAGCGCATCAGCGAGCCGAGCTTGAACACGCCGGCCAGCACCTGCAGCAACCCGGCCAGGATGCTGGCGGCGAACAGGTACTGCAGGCCGTGATCCTTGACCAGGTCGACCATCACCAGCGCCATTGCACCGGTAGCGGCGGAAATCATGCCGGGGCGGCCACCCGCGATGGCGGTGATGACGGCAATCGAGAACGCGGCATACAGGCCGACCTTGGGGTCGACGCCGGCGATGAGCGAGAAGGCGATGGCCTCGGGAATCAGGGCCAGGGCGACGACGATGCCGGACAGCAGGTCGCCACGGAGGTTGCCGAGCCATTGCTGGCGCAGGGGATAGGACGTTTGCATGGGAAAACTCCGCGCGCATGGGCATGGGGCCACGTGGCGCTGCAGTGGAAAGACACGGGTTCCTGAGCCGGGCGGGCCGGCTGCCGATGGGCAGCAAGGGTCAGGGTGGCGTGATCACTGCAGGCGGGCGTCGGTGCGTCGGGAGGGGCGCAGTCTACGGGAAGCGGCCGCACGAAGGTAGCGCGACCGGCCGCGAAAGGCCGCGGGGCATGGCGCCGCTCTACAATCGGGGCATGGCTACTGATCGCCCGCAGTTCTTCGACCCCGCCACCGAACAAGGCGTGCTGCGCCTGTCGATCGCCGCCTCGCTGCTGCTGGCCGCCGCCGCAGTGGTGTTCGGCCTGCTGGCCAATTCCTCGCTGATCATCTTCGACGGCATCTACGGCCTGATCGACGTGGTGATGACCTGGCTGTCGCTGCTGGTGGCACGGCTGATCGCGCTGTCCACCCAGACCGACGCGCTGCAATCGCGGCTCAACCAGCGCTTCACCATGGGCTTCTGGCACCTGGAGCCGATCGTGCTGGGGGTCAGCGGCACGCTGATGATCGGTGCGGCACTGTATGCCTTGGTCAATGCGGTGGATGCACTGATGTCCGGGGGCCGCCACATTGCGCTTGGCCCGGCCATCGCCTTCGCCGGGCTGTCGATCGTGGGCGAAGGCGCGTTGGCGTGGTTCATCCTGCGCGCCAACCGCCGCATCGGCTCGGAGTTCATCGCGCTGGATGCAAAGAACTGGGTGATCGCAGCCAGCATGTCGGCCTGCTATCTGCTGGCCTTCCTCGGCGGTGTGCTGGTGCAGGGCACCTCGCTGGCCTGGGTCGGCCCATACATCGACCCCGCCATCCTCGCCTTCGTCTGCGTGCTGGTGATGATCGCCCCGCTCGGTACCGTGCGCCGCGCGCTGGCCGGCATCCTGCTGGTCACCCCGCCGGAGCTGCAGGCGCACGTGGATGCGGCGGCGCGCGACATCGTCGCCAAGCATGGCTTCGTCGAGCACCGCAGCTATGTGGCGCAGGTGGGGCGTGGCGAGCAGATCGAGCTGTTCTTCGTGGTGCGCGAGGACGACCCGCCGCGGCCGCTGGTGGAATGGGACCAGCTGCGTGATGAGATCGGCGATGC
Source organism: Stenotrophomonas sp. YJH_SMC_43 (assembly GCF_059372535.1). Taxonomy (NCBI): domain Bacteria; kingdom Pseudomonadati; phylum Pseudomonadota; class Gammaproteobacteria; order Lysobacterales; family Lysobacteraceae; genus Stenotrophomonas; species Stenotrophomonas sp. YJH_SMC_43. The sequence continues at coordinate 82,853 of NZ_JCAFVQ010000004.1, forward strand.
GCTGGGCGAGGCTTCGCCGGACCGCTGGCTGACCATCATGTTCACCACCGATCGCGAATGGACGATCTAGGCCCACAGGACGATCAATCAAGTTTTTCGTACGCATTGCAACCCAACGTACGCGAAAACCGGGCAAAGTAGGCTCCAACGCAACACCCACCCACTGACCAGGAGCATCCCGATGTCCATCGAAAAGGTTCTGTACACCGCCCAGGCCACCTCCACCGGCGGCCGTGAAGGTCGTTCCGTCTCTTCCGACAACGTGCTGGACATCCAGCTGTCGACCCCGCGCGAGCTGGGCGGCGCGGGTGGCCCGGGTACCAACCCGGAGCAGCTGTTCGCGGCCGGTTACTCCGCCTGCTTCCTGGGCGCACTGAAGTTCGTGGCCGGCCAGGCCAAGGTCGCGCTGCCGGCCGACACCACCGTGACCGGCAAGGTCGGCATCGGCCAGATCCCGACCGGCTTCGGCATCGAGGCCGAGCTGACCATCAACGTGCCGGGCGTGCCGCGCGAGCAGGTGGAAGAGCTGGTGCAGAAGGCGCACATCGTGTGCCCGTACTCGAATGCCACCCGCGGCAACATCGACGTGACGCTGGTCGTCGCCTGATGCGGTGCTGCCGGCCAGCGGCCGGCAGCACCAACGTGAAAGGCAAAAAAAATGGGCGGATGCCGGTCGAAACCGGGCATCCGCCCATCCCACCTCGGGTGGGCCCCGGCACGCGGCCGGGGACGCATTCGCTACGGCGCGCATCCATCCTTCTGGAGGAGAGCCCCCTTGTTGTTCAAGGGGGTGCGCCAACGGCGCGGGGATAAGGTGGAATGCGCGGACCAGCGACCGGTTACCGGTCGCTGGTGATGAGCTGCACGACGCTGGAGAAATCCAGCTTGCCGCGGCCGGCCTGGTGGTTCATCGAGTACAGGTTGCGGGCCACTTCGCCCAGCGGGATCGAGGCGCCGACACTCATCGCCGCTTCCACCGCCAGGCCCATGTCCTTCAGCATCAGGTCGCTGCCGAAGCCGCCGCTGTAACCGCGCGAGGCCGGCGCATTCTCCAGCACGCCCGGCCACGGGTTGCACACTTCGGTGGCCCAGCTGCGGCCGGTGCTGACTGCCATCATCTGCGACAGCACCTTCGGGTCCAGCCCGTGCGCCACGCCCAGGGCGATGGCTTCACCGGTCACCGCCATGATCACGCCCAGCGCCATGTTGTTGCACAGCTTGGCCACCTGGCCGGCACCGCTGGCGCCCACGTGGAAGATGTTCTTGCCCATCGCCTGCAGCACCGGACGGGCGCGTTCCAGCGCGTCCTCTTCGCCACCGACGATGAAGGTCAGGGTGCCGGCCTGGGCACCGGCGGTACCGCCGGACACCGGTGCGTCGAGCATCTGCAGGCCACGCGCGGCGGCGGCTTCAGAAACCTTGCGGGCGCTGGCCGGTGCGATCGTGCTGCAGTCGATGACCAGTGCACCGGCGGGAATCGCGGCGAGGATGCCGTCGTCGCCCAGGTACACGCCTTCGACGTGGCGGCTGGCCGGCAGCATCGAGATCACCACCTCAGCATCGGCCAGGGTGTCGCGCGCCGATGCCGCCGCGCTGGCGCCGGCATCGACGGCGGCCTGCACCGCGGCCGGGACCAGATCGAACACGCGCACGGTGTGGCCGTTCTTGACCAGATTGGCGGCCATCGGGCCACCCATGTTGCCCAACCCGATGAATGCAATGCGGCTCATGCAAGGCTCCTTTCAACAAGGGGAGTGCCCAGGTCGGCCAGCGGATGCGCGGCATCGGCCCAGGGGGAAGCGAAGAAGGTGTCGGCCCACGCGCCGCTGGCCTCGGCCAGCGTGGCCGGGTTCCACTGCGGGTTGCGGTCCTTGTCGATCAGCAGCGCGCGGATGCCTTCGGCGAAATCGCCGTGGGCGGCGCAGTGCAGCGCGGTGATGTACTCCAGACGATAGACACTGGCCAGATCCTGGCCAGCGCTGCGGCGCTGCAGTTCAAAGGCCAGCCGCGCCGAACCCGGCGCACCAGCAGCGAGGGTCTTCTGTGCCGCCTGCAGCCACGCATCGTCGGTCTGCAGCATGCTGATGCGGTTGATGATCGCGGGCAGGTCATCGCCCTCGCACAGCACATCGACCTGCGCAGCATGGGCCAGCAGCGGGCCGGTGGCGGCGTCACTGGCGTGCGACTGCAGCAGATGGGTCAGGCGTTCGTGATTGTGTGCGGCATCGCCCGACCAGGCCACCTGCAGCAGCGCATCGAACACCGCGCTGCGGCGTTCTTCGGCAACGTGCACGTCAGCCAGGCCGGCGTAGATGGCATCGCCCGGGTTCAGCAGCGCGCCGGTCAGGGCCAGGAACAGGCCGCCCTTGCCCGGCACGCGCGGCAGCAGCCAGCTGCCGCCCACATCTGGGAACAGGCCGACGGTGATTTCCGGGAAGGCCAGCTTGGAGCGCTCGCTGACCACGCGGTGGCTGGCGCCGGACATCAGGCCGATGCCGCCGCCCATCACGATGCCGTGGCCCCAGCACAGGATCGGCTTGGCGTAGGTATGGATGAGGTAATCAACGCGGTATTCGACGTCGAAGAACTCAGCGGCGTAGTCATTTTCGCGGATGTCGCCGTGGCCGGCGTTGCGGAAGGCGACCATGGCCTTGTACAGGCTGTGCAGGTCGCCGCCGGCGCAGAACGCCTTCTCACCGGCACCCTGCAGCACCACCATGGCGATGCCATCGTCATCGGCCCAGGCATTCAGCTGCTTCAGCAACAGGTGCGCCATCGGCAGCGAGAAACCATTGAGCGTGCGCGGCGCGTTGAGCGTGGCGATGCCGATGCGGGTGCCGTTGCCGGCCACGCGCTCTTCGAACAGCACCGGTGCGTCGTCGGCAGCGGTGTCGGTGCTCATGCGTTCTTCCACTGCGCGGTGCGCTTTTCCAGGAAGGCAGTCACGCCCTCGACCTGGTCGGCGGTATCGAACAGATCGACGAAGGCTTCGCGCTCGGCCACCAGCGCCGAGGCGTGGGTGCCGGTGCGGGTGGACTGCACCAGGGTCTTGCAGGCGGTGATGCTGGTCGGGCTCTGCTTGCCGGCCTTCTTCGCCCATTCCAGCGCCAGTGCCTTGGCTTCGCCCTTGCCAACCTTTTCTTCGGCAAGGCCGATGCGCAGTGCGGTCTCGGCAGTGATGCGCTCACCCAGCAGGATCATGCGCTTGGCCCAGCCCTCGCCCACCAGGCGCGGCAGGTTCTGGGTGCCGCCGGCGCACGGCAGCAGGCCGACGGTGGCCTCCGGCAGCGCGACCTGGGCATGGTCTTCGATGATGCGCAGGTCGCAGGCCAGCGCACATTCCAGGCCACCGCCCATGGCGTAGCCGTTGATCGCGGCGATCGACACGCCACGGAACCCGGACAGCGCTTCGAAGGCTTCGCCGAAGCGGCGCGCGGCCTCGCGTGCGGCGGCCTTGTCGCCTGAAGCGAACTGGTTGAGGTCGGCACCGGCGGAGAAGAACTTCTCGCCGTCACCGGTGATCACCAGTGCGTAGACGTCACGGTCTGCGTTGAGCGCGCCGACCAGGTCGCGCAGCGCAGACAGGCTGTGCACGGTCCAGGTGTGCGCCGGCGGGTTGTTCAGGGTGACCACGGCGGTGTGGCCGTCGGCCTCGACCTTCAGGCCCACGTGCTCCTGGGTACGCCAATCCTTCATCGCAGTTCCTCTTCGGTGTTGAGCAGGTGACGGGCAACGATCACCCGCATGATCTCGTTGGTGCCTTCCAGGATCTGGTGCACGCGGCAGTCACGCAGCAGGCGCTCGATCGGGTATTCGCGGATGTAGCCGTAGCCACCGTGGATCTGCAGTGCTTCATTGCAGACGTTGAAACCCGCATCGGTGGCAAAACGCTTGGCCATCGCGCACCAGACATTGGCATCGCTGGCACCGGCATCGAGCTTGCGCGCGGCGGTGTGCACCATCTGCCGCGCGGCCACCAGCTGCGTGACCATGTCGGCCAGCTTGAACTGCAGTGCCTGGAACTCGGCCAGCGCCTTGCCGAACTGGCGGCGCTCGCCCATGTAGCGGCGCGCGGCATCCAATGCGCCCTGCGCAGCACCCAGCGAGCAGGCGGCGATGTTGATGCGGCCACCATCCAGCCCCTTCATCGCCAGCTTGAAGCCACCGCCTTCCTCTCCCAGAAGGTGGCTGACCGGCACGCGGACGTTTTCGAAGGTGATGCCACGGGTGGGCTGGCTGTTCCAGCCCATCTTCTCTTCCTTGCGGCCGAAGCTGATGCCCGGCAGGTCCGACGGCACGGCAATGGCGCTGACGCCACCTGCACCGGCACCGCCGGTACGCGCCATCACCACCAGCAGTTCGGTGGCACCGGCGCCGGAGATGAAGGCCTTGGCGCCGTTCAGCACGTAGAAGTCGCCATCGCGCACGGCGGTGGTCTTCAGCGAGGCCGCATCGGAACCGGCGCCCGGCTCGGTCAGGCAGTACGAGGCCAGCTTGTTGCCCGAAGACAGGTTGGTGCCCCACGCATCGCGGAGTGCCGGCTGGCCCCACGTGGACACCATCCACGAGGCCATGTTGTGGATGCTGATGTAGGCCGCGGTCGACGGATCGACGTTGGCGAGCTCCTCGATGACGACGGCGGCGTCCAGTCGGCTCAGGCCGCTGCCGCCCACTTCCGGGTCCATGTACAGACCGCAGAAGCCCAGTTCACCGGCCTTGGCGATCGCCTCGCGCGGAAAGATGCCCTCCGCATCCCATCGCGCGGCGTGTGGCGCCAGTTCGGCCTGTGCGAAGTCGCGCGCAGCCTCGCGGTACGCCTGCTGCGCTTCTTCCAGTTCCGTCGTCATCGAGTGGCTCATGGCTGCTCCTGCCGTTACTTCAGGCTGATCGTGGTGTTGACGCCGTGGCTCAGCGTTTCGTCATCGAACCAGCGCGCGGTGACCGTCTTGGTCTGGGTGTAGAACAGCACCACCTGCTTGCCGTACGGGCCCAGGTCGCCCAGCTTGGACGCGCGCGAACCGGTGAACGAGAACAACGGCACCGGCACCGGGATCGGCACGTTGATGCCGACCTGGCCGACGTCGATGTCTTCCTGGAACTTGCGCGCGGCGGCGCCGGACTGGGTGAACAGTGCGGTGCCGTTGCCGTTGGGGTTGCTGTTGACCATCGCGATGGCGTCTTCCAGCGTTTCCGCTTCGAGGATGACCAGCACCGGCCCGAAGATTTCTTCCTGGTAGATGCGCATGTCGGGGGTGACACCGGCAAAGATGGTCGGGCCGACGAAGTTGCCCTTCTCGAAGCCATCCACCTGCGGCTTGCGGCCATCGAGCACCAGCTTGGCGCCCTGCTCCACGCCCGAGGCGATCAGGCCTTCCACGCGCTCGCGGGCGCTGCAGGAAATGACCGGGCCGACATCGGTGCCGGCCACCGTGCCGCCGCTGACCTTCAGGGTCTTGGCCTTGGTCACCAGATCCTGCACCCAGTTGCGTGCTTCACCGACCAGCACCAGGGTGGAGGCGGCCATGCAGCGCTGGCCAGCGGCGCCGAAGGCAGCACCGACCATCGCATTGAGGGTCTGTTCCTTGTTGGCGTCCGGCAGCACCACAGCGTGGTTCTTGGCGCCCATCATGCACTGCACGCGCTTGCCGGCCAGCGAGGCGCGGTTGTAGACGTGGGTGCCGACGCGGGTGGAACCCACGAACGAAACAGCCTTGATGTCCGGGTGGTCGCAGATCGCGTTGACCACTTCCTCGCCACCGTGGACGACGTTCAGCACACCCTTCGGAATGCCGGCTTCCAGCGCCAGTTCGACCAGGCGCATGGTGACCATCGGGTCCTGCTCGGACGGCTTGAGAATGAAGGTGTTGCCGGTGGCGATGGCCATCGGGAACATCCACAGCGGGATCATCGCCGGGAAGTTGAACGGGGTGATGCCGGCGCACACGCCCAGCGGCTGCATGATCGTGTAGGTATCCACGCCATTGGCCACGTTGTTGGCCAGCTCGCCCAGCTGCAGGTTGCCGATGGCGGCGGCGTGCTCGACCACTTCCAGGCCGCGGAACACATCGCCTTCGGCGTCCGGCAGGGTCTTGCCCTGTTCGGCGGTGAGGATGTGGGCCAGCTCGCTCATGTGCTCGCGGATCAGCTGCTGGTACTTCAGGAAGATGCGTGCACGGGTGCCGATCGGGGTCTTGCGCCAGGTCTTGAAGGCTTCCTTGGCGGCGGCGACGGCGGCGTCCACTTCGCCGGTGGTGGCGAACGGCACCTTGGCCAGCACGTCCTGGGTGGCCGGATTGATCACGTCCTGCCAGTGGGAGGTGGCCGATTCGATGAACTGGCCATCGATCAGCATGCGGATACGGGGCGCTGCAACAGTCATGATGACAATCCCACGGGCTCGAAAGATGCTTGGCATTATTCACAGCACCCACCTCGATTTCCGGGCTGAATCCGCTTAATCTGGCCAACACGCCAGACGATTCATGTTAATTCTGTGAATTATTCAGCCACCCAGCGACAACTTGGCCTGCGCCTGCTGCGGCTGCGCGAGCAGCGTGGTTACAGCCAGGCCGACCTGGCACGTGCGCTGGGGCTGTCGGCCAGCTACCTGAACCAGATCGAGCGTAACAAGCGCCCGTTGACGCCGGCGGTGCAGAAGAAGCTGGGTGAGGTGTTGGGCGACGTTTCCTCGCTGTTCGACGAAGATGAGCCCGCCGCACTGCAGGAGGCACTGGGCGAGACCCTGCGCGACCTGGGCCTGGCGGAGGTGAGCGCGACCGAGCTGCGCGCCTTGGCCGGCAACCTGCCGCAGGTCAGCCGCGCCCTGCTGGACCTGCATCGGCGCCACCTGGCGCTGCGCGAACATGCCGCCGCCCTGGAATTCCAGCTGGGCGAGCCGGGTGCCGGCAGCACCCTGCCCGCCGGTGACCAGGTGCGCGAGTTCTTCAACCGCATGCACAACCACATCCCCGAGCTGGACGAACTGGCCGAGCGCCTGTTCGCCGAGTGGGGGCTGTCGCCCGGGCATGTGGCACCACGCCTGCGCCAGCTGCTGGCCGACCGCCATGGCGTGCTGGTGGAAGTGGCGGCGCTGCAGGCCGGGCGCGAGAAGCGCCAGTTCGATGCCGGTGCACGGCGGCTGTGGCTGCCCGATTACCTGGAACCGGGCCAGCAGGCGTTCCAGATGGCCGCCGAACTGGCCCTGCACGGCTACCTGCCGCAGATCGATGCGGTGGTGGCGCGTGCCGGCTTCACCGATGAGGCACGCATCGCGCAGGCGCGCATCGGCCTGTCGAACTATTTCGCCGGCGCGCTGGTCATGCCGTACATGCGCTTCCTGCGTGCGGCCGAGGCCAGCAGCTACGACATCGAACTGCTGGCGCATCAGTTCGGCGTCGGCTTCGAGGCGGTGTGCCATCGGCTGAGCACACTGGCACGGCGCAGTGCGCCGGGGCTGCCGTTCTTCTTCATCCGCGTGGACCGTGCGGGCAATGTGTCCAAGCGCCATTCGGCCACCGATTTCCATTTCTCGCAGGTGGGTGGGTCGTGCCCGCTGTGGATCGTCTACGAGGCGTTCAACCAGCCCGGGCGCATCCTGACCCAGACCGCGCGCATGCCCGACGGGCGCCGCCATTTCTGGCTGGCACGGCAGGTCAGCAGCGGGCCGGTGGGGCATGGCCAGCCGCGCAAGACCTTCGCGGTGGCGCTGGGCTGCGACCTGCAGCATGCCGAGCGGCTGGTGTATTCGCTGGGGCTGGATGTGCAGAGCCCGGGCAATTCGGTGTCGATTGGCCCGGGCTGCCGGGTGTGCCCGCGCGAGGACTGCATGCAGCGCGCGTTCGCGCAATTGCCGGGGCGGTAGGGTTGGTTCGGCAGGGCTGCGCCCTGCACCTGCCGAAGCCGAAGCCGAAGCAACAGCAACAGCAAAAGCTGGCATTCCGTGGGATGGCGGGGCGGTGTCGGATTGCGGGGACGCCGTGAACCCGTCCCTGGGGGCTTGGCCGCGGCATCCATGCCGCGGACACCCCGCAATCCGACACCACCCCGCCTTCGACGGTTTCCTTCCATCTGTCGGAACGACGTATTGCTCTGGTAGGTGTCGACCTTGGTCGACACGCTTGATCCACGCCATGCGTGGATGTTCTTCGATGAACGTTCGAAATATTCGATTTCGATGGGGTTCCATCCACGCAAGGCGTGGATCTACTACCGGGTCAGTAGATCGGCGTCACCTTCATCTGCGGCAACGGGCGCGGTGCGCCGTCGGTGAGGTCGGGGCCGAGGTCCTCCCAGCTGCGACCCTGTTCGACCATCAACCCCCACAGCTGCTGCGAGGCCAGCCGCTTGTCTTCCGAACCCAGCTTGTATGACGGTGGCGTCGGCTGGCCAGTGGCAACCATCGCGTACGCCGCGCGGTAGGCCAGCACCTGCTGCGCCGGGTCATCGGTGCGCGCCACTTCCAGCGTGTAGCGCTGGTAGGCCGAGGCCAGGTTGCGCCAGCGGATCCAGTAGTGGTTCTCGAACGAGAATGAGCAGAAGCGCGCGCCCGCCAGGCTGCCCTTGTCGGCGATGCGGGTCAGCACCTCCTGCGGCATGTCCAGGTTCATGCCGCCTTCGTCGCCCTGCAGGCTGACGTGCACGATGCGGTCGCGGTAACCCGGCGCGCGCGCCTGCAGCAGATCGCGCCAGTTCTGCATGGTCGCCACCACCGCGAACAGGAAACGCCCCAGTTCCGCGGCCGCCAGCGGCGTGGCGATCGACTGATAGGTCCGCTGCCAGCCATGACGGTTTTCCGTGGGCAGGAACACCGCGTGTTCCAGCGACTGGCGGCCGCTGCTGCCATGGCTCACGTCTTCGGCGTGCTGCGGGTAGACCAGGTTGATGGCGAAGGTCGGCCAGCGCGGCAAGGCGGCATCGAACAGATGGATCGGGAAGTTGCTGCTGATGCCGCCATCGGAGAACCAGCAGATGCGGAAGGCGGTGATCACCGGGCCACAGGTCTGCCCGGCACTGGTCAGCCCTTCCATGCTGTCGGCCACGTTGTGCTCCTGGTCGGCCGCAGGCGCAGTGGGTTCGCAGCGACGCTCGCGGCGCGAGGGCTCATGCAGCGGCACCGCGCTGATCAGCAACGGGAAGCTCAGGCTCATGCGCGTGGCCACCAGCACCGGCAGCTTCGGGCCCTGCGGCAGGTGGTAGTACCGTCGCCCCTCCACCTCCAACGGCGGGCTAGCTTGATCCACCAGCCACTGCACCACGCTGGCCGGGAACAGCTGCTCGAACTCCTCGCGCAGGAACCAGAACTGCGCGCCACCCAGCGGCAGCGTACGCGGCTCGTTGTGCGACACACAGGTGGTGATCATCTGCAGGCTGATCGCATGCGGGCTGTCCGGCTCGCCGGCATAGCGCGGCGCATCGTGCAGGTCGGCGAAGGTAAGCGGTGCATCCAGCGGCTTGCCGGACAACTGCTGCAGGCACTCGTGCAGCCACTCGGTCAACGCCGGCGTGCGTGCATCACGGCCGAGGCCGCTGCACAGGCCCAGCAGATTGCGACGCGCCACCCGCGCCACCCGCAGCGCGGCACCGGCCACGCCGGCACCGTAAGCGCACAGCAGCGACGGCAGCAGCGTGGCGGCCACGCCGCTCCAGCCACCACCCCACCAGCCCAGCCCGAGCAGCAACGCCAGCGACACCAGCACTTCCAGCGGTGCGATCTCGAACACGGCAATGGCCAGGCACAGCAGCTTACGCGGCAGGCTGGCATTGCCGGTCAGCGTCACCAGCAGCCGATAGGCCGCGTGCGCGCCACGCGCCGGCTGGAACAGGCTGTAGATGAAGCCGCGCCGCGACAGCTGCGCCGACACCGCCGACAACCCGCCATAGCCGGCATCGCCAGGCAGGTGCTCGCCAGCCTGCTGGCGGCGATCACCGCAGGCCGCCGCGGCCGCCACCGCCGCAGCAATAGCGCCGGCCGAGGTGCCGCCGATGCTCTTGAAGCGATACTCGCGCGCCAGCGCCAGTACCGCATTGGGGTACACGATGCCGCTGGTGATGCCGCCTTTCATGACCAGATCGCAGTACTTCGCCGCCACGAGCCACCTCCCGTCTGTCGATGCACAGTATGGCAAGAGGGGCTCTCACAGCCTGAGAAACGAGCCATCGCCCTGCGCTTTGATTGGCCCTTGACCATTGGCCTCGACGCGTCCACCGTGGGCACGCCGAAGGTATCCCGGCCGTGGCATTGATGGCGGCCGGGATTTAAACGGGAATCCGGTGAAGGCGCCTCGCGCGCCCATTCCGGAGCTGCCCCGCAGCGGTGAATGGAAACGAATCCTGCCAACAGCACTGGGCTCGCGCCTGGGAAGCGGCAGGTAGTAGGTGGGCTGCGACCCGTGTCCATCAGCCCGAATACCGGCCCCGGCCGGGGGACACGACCGTCCCCTGATTCGACCTGGAATCTCCGCGGGGAGGTTGCCGGGGCCGTCGTTGTCCTGCGCGTGCAGGCGATGCGGCCGCGCGCGTCCTTTTCACGGTATCCGGCCAGACCTGTTCACCCACGCGCTGATGCATGGGCCACCGCCGTTGCCGGCGGTCCATGCGGTACCTGACGATGACCGAGCTCCAACGTCCCACCCTGACCCTGCCCGCCGACGGCAAGCGCCTGCTGCTGCATTCATGCTGCGCGCCCTGCTCCGGCGAAGTGATGGAGGCGATCACCGCCTCCGGGATCGACTACGCGATCTTCTTCTACAACCCCAACATCCACCCGGTGAGGGAATACGAGCTGCGCAAGCAGGAGAACATCCGCTTCGCCGAGCAGCACGACATCCCGTTCATCGACTGCGACTACGACACCGACAACTGGTTCAGCCGTGCGCGCGGCATGGAGAACGAGCCCGAACGCGGCATCCGCTGCACGATGTGCTTCGACATGCGTTTCGAGCGCACTGCGCTGTACGCGCACGAACACGGCTATGACACCATCAGTTCTTCGCTGGGCATATCGCGCTGGAAGAACATGGCGCAGATCAACGACTGCGGCATCCGCGCCGCGTCGCGCTACGAGGGCCTGCAGTACTGGGACTACAACTGGCGCAAGGGCGGCGGTGCCAGCCGCATGATCGAGATCAGCAAGCGCGAGCAGTTCTACCAGCAGGAGTACTGCGGCTGCGTGTACTCGCTGCGCGATGCCAACCGCCATCGCCGCGAGAATGGCCGCGAGCGGATCAAGATCGGCCTGCTGTACTACGGGCAGGACGCTGGGACGCCGCAGGGCGATTGACCTGTGCCGCCTGGGCGGCCACGCTGGTCGCCCCTTCACGTTGTAGTGGACCTGCCATGACCGCCCTGCCCGCCGATGTCGCCCTGCTGGTGATCGACCTGCAGCCAGACTTCATGCCCGGCGGTACGCTGGCCTGCGACCAGGGCGATGCGCTGGTGGTACCGATTGCCGGTCTGCTGGCGCAGCGCCGCTACCGCACCGTGGTGGCGACACAGGACTGGCACCCGGCCGACCATGCCTCGTTCGCCAGCCAGCACCCCGGCCAACGCCCCTTCGAGACCATCCTGCTGCACGCGCAGCCGCAGACCCTGTGGCCGGACCACTGCGTGCAGGGCAGCGCCGGTGCCGCCCTGCACCCGGGCGTGGACTGGACCGTGGCCGACCTGATCCTGCGCAAGGGCACGCGCCAACAGGTGGATTCGTACAGCGCCTTCCGCGAGAACCACGGTCCCGATGGCGAGCGCCCGGCCACCGGCCTGGCCGGCTGGCTGCACGAGCGCCGCATCCGCGAAGTGCACGTGTGCGGCCTGGCCCGCGATTACTGCGTGCTGTGGAGCGCGCAGGACGCAGTGAAGTCCGGCTTCCGGGTGAAGTTCCTGTGGGAGCTGACCAAGCCGGTGACCGAAGCCAACGACGTGATGGTGCGCGAGGCGCTGGGCAAGGCGGGGATTGCGCTCGCCTGACGCGCGACCGCCGGGCATGGCCCGGCGCTACCGGATCGCGCCCATGGGTAGCGCCGGGCCATGCCCGGCGGACGCGGGATGGGCGATTACCGGAACACCACCGTGCGATGCCCGTTGAGCAGGATGCGGTGTTCCACATGGCGGCGCACCGCACGCGCCAGCACCAGCGATTCGGTATCACTGCCCAGCCGCACCAGTTCGCGCGGCGCCATCGCATGGTCAACGCGGGCCACGTCCTGTTCGATGATCGGGCCTTCGTCCAGGTCCTCGGTGACGTAGTGCGCGGTGGCACCGATGATCTTGACCCCGCGCGCGTGCGCCTGGTGGTACGGCTGCGCGCCCTTGAAGCTGGGCAGGAAGCTGTGGTGGATGTTGATCGCACGGCCGGCCAGCGCGCGGCACAGCGTGGGTGACAGGATCTGCATGTAGCGCGCCAGCACCACCAGGTCGATGCGCTCACGCTCGACCAGGTCGATGATCTGCTGCTCCTGCACCGCGCGCGTATCGGCGGTCACCGGCAGGTGGTGGAACGGCACCTGGTAGGACGCGGCCAATGGCGCGAAATCGGCGTGGTTGGACGCCACTGCCGCGATGTCGACTTTCAACTGGCCGCTGTGGGCACGGAACAGCAGATCGTTGAGGCAGTGCCCCTGCTTGCTGACCAGCACCAGCAGGCGTGCGCGGCGGCGGCCATCATGCAGCTGCCAGTCCATGCCGAAGCCTTCGGCAAGCGCGGCCATGGCGGCGTACACGGTCTCCAGCGGCAGGCTGGCATCGCGGTCGAAATGCACGCGCAGGAAGAAGCGGCCGCTCTCCTCGTCGCCGAACTGCTGGGCGTCGAGGATGTTGCAGCCGTGGTCGAACAGCAGGCCGGACACGCGGTAGACGATGCCGGTACGGTCGGGGCAGGACAGGGTGAGGATGGAATCGGGGCGCATGGCTCGAGTGTAGGGCAGCGACCTGCCTGCCGGATCGATGGTCACCGATGCAACCGACCTGCTTGGTTCAGTCCCAAGCGATACTTGGGTTTCTCCATGGCAAGCTGGTCGGTCATGAACCTGTTGCAACTGATCCGCAGCTTCACCCGCACCGCAGAGACCGGCAGCATTGCCGCCGCGGCCCGCATCCTTGGCATCAGCGCCACCGCAGTCGGCCAGAACATCAACCGGCTGGAGGCGCATCTGGGGGTACGGTTGCTGAACCGAAGTACGCGCCAGCTGGCCCTCAGCGAGGCCGGCGCGCTGTACCTGGCGCAGGTGCGCCACATCGAAGCCGACCTGGCGCGCGCGCAGGCGATGGTCACTGCCGGTGACATCGAGCCGGCCGGGCCGCTGCGCATCGCCAGCAGCAGCGCCTTCGGTCGCCATGTGCTTGCCCCCTTGCTGCCTTCACTGCAGCAGCGTTACCCACAACTGCAGCTGGAGCTGCGCCTGACCGACCGCGCCGTGCAGCATGGCCCGGAAGCGGTGGATGCCAGCATCCGCATCGGTGCGCAGCTGGAAGATGGCGTGGTCGCACGGCAGCTGGCACGCGTGCCCTTCGTGTTCTGTGCCTCGCCGGCCTATCTGAAAGCGCACGGCACCCCGCAGCAGCCCTCCGAGCTGAGCGGTCATCGCGGGCTGCTGCACCGCTTCCCCACCGATGGCCGGCCGCTGCGCTGGGGCCTGCTGAAGGATGGCCAGCGCGTGGACGCCGCACTGCCGCCGAGCATGGTCTGCGATGACATCGATGCACTGGCAACGCTTGCCGCGACCGGTGCCGGCATCACCCGGCTGGCCGCATTCGTGGCCGAGCCCTACCTGCGCGATGGCCGCCTGCAGGCGGTGTTCGGCGCCGACACGGCGTGGCGCCCGGAGCCGATGGAGGTCTATTTCTGCGTCAGCGACCGCCGCGACTTCACCGCCAAGATCCGCGCGCTGTTCGAGCACCTGCAGGCCGGCATGGCGCCGGCCTGGCGGGTGTGAGCCTCAGCGCGCCTTGAACACGCCGCGCGCGTCGCGCGGCTCGCAGCGCAGGTACTGCGGGGCCGGTTCCACGCTGTCGCGCAGCGCGGCGGCGGCATGCCACGGCCAGCGCGGGTCGTAGAGGATGCCGCGCGCCAGGGCCACGGCATCGGCGTGGCGATGGCGCAGGATCGATTCGGCCTGCTCGGGCTCGGTGATCATGCCCACAGCGATGACCGGCATGCGCACCTTGGCCTTGATCGCCGCCGCGAACGGCACCTGGTAGCCCGGGCCGACGGTGATCTTCTGGCGCTCGTCCAGGCCGCCGCTGGAGACATGCAGGAAATTGCAGCCGCGCGCGTCCAGCACCTGGGCCAGTGCTTCGCTCTGCACCAGATCCCAACCACCGTCGACCCAGTCGCTGGCGGAAATGCGTACACCCACGGCGACCTTGTCGGACACTACCGCACGCACCGCGTCGAACACTTCCACCAGCAGGCGCAGGCGGTTCGGCAGCGAGCCACCATAGCCATCGGTGCGGCGGTTGCTCAGCGGCGACAGGAACTGGTGCAGCAGATAGCCGTGCGCGGCATGCAGCTCGATCAGCTCGAAGCCCAGGCGCTCGGCGCGCACCGCACTGGCGGCGAAGGCGGCGATGACCTCGGCGATGCCGGCCTCGTCCAGTTCCTGCGGTGCCGGATCGCCGGCATGGAACGGCAGCGGCGACGGCGCCACGGTGGACCAGCCACGCGCATCATCGGCTGGCAACTGGCCGCCGCCGTCCCACGGGCGCTTCACCGAGGCCTTGCGGCCGGCGTGGCCGAGCTGGATGCCCAGTGGCATCGGCGACCAGCGGCGGACGCTGGCCAGCACCTGTGCCAACGCGGCTTCGGTACCGTCGTCCCACAGGCCCAGATCGGCCCAGCTGATGCGGCCGCGCGGCTCGACCGCGGTGGCTTCCAGGATCAGCAGGCCAGCGCCCGACTGCGCCAGGTTGCCCAGGTGCATGGCGTGCCAGTCGCTGGCGCGACCGTCTTCGGCGGAGTACTGGCACATCGGCGCGATGACGATGCGGTTGGACAGGGTCAGGGGGCCGAACGAAATCGGCGAGAACAGCTGGCTCAAGACGGTGATGAACGACGTAGGGGGTGCGTATTGCACCGCCGCACGGCCGGCGAATCAACCGTCTGGATGGATCGCTGTTTCGCGGGGACGCATGATGGGTAGCGCCGGGCCATGCCCGGCGAACGTGCGGCGCGGCACCCCGTTTCCGCCGGGCATGGCCCGGCGCTACCCGGTAACGAGCCCTGCAAGCGCCTCAGCGCAGTCCCGCTCATCCTTGAACTGCAGCAGGTCGTCGGCACGGGTGCGGCCGCGGTTCAGCGCCGCCACCGGCAGCCCTGCCCTGGCCGCCGCCTGCACGAAGCGGAAACCGGAATAGACCATCAGCGAAGAACCCACCACCAGCACGGCGTCTGCCCGCTGCAGGTGCTCATGCACCGCTGCCACGCGTTCACGGGGCACGTTTTCGCCGAAGAACACCACGTCCGGCTTCAGCAGGCCGCCGCAGGACGGGCAATCGGGCACCACGAAGCTGGAGAAATCGGTCTCCAGATCGGCGTCGCCATCCGGGGCGATACCGGCCTCCAGCGCGTCCCAGCCCGGATTGGCGTCCAGCAGGCGCTGCTGGAAGTCCTCGCGGCCGCGGCGGCGTTCGCAGCCCATGCAGCGCACCCGATCCAGTCGGCCATGCAGGTCGATCACGTTGCGGCTGCCGGCCCGCTGGTGCAGGCCGTCCACGTTCTGGGTCAGCAGCACCTGCAGCTTGCCGCGGCTTTCCAGGGCAGCCAGGGCCTGGTGGGTGCCGTTGGGCCGGGCCAGGCCGAAGCGCGGCCAGCCCAGCAGGCTGCGCGCCCAGTAGCGCTGGCGGGTGGCCGCCTCGCCCATGAAGGCCTGGTAGGTCACCGGCGGCGTGCGTTTCCACTGGCCGTCGGTATCGCGGTAATCGGGAATGCCCGAGGCGGTGCTGCAGCCAGCGCCGGTCAGCACGAACAGGCGCTGGGCGCGGTCGATGAAGTCGGTCAGTGGCGGGGTCATGGTTGCCAGATGGGGGCGCGGCGGCGCCCCCGCAAGCGCCGGTCCGTTGGCCGGGTCAGGCCGCCGGCAGCGGTGGCACCGCGATCGGGTGGCCTTCCTCGTCCAGCGCGATCATCACGAAGTGGCCGCGGGTACACAATTTGCGCTCGCCGCTGTGCAGGTCCTCGGCGACCAGTTCCACCTCGACCTTCATCGAGCTGCGGCCGACTTCGACGATGCGGCCGATGGTCTCGACCATCTGGCCGATGCGGATCGGCAGCTTGAAGTCGACCTGGTCGCTGCGCGCGGTCACCACGGTGCGGCGCGAGTAGCGGGCGGCGGCCAGGAAGGCGGCCTTGTCCATCCACGCCAGCGCCTGGCCACCGAACAGGGTGCCGAGGTGGTTGGTGTGGTTGGGGAAGACGATTTCGGCCATGCGCACTTCGGTGGGCGGCACGGTCTCGGGGATCGGGGTCATGGGGGTGCTTCGGTGTGTGGGGTCCGGTAATTTTATGCGACCGGCGTGACGGCCATCGGAACGCATGTGCAATGGCCACCTGGCAGCGGTGCCTGCGCAGGCCCCGCCCATGGCAGGCGCTACACTGCGCCACGCCCACCGCCAGGACCACCCATGCCCGCCACTTCCGACCTTCTGGCCTTTGCACTGCTCTCGCTGGCCATGGTGATCACGCCCGGGCCGAACATGATCTACGTCATCTCGCGCTCGATCTGCCAGGGGCCGATGGCGGGACTGATCTCGCTGGGCGGGGTGGCGCTGGGCTTCGTGTTCTACATGCTGTGCGCAGCGCTGGGCATCACCGCCCTGCTGATGACGGTACCGTTCGCCTACGACGCGCTGCGCATTGGCGGCGCGCTGTACCTGCTGTACCTGGCCTGGCAGGCGCTCAAGCCGGGTGGCCGTTCGCCGTTTGCAGTGCGCGACCTGCCGCAGGACAGCCCGCGCAAGTTGTTCACGATGGGCTTCCTGACCAATCTGCTGAACCCCAAAGTGGCGGTGATGTACCTGTCGCTGCTGCCGCAGTTCCTGCACCCGGACAGCGAAGGCAGCGTGCTGATGCAGTCGATCGTGCTGGGCTCCACCCAGATCCTGGTCAGTGTCAGCGTGAATGGCATGATCGCGCTGACCGCTGGCAGCATCGCCGGCTTCCTGGCCGCGCACCCCACCTGGCAGATGGTGCAGCGTTGGGTGATGGGCACGGTACTGGCCGGGCTGGCGGTGCGCATGACGGTGGAAGGGCGGCGATAGCCGCTCTTTGTAGAGTCGGGCCATGCTCGACTGATCTTCGCGGACAGCAGTCGAGCATGGCTCGACTCTGCAAAAGCCAGGCGCGCAACAAAAAACCCCGGCGATCGCCGGGGTTTTTTGTTGCGACAGGCTTGACCGGTTCGATCAGAAGTTCATGTCGAAGGCCACTTCGCCCTGCACGCCGACCTGGTAAGCCGAGACGCGGCGTTCGAAGAAGTTGGTCAGTTCCTGCACGTCCTGCAGTTCCATGAACGGCAGCGGGTTGCGCACGTTGTACTTCTTTTCCATGCCCAGCTTGGCGAAATGCTGGTCGGCGCAGTGCTGCAGGTACTGGCGCATGTCGCGGGTGGAAATGCCGGCCACGCCGCCGGACAGCACGTCCTCGGCGAACTGCACTTCGCACTCGATCGCCTCGGCCAGCATGTCGTAGACCTGCTGCTTCATCTCTTCGTCGAACAGGTCCGGTTCTTCCTCACGCACCACACGCACCGACTCAAACGCGAACTCCATGTGCGCGCTCTCGTCGCGGAACACCCAGTTGGTGCCCGAGGCCAGGCCCGGCAGCAGGCCACGCGAACGGAAGTAGTACACGTAGGCGAAGGCAGCGAAGAAGAACAGGCCTTCGATGCAAGCGGCGAAGCAGATCTGGTTGAGCAGGAACTGGCGGCGCTGTTCGCGGGTCTCGATGCGGGTCAGGCTCTGGATCGAGTCGATCCACTTGAAGCAGAAGTCGGCCTTCTTCTTGATCGAGTCGATGTTCTCCACCGCCGAGAACGCCTTGGCGCGCTCTTCCGGATCCGGCAGGTAATTGTCGAGCAGGGTCAGGTAGAACTGCACGTGAAGCGCTTCTTCATACAGCTGGCGCGACAGGTACATGCGCGCTTCCGGCGCATTGAGGTGCTGGTACAGGTTCAGCACCAGGTTGTTGGACACGATCGAGTCGCCGGTGGCGAAGAACGCGACCAGCCGGTGGATCAGGTGGCGCTCACCCGGCGACATCTTGCTGTGCAGGTCGGTGATGTCGATCTGGAAGTTGATCTCTTCCACCGTCCAGGTGTTCTTGATCGCATTCCGGTACATGTCATAGAACTGCGGGTAGCGCATCGGGCGCAGGGTCAGTTCAAAACCGGGATCGAGCAGCATCTGCTTGGGCTTGTCGGCCATGGGTGTCAGTTTTCCTCAATTTCAAAATGCAGAAAGCTGGGGAGAGAATACTCTCCCCAGCTGTAGATCACTTGTATTCGCGCCGCACACCCTTGAAAGGATCCTTGCTGCTAGTCTTCACATCCATGATTCGCCCATCGGGTCCACGCTTTGCGTGATGGCCGGAAGGCGTCAGGAACTGCGAGCGGTCGCGAACCGCACCAATACGAGCGTTGTTTTTCGGCGGATTAGTAGCCATCGTTAATTTACCTAAACAAAAAAGGCATCCGGACTACAACTTGACCCGCCAGCAGAACGAGATCTGGATTGCTATACTCGCTCCACTTCTTAGAGGAAGTGGCAGATCTAGACCCTCATCCGGATACGGAGTTTGGGTTTTGTGAAGCATCAGAAGGGCCCCAAGTTACCGCTTGGGGCCCTTCTTTTTTGCTTACTGGCAGGCCTCGCAGGCTTCCGGGTTTTCCAGCGAGCAGGCGATGGCTTCGTCCGGGCTGAACACCTTGGCCGGGGCCGCGCTGCTCACCGTGGTCTTGGCGATCTTGGTGGCCGGGCGCGAACGCAGGTAGTAGGTGGTCTTGATGCCCTGCTTCCAGGCGTACATGTACATGGAGGACATCGCGCCGATGTTCGGGCTTTCCATGAACAGGTTGAGCGAGGCCGACTGGTCGATGAAGGCGCCACGCTCGGCGGCCATGTCGATCAGCGAGCGCATCGGCAGTTCCCACGCGGTGCGGTAGACCTCGCGCAGCGTTTCCGGAATCTGCGCCACGCCGGCGATGGAACCTTCGGCCAGCTTGATGGCATCGCGCATGTCGGCGGTCCACAGGCCCAGCTTCTTCAGCTCGTTCACCAGGTAGCGGTTGACCTGCAGGAAGTCACCGGACAGGGTCTCGCGCTTGAACAGGTTGGACACCTGCGGCTCGACGCACTCGTAGCAGCCGGCGATCGAGGCGATGGTTGCGGTCGGGGCGATCGCGATCATCAGCGAATTGCGCAGGCCGTGTTCCTTGATGCGCTCACGCAGGGCATCCCAGCGTGCGGTGTCTTCCGGCACCACGTTCCAGGCGTCGAACTGCAGTTCGCCGCTGGCGGCACGGGTGTCGTTGAACGACGGGTGCTTGCCGCGTTCCTGGGCCAGCTCGCAGGAGGTTTCCAGCGCGTGGAAGTAGATCGCTTCGGCAATCTTCTTCGACAGGGCGCGGGCTTCGGCGCTGTCGAACGGCAGGCGCTTGCGGAAGAACACGTCCTGCAGGCCCATGCAGCCCAGGCCGACCGGACGCCAGCGCAGGTTGGCGCGGCGGGCGGTTTCGATCGGGTAGAAGTTCAGGTCGATGACGCGGTCGAGCTGGCGCACGGCCAGGCGCACGGTCTCGGCCAGCTTCTCGAAGTCGAACTCGTTGTGCTCGTCGAAGTGGTTGCCCAGGTTGATCGAACCCAGGTTGCACACCGCGGTTTCATCGTTGGAGGTGACTTCCAGGATTTCGGTGCACAGGTTGGACAGGTGGATCACGTTGCCCGGACGCAGGGTCTGGTTGCTGGCGCGGTTGCACTTGTCCTTGAAGGTCATCCAGCCGTTGCCGGTCTCGGCCAGCGTACGCATCATGCGGGCGTACAGCTTGCGCGCGGAGATGGTGCGGTTGGCCTTGCCCTGGGCTTCGGCCTGCAGGTAGGCCTGCTCGAAGGCTTCGCCGAACAGGTCGGTGAACTCCGGCACGACGCGCGGATCGAACAGCGACCATTCCTGGTCGGCCTCGACGCGCTTCATGAACAGGTCCGGCACCCAGTTGGCCAGGTTCAGGTTGTGCGCACGACGGGCTTCGTCACCGGTGTTGTCACGCAGCTCGAGGAAGTCCTCGATGTCGGCGTGCCAGGTTTCCAGGTACACGCAGGCCGCGCCCTTGCGCTTGCCGCCCTGGTTCACTGCGGCCACGGACGAATCCATGGTCTTCAGCCACGGCACGATGCCGTTGGAGTGGCCGTTGGTCGACTTGATCAGCGAACCACGCGAACGCACACGGGTGTAGCTGACGCCGATGCCGCCGGAGAACTTGGAAAGCTGGGCGATGTCGCCGTACTTGGAATAGATCGACTCCAGCGAGTCCTGCGGCGAGTCCAGCAGGAAGCACGAGGACAGCTGCTCGTGGGTGGTGCCGGAGTTGAACAGGGTCGGGCTGGACGGCAGGTAGTCCAGGTTGCCCATGCGCTTGTACAGCGCCAGGGTCTCGGACACGTCCTCGCTCAGCGCGCTGGCGATGCGCAGGAAGAACTGCTGCGGGGTCTCGATCACCTTGCGGGTGTGCGGGTGGCGCAGCAGGTAACGGTCGTACAGGGTGCGCAGGCCGAAGTAATCGAAGTTCAGGTCCAGCGAGATGTCGATGGCATCGTTGAGCTTGCGTGCGTTGGTCTGCACGAAGTTCAGCAGGCGGTCGTTGATCAGGCCGACTTCATGGCCACGGCTGACCGACTGCGAGAATGCGTAGATTTCCTGGCCGGAGACTTCCTTGGCGATGTAGTTGGCCAGCAGGCGCGCAGCCAGGCGGCCGTATTCGGGCTCTTCACCGATCAGCAGGGCGGCGGTGCGGATGGACAGTTCGTCCAGCTCGCGGGTGGTGGCGCCGTTGTACAGGCCGGAAATGGTGCGGGTGGCCACGCGCATCGGATCGACGGCGTGCAGGCCTTCGGAGGAACGCTGCACCGCGCGCACGATCTTGTTCAGGTCCACCAGTTCGGTCGTGCCATTGCGCTTGGTCACACTCATCGCGTTGGCCGTCGGCGGCGACGTCAACAGGAATTCGCTTTCCTTCTCGATGGTGGCGCTGGATTCGGTGGTCACGGCGTGTGTCCTCTTGGCGTGATTGGTGGGTGCTCGATGCATCGGGTGACGCAGCCCGGGACATGACAGCCCAGGATGGCAGGACGGCGTCGCAGGGGATGAGACCCTGCGCCTGCCACTGCCGTTGGCGATCGCGGATGGGTACCCCGGGCATCCCCTGGAATTGGGGTTGCTGCGACCGACGGCCACAAGATAGTGGGGGTAGTGGGGTCCGTCAACGCCAAATGTAGTGAAATTCGGCAATCCCTTGCGCCGCAAGGATCGTGCCATCGGCGCCCGGATCAGACGCTTCAGACCTGCCGGAACGGGCTGCGCAGTCAAGCCCGAAAGGCGTCATTGCGGTGGTACAACGCACCGCGAAAACGGAACAATGACAGCTTCACATGACAGTGATGAAACTGGCTAGGGACAACCCTGTGGATAGATGGTGGGCAGCCGGTGGGAATCCGGTGGACGGGTGACTTCCGGCCGGTGACGCCCGCGCGCTGACGGCGGATGCTGGCCGCTCGCTCCCGGAAAAGGATGCTCCGATGCACCTTCGGTTGCCCGCGCTGGCCCTGCTGCCCGCCCTGTTCATCGCCCCGGCGCTGGCCGCCGAGGGGCTGGACCTGCGTTCGGACCAGTGCGGCATCCATACCGACTATGACGTGCTGGTGGACAGCGGCGGCATCTGGCTGCGGCATGGCCCGCAGGCGCCGCATGAAGTGGTGTTCCACGACGGCGAGCTGAGCCTGGACGGCAGGATGGTCACGGTCAGCGCCGCCGACGCCGCCCGCCTGCGGCAGATGGAGGCCGGTGCCCGCCAGTTGATGCCGGCGGCCACCGCACTGGCCCACGAAGTCTCCGGGGTCACCTTCGATGCGCTGGACGCTGCCTTCGAGGCCATCACCGGCAAGTCCCGCAACCGCCAGATGCGGGCGATGCGCGGCGAGATGCAGGACTGGATCGACGCCAGCCTGGGCCGCGGCTACTGGGAACAGGAAGCCTTCGGCGACGGCTTCGACGCGCACATCGAGCAGATGGCCGAGACGATGGCCGGGTCGATGACCCGCAGCGTGCTGTGGCAGGTGTTCACCGGCCGCGCCGGGGCCATGGAGCGCCGCGCCGATCGCCTCGATGCCGAAGTCGACCGCCGCATGGAAGCGCGCAGCCAGCAGCTGGAAGCCAAGGCAATGGCCCTTTGCCCGATGGTGCGTTCACTGGCAGAGGCCCACGATGCGCTGGAAGTGCGCTACCAGGGACAGCCACTGCGGCTGCTGGAGCGCGGCGAGAGCGTTCGGGTGGAGCACGGCAGCGGCTCGGGGCTGCATGTGTCGGCCGGGCCGGATGAGCGGCCGTTGGGGAGCGCGGTTGCGCCCACCCGATAGCCGCGCCGTGCTGTCGTAGAGCCGAGCCCACGCTCGGCTGCTTTTCGGCACATCATGCAAAGGCAGCCGAGCGTGGGCTCGGCTCTACAAACGGCACTACCCTCACGCCCGGTGCGGGGTGCCCAGGTATTCGGCGCTCTGCATTTCGATCAGGCGCGAAGCAGTGCGCTCGAACGCGCCCTGCAGGCGCTGGCCGGTGTACAGCTCGATCGGCGAGGTGCTGGCGGTGCAGACCAGGTTGACGTGGCGGTCGTACAGCTCGTCGATCAGGTTGACGAAGCGGCGCGCGGCATCTTCGTTCAGGCGATCGAATGCCGGAATGCCGCCCAGCAGCATCGTGTTGAACTCGTGCGCGATCTCGATGTAGTCCGAGGGCCCCCGCGGGCCCTCGCACAGAGCGGCGAAATCGAACCAGGCGATGCTCTTGCCGCGGCCACGGACCGGAATCTTGCGACCCTCGATCTCGATGTTGCCGGCCTTGGCCGGCTGGCCGCCACTCAGCTCGTTCCAGCGCGTAGCCAGCCACTCATCGCTGTCGGCCGCCAGCGGTGCGCGGTACACCGGCGAGCGGGTCAGCGCGCGCATGCGGTAATCCTCAGTGCCTTCGGCGTACAGCTCGACGCAGAAGCGCTGCAGCAGGCCGATGGCCGGCAGGAAGCTCTCGCGCTGCAGGCCATTGAGGTACAGGTTCTCCACCGCCGTGTTGGAGGTGGTGACCAGGGTCACGCCTTCGGCAAACAGGCGCTCCAGCAGCCGCGCCAGCAGCATCGCATCGCCGATGTCGGTGACGAAGAACTCGTCCAGCACCAGCACGCGCAGGTTGCTGCGCCATTCCTGGGCGATCTTCGCCAGCGGGTCGCTCTGGCCCTGGTGCTCGCGCAGGCGCTCGTGGACGCTGCGCATGAAGCGATGGAAGTGGGTGCGGTACTTCTGCTTGATCGGCAGCCCGTCGTAGAACAGGTCGACCAGGAAGGTCTTGCCGCGGCCGACGCCGCCCCAGAAGTACAGGCCCTTCACCGGCTCGGGCTTTTTCCAGAACGAGGACAGGCGGTCCAGCCAGCCGTCCTCGGCACTGTCCAGCAGGCCCAGGTGGATGCGGTCCAGCTCGGCCAGCGCCGCATGCTGGGCCGGGTCGTTCTGCCAGTCGCCACGGGCGACCCCTTCCGCGTACCGCTGCGACGGGGTCAACTCGGTTGCACTCATGCCGCTGCGCCCAGCCAATGTTTCACGCCGTGGGTCAGCGCGCCGCGCAGGTCGATCAGCTTGCGGTGGAAGAAGTGGCTGGTCTCGGGCATGCGCACCAGCTCATGCGGGAAGTCCAGCGTGTCCAGCCACTGGTAGACGGCCTGCGGGTCGACGATCTCGTCCTGCTCGCCCTGGATCACCAACCAGCGCGCCGGCGGTGCGATGCCATCGAAATCCCAGCGACCGGCAGGCGGCGCGATCGAGATCAGCGCTTCCGGCTGCAGCGCGGCAGCGGCCTTCAGCGACACGAACGAGCCGAAGCTGAAACCGGCCAGCCACAGGCGGTCGTCCGGACGCTGGCTGCGCACCCAGGCGGCGACGGCCTTCAGGTCATCCTGCTCGCCCACGCCGTGGTCGAACTCACCGGCCGACGCGCCAACACTGCGGAAGTTGAAGCGCACCGTGGCGATGCCCAACTCGCGCAGGGTGGTGGCGGTCATGGTGACCACCTTGTTGTGCAGGGTGCCGCCCTCGGTGGACAGCGGATGGCAGACGATGGCCACGATCGGCTGCACCGGCGCGTCGGCCTTGGGCAGGTCGACGACCACTTCCAGCGGGCCGGCCGGGCCGTCCAGTTCGAGGCAGGCGGTTTCGCCAGGGGCGACGGGGAACGAAGGCTTGTGCATGGCACCATGATACCGTCCCCTGCCCCCGCCCTGTGCCCGCCCCATGCTCTACCTGTCCTTGGCCGTGATCTGCAGCGTGCTGGTTTCGGTGGTGTTGAAGGTGGCCGGACGCCGCCAGCTGGATGTCGCGCAGATGGTCACCTGGAACTATCTGGTGGCTGCAACGCTCACCGCCGCGGTGCTGCAGCCGCCGCTGGACGCGCTGCGCGCGCCGCATGCGCCGTGGCTGTCATTGCTGGCGCTGGCGGTGGTGCTGCCGTCGATCTTCCTGGTGCTGGGCCGCGCGGTGGCGGTGGCCGGCATCGTCCGCAGCGACGTGGCGCAGCGGCTGTCGCTGCTGCTGTCATTGGCCGCCGCGTTCCTGTTCTTCGGCCAGACCGCCACGCCGTGGAAGTTGGTCGGCCTGGCGCTGGGCCTGGTCGCCATGGTGGCGATCAGCCTGCGCCCGCGCGGACCGGCGGTGGCGTCCTCACCCGGTGGCTGGGGCTGGCTGCTGGGCGTCTGGGCCGGGTTCGCGGTGGTGGACGTGCTGCTCAAGCAGGTGGCGCTGTCCGGCACCCCGTCGATGGCGGCGGTGCTGGCCAGCTTCAGCGTGGCGTTCGTGCTGATGCTGGCGCTGCAGTTGTGGCGGCATGTCAGTGGCCGCAGCCGGCTGGCCTGGCGCAACCTCGGCGCGGGTGCGCTGCTGGGCCTGCTCAACGGCGGCAACATCCTGTTCTATGTGCATGCGCACCAGTCGATGCCGGACAGCCCGGCCACCGTGTTCGCCGGCATGAACATCGGCGTGGTGGTGCTGGGTGCACTGGTGGGCGTGTTCGCGTTCGGCGAGGCGACCACGAAGTGGAACCGCGCGGGCCTGGCACTGGCGGTGCTGGCGATCGGGTTGATCGCCTGGGGGTGAGCGTTGGTTGCGGCGGGCCATTTCCGCGCCCGCGGTGGGATGTCACTTTTCTTTTCGCGCGAAAAGAAAAGTAACCAAAAGAAACGCGCCGCCAGCCGCGAGCCGGTGCTGTGCACCGGTATCCTGCGCTTCTCGGTGAACCAGGGGACGGCGCCGAACTCGCTGCGCTCAGACATCGGCGCCTCTTCGCCCCTGATTCACCTGCGATGCTCGGCTCGCTTGAAGGCGGACTGGTAGATCAAAAGCAACGGCAGCATCCGTGCCGATCAAGGTCCCTCCCAGAGCAGATCCCCGGCGAACCTTATCTGTCGAAGCCCAGCAGCAGCGGGTCGTGGTCGGAGCTGCGCCACGGGCCCTGCACGTTGCGGCCCTGGTAGCCGCTGGCGTCCTGCTCGTCGGCGTTGCTGTGCCATTCGGTGGCGCCGCGCAGGCGCTTGGCCATGCCCGGGCTCAGCAATGCATGGTCGAGGCGGCCGGTGTAGCCGTTGTAGACGTAGCTGTAGGGATGCTCGACCTTGGCCACCTTGAACGCGTCCTGCCAGCCCAGGTCATGCAGGGTGCGGATCGGGTCTTCCATCGCGTAGGCGTTGAAATCGCCCAGCAGTACCGCGTCCTTTGCACCGGTACCGGTCGGGTCGGTCTGCAGCCAGGCGTGCAGCTGCTGCGCGGAGGTCACGCGGGTGGCGTTCCAGCAGCCCTGGTTGTCGTTGCGGTCGGCGTCGGCACCGGCGGCGTCGCGGCAGCCCTTCGACTTGAAGTGGTTGGCCACCACCACGAACGGTGCGCCCTGCTTGCCCTGGAAGGCCTGCGCCAGCGGCACGCGACTGTGCTCGACGAATGGACCACCGGTCAGCGTGGCCGGCTTGCCGACCGGCTGCAGGCGCGCGCTGCGGTAGATGATGCCGACCCGGATCGGGTTGTCGCCGGGGCCGTTGCCCGCGTCGACGAAGCGCCAGTCGCCCTGCGCGCCGCGGTCCCGGTTGAGCGCATCGACCAGTTCGGCGATGGCCGACTGCGGACCGTAGCCGTCGTTCTCCAGCTCCATCAGCGCGGCGACATCGGCGCCCAGCGCGTTGACCGTGGTGACCAGCTTGGCCACCTGCGCCTTGTGCTCGTCCAGCGTGCGCGCGCCGCGCAGGGTCGGGAAGCCACCGCCCTGGCCATCACCGTTGAAGAAGTTCTCCAGGTTGAAGGCCGCCACGTGTAGGCCGCCCGGCACGGTCGGCACCGCCGGACGCTTCAGCTCCGGCAGTTTCAGCACACCTTCGACCTGCAGGCGCGGCCGCCCCTGCGCGTCCATGTGCACGACACCTTCCACATTGCGCAGCTGCATGCCGGTACGCAGCACCGGGTTGGCCGGCAGGTAGGCCACGCTGGCCGGGTCGCGGGCATCGCTGCCGTCGTCCAGCACCAGGCGGCGGCGCTGGTTGTCGGCCATCACCTGCTCGTAGCCGGCAGTACCCGGCGCGGCCACTTCGGTCGGCTGCCAGAGGCGGCCATCGAAGGCCACGGTGAGCTGGCCGAAGCGCTCCAGGCCGTCAGTACCGGCCAGGGTCAGCGGTGCGGCGATGCGCACGCGCTGGCCATCCAGCACACGCCAGTCGGCCGGCGCGGCGGTCAGCACCACGGTGGCGCTGCTGCGCGAAGTGGAGGGCGACGCGACCGGTGCGGCCTGCGGCTGGGCCTGGGCAAAGGCGCCGGCCGGCAGCAGCAGGGACAGGGCAAAGGCGAGGGAACGGCGGCGCATCGACGGGCGACTCCATGGAAGAGGCGCACAGACTAACCCTGAAATGAGAAACCCCGCCTGCGCAGCGGGGGCATATGAGCGATCAGGCCTCGGTGGGCAAAGCCTGGGAATCGTAGAGCCGCGCCCATGCTCGGCTGCACCTGGCCACACCGCGCGGAGAGCAGCCGAGCGTGGGCTCGGCTCTACAGGAAGCAGCGCGTTGGGGCGTCTACTTCAGGTTGCCCAGCATCCAGTCCACGGTGGCGTGGATCTGTTCCTCGGTCAGCGCCGGGTTGCCGCCCTTGGGCGGCATGATGCCGCCGTCCGGGCCGGTGTAGCCCTCGATGGCGTGCTTGTAGAGGGTGTCCTTGCCCTGTGCGATGCGCTTGTCCCAGTGCGAATGGTCCAGCGTCGGCGCCATGCCCACACCGGTGGTGTGGCAGGCGGTGCACAGGTTGTCGAAGATGACCTTGCCGTCCTTGGTGCCGCCGTAGGCCACCTGCGACGCGGCCTTGGCCAGCGCGGCGGCCTTGGCGGCGGCCTGCGCGGCAGCGCCGGTGCTGCCGGCATAGACCGCGCCGGTGGGCGAGATGCGCTGTTCGGTGCGCTTGGCCGCGGCCGGCGACACCTCGGGCGGAATCCGGGTGTGGATGTAGGCGGCAAGGAGGATGAGGCCGAGGGTGATGGTCGCCAGCAGCGCGATCACCATGGAGAAGCGTTTCAGGAACTCCAGATCGTAATTCCGCACTCTTCGTTACCCCTGGCTGATAGTCGTTGGACCACGGCTGAGCGACTGCGTGATGGACCGAGTATAGAACGCGCTTTGCGTGCGACAACAGGCGTCACTGCTGGTGCGGCGCAACATGCGGCCGTGGCCGCATGCGGGTAGCGCCGGGCCGTGCCCGGCGAGCGCGAAGCGCGGCAACAACGGTCGAGGATGGCAACAGCCGCCGGGCATGGCCCGGCGCTACCGTTTTGCGGGGGCGCCGATCGCACGCAGGCAGAAGCTGCAGATCGCATCCACCAGTGCGTCTTCGTCGCGGTGTGCTTCGCGGCTGGGCGCGGTCGGGCCGACCATGGCTTCGGTGAAGGCGCCGACCAGGCAGGCGGCGGCCACATGCGCGTCCTGCGCCGGCAGCTCACCGGCCGCCACGCCCTCCTCCACCAGCCGCAGGAACACGTCACCGAACGCGCGGCGACCGCGCATGCGCTCGGCTTCCACGTCCGGGTCGACCGGTTCAACGATGAAGGCGTGCGCCAGCCCCGGCCCGGCCAGGGCGCGACGGACGAAGGCGGTGATCGCCAGCCGCAGGCGCTCGCTGGCCACCTCCGGGCCGCTGGCGATGCGTTCCATGATCGCAACCTCGTGGGCCACGGCGGCGTTGAGCACCTCCACGAACAACTCGGCCTTGGACGGGAAGTGCCGGTAGATCAGGCCGGTGGACACCCCCGCCTGGGTCGCCACGGCGGTTACCGGAGCATTGCGCCAGCCGCCGGTGGCGACCAGCTCGCGGGTGGCCAACAGGATCCGTTCACGGGCCCCGGCCAGCCGTTCTTCCATCAGTGCAGAGCGTTTGTAGGCCATGTTTTGATTCTATTTTCAATTTTTGAATTTGTATTCACTTCTTACCCGAACCCCGCTACGCTGGGGTCCAATCGCCCGTGCGGGCAGCGGTCCTGCAGACCGCCGCCCGCTCCCCCGCCGGGTGCGTCCATTTCCTGCCATCCCGCCGTGGAGCCACCACAATGCACGTGCCATCCCTGAACTTCGACCTTGGCGAAGACATCGACCTGCTGCGCCAGAGCGTGGCCCATTTTGCCGCCGCCGAGGTCGCACCGCTGGCCGCCGAGGCCGATGCCACCAATCAGTTCCCGCTGGCCCTGTGGCCGAAGCTGGGCGAACAGGGCCTGCTCGGCCTCACCGTGGAAGAAGAATACGGCGGCACCGGCATGGGCTACCTGGCCCACGTGGTGGCGATGGAAGAGATCTCGCGTGCTTCCGGCGGCATCGGCCTGTCCTACGGCGCGCACTCCAACCTGTGCGTGAACCAGCTGCGCAAGAATGGCAACGAAGAACAGAAACAGCGCTTCCTGCCGGGCCTGTGCAACGGCAGCCTGGTCGGCGCGCTGGCGATGAGCGAGCCGGGTGCCGGTTCGGACGTGGTGTCGATGAAACTGCGCGCCGACAAGCGTGGTGACCGCTACGTGCTCAACGGCAACAAGATGTGGATCACCAACGGCCCGGATGCCGACGTGCTGGTGGTCTATGCCAAGACCGACATGGACGCCGGCGCCAAGGGCATCACCGCGTTCCTGGTCGAGAAGGGCATGAAGGGCTTCTCCACCGCGCAGAAGCTGGACAAGCTGGGCATGCGTTCCTCGCCCACCTGCGAGCTGGTGTTCCAGGACTGCGAAGTACCGGAAGAAAACGTGCTGGGCCAGATCGGTGGCGGCGTGCGCGTGCTGATGTCCGGCCTGGACTACGAGCGCGTGGTGCTGTCCGGCGGCCCGCTGGGCCTGATGGCCGCAGCGATGGACGTGGTGATGCCCTACGTGCACGAGCGCCACCAGTTCGGTGAGGCGATCGGCAGCTTCCAGCTGATCCAGGGCAAGATTGCCGACATGTACGTGGGCCTGGGCGCCTGCCGTGCTTATGTCTATGCCGTGGCACGCGCCTGCGACCAGGGCCGCACCACCCGCCAGGACGCCGCCGGTGCCATCCTGTACGCCGCCGAGAAGGCGACCTGGCTGACCGGCCAGGCGATCCAGATCCTGGGCGGCAACGGCTACATCAACGAATACCCGACCGGCCGTTTGTGGCGCGACGCCAAGCTGTATGAAATCGGCGCCGGCACGTCGGAGATCCGCCGCATGCTGATCGGCCGCGAACTGTTCCAGCGCACCCTGTAAGGCCACCGCGATGACCGTCCTGAACAGCCAGCTGCAACCGGGCAGCGAAACCTTTGAAAGCAACCGCGCGGCCATGCAGGCCGTGGTTGACGACCTGCACGCCACGCTTGCCCGCACTGCACTGGGCGGAAGCGAGGCGGCACGCGCCAAGCACACCGCGCGCGGCAAGCTGCTGGTGCGCGACCGCATCGACGCCCTGCTCGACCCCGGCAGCGCCTTCCTGGAAATCGCGCCGCTGGCCGCGCACGGCATGTATGACGATGCCGTGCCCGCTGCGGGCGTGGTGGCCGGCATCGGCCGCGTGAGCGGCGTGGAATGCGTGATCGTGGCCAACGATGCCACGGTCAAGGGCGGCACCTACTACCCGATGACGGTGAAGAAGCACCTGCGCGCGCAGGAGATCGCCGAGCAGAACCACCTGCCGTGCATCTACCTGGTCGATTCCGGCGGCGCCTTCCTGCCGCTGCAGGACGAGGTGTTCCCCGACCGCGATCATTTCGGCCGCATCTTCTACAACCAGGCCAACCTGTCGGCGCAGGGCATTCCGCAGATCGCCTGCGTGATGGGCAGCTGCACCGCCGGTGGCGCCTACGTGCCGGCGATGAGCGACGAGACGGTGATCGTGCGCGAGCAGGGCACGATCTTCCTCGGCGGCCCGCCGCTGGTGAAGGCCGCCACCGGTGAAGTGGTGACGGCCGAGGAACTGGGCGGTGCCGACGTACACACCCGCATCTCCGGCGTGGCCGACCACATGGCCGACAACGATCTGCAGGCGCTGGCACGGGTGCGCGCGATCATCGCACAGCTGAACTGGCGCAAGCCGGAGCCGGCGATGGCGGTGCAGGCGCCCGAGGAACCGCTGCTGCCGGCGCATGAACTGTATGGGGTGATTCCCGCCGATACGCGCAAGCCCTACGACGTGCGCGAAGTGATCGCACGCCTGGTCGATGGCTCGCGCTTTGACGAGTTCAAGCCGCGCTATGGCGCAACACTGGTTACCGGCTTCGCGCATCTGAACGGCTACCCGATCGGCATCATCGCCAACAACGGCATCCTGTTCTCCGAGTCGGCACTGAAAGGCGCGCACTTCATCGAGCTGTGCACCCAGCGCAACATCCCGCTGGTGTTCCTGCAGAACATCACCGGCTTCATGGTCGGCCGCAAGTACGAACAGGGTGGCATCGCCAAGGACGGTGCCAAGCTGGTGATGGCGGTGGCCTGCGCCAAGGTGCCCAAGTTCACCGTGGTGATCGGTGGCTCGTTCGGGGCCGGCAACTACGGTATGTGCGGCCGCGCGTACTCGCCGAACTTCCTGTGGATGTGGCCCAACGCGCGCATCGGCGTGATGGGCGGCGAACAGGCCGCCAGCGTTCTGGCCACGGTCAAGCGCGATGGCATCGAAGCCAAGGGCGGCCAGTGGCCGGCAGCGGAGGAAGATGCGTTCAAGGCACCGATCCGCGAGCAGTTCGAGCAGCAGGGCCACCCGTACTACGCCAGCGCGCGCCTGTGGGACGACGGCGTGATCGATCCGGCCGACACCCGCCGGGTACTGGCCCTGGCGCTGTCGGCCAGCCTCAACGCCGCCCCGCAGCAGACGCGCTTCGGCGTGTTCCGCATGTAACCCGTGCCATGACCGAGCACGCTCCCATGAAGCCCGTTGCCATGTTCACCAAAGTCCTGATCGCCAATCGCGGCGAAATCGCCTGCCGCGTCATCGCCACCTGCCGCCGCCTCGGCATCGCCACCGTGGCGGTATATTCCGATGCCGACCGCAACGCGCGCCACGTGCGCCTGGCCGACGAAGCCATCCACATCGGTCCGGCCGCTGCACGTGAAAGTTACCTGCGCGGCGATGCCCTGCTCGACGCCGCACGCCTGACCGGCGCGCAGGCGATCCACCCCGGTTACGGCTTCCTGTCAGAGAATGCCGACTTCGCCGATGCCTGCGCCGCCGCCGGCATCACCTTCATCGGGCCGCCGGCCAGCGCCATCCGCGCGATGGGCGACAAGAGCGCGGCCAAGGCATTGATGGCGAAAGTCGGCGTGCCGCTGACTCCGGGCTACCACGGCGACCAGCAGGAACCGTCCTTCCTGCGCGAACAGGCCGACGCCATCGGTTACCCGGTGCTGATCAAGGCCAGCGCCGGTGGCGGTGGCAAGGGCATGCGCAAGGTCGAGCGCAGCGAGGACTTCGTCGATGCGCTGGCCAGCTGCCAGCGCGAGGCGGCCTCGGCGTTCAGCAATGACCACGTGCTGGTCGAGAAGTATGTCGAGCGCCCGCGCCATATCGAGATCCAGGTGTTCGGCGACAGCCACGGTGATGCGGTCTACCTGTTCGAGCGCGACTGCTCGGTGCAGCGCCGCCACCAGAAGGTGCTGGAAGAAGCCCCGGCGCCAGGCATGAGTGCAGAACGTCGCGCGGCGATGGGCAAGGCGGCGGTCGATGCCGCGCGCGCGGTGGGCTACGTCGGTGCCGGCACGGTGGAGTTCATCGCCGGCCCGGACGGCGATTTCTACTTCATGGAAATGAACACCCGCCTTCAGGTCGAGCACCCGGTGACCGAGTACATCACCGGCACCGACCTGGTGGAATGGCAGCTGCGCGTGGCCTCGGGCTTGCCGCTGCCGCTGCGCCAGGAGCAGCTGGCGATCCACGGCCATGCCATCGAAGCACGCCTGTACGCAGAAGATGCCGACCGCGGCTTCCTGCCCTCCACCGGTACCCTGCGCCGCCTGCGCCTGCCGGCTCCGTCTGCCCATGTGCGCGTGGATACCGGCGTGGAGGAAGGCGACAGCATCACCCCGTACTACGACCCGATGATCGCCAAGCTGATCGTCTGGGACGTGGACCGCGACGCCGCGCTGCGCCGCATGAGCCAGGCGCTGGCCGACTGCCAGGTGGTGGGCGTGACCACCAATGCCGGCTTCCTGCGCCGCCTGGTGAACACCGATTCGTTCGCGCACGCCAAGCTGGATACCGCGCTGATCGAACGCGAACAGGCGGCATTGAGTGCAGCGGGCGATACGGATGATGCCCTGTGGCAGCTGGCCGCCGTGGCCGCTGTTGCAAGCACTGCCGGTGCCGGCAGCGATGCGCGCGACCCGCATTCGCCGTGGCAGGCGCAGGACGGCTGGCGCCTTGGCGCGTCCGCCCCGCGCGTATTGCCGCTGCAGCAGGGAGAGCGCCGGCACACGCTGAAGGTGTGGGCGCAGGCCGATGGCTGGCGCGTGCAGTGCGACGATGCGGCGCCGGTGCAGGTGATCGGCACGGCCAATATGCAGGGCCTGACAGTGCAGCTGGGCGAGCGCCGCTGGTCGTTGCAGCTGCTGCGCGACGGTGACCAGCTGTACCTGTTCGGCGCCGACGGCCAGCACCGTTTCACCCTGCACGATCCGGTGGGTGAATCGGACCACGCCGTGGCCGACGCCGGCAGCCTGCTGGCGCCGATGCCGGGCAAGATCGTTGCGACGCTGGTCGCCGCCGGTACCGAGGTCAAGCGCGGCACGCCGCTGGTGGTGCTGGAAGCGATGAAGATGGAGCACACGCTGCAGGCACCGGCGGACGGCACGGTGAAGGGTTACCGCGCCAAGGCCGGCGACCAGGTGGGTGACGGTGCAGTACTGGTGGACTTCGAGGCGGCGTGAACGCCGCGGCGGCGACCGCTCAGCGGTCGTCGCCCACCACCACCCGGCCAGCAGGATCGAATTCGGCCGTGTCCAGCGTGGCACTGCGCCAGCCCAGGCCGCAGATGGCCATCGCGCTCTGCCCGATGCCGTCGAAACCGAAGGCACGATCGACATCGGCATCGTTGATGGCTGCGGTGACGAATGCCGCCAGGCCACGCTCGGTCGCGCACAGGTACAGCAGCTGCGAGATGTGGCCGACATCCAGCGTCACCGCACGATACGCCTTGGCGTGGTTGCGGTACTTCCAGAAGCAGCGGTCGTACCGCGGTGCCAGCACCAGCAGCGCCGGTGCATCGGCGAACCACTCCTGACCGGACAGCATCCGCCGTGCCAGCGCGGGCAATGCATCAGGCGGCGGCGAGGGCAGCGGCAGCACGGCGTGCTGCACCGGGTGGTAGTGGTACAGGCCCGGTGCCAGTCCTTCCACGTTCTGCACCAGCAGGAAACCTTCGGTGGGATGCAGGCCGCCACCGGAGGGCACGTTCTTCTTCAGGAACTCGGTATCACGCTCGACCTTCTGCACCGCATGGGCCATCAGCGTGCGCTGCAGCACCTGGGCCAGCAGCGGCAATGGCAGCGCGCGCTGCGGGTCGAAATTGCGGCAGGTCGTGCGCTGCGCCAGCAGCGCGTCGAACGCCGCCTCTTCGCTGCGCGGCAACGGCTGGTAGTCGCCCTGCAGGGCCTGCACCACCGGTGGTGGCGGCCCCAGCCGCTGGCGCAGGCCGGCAGCGGTATCCAGCCCCTGGCGACGCATGTCCTCCACGCTGTCCACCGCCTGCCAGCGCGCATGGCGATGGGCCAGTGCGGCCAACGGCCACCACTGGCTGCGTCGCAATGCCTCATCACGCATCTGGTGCCCGACCTCATCCGGCGGGTCGGTCAGCACCAGCCCCTGCTCGACCAGGCGCGCCAGCATCGCCGGAGAGATGCCGGCCGGCGGTTCGCTCCAGCGGTGCGCGCTGAGCTCGCCCAGCAGCTGGCGCTCTTCGGCGTCCACCGGCAGCGGCTGGTCCAGATGGGCGGCCAGGGCCACCCAGCTGATCTGGCTGTCCATCTCGGCCTGGCCGGCCAGCATCGCGCGCAGGTCCAGGGTGACCGACTCGCGGGGCTCGAACATCAGGCTGGCGCAGCGGCGCAGGCGCATGGGTTTCCTTCCTTCTGCCGCACAACCGGCATAGCAGCAACGACCGCGACGCGGCCAACTTTAGCGACATGCACGCCACCGCCCTCAATGGCAGGCTGTCGCGGCCGATACGAGAAACTCAACCTACGGACGATCCCCATGAGCACCCATCCCCGCCTTTCCGCCGAGGACGCCAGCACCCTGCTGGACCACCTCATCGGCAACGACGATTTCCGCAACCACTTCACCGCATCGCCGGGCAAGGCCCTGGCCTCGATCGGCCTGGACGGTGCCGTTGGCGAGAACGACTGCATGAAGGTCGGCACCCTGGCTTCGGTCGAGGAGCTGCGCCGCACCCGCGATTCGCTGCATGCATACCTGAGTGCCTCGACCGCCTCGATGACGGTGGTGTTCTGCTTCGAAGCCGACCGGATCGACGAGCGCGTCAACGCCTGAGTCCGCATCAGCGCGGTACCCGCACCGACGTCGCCTCCGTGGCGATGTCGTGCACATTCAGGGGCTGCCAGACCTGCATGGACGCCACCTCGGCAATGGCCTGACCGTGGTGCCGGGCCAGCCAGGCCTGCTCGCGGCGCACGCCGGCAGTGTCCTGCTCGGCACGCAATGCCTGCAGCAGCACAACATGGGCCTGCACCGGTTCGCTGCCATCAAAGGTGGGCTCGAGCAGATGGCGTGCCGCTTGCGGACGCTGTTGCGCCAGTTCGGCCATCGCCAGCACAACCCGGCGCCACTTGCCCACCACAGGGCTGCGCTGCCGCTCCAGCAGTTCGCCGTGGTCACGCAGCCACTCTGCGGCCAGCGCATGCTGGCCCTGGCGCTGGGCCAGATAGGTCAGGGCCAGCAACTGCAGACTGCGGCTACCCACGGCGGAGTCGTCGTTCTTCCGCAGCAGCGGTCGCAGCATGGCGGCGATGGATTCAAGCTCCTTCGCATCGCCGGCCGTGCACAACGTGGTGACGGTGGCGTGTTGCAGCCGTTGATGGATCTGGTAGTCGATCAGATCCGGTGCCGGGCCATCCGCAGCGATCGCGGCATGCAGGCTGCTGCAATCACGCTGCTCCGCAGCCACCAGCAGGTTTGCCCGCAGGCGCATGCGCTGTTGCAGGTCATCCCCCCGCGGCAACCGCATCAACAGCTGCTGTGCCTGTGCGTCCAGGCCCTGCGCAACCAGCACGTCCACATCCAGGTCGTCGGCCTCGTCATTGCCGCGCAGCATCTGTGCCTGGTGCAAGGTGCGCATTGCCTGCTGCGGCTGGCCGAGGCCCAACTGTGCCCGCGCCAGATGGATCATCGGATACAGCCGCAACGGGTCCTGAGGCACCGTCGCGGCGCGCGCATAGGGCGCGGCCTCGGCGAAGCGATTGTCCTGCAGCAGCCCCCAGGAGGTATTGGACAGCCCCGCAAACGAATCCGGATAGATCTTGGCCAGCGCACGCCACTGTTCCAGCGGCCAGCCACCGGGTTCCAGTTCGGCCTGCCAGCCCTTCAGGTACAGGCGCTCACGCGCGGGCAGGCGCTGCTGCTGGGCCAGCGCGTGCTCCAGCGCGTCACGCGCGTCCGCAACCTGCGCAGTGCGGGCCAGCAGCTTGGCCACGCCCATGTAGGCCAGGGCGAAACCGGGATCGATATCGATCGCCGCCTGGTAGAGGTTGCGTGCTTCTTCGAAGCGACGCTGGCCCAGTGCGCTTTCGGCCAGGGCAAACGCACGCAGTGCGCGCAGGTCCTGGGTCGATGCCCGCGGCAGCGGCAACGACTGTTCCAGGCTCGCCACCGATTCGCCCAGGCCACGTCGCAGGCGCCCGACCACGTCGTCCACCGCGAACACCATCTGATCGGATCGATCCGCGGTGGCGGTGAACGTCTGGATCACCTGACCGCTGCCCGGTGCTGCGACGTCGATGGCGAGCTCGTAGCCACCGATCTTCTGCCGCACCGTCGGCAGCAGCACGGCGCGCGCGCCTTCCCGCACCGCCACGTTGGCTGCGGTATCGCGGCTGAGCCGGGTATCGCCCGAGAGCCGCGCCATTTCCAGGCTCTCGCGGATCTTGCCCTCCGACAGCACGTTCACGTAACGCGATTGCTCCAGCGCAATCCGGATGGCGTGCCGCATCGAGTCGTCGAAGATCGGGTCGCCAGTGAGGTTGTCGACATCGCCGAGCACCACCCAGTCGCGCTCGGCGAACGCGATCGCCGGTTCCGGTCGCAGCAGCAGCCAGCCGCCCAGCACCACCACCGTCAGTACCAGACCTTCAGCGGCCAGCACCAGCGGCTGCCGCCACAGCGGCAGGTCACGGCGCGCCTTGGCATTGGCACGCGGCATGCGCAACGGCGCCGCACCGATCTCGCCCACTTCGATCACTTCCTGCACCACCGGCACGCCCTTGAAGCGCCAGCGCCCGTGCGACTTCCACAGCAGGCGCGCGCCGCGCTCGCCCAACGCATCGGTGGCGCGGCGCGTCAGTGATTCGGCCACGGCCGACAACAGGATCTGGCCAGGCCGTGCCAGCATCATCAGGCGCGCCGCCATCGGCTTGGCCAGCCCTTCCACTTCCATCGACTTGGCGCCGGCGCGCACCGCTTCGGGACTGTTGTCCCAGGTCAGTACGTCACCCACATGCAGGCCGGCACGCGCACGCAGTTCAATCGAACGCTGCTGGCCCAGCGTGTGCAGTTCGCACTGGTAGTCCAGCGCGAAACCGAGCGCATCGATGGCGCGCTCGAACAGCATGAACAGACCGTCGGAGCGATCGATCAGCTGGCCATTCCAGCGGTGCTGCAACACCAGCACCAGGCGGTCGTGTTCCTGGAACAGGCTCGCGGCCGCGACGTCGCCGATCCGCTCGACCAGCTGCAGCGAATCACACAGATCGGTGAACAGCAGGGCGCGTAGCTGGGGGCTATGCGGGGCTGACGTTCCGTTGTCGCCATTCATCGCCTGCATCTCCCTATGGGCCGTCCGGAGCATCCACCCAGCGCAGGCAGTTGCCGCCATCGCGCTTGGCCTGGTACAGCGCGCGGTCCGCACTGGCATACCACTCGCTCCAGCCGGCCTCCGGCGCCAGCAGGCTGGCACCGATGCTGACCAGGCTGACATGCGGCGTGCCATGACTGCGTTCGAGCAGGCCATGCACCGCGCTGAGGATGAACTCGGCCGCGTGCTGCACGATCTCGTGATTGCCACGGCGCAGGATCAGGCAGAACTCATCGCCGCCGAGGCGGCAGGCCAGGTCCTGCTCACCGGCCATCGAGCGCAGGATGTTGCCCATGCTCTGCAGCACACGGTCGCCGGCCTGGTGGCCGTGACGATCATTGATCTGCTTGAAGCGGTCGCAGTCGATCAGCAGCAGGGCCTGCGGCAACCCGCCACCGTCGGCGCGGCACTCCTGCAGGTACAGGGTCAGGCCACGGCGGTTGTGCAGCCCGGTCAGTTCATCGGTACGCACCAGCTCACGGGTGTGGGTCAGCTGATGGGTGGTGATGTACAGATTGTCCAGCGCGGTTTCCAGATCATGGTTGCGCCGGCGCAGCTGGCTGATCAGGGCCTGCTCGTTGGTCAGCACGCGCATGATCGTGCGGCGCAGGAAGTAGGCGACCAGGCCGGGATCGGATTCCACCAGGCGATGGAAATCGGCCGGGCCCAGCTCCAGTACTTCGCAGTCGGCCAGCGCGCGTGCACTGGCGCTGCGCAGGTGATCACCGACCAGCAGGCCAAGCTCACCGAAGAACTCATGCTGGCCGAGCGTCTTGATCACCAGGTCCTCGCCGAAGTCCAGTTCGATCTGGCCCTGGAGGATCACATACATCCGTTCGCCGCGATGGCCACGCTGGAACAACCACTGTCCGGCATGAAGCTTGCATGGACGGGCAAATCTGGCGAACAATGCCACCTCGGCAGCGGACAGCAGCGCGTGCACGATCTCGGCCATCGCCACCCGGGCGATACCTGACGTCACATCACTGTTCTCGGCCGCACCCCTGCCGGTCATTCCCTGCACCCGCCGCCAGCGTCCCCTGGTGAGCCGCGGAGCATAGCACCGCTTTAAAGTGTGCGCCCTATCTCATTTTGACCCTTCTGC
Source organism: Stenotrophomonas sp. YJH_SMC_43 (assembly GCF_059372535.1). Taxonomy (NCBI): domain Bacteria; kingdom Pseudomonadati; phylum Pseudomonadota; class Gammaproteobacteria; order Lysobacterales; family Lysobacteraceae; genus Stenotrophomonas; species Stenotrophomonas sp. YJH_SMC_43. The sequence continues at coordinate 121,779 of NZ_JCAFVQ010000004.1, forward strand.
CGATCTTGATTGATGTGAAGATCGATGGTGGCCCGTTCTGGTCACGGGTGTCCGGGCAAAACCCCTGCTGGATCAATCCGATGCCGGGTTTCACAGGGTTTCGGCCAAGTTGCCGGCACACGGGGTGCGCCTGATTGACGCTGCCTGCTGGCCGCGCCTTTGCATCGATACAACAACGCCGGCAGGTCCCCCGACCGGCCGGCGTTGTCTGGCCCTTCCCTGGCCACCCTGATCGCTCTGAGGCCCGGTAGTGCCGGCCGCTGGCCGGCAACCATCTGGACCTCGGGAACATCGACGGGTTGCCGGCCAGCGGCCGGCACTACCGCATCACGCAGCGCGTTCGCTGCGCCCGCCGTGGAACTGCTCTTCCTCGGTCGAGCCGGTCAGCGCGGTGGTCGACGACTGGCCCTGCTGGATCGCCTGGGTCACCGCGTCGAAGTAACCGGTACCGACCTCACGCTGGTGCTTTACCGCAGTGAAGCCACGCTCGGCCGCTTCGAACTCGGCTTCCTGCAGTTCCACGAACGCGCTCATCTGGCGGCGTGCATAGCCGTGGGCCAGGTTGAACATGCCGTAGTTCAGCGCATGGAAGCCGGCCAGGGTGATGAACTGGAACTTGTAGCCGTAGCTGCCCAGCTCGCGCTGGAACTTCGCGATGGTGGCGTCGTCCAGGTTCTTCTTCCAGTTGAAGCTGGGCGAGCAGTTGTAGGCCAGCAGCTTGCCCGGGAACTTCGCATGGATCGCCTCGGCGAACCTGCGTGCGAATTCCAGATCCGGCTTGCCGGTCTCGCACCACACCAGGTCGGCGTAGGGTGCATAGGCCAGGCCACGGCTGATCGCCTGGTCCAGGCCATTGCGGGTCTTGTAGAAGCCCTCGACGGTGCGCTCGCCGGTGGCGAACGGCTTGTCGTTGCCGTCGATGTCGCTGGTCAGCAGGTCGGCGGCTTCGGCATCGGTACGTGCCACCAGCAGGGTCGGCACGCCCAACACGTCGGCGGCCAGGCGCGCGGCGTTGAGCTTCTCGACCGCCTCACGGGTCGGCACCAGCACCTTGCCGCCCATGTGGCCGCACTTCTTCACCGAGGCCAGCTGATCCTCGAAGTGCACGCCGGCGGCACCGGCCTCGATCATCGCCTTCATCAGTTCGAAGGCGTTGAGCACGCCGCCGAAACCGGCTTCTGCATCGGCCACGATCGGCTGCAGGAAGTCGATGTCATCCTTGCCTTCGGCATGGTGCAGCTGGTCGGCGCGCAGCAGCGTGTTGTTGATGCGCTTGACCACCGCCGGCACCGAATCGGCCGGGTACAGCGACTGGTCCGGGTACATCTGGCCGGCCAGGTTGGCGTCGGCCGCCACCTGCCAACCGGACAGGTAGATGGCCTTCAGGCCAGCCTTGACCTGCTGCATGGCCTGGTTGCCGGTCAGCGCACCCAGCGCGTTGACGAACTCGCGCTCATGCAGCGACGCCCACAGCTTCTCCGCACCCAGGCGGGCCAGCGAGTGCTCGATGTGGACGGTGCCGCGCAGGCGCACCACGTCGGCGGCGCTGTAGTTGCGCTGGATGCCTTCCCAGCGCGGGTTGGTATCCCAGTCGTGCTGGATCTGTTCGGCAGTGGGCAGCTTGCTCATGTCTTTCTCCAGTTCGGTTCGTGCGTGCAGCGGGGAGGGAAACGGCGTGGAAACGCGGGCGGGAGTCAATCGATGCGCGCGTAGGCCGGCAGGGTCAGGAAATCGGTCAGTTCGTCGCTGCGGCTCAGTTCGCCGAGCAGGGTGATGGCTTCGCCGATGCGTGTACCACCAGGCAGCGCGGCGGTATCGCCCAGCCGTGCCGGCAGCTGCGAGAGAGTGGAATCCAGCAGCGCCAGATCGATCGCGGTGCCGTCGTCCAGTTGCTGGCCCGGCGTATGCAGCCACTGCCACAGCTGGCTGCGGCTGATCTCGGCGGTGGCCGCGTCCTCCATCAGGTGGTGGATCGGCACGCAACCGTTGCCATCCAGCCACGCCGCCAGGTAGCGCACGCAGACTTCCACGTTGCCTTCGAAGCCGGCACGGGTGATGGTGCCCGGCGGGCGCGCGATCAGTTCATCGCGGCCCACGCGCACATCCTGGCGCAGCACGCTGTGCTGGTTCGCACCGGGCATGTGTTCGTCGAAGATCGCCATCGCCACTGGAATCAGCGCCGGATGCGCAACCCAGGTGCCGTCATGGCCGGCGGTGACTTCGCGCAGCTTGTCGGCGCGCACCCGGGCCATCGCCTGTTCGTTGGCCGCGGCATCGTTGTTGATCGGGATCTGCGCGGCCATGCCGCCCATCGCATGCGCACCGCGGCGGTGGCAGGTCTGGATCAGCAGTTCCGAATACGCCTTCAGGAACGGCTGGGTCATGGTCACCTGGCCGCGTTCGGGCAGCACGCGGTCGGCGTGGCGGCGGAAGGTCTTCAGGTACGAGAAGATGTAATCCCAGCGCCCGCAGTTCAGGCCGACGATGCGATCACGCAGCGCGTGCAGGATCTCGTCCATCTCGAACACCGCCGGCAGCGTTTCGATCAGCACGGTCACCTTGATCTGGCCGTGCGGCAGGCCGAGCATGCCTTCGATGTGCGACAGCGCGGTCTCCCACAGCGCGGCCTCTTCCATGCTCTGCAGCTTGGGCAGGTAGAAGTACGGGCCGCGGTCCTTGGCCTGCAGGGTGCGGGCGTTGTGGAAGGCGAACACCGCCGCGTCGAACAGCCCGCCGGCGATGAACTGGCCGTCGATGCGCACGTGCTTCTCGTCCAGATGCCAGCCGCGCGGGCGCACGATCAGCACGGCCTGTTCGTCGTACGGGCGCAGCGTGTAGTGCTTGCCATTGGCGGCGGTGAATTCCAGATCACCACGCACCGCCGCCGCCAGCGACTGCTGCCCGGCCAGCAGATTGCGCCAGGTCGGCGAGGTCGAATCCTCGAAATCGGCCATGAACACCTTGGCGCCGGAGTTCAGTGCGTTGATGACCGTCTTTGGGTCTGTCGGGCCGGTGATCTCGACGCGGCGATCCTGCAGCGCGGCCGGCAGCGGCGCAACGCGCCAGTCGCCGCTACGGATCGCGGTGGTGTCTTCACGGAAGTCCGGCAGGCCGCCCTGGTCGAAGAACGCCTGGCGTTCACGGCGGGCCTGCAGCCGTGCCTGCCGGCCCGGTTCCACCGCACGGTGCAGCGACACCAGCAGGGCCAGCAGCGGCGCCGGCAGCACGGTGTCCTGACCGGCCACGCGGGTCGCCAGGGCGATGCCGGGGGTGGCCTTGCTGGCAGGGGTGGGAACAGCGGAAGCGACGGCGGACATGGGGCGACTCCAGCGGTGGGGAACGCCTCCACGGTGCCGCCCGGGCCGAGTATTTGGCAAAACAGTTTTTGCAATGCTCTACATAAGTTGTGCTAATACTTGTAACGCCATGACCACGCGCCCCTCGCCAAGTCCGCGTTTTTCCTACAAATCCGACCGGTTGAAGCCGTTGCGCGCGTTCTGCCAGACCGTGCGTCTGGGCTCTGTCTCACGGGCGGCTGAGGCATTGTTCGTCAGCCAGCCGGCCATCAGCCTGCAGTTGCAGGCCCTGGAACGGGAGCTGGGCGTGCCGTTGTTCGAGCGCAGCGGGCGTCGCCTGGTGCCCAGCCGCGAGGGCCAGCTGCTGTACGAAATGGCGCAGCCGCTGGTGGAGAACCTGGACGGGCTGGAGGCACGCTTCCGCGACAAGGTACGCGGCCTGGATGCGGGCGAGCTGAACATCGCCGCCAACAGCTCGACCATCCTGTACCTGCTGCCGAAGATCGTCGAACGCTTCCGCCTGCACTACCCGGACGTGCGCCTGACCCTGCACAACGCGATCAGCGCCGACGGCACCGACCTGCTGCGCGAGGATGCCGCCGACCTGGCGATCGGTTCGATGACCGATGTGCCGGCCGACCTCAGCTACGCCCCGGCCTACCGTTTCGAGCAGGTGCTGATCGCACCGCATGACCATCCGCTGGCCAAGGGCGGCGAGCTGGAGTTGGCCGATATTGCGCGCTATCCACTGGTGCTGCCACCGAAGCGGCAGATCACCTACCGGCTGGTCGACCAGGTGTTCCAGCGCCACCGCATCGCCTACACCGTGGCGCTGGAAGTGGGCGGCTGGGAGGTGATCAAGCAGTACGTGGCGATGGGCATGGGCATTTCCATCGTGCCGGCACTGTGCCTGAACGAGGCCGACCGCGAGCGGTTGGCGGCGAGGTCGATGAAGCGCTGGTTCCCGGAACGCAGTTACGGGGTGATCGTGCGGCGCGGCAAGGCGCTGTCGGCGCAGGCGCGGGCATTCATCGAGCTGATCCAGCCGGAGCTGTTCAGCCCGCGCGATTACGACCAGAGCGGGCATTCCGAGCGGTAAGGGTGTTCTGGTTTGCAGGGCTGCCGCCCTGCACCTGCAGAGGCCGAAGCAACGGCAACGTCAACGGCAACAGCGGGCATTCCGTGGGATGGCGGGGTGGGTCCGGTTGCGGGGGACGCCGTAAACCCGTCCATGGGGGCTTGGTCGCGGCATCCATGCCGCTCACACCCCCGCAACCGGACCCACCCCGCCTTCGACAGTTGGTCGCTGCTGTTGGTGCCAGCTGCTGTTGGTGGGTGCCGACCGTTGGTCGGCACGGGATCGGATCCCATCTCTGATTCATTTCCGGCTGACGATGAATAAACTGGCCCCATGTCCATCGAACTCCGCCACCTGCGCTACTTCCTCGCTGTCGCCGATACGCTGCACTTCGGCCAGGCGGCCGAGCGGCTGGGGATGTCGCAGCCGCCGCTCAGCCAGCAGATCCGCCAGCTGGAGGAACTGATCGGGGCGCGCCTGTTCGTGCGCAGCCACCGTCGTGTGCAGCTGACGCCTGCCGGTGAGCTGCTGCAGGAGCGTGCACGCGCCATCGTGCAGCAGGTGGAAACAGCGGTGGACGAGGTGCAGCGCGCGCAGCGCGGCGAGCAGGGCGAACTGCGTATCGGCCTGACCCGGGCCACGCCACTGTCACCGCAGATTCCGCGTTCGATCCTGCGCTACCGCCAGCAGTACCCGCAGGTACGGCTGCAGCTGAGCGAGATGAACACGCTGCAGCAGATCGATGCGCTGCTCGACGGCAGCCTGGACGTGGGCATCATCCGCAAGCGCGCGTTGCCGCCGGAACTGGTGGCGCACAGCCTGTTCGTCGATCCGCTGGCGTTGATCGTGCATGCCGGCCATCCTGCCCTGCACAGGCTTTCGAAGCAGGGCACGTTGTCGCTGCGCGACTTCGCGCAGGAGCCGTTCGTGGCATTTCGCCGCAGCGCCGGTGCGGGCATCCATGACCACATGATCGCGTTGTGCGCGGCCGCCGGGTTCACGCCGCGCATCGCGCAGGAGGCGGGCGAAGCCTCGACCCTGATCAGTCTTGCTGCTGCCGGCCTGGGTGCGGCGATCCTGCCGTCGTCCTGCGATCACATCCGGGTGGAGGGCGCGCGCTTCGTGGCGCTGGCCGATGCCGGTGCGCATTCGGAGGTGCAGCTGGCGTGGCACCGCGAGGGGGTGACGCCGCTGATCCGCAATTTCGCCGGGTTGTTGCGCGAGGCGTTCGTGGAGGGCTGAGCGTGCCCCCCCCCGGTAGTGGCCAACCTTGGTTGGCCCACGACCACAACGCCGACCAAGGTCGGCCTCTACCAGACCAGGATCACGCGGTCACCGGCTGCGGGGCGCGCTGCTGCAGCGCCCAGACAATGCCACCGCCGATCAGGGTCAGCACGGCGGCGAACAGGCACACACCCCGCCAGTCCCACGCCGCATAAGCCAGGCCGCCTAAACCACCGAGCACACTCGAACCCAGGTAATAGGCAAACAGGTACAGCGCCGAGGCTTCCGCGCGCATCGTGCCGGCACGGCTGCCAACCCAGCTGCTGGCTACCGAGTGACCGCCGAAGAAGCCGAACGTCACCAGCGCGATGCCGAGTGCCATTGTGCTCAGCCAAGGCAATGCCAGCAGCGCGATGCCGGCACCGATCAGCGCGAACGAGATCGACAGGATGCGGCCGCGTCCGTAACGCGTAGCCTGCTGGCCCATCCACGCCGAACTGAAAGTACCCACCAGGTAGACGCTGAAGATCAGGCCTACCACGGTCTGGCTGAGGTGGTACGGCGGCGCCAGCAGGTGGTAGCCCAGGTAGTTGTAGAGGGTGACGAACACGCCCATCAGCACGAACGAGGTAGCGAACAGCCACGGCAGGCCCGGGTCGGCGAACAGCATGCGCCAGCGTGACGGCAACTGACGCAGGCCATCCCGGCGGGGGTGGAAGTGACGCTGTGGCGGCAGCTGCAGCCACAGCAGCACGGTGCTGGCCACGGCGATGATCGAGACCACGCCGATGCCCCAGCGCCAGCCCCAGTGGTCGGCGATGATGCCTGCCAGCAGTCGCCCGCTCATGCCACCGATGGCGTTGCCGCCGATGTACAGGCCCATCGCCAGGCCCAGCGCGCGGCTGTCCATTTCCTCGACCAGGTAGGTCATCGCCACGGCCGGCACGCCGCTCAGCGCCAGGCCCAGCAGGGTGCGCAGCACCAGCAGCGTGGTCCAGTCGTCCACCAGCGCGGTGCTCAGCGACAGCATGGCCGAGGCCAGCAGCGCAGCAATCATCAACGGGCGGCGGCCGACCGCGTCGGACAGCAGGCCGGCCAGCAGCATGGCCACCGCCAGCGTGCCGGTGGTCAGCGACAGCGACATTGCGCTGCCGGCGGCGGACACGCCGAAGTGGCGGCTGAATTCGGGCAGCAGCGGCTGCACCGTGTACAGCAGCCCGAAGGTGGAGAAGCCGGCCAGGAACAGCGCCAGCGCGGTGCGGCGGAAAGCCGGCGTGCCCTGCTGGATGCGGGTGTCGGAAGCGGGGTCAACAGCGTGGGGGCGGCGTTCGACGGTCGCGGCGGTTTCGCCAGTCATGGGATCGGTGGGCCGGTGGGGACGGCCGGGTATGGGAGGGAACGGGCCTCAGACTAGGCCCGTCCATCCAGTCGATCCATAACCTGATAGGTCAGGATTGATACACAGAAAGTATCAATTCAGCTTACAGGCGCTGCCACTCAAAGCCGGCGCCCCGGCGGTAGTACACCGCCACCGCACGGCCGTAGACCTTGTCAGCGTCGACGAAGCCGAAGAAACGGCCATCGAAGCTGTTGCCGCGGTGGTCACCCAGCACCAGCACCTTACCGTCGGGCACCACCAGATCGGCGATGTCCGGGCCGCCGCCCATGTCCAGATCGAGGCGGGCACGGCGTTCACCGAAGGCTTCCACGTCCTGCAGGTCGGCGGTCTGCAGTGGCTGGCCGTTGATGCTCAGGTGCCCTTCGTGCAGCTGCACATGGTCACCGGCCACCGCGGCCACCCGCTTGATCAGGCGGGTACCGTCGGCCGGCGAATCGAACACCGCCACCTCGCCGCGCTGCGGGGTGCCGGTCGCCATCAGTTCCTTGCCGGTAAACGGCAGGCGCAGCCCATAGGCACGCATGTCCACCACCACCCGGTCGCCGGGCTGCAGGGTCGGCTGCATCGAGCCGCTGGGCACTACGTAGTGGTTGGCCAGGGTATCGCGGGCGGCGGCGAGCAGGCCGAGCATCACCAGCAACGGCAGCGCCTCTTTCTTCAGCCAGGCCAGCGCGCGTTCGGAAAAGGGAGGGCGGGCAACAGCGTCCATGGCAGGCTCCGGGTCAGTGGTAGCTGCATCAGACCACATCCGGGCCGAAGAGGTTCCCGCACCGGCTTGCTGTAGAGGCGAGCCCGCGCTCGGCTGCTCTTCAAGCGTCGGTGCACGCCAGCCGAGCGTAGGCTCGGCTCTACAGGATGGGTTACGCAGGTTTTACGCCGTGCCCCGGCCACGGGCATCGCACCTTTACGGCCAGCACGCGCATCGTGTCTCCACCGCGCCGCAGGGCGCATTCCGCAAGGTGTTGTATGACCCTCCTGGTGATCCGTCACGCGTCTCCGTCGACGCCGCGCCCGCAGTTGCCGGCGCAGCTGAGCGGCCATCGCGTGTTGTGCAGCGACTGCGCCAGCCTGTCCGAGGTACGCCAGTGCCTGTGCCAGCCGCAGGCGCGCTCGGCCGACTGGGTGCTGCTGGATGTCGGCGTGGCCGACGAGGCGCAATGGCAGGCCGAGGGTGGCGCACTGCAGGCGGCGCTGGAACGGCTGCCGGCGCAGTACATCGAGCTGCAGTCGCCCAGCGAGCCCGGCCTGGATGCGCGCCTGCGCCTGCAGCACGGCCCCGCCGCGGTGGTGGTCGACCAGCGCAGCCAGCAGGCCGGCTATCCGCTGTCACTGGCCATCGTCGGCCGTCGCCTGGCGCAGGAGGGCTGAGCCATGTCGATCTTCATCATCCGCGGCCCGGAGGCGGCCGGTGCGTTGATCCGCACGGCGATGCCACTGCCGGCGCCGGTACTGAAGTCGCTGGTGCATCGCGCGATCGATGCCGGCACCAGCGTGGCGATCCGTGCCTGCGGTTCGGAACAGGAACTGCTGGATGCGCTGCGCGTGGCTGATCACAGCCGTGGCGAGGTGACGCTGCTTGATCCGGGTGCGTGTGCCAACAGCCTGCGCCTGCAGCGCCTGCTGCCCTACCTGCACAACGCCTACGTGGAAGTGCATGACGACGGCGCAGTGGCCGAGCCGTGCCTGCCGGCCGGTGTCGGCCAGCGCCTGGGCATCGCCGCCGGGTATGGCGCGCAGAGCTATGTGCTGGCGCTGGACATCGCACTGGATCACCTGGGGCTGGCCGAGCAGGCCAACCGGGTGCATGTGGGGACGTAGCGCGCTTCCTTTCGTGGGAAACCAGCCGAGCATGGGCTCGGCTCTACAAGGGCGCGAAAGGCAGCCGAGCGTAGGCTCGGCTCTACAAGAAGAGCAAAGAAAAACGGCGGGGTTGCCCCCGCCGTTTTCGCTTTCTTATTTCAGCCCGCGGAACTTCAGCAGCGGTTCCACCGACGGGTCCTTGCCGCGGAAATCGCGGTACAGGGTCGACAGCTCCACACTGTTGCCGCGCGAGAGGATCTTGTCGCGGAATTCCTGGCCGTTGGCCGCGGTCAGGCCACCGTGTTCGGTGAACCACTGGTAGGCGTCATGGTCCAGCACTTCGGCCCAGAAGTAGGCGTAGTAGCCGGCCGAGTAACCACCGCCCCAGATGTGGTCGAAGTAGGTGGTACGGTAACGCGGCGGCACCTGCGGCAGGTCGACCTTGAACTTCTTCAGCGCGCTGGCTTCAAAGGCGCCGACATCCTGCAGCGGCGCGTCGGCCTTCTGCGTGTGCCAGGCCAGGTCCAGCAGCGCGGCCGACAGGTACTCGGTGGTCGCGTAGCCCTGGTTGAAGCTGCGCGCCTTGAGGATCTTGTCGACCAGTTCCTGCGGCATCGCCTCGCCGGTCTTGTAGTGCTTGGCGTAGTTGGCGAACACCTTCGGATCCAGCGCCCAGTGCTCGTTGAACTGCGACGGGAACTCGACGAAATCACGCGAGGTGGCGGTGCCGGCAATCGACGGGTACTTCACGTTCGAGAACATGCCGTGCAGCGCATGGCCGAACTCATGGAACATGGTGGTGACGTCGTCGAAGCTGATCAGCGCAGGCTGGCCGGCGGCCGGCTTGGTGAAGTTGCAGACGTTGTAGACCACCGGCTTGGCACCGGTCAGGCCGTCCTGCTCGACGAACACGTCCATCCAGGCGCCGCCGGACTTGCTGTCACGCTTGAAGTAGTCGGTGTAGAACAGCGCCAGCGAGGTGCCGTCCTTGTCGAACACTTCGTACACCTTCATGTCCGGGTTGTAGGTCGGAATGTCGGTACGCGGCTTGAAGGTGATGCCGTACAGCTGGGTGGCGGCGTAGAAGACGCCGTTCTGCAGCACGTTGTCCAGTTCGAAGTACGGCTTGATCTGCGATTCGTCCAGATCGTACTTGGCCTTGCGCACCTGCTCGGCGTAGAAGTCCCAGTCCGAAGCGGCGACCTGGAAACCACCCTTCTGCGCGTCGATCACCTTCTGGATCTCGCCGGCTTCGGCGCGTGCCTTGGCGGTGGCGGCCGGCACGGTGTCGGTCAGCAGCTTGAGCGCGGCAGCCGGGGTCTTGGCCATCTGGTCGCCCAGCTGGTAGTCGGCGAAGGTGTCGAAGCCGAGCAGCTTGGCCTTCTGTGCACGCAGCTGGGCCAGGCGCTGCACGGTCTGCCGGGTGTCGTTGGCATCGCCGCGCTCGGCGCGGGTTTCCGAAGCCTTCAGCACGGCGGCGCGCTGGTCGCGGTCGCTCAGCGAGCCGAGCACCGGCTGCTGTGTGGTGTTCTGCAACGGCAGCAGGAACTTGCCATCCAGCTTGCGATCCTTGGCGGCGGTGGCAGCGTTGTTGATCGCATTCTCGTCCAGGCCGGCCAGCTTGGCCTTGTCGTCGACAACGACGGCCGCAGCGGCCGTGGCGGCCACCAGACGGGTATGGAACTGGGTGGAAAGGGTGGTTTCTTCCACGTTGAGCTTGCGCAGGCTCGCCTTGTCGGCGTCGGACAGCTGTGCGCCAGCGCGCACTAGGCCGTCGTAGTAATGCTCGACCAGGCGCTTCTGCACCGGGTCCAGTTCCAGCGTGTCACGCTGGTCGTACAGCGACTTCACGCGCGCGAACAGCTTCGGATCGAGGTTGATCTCGTCCTGGTGCGCGGCCAGCTTCGGCGCCACTTCTTCCTGGATCTTCTGGCGTGCATCGTTGGTATCGGCCTGGACCAGGCCGAAGAAAATGCGCGACACGCGGTTCAGGGTCTCGCCGCTGCGCTCCATCGCCACGATGGTGTTGTCGAAGGTGGCCGGCTCGCTGCTGTCGGCGATCTTGCGCACGTCGGCCAGGTGCTGGCGCATGCCTTCCTCGAACGCCGGCAGGTAGTCGCTGTCCTTGATCTTGTCGAACTGCGGCGCCTGGAACGGCAACGTGCTGGCGCTCAGCAGCGGATTGGTGGAGGCTTCGGCCGGCTGCTGGGCCGGGGCTTTCTGGGCATCGGACACGGGGGTGGACTCCTTGCCGGAACAGGCCGCCAGCGCCAGGCTGATGGCGGCGGCCAGGACTACGGTACGCGACATGTAAAACACTCCTTGGGCAGACGGTACGGGATACCAGCCCTCCACCCTACTCCTGTCGCGCTCGCCCGGCATGTGCCGGACGTGGCGTCTATGCGGCGGCCTGCGGCAGGCTCAGACCGTACCGCGGGTCTTGCCCATCCACGGCCGGTAGAACTCGCGGATGGCGGCCATGTCGGCGGCATCATCGCCGCTGGGCGTGAACAGCGGGCCGATGCCGATGGTCTTTTCCGGGTAGTGGAAATACGCGGCCAGGATCGGCACGTCGGCCATCCGGGCGATCTTCAGGAAGCCGGCCTTCCAGTCCTTCACGGCCTTGCGGGTGCCCTCGGGGGTGATGGCGAACCACATCTTCTCGTTGTTGCGCAGCAGGTCCACCGCCTGGCCCACCGTGCCCTGCGGCGAGCTGCGGTCCAGCGGGATCACGCCCAGCTTGTGCAGCAGCGGGCCCAGCGGCCACCAGAACAGCGATGCCTTGCCCAGCACCTTGACCTTCATTCCCAGCGCGATCTTGGCCGCCATGCCCCACAGGCCGTCCCAGTTGGACGAATGCGGCGCGATGATGAACACCAGGCGGGGAATGTCAGGCAGGGTGCCGGTCACCTTCCAGCCGCCCATGCGCAGGGTGCAGCGCGCCAGCCAGCGCAGGAAGGCGTTGGGTTTGACCTGCGGCATCTGCGGCGGCACGGCCGGCAGCAACGAAGTCGGGTTGTTCAAGCAATCACTCCCAGTCACGTGATGAGCGCCCGCGCTTGATCTGCGCGCGCCCGCGTTTGGCGTCCAGACGACGCAGTTTCGACCCGAGGGTCGGCTTGGTGGCCTTGCGCGGCTTGGGCACGCTCAGCCCGGCCTGGATGAAGGCCGCCAGCCGCTCGCGCGCATCCTCGCGATTGCGATCCTGGGTCCGGAAACGTTGCGCGTCGATGACCAGCACGCCTTCGCCGGTCATGCGCCGGTCACGCCGCGCCAACAGGCGCGCGCGCAACGGTTCGGGCAACGAGGGCGAGTTGGCCACATCGAAACGCAGTTCCACCGCGGTGGAGACCTTGTTGACGTTCTGGCCGCCGGCACCGCTGGCACGCACGAACCGCTCGACGATCTCGCCGTCGGGGATTTCAAGCTGCGCGCTGATGGTGACCGGTCCACTGCCCATCCGCGCATTGTAGCGGCAGCCACGTGCCGGAGTGCGGCATCGCGCACCGTATGCCGCCGATCAGGTACCGAACACGCCGCCTTCGCCTTGGCTGCGGGTATGCTGGCCGTCCCATGTACCGCAGGAAGCCCGCATGACCCGCACCGCACCCGCCCTGCCGTCCCTGCTGCGCCGCGCCGCCCTGCTGCTGGCGCTGGCCGTGGCCAGCGTTCCGGCCCTGGCCGCGCCACCGACCGATGGCGACATCAACCGCCTGCTGTCCGCGTCACGGGCGCAGAGCATGATCGACACCATGCTGCCGCAGATCGAGGCGATGCAGCAGCAGCAGTTCCAGCAGGTGGCCGCACAGCGCCAGCTCAACGCCCAGCAGCAGGAACAGCTGAAGCGGATCCAGGCGCGGACCAGCCAGACCCTGCGCCAGGCCCTGTCGTGGCAGCAGCTGCGGCCGATGTACGTGGACCTGTACAAGAAGACCTTCAGCAAGGAAGACGTGCTGGCGATGGCCGAGTTCTACGAGAGCGCGGCCGGCCAGAGCCTGCTGGACAAGACCCCGGCGCTGATGCAGAACGTGATGGTGGCCATCCAGGCGCGCATGCAGCCGCTGTTCGCGGATCTGCAGAAGGACCTGGAAGCGATCGTCAACGAGCCGGAAAAGAAATAACGGGGTGCGCCGGGCCACGCCCAGCCGCTGGCTGTAGAGCCGAGCCCACGCTCGGCTTACCGCAGCAGCATCAGGCGTCGTCCACCTGCCAGCCGAACAGGCCCAGCGCCTTCTGGAACTCGCGGTCCAGCGGCGCACGCACATCCACCGTGCCACCGTCCGGATGCGGGAAGCGCAGGCGCTCGGCGTGCAGCAGCATGCGGTGCACGCCCTGCATGCGGAAGATGCGGTTGTGGCGGCCATCACCGTGGCTGGTGTCACCGATCATGTGATGCGACAGGTGCTTGAGATGCCGGCGGATCTGCCGGAAGCGCCCGGTCTGTGGCTGGCAGCGCAGCAACGCATAACGCGAGCTGGTGAACTCACCGACCGGCACCGACAGCTCGCCGGTGGCCAAGCGCTGGAAGTCGGTGACCGCCGGCTTCTTCACCGGCTTGCCGGGGCCGCCATCCAGGTCATGGTCGACCTGCCAGGAGAGCTCGGCCGGCCAGCCCCGGCAGACGGTCAGGTAGTCCTTCAGCACCTCGCCGCCCATCAGGGCCTTGCCCAGTGCACTGGCGGTCTCGCGGTCGAAGGCCAGCAACAGGCAGCCACTGGTGGCGCGATCCAGCCGGTGGACCAGGAAGATCGGGCGGCCCAGCTGCTCGCGCAGGCGGTCGGCCAGGAAATCGTCTTCGCCACGGGCCAGCTTGCTGTCGTGGACCATCAGCCCGGCAGGCTTGTTGACCACGGCCAGGCGTTCATCCAGGTGCAGCAGCTGCAGGGGCGCGGTGTCGGTCTCGACCGCGGCGAGGGTCTCGGGTTCGGTGCTCACCGCGGGATTATAAAGGCCTGCCTTCTGTAGAGCCGAGCCCACGCTCGGCTGCTCTGCGCGACCGGCAACAGCCTGCCAACCAAGGTTGGCACCTACCTGTAGAGCAGTCAGGCGCTGCGTACGGCCAACAGCTCCCCATTGCTCACCGGCACCAGGCTGGTGCTGAAGTCCGGATCAGCCTCCAGCAGCGCCCGCAGCGGTTCCATCTGTTCTGCATGCGAGGTGGCGTTGTCCACCACCAGCAGGCCCCCCGGGCGCAGCACGCGACGCAACTGCGGCCACCAGCCGGCGTATTGCCCGCGGTCCGAATCGAGGAACAGCAGGTCGACGCTGGCATCCGCGACCAGCGCCAGCCACGGTCCCGCATCGTCGTGGACCAGCGTGATGCGATCGGCCAGGCCACTGCGCGCGAAGGTGTCACGCGCCATCGCCACCTTGTCCTCGGCGTATTCGAGCGTGGTCACGTGGCCGTCGATGGCTGTGGCAGCCTCGGCCAGCCACAGCGTCGAATAGCCGTTGGAGGTGCCGATCTCCAGCACCTGGCGCGCAGCGCCGAAGCGGACCAGCACGGACAGGAATTCACCCGTCTCCGGCGTGATGTTGAGCATGCGGCGCCCGCGCGCGCTTTCGCGGGCATCGTTGTCGGCGCCGAAGCGGGCCAGTTCGTCCTTGAGTGCCTGCAGCATGGGACCTACTTCCACCACGCGCGCGCCAGCGCCACCACGCCGACCACACCGGACAGCCAGCTCCACATCGGCAGGTCGCCCCAGTACCAGCCCGGCGGCTGCACCACATAGATCAGCGCGGCGATGGCCAGCAGGCCGACACCGGTGATCGCGCCCACCGCACGCTTCTGCAGGCGCTGCACGCTGGCATCCAGTGCGGCCAGGTCGCGCGAACGCATCGACAGTTCGTGGCGGCCTTCCACCTGCTGGGTCAGCCAGGCGTGTACCAGGCGTGGCATGTCCGGCGCATGGGTCATGATTTCCGGCAGGCGCTTGCCGAGCTCGCGCACCACCCGGCGCGGGCTGTAGCGCTCGCGCAGGATCTTCGCCAGCACCGGCTTGGCCACCGCCCAGATGTCGATCTGCGGGTCCAGCTGGCGGCCGACGCCTTCGATGTTCAGCAGGGTCTTCTGCAGCAGGATCAGCTGCGGCTGCAGGGTCAGCTGGTAACGCTGGGCCACGCGGAACAGCTTCATCAGCACTTCGGCCAGCGAGATCTGCGATAGCGGCCGGGTGAAGTACGGCTCGCACACCGAACGCACGGCCGCTTCCAGGTCATCGATGCGCACGTTGTCCGGCATCCAGCGCGCCTGCACATGCAGTTCGGCGATGCGGCGGTAGTCGCGGTTGAAGATGGCCATGAAGTTCTCGGCCAGGTAGTACTGATCTTCCTGCGAGAGCTGGCCCATGATGCCGAAGTCCAGCGCGATGAAGCGCGGGTTGGCGCGACGCGACGGATCGGTGTCGACCCAGATGTTGCCGGCGTGCGCGTCGGCATGGAAGAAGTTGTCGCGGAACACCTGGGTGTAGAACACCCGCACGCCCTTGGCGGCCAGCGCCTTGCGGTCGATGCCGGCCTTGTCCAGCGCGGCGATGTCGTCGGACGGAATGCCCCACACGCGCTCCAGGGTCAGCGCGCGCTCGGCGGTGTGGCTCCAGATCACTTCCGGCACGTACAGGTCGTCGCTGTTTTCCCAGAAGCGGCGCAGCACGCTGGCATTGGCGCCTTCGCGCTGCAGGTCCAGCTCGGCGGACAGGGTGTTTTCGACCTCGGCCACCACTTCGCGCGGACGGATCTTGTCGGCGCGTGGATGGGTGCGCTCGACCAGGGCGGCCAGCGAATTGAGCAGGGCGATATCAGCGTCGATCTGCTTCTCGATGCCCGGGCGCAGCACCTTGACTACCACCTGGCGGCCATCGGCCAGCGTGGCCGCGTGCACCTGTGCGATGGAGGCCGAGGCCAGCGGTTCGGTGTCGAAACTGGCGAAGGCCTCGCTGACCGGCAGGCCGAGCGCTTCCTCGACGATGCGACGCGCGGTCTCACCATCGAACGGCTTGACCCGGTCCTGCAGCAGGGTCAGCTCATTGGCCACATCCGGCGGCACCAGATCGCGGCGGGTGGACAGGATCTGGCCGAACTTGACGAAGATCGGGCCGAGATCCTGCAGCGCCAGGCGCAGGCGCGCACCGCGCGACTGTGCGGCGATGTCGGCCGAGGCGCGCGGCACGAACGGCTTGGCCAGGCGCAACCAGCGCTCGGCCGGTGTGCCCTGCAGCAGGTCGTCGAGGCGGTAACGCAGGATCACCCGGCCGATGCGGCTGGCGCGCAGCACGGCCTTCATGCGGCACCCCGCAGGCGCTGTACGCGTGCACCAAGGCGCTCCACGTCGTCGCGCAGCACGTCCACATCATCGTGGAAGGCATCCAGTTCAGCGCGCGGCACTACATCGCGCGATTCCTCGGTGATGAATTCTGCGGCGCTGTGGGCCAGGTCGACCGCGCCCTGGCGTGCGTGCTGCAGGGCGCTGCGCAGAGTGTTGGCGACCTGCACGCCCAGTACCTCGCCGAACACGCTGACGAAGGGCTGCTGCCAGTCCGGGTCGAAGCCCTTGGCGAGCTGCTGCAGGCGGCGTGCCAGTTCGGCGTCGCCGGCCACGCGCACGCGGCCCTTGCCGTTGTTGTCACCGCGCCGTGCGTTGGCCAGCAGCGGCAGCTGCGCGAGCACGCCGGCCAGGCTGCTGCGCACGGCCAGGTCGGCTTCCTGCGCATCCACCGGGCCGACCCGCAGCTGGTCGCCGTCGACGCTGATGCGCATGGCCAGCGACGGCGCTTCCAGGGTCAGATCGATATGCCGGCCATCCAGGCTGGTCAGCGCATGGCGGGTATCGGGATCCAGCGCCAGCGCGCGGTTCAGGGCGATCTGCAGGGCGCGGCCGGCGACCGGCTTGAGGGACTTGAGCAGGGAGAGAGCCATGTGTGCATTCTACCTGCGTGGGTGGGGGGCTTGGGCCGGGCTGCCGCCCGGCACCCGCAGAGGCAACGGCAACGGCAACCGCAATAGCCGAAGCAACAGCAACAGCGGGCATTCCGTGGGTTGGCGGGATGGGTCCGGTTGCGGGGGACGCCGTAAACCCGTCCGTGGGGGCTTGGCCGCGGCATCCATGCCGCGGACACCCCCACAACCGGACCCACCCCGCCTTCGACAGTTTCCCGCTGCTGTCAGGGCGGCTTTCTGTGTTGCTGTGGTGGGTGTCGACCTTGGTCGACACGGTAGATCCACGCCATGCGTGGATGGATTTCTGGTTCATCTGTGCCTCACGCGGAGGGCCGATGAAGGTTCATGCTATGGGGCCACGCAACGCACAGGACATCGCATTCGCCATGGCACGGACCCGGGTCGGCATCATCTTCGGTGGCAAGTCTTCCGAGCACGAAGTTTCGCTGCAGTCGGCGAAGAACATCCTCGATGCGCTCGATCGCGAGCGCTTCGAGCCGGTGCTGGTCGGTATCGACAAGCAGGGCCAGTGGCATCTGAGCCAGCCGGATACCTTCCTGATCAATGCCGATGATCCGTCGCGCATCGCCCTGCATCGGTCCGGTACGTCGCTGGCGGTGCGCCCGGGCGCCGAGCAGGCGCAGCTGCAGCCGTCCGATGCGGCCAGCGCGCTCGGCCAGATCGATGTGGTGCTGCCGATCGTGCACGGGCCGCTGGGCGAGGACGGTGCGCTGCAGGGGCTGCTGCGCATGGCCAACCTGCCCTTCGTCGGTTCACCGGTACTGGGCTCGGCGGTGGCGATGGACAAGGACGTGACCAAGCGCCTGCTGCGCGACGCCGGGCTGCAGGTGGCACCGTGGCTGTGCATCCGTCGCCATCAGGCGGCGGCAGTCGATGTCGACGCGGTGATCGCGCAGCTCGGCCTGCCGTTGTTCGTGAAGCCGGCCAACCAGGGTTCGTCGGTGGGGGTGAGCAAGGTCAAGGATGCAGCGGGCTTCGCCGAGGCGCTGGCATTGGCGCTGCGCTACGACCACAAGGTGCTGGTGGAATCGGCGGTGGTCGGCCGCGAGATCGAGTGCGCGGTGCTGGGCAACGAACATCCTCAGGCCAGCCTGTGTGGGGAAGTGGTGGTGCACGACGAGTTCTACGCCTACGACACCAAGTACATCAACGCCGACGGCGCCGAGGTGGTGGTGCCGGCGGATATCGATGCTGCAACCCAGGCGCGCATCCAGCAGACCGCGCTGCGGGCCTACCAGGCGCTGGAGTGTGCGGGCATGGCGCGCGTGGATGTGTTCCTCACCACAGACGGTGAGATCGTCATCAACGAGGTCAACACACTGCCGGGCTTCACCCGCATCAGCATGTACCCGAAGCTGTGGGGCGCCAGCGGTGTGGACTACACGACGCTGATCACGCGGCTGATCGAACTGGCGCTGGAGCGCCATGAAGCCGATCGCGGATTGCACAGCGCCGTGTAGCGGCGCTGTGTGTAGCGTCGAGCCATGCTAGACGCTACAAAGAGGGCGTGCCGGCCAGAGGCCGGCACTACCCTGCGGTCTTCTACCCGCGCTTGCGGAACATCGAGATCACTGCCAGTACCAGGAACACAACGAACAGGATCCAGGCAATGTTGCTGGCAGCGCCGGCAATGCCGGAGAAGCCGAGCACGGCGGCGATGATGGCGATGACGAAAAAGATGACGGCGTAATGCAGCATGGCGCTCCTCGCAGATGTCCGGGCCGTTGGATGGCGTGGGTCCATCCTCCCGATCTGGCGGTGTGCAGCCAGTGACGGCGATCTATGCAGCAGATGAAGCCTTCAGCCTGCGCAGCCCTTCTTCGACGCTGACCTGCGGCACGTAGCCGAAGTCACGGCGTGCCGGCTCCATGCTGTACCAGTGCGGCGTGCACAGCTGCTCGGCCAGGAAGCGGGTCAATGGCGGCTCGCCGCGCAGGCGCAGCAGCGGCCACAGGCGCTCGCAGAGCGCACCGATGCGGTAAGCGGCCTTGAAGCTGATCGCCTTGTCCACCGTCGGCGCACCAACGGCGGCCAGCAGCTTGTTGACCAGCTCGCGCATCGGCAGCGGTTCGCCGTTGGAAATGAAGTAGGCCTTGCCCGCACACGCGGCCCCCGGCGCCAATGCCTCGAAAGCGAGAAAGTGTGCGAGCGCGGCGTTGTCGATGTAGGTGGTATCCACCTTGTTGTTGCCATCGCCCACCAGACGCAGGCGGCCCTGCCGTGCACGTTCGGCCAGACGCGGCACCAGCTGCTGATCGCCCGGGCCCCATATCAGGCGCGGGCGCAGCGCCACCGTCGCCAGCGAGGCGTCGTTGGCCGCCAGCACGCGCTGTTCGGCAATCGCCTTGGTCGCCGCATACGGTGCCTGGAAATCTTCGCCGTAAGGCACTTCATCGGCGCCCAGGCCTTCCACCGGATGGGTGGCACGGTGCGTCACGCTGGGCGTGGAGGTGTAGACCAGCTGGCTGATGCCATGCACACGGCAGGCGGCGATCACATTGTCGGTGCCGACCACGTTGGCCTGGTGGTAGCTGTCATAGCTGCCCCAGGCGCCGGCCTTGGCACCGTTGTGGAACACCGCATCGACGCCGGCCACCGCGTGCAGCACCGCTTGCGCGTCGGCGAGATCTCCACGGATCTGGCCCACACCCATCGCCTGCAGCTCCGGGTAGTGACTGCGGTTGAACGCCAGTACCTGGTGGCCACGTTCGACCAGCCCGCGGCACAGCGCCTGGCCAAGGAAACCACCACCACCGGTGACCAGGATCTTCATGCGCGCTTCTCCAGTTCGGCGCTGGCCCAGACGGCGAGCTTCTCGCGGCCGATCTTGGCGTTGTGACGGATATCGACGGGGAACGCCGGATGCACCAGGAAGTGCTGCAGGCCGGCCTCAGGCGTGCGCGCTGCGGCATGCGCACGCAGCGCTTCCTGCAGCGCCGGGCTGTCTGCCTGGCCACGCTGCAGTTCCACGCACAGCACCGGCACCTGTGCACCCGGGGCGCCGACACCGACCAGCGCCGTGCGCGCCACCCCGGCCACGGTGTTGAACACCGGCTCGACCTGTTCGGTGTACAGCGGTCCGCGCGTGGTCTCCACGCGCTGCGTCTTGCGCCCGCAGAACCACAGTCGGCCCTGCGCATCGAAGTAACCGACGTCGCCCATGCGATGGACCACGCGCGTGCTGCCATCGGCCAGCGTCTCGTGGATCTTTGCCGCCGCCGTGGCCTGCGGGCGGTTGAAATAACTGTCGGTGGCGGTCGGCCCGGCTACGGTGATCTCGCCGACCTCGCCGGTGGCCAGCACGCGTGCCTGCGACCAGTCCGGCAGCGGCGCGTCATCGATGGCGATGATGCGCACCTCGTTCGGCTCAACCACGCTGCCCACGCAGGTACCGGCACCTGCTTCGGTAGCAGCACGGGTGCGCTCCAGCTCGCGGCCCTCGACCACCGCCACCGGCAGGCACTCGGTGGCGCCATACGGCGTCCAGAACTGCGCATCGGCCGGCAGCAGGCTGCGGATGGTGGCGACCACGTCCGGCGGCACCGGCGCACCGGCCGAGGTCACCCGGGTCACCGTCGGCAGCGGCCGGCCATGCTTCGCCAGCACCCGCATCAGCGCCGGCGAGCCGAACAGCTGGGTCACGCCGAAACGCTGGATGGCGTCGTGCAGGCGCGCCGGGTCGGCCTGCGCCGGCCGGGTCGGGTCCATGTCCGGGATCACCGAGGTCAGGCCCAGCGCCGGATCGAACAGCGCGAACGGTGGGAAGGTCGGCAGGTCCACCCCGCCCGCTTCCATGCCGAAGGCGCTGCCCAGCAGCTGGATCTGCCCGACGAAGTGGCGATGGCGGTAGACCACGCCCTTGGGCACGCCGGTGGAGCCGCTGGTGAACAGGATCGCCGCCATGTCCTCGCCATCGGTGGCGGCCAGCATCGGCCCACCGTTGGCGCCGGCGCGCTCCAGCGCGGCCAGGGTGGTTCCGCCCCAGCCGAGGCGGCGGCCGACGGTCACCAGGCGCGCCGCCGACGGCGCCCAGCGCAGCACCAGCCGCGCCACATGGGCCAGCGGTATGCCGATGAAGGCTTCCGGCTGCGCCTCGTCCAGACACTGTTTCAGCGCGCGCTTGTCGATGCCCGGATCGACCAGCACTGGCACCGCGCCCAGCTTGAACAGGGCGAACATCAACAGGAAAAACTCCGGCGAGGGCCGCACCATCACCACCGTGCGCACCCCTCGGCCGATCCCGTAGCCGGCCAGGCCGGCGGCCATGGCGTCGCTGCGGGCGTCCAGCTGGCGGTAATCCAGGGTGACGTCGTAGGCGGCCATGCCGTTGCCGGCGCCCCGGCGGCCGGGGCAGCGGATAGCAATCTGGTCGGGGCGTTCACGCGCCAGTTCAGGCAAACGGGCCGCAATATTGCAGGGTCGGTTCATCCGTTCATTGTCGCCGCTTACGGAATTTCTTGCGCGGCGCCCCACTTCGTGGAAAATCCGCACCCTCGTTCCTGATTCCGACTGCCGCCCGAGGCGGCTTGCCCATGCAACATCCCTGCATGACCTGCGGCGCCTGCTGCACCCAATACCGCGTGGCCTTCCACTGGATGGAATCAGACGAGGTCACCCCCGGCGGCGTGCCACACCAGCTCACCGAAGTGCTGGACCCGCATCGCCTGTGCATGCGTGGCACCCATTCCAAGCCAGTGCGCTGCGTGGCGCTGGATGCTCAGATCGGCGTGTATTCACGCTGCACCATCCACCCCAACCGGCCCAGCGTGTGCCGTGAGGTGGATGCATCGTGGGAGTACGGCAAAGCCAGCCCGCAGTGCGACAAGGCGCGCATCGCCTATGGCCTGGATCCACTGACGCTGGCCGACTGGCGTTGGCGCGATGACGCCGACAATGATGACGATCATCCGGACGACAACGGCAACAGCCCGTCTTCGCCGCCGCAGGCGCCGGTCGCCGCATAATCCGGTGTGCCGACCAACGGTCGGCCCCCACCCATACCTTCCACGTGTGGGTGCCGACCGTTGGTCGGCACACTTCTCAGATCGGGTTCTTGTCCAGGAACGCCCGGATCTCCGGCACCAGCACCTCGTGCTTGTCTTCCAGCACGTAATGCCCGGCATCCTCGAAGGCATGCACCTGGGCCTTCGGCAGCGCGGCCTGGAAACCCTTCAGGAAGTGGTGGTCGAACACGAAGTCGCGCAGGCCCCAGCCGAGGAAGGCGGGGCGGTCGGCGAACGACGGCAGCGCCTTGCCGGCACGCTCCAGCAGCGACCACGCCCTGTCGGCCGGCGACAGCGGGATGTCCTGCATGAAGCGGATGGTGCTGATGCGGTTGGCGTAGCTGTTGTACGGCGACACGTAGGCGCGGCGCACGTCGGCCGGCATCTTCCGCTCCACGCCCAGCCACGAGGCGCCGGACGAGAATGCGTTGAAGCTGCGGATGATCCACTCGCCGATCTTCCAGTGGCGGCCCAGCGCGATCTGCCACGGCATCTTCTTCGCGGCCGGCATCGGGAAGGCGGCGGTGTTGAGCACCACCAGGCGCTTCACCTGGTCGTGGTGCGACAGCGCCCAGCCGAAGCCGATCATGCCGCCCCAGTCGTGCACGGCCAGGGTCACCGGGCCGGTAATGCCCAGGTGCTTCAGCAGCGCATCGAGGTCGTCCACGCGCGACTGCAGCGTGTAGTCGTAGCGGCTGTCGTCCGGCTTGTCCGACAGGCCCATGCCGATGTGGTCCGGCACGATGCAGCGGTACGTGTCCGACAGGCCAGCCACCAGCGTGCGCCAGTAATAGCTCCACGACGGGTTGCCGTGCACCATCACCACCACCTCGCCGTCGCGCGGGCCTTCGTCGAGATAGTTCATCGACAGGCCAGGGCGCACTTCGAAGCGCTGCGGGTGGGCGGGGTAACCGGGGAGATCGCGCATGCGGAGCACCTAAGGAGAATCGCGGCGCGGTGTAGAGCCGAGCCGATGCTCGGCTGCTCTCCGGTCCGCTGCGGAAGAGCCGCGCTGCGCGCGTGAGCCGAGCATGGCTCGGCTCTACAGGAGGTCGGGCAGCGGGCTGCTTACCAGACCACTTCAGCCATCGAACAGTTCAGGCCGGAACCAATGCCCAGAAGCGCGATGCGATCGCCCTTCTTCAGCTTGCCCAGCTGCTTGAGCTTGCTCAGCACGATCGGCACCGAGGCCGGGCCGATGTTGCCGTGCTCGCCGAAGATGGTCATGACCTTCTTCGGGTCGATGCCGAAGTTCTTGATGAACGCGGCAGTGTGCGGCTGGCTGACCTGGTGGATCACGAACTGGTCCAGCTCTTCCACGGCCCAGCCGAGTGCGATCTTGGCGGCGCTGAAGGTCTTCTGCGCCAGCTTGATGCCTTCGATCAGCAGCAGGCGGGTATCGGTGACCATGCGGTCCAGGTTGCCCAGGCACAGCTGGTTCCACTCGGTGGCCGAGCGGGTCACGCCGCCCTTGTAGCGCGGGGCGTCCGGCACCAGTTCCGAGCGCGCCATCACCATGGCCGCAGCACCCGAACCGGTGGTCAGCGCCGCCAGCTCGTTGCGGAAATCGTCAGCGGTGACGTCCGGGGCAGTCATGCGCTCCAGGGTCTTCTCGTACACCAGGTTGGCGGTCTCGCCATCCACCACCAGCGCGTAGTCGATATCACCGCGCTCGATCATGCGCGCCGCGATATCCATGCCGTTGATGAAGGCCAGGCAGGCATTGGCGACGTCGAAGGTCATGCATTCGTCGCTGACGCCGAGGTTGCCGGACACGATGGAGGCCGTGGACGGCTCCAGGTAGTCACGGCTGACCGAGGTGTTGACCAGCAGGCCGACCTGGGTCGCGGTGATGCCCGCGTCTTCCAGTGCCTTGCGGCCGGCCATGGTGGCGGCGTCCGACGCCAGCACGCCGTTGTCCCACAGGCGGCGGGCATGGATGCCGGCGATATCGCCGAGCACGTCGGTGCGGATACCGAGGCGATCCAACGTCGGCTGCAGGCGTTCGTTGATTTCCTTGGTCGTCAGCGTATGCGGCGCGTCGACGTGTGCCAGGCCGGCGATCGAGACATTCTTGAAGAGCATCGAGGTTAGCGCCAAGGCTCAGGCAAAAGGGGGCGCTATTCTATAACCCCCGGGCTTTCACCGCATCTTTACGAATTCAGCCTTGCCCGTATGGTGAAGCGTTCAGCGCGGCGGGCACTGGAAGGCGGCGAAGCGCTGGCTGCCATCGGCCGGGGCCGCAGCGGCCTGCACGGCATTGGCGCCGGCGCTCGGGGCCTCGTTGCGGGCCAGGGTTTCCAGCTCTTCCTGCACCCGCAGCGGGTTGCGGTTGTAGAAGCCGACCTTGCTCTTCACGGTGACCACCACCTCGCCCTTGGCGATGCAGCCGGCGGGAACCGGGCCTGCCGGCAGCACGCGGGTCGCCTTGCCGGCCGGTTCGATCGGCACCCAGGTACAGGCGGTGACGGTGAGCAGCAGGGAGGAAAGCAGCAGAACGCGCATGGGCAGATCCTGGAAGGGTATGGGGGGATTCTGCCTGAACAGCCTGAATCGGGGGTAGCCGGGGGTGGGTTCGGATCCCCCGGTAGCGCCGGGCCATGCCCGGCGAGCGCGCAGCGCGGCATGGCTGGCCGCCGGAAAGCCGCCGGGCATGGCCCGGCGCTACCACGGGAGACCTGCCCGCCGTGGCGGGCAGGCACATCCCTTATTTCTTGACCGGGTTGCCTTCGGCATCGATCACCGTCACCTCGCCCAGGTTCAGCGCACGCACGGCCGCTTCGGTCTGCTTGAGGTCACCCACCACCACCCAGGTCAGGGCCTGCGGCTTGATCTCGGCAGCGGCCTGCTGCACCTGCGCCGGGGTCATCGCCTCGATCTCGGCCTTGCGGCGCAGCACGTAGTCGTCCGGGCGCTTGAACTGCACGATCGAACCGATGGTCGACGCCACCGCGCTGGCGGTCTCGTAGGCACCGGGCAGGCTCAGCGTCTGGATGTTGCGGATGCGGTTCACCTCGTCGGCGGTGGCCGGCTTGCTGCCATCGGCGAACGCGGCGATTTCCTTGCGCATTTCCGCCATCGCCGGACCGGTCTTGTCGATCTGCACCGGCGCGCTGGCCATCCACGGACGCTGGCCCACCGAGTTGACCGCGCTGCTGCGTGCACCGTACGACCAGTGCTTGTCTTCACGCAGGTTCATGTTCAGGCGCGAGGTGAAGTCACCGCCGATGACGCCGTTGGCGATGTCGAAGCGGGTCGAGCTGGCAGCGTTCGAAGGCGCCACCACCTGGCCGGCGAACAGGTTGGCCTGCACCGCGCCCGGCTGGTCGATCAGGAACACGCGCGGGCCCTTCGGCAGCGCCACGTCGGTGGCCGCCTTCACCTGCGGGGCGTCGCCACTGGCCTTCCAGTCGCCCAGCTGCTTGTCCAGCAGCGGCACGATCTCGGCCAGGGTGGTGTCACCGACCACGATCAGGGTGCCGTTCTGCGGGCGCAGCCAGTCGTGGTGGAAGTCGACCAGGTCTTCGCGGGTCAGGCCATTGATCGCCGCTTCGTCACCGCTGCCGGTGAACGGAATGGCATACGGGTGGCCCTTGCCGTACAGCAGCGGCGGCAGCACGCGCATCGCCACCGCACCCGGGTTGACCTTCTCCTGCTGGATGCCGGCGATCCAGCTCGCCTTGACCCGGTCGATCTCGCCCTGCTCGAAGCGCGGCTCACGCAGCAGGTCGCGGTACAGCGCCAGCGACGGTGCCAGATTTTCCTTCAGCGCCGACAGGTCCACGCTCATCGAATCCAGGCCGGCCGAGGCATCCAGGCTGGCACCCAGTGCGTCGGCGGCATCGGCGAAGGCCAGCGAGCCGAGCTTGCCGGCGCCTTCGGTCATCAGGCTCATGGTGAAGTTGGCGGTGCCCGGCTTGCGGCCCTGGTCGGCGCTGAAGCCGCCCGGGAACTGGTAGCTGAACTGCACCACCGGAATCTCGTGGCGCTCGGCCAGGATCACCTGGGTGCCGTTCTTCAGCGTGGCGCGCTGCAGCGCCGGGAACTTCAACTGCGGGAACTCGCGGGTCTGCGGCACGCCGGCCTTGCGGTC
The DNA here is from genome assembly GCF_059372535.1 of Stenotrophomonas sp. YJH_SMC_43. Lineage (NCBI taxonomy): Bacteria > Pseudomonadati > Pseudomonadota > Gammaproteobacteria > Lysobacterales > Lysobacteraceae > Stenotrophomonas > Stenotrophomonas sp. YJH_SMC_43. The sequence continues at coordinate 147,628 of NZ_JCAFVQ010000004.1, forward strand.
GACCTGCTCGGGCAGGGTGCTGTACTTGGGGTCCACCGCCGGCACGTTGAACGGCTTCGGCGCCTGGCTCGGGTCTTCCTTCAGCGCCACGCGCTCACCCGGTGCGATCACCAGGGTGTGGCTGCCCGTGTCCAGCCACTGCGCGCCCAGCCGGCTCAGATCAGCAGCACTGGCCTTCTCGATGTTGGCCAGCGAGGTGCGGAAGCAGCCCGGGTCGCCGGTGAACACCGCGCACTCGGCCAGTGCATCGGCCTTGCCGCCGAAGCCACCAATGCGCTCGATGCCGCGGATGAAACCGGCGCGGGCACTGGTCTTGGCGCGCTCCAGCTCGGCCGCGGTCGGACCCTGCTTGATCAGGCGGTCCAGTTCCTCGTCGATGATCTTCTCGACCTTGGCCGGGTCCTGGCCCTGCTTGACCGTCGCCATGATCACGAAGTTCGAACCCAGCTGCGACGTCGACAGGCCCGACGCGATGCTGTCCACCAGCTTGTCCTGGTGCTGCAGGCGCTGGCTCAGGCGCGAGGACTTGGCACCGCCCAGGACCTGCGCGAACAGTTGCAGCTGATCGACATCGGTGGTGCCGACCTGCGGCACGTTCCAGGCGCGGTAGATGCGCGCCTGCGGCACCTTGTCCGTCATCGTCTCGCGCGTGTCGGCGCTGCGCTTGGCCACGTTCACGGCCGGCTGCGCCATGGTCGGGCCGGCCGGGATGGCGCCGAAGTACTTGCCGACCTTTTCCTTGGCGGTGGCCAGGTCGATGTCGCCGGCCAGCACCAGCACCGCGTTGTTCGGGCCGTACCAGGTGCGGAACCAGGTCTTCACGTCATCCAGCGACGCCGCGTTCAGATCGTTCATCGAACCGATCACGCCGTGGTGGTACGGGTGGCCAACCGGGTACAGCGCCTTGTTGAGCTGGTCCCAGGCCTGGCCGTAGGGCTGGTTCTCGCCCTGGCGCTTCTCGTTCTGCACCACGCCACGCTGCTCGTCCAGCGCCGCCTGGTCGATCGCACCGACCAGATGGCCCATGCGGTCCGATTCCATCCACAGCGCCATGTCCAGCGCGGTGGTGGGCACGTTCTCGAAGTAGTTGGTGCGGTCGGTATTGGTGGTGCCGTTCTGGTTGGTGGCACCGACCTGCTTGAACGGCTCGAAGAATTCGCCGTCGTGGTTTTCGCTGCCCTGGAACATCAGGTGTTCAAACAGGTGCGCGAAGCCGGTACGGCCAGCCGGCTCGTCCTTGCTGCCCACGTGGTACCAGACATTGACCGCGACGATCGGCGCCTTGCGATCGGTATGCACGATCACGCGCAGGCCGTTGGGCAGGGTGAACTGCTCATACGGGATATCGACCTTCGCCGGTGCGGCCGGCTTGGCCGCCAGCGCATGGGAAGGCACAAGCGTGCCCAGGGCGGTGCTGAGGGCGACGGCCAGCAGTGCAGCGCGCGGGCGAAGGGCGAGAGACATATCCGGATCCTTGGTCACATAGGTGAACCCCGATCCTAGCCTGCGCACGCAGCGGCAGGAATCGGCCAGCAGTCACTGGGGGTGTTTGCCCCTGTGCCCCATCCGCGGTGCCGATCTGCCCTGCCTGACCCGTCACATGCGCCCGCCAGGAACGTCCGGACAGTGTCCGCGGCGCATCGAATGGACAGGTGTCCGCCCACCGGACACTTTCCGGCGCAAAAAAACCCTTGTAAATCAACAACTAAAAGTTGGCACGGGGATTGCTTGGTACTTCCTGCGCCAGGAAGTGCTTCAGACGAAAGCTGACTGAAGACTGAACAAATGCAGGAAATCGAAAATTCTCCTTGCATGCCCAGAATCGGTGTACTACTTTACTACCACACCACTGATCACCAACACTAAACAGGCCCCGTCATGAACGCCAAGACCATTGCCATCGCCATCGCCCTGATCGCCGGCACCGCGGTTGTTTCGTCGGTGCAGGCCTCCGAATCCATCAAGACGCTGTCCACCGTGCAGGTCCGCCCGGCCGCCGACCAGCTGGCCCAGCAGGCCTGGGAACAGGCCAGCGGCATCCCGACCCTGGCCACCGTGGAAGTGCGCCCGAGCGCCGACCAGCTGGCCGAGCGCAGCGGCTACGTCGCCGCCCCGGTTGCGGCCGCGATGCCGATCACCACCCTGGCCTCGGTGGAAGTGCGCCCGAGCCTGGAACAGCGCGTCGCCCTGGCCGCCGAACTGGAAGCCCAGCGCTACGCCGCCACCCTGGCCGCCGCCGCCACCAACGTTGCCCACTCGGTCATCGTCAACCTGCCGGCCCTGCAGGTGCGTCCGAGCGCCGCCGACCTGCAGGCCCTGGCCACCGAAACCGCCGAGGTCCTGCTGCGCCCGTAAGCGGTGCCGCCCTGCCCAGCGCAGGGCGTGCGCCGTAAAGGCGGCCGCCGTCGCAGGTACACTGCGCCGATGAATGCCGCGCCCCAGTTCCACGTGATCCTGTTCCAACCGGAAATCCCGCCCAACACGGGCAATGTGATCCGGCTCTGTGCCAACACCGGCGCGCAGCTGCACCTGGTCGAGCCGCTCGGCTTCGCACTGGAAGACAAGCAGCTCAAGCGCGCCGGGCTGGACTACCACGAGTATTCACGCCTGCAGGTGCACCCCGACCTGGATACCGCGCTGGCGCGGATCGCACCGAAACGGTTGTTCGCCCTGAGTACGCGTGCCAGCGTCCGCTATGACAGCGTGGCCTTTGAAGACGGTGATGCATTCCTGTTCGGCCCCGAAAGCCGCGGCCTGCCGCAGGACGTGCTCGATGCCCTGCCCGATGGCCGCCGCCTGCGCCTGCCGATGCGGCCGGACAACCGCAGCCTCAATCTTTCCAACACCGTTGCCGTGGTGATGTACGAGGCCTGGCGCCAGCACGGGTTTGCCGGCGGGGCGTAGCTCCACGCGTCTCTCTTCTGCCTGATTGTTGCTGTGGCGGGCGCATGCCTTCATGGCGTTACTTTTCTTTCCACGCGGAAAGAAAAGTAACCAAAAGAAACGCGCCGCCGTCTGCGAGCCGGTGCTGCGCACCGGTACCCTGCGCTCCTCGGCCCGCCGGGGGACGGCGCGGAACTCGCTGCGCTCAGACACCCGCGCCTCTTCGCCCCCGCCGGACCTGCGGTGCTCGGCTCGCTTCAAGGCGGACCCAACAGCCGCGCGGTAGATCCACGCCATGCGTGGATGCCTTCCGCCTGGATCAATCAGGAGTGGGCGCCCTTGCGTTGCCCGGGGCGCGTGCACTCTACCTGGCAACGCCGGCCAGCGGCCGGCACTACCGGTGCACTCAGAACGCGTTGATGCCGGTCAGTTCGCGCCCGATCACCAGCTGGTGCACGGTCTCGGTGCCTTCATAGGTGATCACCGATTCCAGGTTCAACGCATGCCGGATCGCCACATGCTCGGTGGTGATGCCCGCTCCGCCCAGCAGATCGCGACACTCGCGGGCGATGTCGATGGCCATGCGGCAGTTGTTCCACTTGGCCAGGCTGACCTGCTGCGGCTGCAACTGACCGGCTTCCTTCAGGCGGCCCAGCTGCAGCGCCAGCAGCTGCGCGGTGGTGATGCGGCGGGCCATCTCGGCCAGCTTGATCTGCGCGCTCTGCGTGGCCGCCAGTGGACGACCGAACAACACGCGCTCCTTGGCATAGCCCAGCGCTTCATCCAGGCAGGCAATCGCCGCACCGATCGGCCCCCAGCTGATGCCGTAACGGGCCTGGGTCAGGCAACCCAGCGGTCCCTTCAGGCCCTTCACGTTCGGCAGGCGGTGGCTGTCGGGCACGCGCACGTCGTCGAAGAACAGCGCACCGGTCAGCGACGCGCGCAGGCTCATCTTGTGCTTGATTTCCTGCGTGGTGAAGCCGGCCATGCCCTTCTCCAGCACGAAGCCCTGGATACCGTCCTCGGTCTGCGCCCAGACGATGGCCAGATCGGCCACCGGGCCGCTGGTGATCCACATCTTGCTGCCGCTGATGCGCCAGTCAATGCCGTCGCGCACCGCGCGGGTCTTCATGCTGGCCGGATCGGAACCGCCGTGCGCTTCAGTCAGGCCGAAACAGCCGATCAGTTCGCCGCGTGCCATCGCCGGCAGCCACTGCTGGCGCTGTTCCTCGCTGCCATAGGCGTAGATCGGGTACATGCACAGCGAGCTCTGCACCGACACGAAGCTGCGCAGGCCCGAATCGCCGCGCTCCAGCTCCTGGCAGATCAGGCCGTAGCTGACCGCGCCGAGGCCACCGCCGCCGTACTCGGCCGGCAGCGTTGCACCCAGCAGGCCCAGTGACGCGATCTCCGGCACCAGTTCAGACGGAAAACGGGCCTGGTCGAAGGCATCGCCGATGATCGGCAGCACGCGCTCGTTGGTGAAGCGGGCGACACTCTCCTGCACCGCACGCTCTTCCTCGTTGAGCAGGGAACGGACATCGAACAGATCGTACGGATGCAAAGCCATGGCACTCACACGCAGTCAGGACCCGGCCATTGTCGGTCATCCGGGCAGCGCGTGCCGACCAGGGTTAGCCCCCACCAGGGCTGAGGCACTACGCTGCGCTGCAGCAATCGTGCGGTGAACGGCGTCTATCTAGCTCGATCACGCGCGTCCCGGTACCCTGACACATTCAAACAACCGTTTCGCCCGTGGCCGCACGCGCGATTCCCAGGCACCGCCGGTGGCCCCGATGCCGGCCCTACCCACGAGTCATGCAATCGATGAGCGCTGAAGCCAACGCCCTGCCCCCGCGTGAAGTAATGGAGTTCGACGTGGTGATCGTCGGCGCCGGCCCCGCCGGCCTGGCCACCGCGATCCGCCTGCGCCAGCGCGCGATCGAAGCCGGCCGCGAGCTGTCGGTGTGCGTGCTGGAAAAGGGCTCCGAACCAGGCGCCCACGTGCTGTCCGGTGCGGTGATGGACCCGCGCGCGCTGACCGAACTGTTCCCGGACTGGGCCGAGCGCGGCGCACCGCTGAAGCAGAAGGTCACCCGCGACGAATTCCTGTTCCTCAGCGAAACCGGCGCACGCAGCACGCCCAACGCGCTGCTGCCGGAGTGCTTCCACAACGAAGGCAACTACATCATCAGCCTGGGTGAAGTGACCCGTTGGCTGGCACAGCAGGCCGAGGCGCTGGAAGTGGCCATCTTCCCCGGCTTCGCCGCCGCCGAAGTGCTGTACGGCGACAACGGTGAAGTGATCGGCGTGGCCACCGGCGACATGGGCATCGAGAAGGACGGCAGCATCGGCCCGGCTTTCGAACGCGGCATGGCGCTGCAGGCGAAGTACACGATCTTCGCCGAAGGCGCGCGCGGCCACCTCGGCCGCCAGCTGATTGCCCGCTACACGCTGGACGAAGGCAAGGACCCGCAGGCCTACGGCATCGGCATCAAGGAGCTGTGGCAGATCGACCCGGCCAAGCATGAGCCGGGCCTGGTGGTGCATGCCGCCGGCTGGCCGCTGGACAGCGATACCTACGGCGGTGCGTTCCTGTACCACGCCGACGGCGGCAAGGTCGCCATCGGCTACGTGGTCGGCCTGGACTACAAGAATCCGTGGCTGAGCCCGTTCGAGGAATTCCAGCGCTTCAAGACACATCCGTCCATCCGCAAGCACCTGGAGGGTGGCACCCGCATCGGTTACGGCGCGCGTGCGATCACCGCCGGTGGCCTGCTGTCGCTGCCGAAGACGGTGTTCCCGGGTGGCGCACTGGTCGGCTGCGAGGCCGGCTACCTCAACGCCAGCCGCATCAAGGGCAGCCACGCGGCGATCAAGACCGGCATGCTGTGCGCCGACGCCGCGTTCGACGCGCTGGCCGCCGACCGCCAGCACGATGAACTGAGCGCCTACCCGAAGGCATTCGAAGCCAGCTGGCTGTTCACCGAACTGCAGCAGGCCAAGAACTTCAAGCAGTGGTTCAAGAAGGGCCAAACCGTGGCCACGCTGATGACCGGCGTGGAGCAGTGGCTGCTGCCCAAGCTGGGCGTGCGCAATCCGCCGTGGACGCTGCACCGCACCCAGCCGGATCATGTCTGCCTGGAACCGGCGTCCAAGCACACCCGCATCGCCTACCCCAAGCCCGATGGCGTGCTGACCTTCGATCGTCTCAGCTCGGTGTTCCTGAGCAGCACCAACCACGACGAGAACCAGCCCAGCCACCTGACGCTGAAGGATCCGAGCATTCCGGTGAAGGTGAACCTGGCCGAGTACGCCGGTCCGGAAGCGCGCTACTGCCCGGCTGGCGTGTACGAGTTCGTCGGCGAAGCCGACAGCGCGCGGCTGCAGATCAACGCGCAGAACTGCGTGCACTGCAAGACCTGCGACATCAAGGACCCCACCCAGAACATCGTCTGGGTGACCCCGCAGGGCGGCGGCGGCCCGAACTATTCGGGCATGTGATTGCTCCGGGCTGCGACGGCGTGTCGCAGCCCGCCTGCCCCGCAGCGTCGCTATCCTGCCCGCCCATGCGCGCTTTCTGCCTGCCCATCACCGTTGTCGTGGCCCTGGCGGCCACGGCCTGCCAGCGCCCGCCTGCGGCTCCGGCCACGCCGGAACAGGCGCACCAGCAGGCCATGCAGCGCGCGTTTGAACTGTGTGCCGGCTGCCACACCGTACAGCCCGGCGGCATCCACCGCTTCGGGCCGAACCTGCACGGGGTGATCGGTCGTCGCGCCGGCAGCCTGCCCGACTACGGCTACTCCGAGGGCATGCGCCGCGCCGACATCACTTGGACCGCGCAGACCCTGGATGCGTTCCTGCAGTCGCCCACCCACGTGGTGCCCGGCACGCGCATGTACAACGCTTTCCCCAGCGCCGAACGCCGCGCGCTGGTGATCGCCTACCTGCAGCAGCAGCCGGCTCAGTGAGCCAGGCGCTGCAGTTGCTGCTGCAGCCGCGCGACGAACCCCGCCACCGCCTCGAACAACGGCTCCGGATCGGTCTCGGCTGCGTCCTGCAGGCGCTCGACCAGGGCATTGGCCTGCCCGGCCAGCACCGTCGCCCCCACCGCACCCAATCCACCGGCCTGGCGATGCAGGTGCAGTGCGGCAGACATGCGGTCACCGGCCTGCACGGCGCGCCGTACGCCCGCCAGATCACCTTCGCTGGCCTGCAACAGGCTGTCGCGCAGCTGCTCGGCCACCGCGCGCGAGCCGAAGCGCCGCTGCAGGCTGTCCAGATCGGGCAGCGTCCCACCATCGTCGGCAACGGACTCGGCCAGCTCCTCAAACGACTGTCCCTGCGCCTGCGGCAACCAGCGCAGCAGCGCGGTACGCAGCGTGGCCAGTGACAACGGCTTGGCCAGCACTTCGTCCATGCCGGCCTCACGGCAACGACGCGCATCGTCGTCCAGCACACTGGCGGTCAGCGCCAGTACGGTCAGCCGCGGCTGGCCGTTGCGGCCCTCGCGTTCGCGCAGCAGGCGGGTGAATGCGAAGCCATCCAGCACCGGCATCCGGCAATCGGTGATGACCAGATCGAACGACTCCGACGCCAACCGATCCAGCCCCTGCTGGCCATCGCCGACCAGCACATGCGGCACGCCCAGTTGCTGCAGGCGCCAGGCCATCATCGCCTGGTTGGTCGGATGATCTTCGATCACCAGCACGCGTGCCTCGCGCAGCGCCGGCGGCAGCAGCGCCGCTTGTTCCTGCTCAGCGACCAACGCTTCAACATCACCACTGCTGGCTTCCACCAGCGACAGCCGCACCTCGGCGCGGGTGCCCTCACCCAGCGTGCTGTGCAGCTCCAGCTCGCCATCCATCATCTGCACCAGGCGCTGGCAGATGCTCAGGCCCAGGCCGGTACCACCATGGTCGCGCTGGATATACGCACCGGCCTGGGTGAACGGCGCAAACAGGTGCTGCAGCTTTTCCGGTGCGATGCCGATGCCGGTGTCGGTGACGCTCAGGCACAGCGGCTGGCTGCCGTCCTCGGCGGTCGGCCCCAGCACTTCCAGCTGCAGCCGCACTTCGCCGCGCACGGTGAACTTGATGGCGTTGCTGAGCAGGTTGAACACGATCTGACGCAGGCGCACACCATCCACTTCGTGCGCGGCCGCCAGCTGCGGGTCGATCTGCACGTGCAGGTCCAGCTCACGCGCACTGGCCTGCGCCGACAACAACCGGCACACGCTTTCCAGCAATGGCCGCAGCGGCTGCGGCACAGGTTCCAGGCGCAGCGCGCCGGCCTCCAGCCGCGAGTAATCGAGGATGTCGTCGAGGATCTGCCGTAGCATCTGCGCCGAATCCTCGATCACCCCCAGGATGCGCTGCTGCTCGGCATCCAGCGGCGAATGCGCCAGCACCTCCAGCATGCCCAGCACGCCACTCATCGGCGTGCGGATCTCATGGCTCATGGTTGCCAGGAAACGCGACTTCGCTTCCGCGGCCTGTTCGGCGTCGGCCTTGGCCGCAGTCAGGGCCTCGGCCTGCGCACGCGCCTCGCTGACATCCACCCAGTAACCACTCCAGGTCACCGCACCTGCTTCGGCCGCATAGGGATGGGCCTGGCTGCGCACCCAGCGCGCGCCGGCACCTTCAGGTCGCAGCCGGAATTCCAGAATGAGCGGTGCGAACTGGCGCGCCGCCTGCTCGACCGCATGCAGGATGTGCTCGCGGTCGTCTTCCTCGATGCGCTCCAGCAGGCACGTTGCATCCTGTTCGGCCTGCTGCCGGCTGATTCCGAACAACGCCTGCAGGTCACCGGCAATGAACGGGAAGCTGAGGGTTCCGTCTGCCGCACGGCGCGCCTGATAGACCACGGCGGGCAGGTTGTCGGTGACTTCGGCCAGGCGCTGTTCCAGATGACGTCGCCCGGCCACCTCGCGGCGCAGCCGCCAATGCCCGATGGCGTGCACCAGCAGCGCAGTGAGCAGCACCAGCAGCAGCGGCACGCCCCAGCGCGCCACGCGGGTCCAGTCGAGCCCGTTGCGATATTCGACGGCCAGCCAGTCGCCGCGCAGGGCCTCGCGCTGGCGTGGGGTCATCTGCAGCAGCAGGCGGTCGAAAGTAGTGGCCAGGGCGGCATGGCGGCGCTCGACAGCCAGCACCAGCTGATCGTTGAAGCCAGCCGGTGCGGCCACCTGCAGGCGCCCCGGGAAGCGGCTGCGCAGCAGATGGTCAACCACGGCCAGATTGCCTACATAGGCATCGGCGTCGCCATTGATCAGGCGCTGCAGGGCCTGTTCCGCGCTGCGCGCCGCGATGATCCGGGCCTGCGGTGCCTGCTGCAGCACATAGCCACGCACACGCTCCGGATCGGACAGCAGCACCCGCCTGCCCTGCAGGTCGGACAGGCCCAGCAGCGCCGGGCTGTCACGCTGGCTGACGATCACGTTCGGCACGCTGATGAAGGGCTGGCTGAACACCCAGTCCGGGCCCAGGTAGCGCGAATCGGCAGGAATGCCCATTACCGCCTGCAGCTCGCCGCGGCGTGCCTTCTCGCGCACCTCGTACCAGTCATGGCTGTTTTCCACCTGCAGGTTGGCGCCGGCCTGCAGCAAACGCCGCAGGTATTCGCTGGCCAGGCCGCTGGGTCTGCCATCCTGGTCCGCGAACGACAGCGGCGCCGCGTTCGGCGCGAAGCCGATCTTCAACGGCTGCTCCAGTACCCGCTTCTCGGCCTGGCTCAGCGCCAGCTGTGCCGATGCCGACCACCGCGGAGGTGGCAGCCAGCGCTGCACCAGCGCATCGCGCTGGGCCTGGCTGGTCGCGGCCAGCGCCAGGTCCAACGCTTCGGCCAGCGGCTGCTTGCTGTTGGGAATGCCGAAGTGCAGCCGTTCGGGCGGCAGATCGCTGGGGCGCAGCAGCACGACCCCCTGCAGGTCCTCGCGGGCGATCAGTTCGGTGGCTACGTACGCATTGCCGATGTAAACGTCAGCCTTGTCGTCTCTGACCATCTCCAGCGCCGCCAGCGAGCTGTTTGCGACAAGCTGTCGTGCCCGGGGGAAGCGCGCCCGCACCTGCGGGCCGGTCAGGAAGTCCTGCTCGATCACCACCCGCAGTCCATCCAGGTCGGGGATGTCGGAGGCACGCAGGTCATCCGGGCGTCCCACCAGGGCCAGCGGCGCCTCGCCATAAGCGGCGGTATAGACCATGCAGCGGGTGAGGTCGGCACTGAGACCGACATTCATCACCACGTCGATCTCACCACGACATGCCGCGTCCAGCACGGATGTCCAGTCGGAATAGCGCCTCGCCTCGACCTTCATGCCTAGCTGACGGGCGAGAAGCGACAGATAATCGGGTCCGAGGCCGACCTGCTGGCCATCACGGAGGGACTCGAACGGCGGCCAGCCACTGTCATACTGGCCCACGACGATGCTCGGATGCGCGGCAACGTACTCGCGCTGCAGCGGGGTGAGCGGCAACGGTCCAGGCACCGCCTGTGCCAGCGCCGCAGGCAACGCCAGCACGGCCAGCAGCAGGACCAGCCCGCGAACAGCCCAGCTACGCATCGGCGTCGATCTCCTAGAATCTGCCAGGAGCCGCGATGGTCGCGGCCCGGCCTGCCCGGTGGTCATACTAGAGCATGAGCTTGCGCATCATCATCGCAGACGACCACCCGGTGGTCCGTATCGGTACCCGCGCCGTCATCGAATCGAGCGGGGTTGGCCGCGTGGTCGGCGAAGCCGACAGTGCACAGGCGCTGATGGCCCTGCTTGGCAGCCAGCCCTGCGACCTGCTGGTGACCGACTACTCCATGCCCGGCAGCCCACAGGCCGACGGCTTCGCCATGATCGGCATGATCCGCCGGCGCCATCCCGACCTGCCTGTACTGATGCTCAGTGTCTCCAACAATCTGGCGATCCTGCGCATGGTGCTCGACAGCGGCGTGCTCGGCCTGGTCGACAAGAGTTCGTCGATGGACGAACTGCCGCAGGCCATCCAGTCGGTCTACCGGGGCCAGCCCTACATCAGCCGAAGCCTGCGCGAGCGGGTCGAGGCCGCCGGCAGCTGGCGCATGCGCGAGGGCGACGGCAAGCCGCTGTCGCCACGCGAAGTGGAGGTGCTGCGGCTGCTGGGCACCGGCATGACCGTGAAGGAAATCTCGCTGCAGCTGCACAAGAGCGTCAGCACCATCAGCCGGCAGAAGGGTGACGCCATGCTCAAACTGGGCCTGAAGGGCGACGCCGAGCTGTTCGATTACCTGCGCGACGGCAATATCTGAGAGCCAGATCACAAAGAAGGGCATCTGCCACCGCCCTCTTTGACCCGCCGCCGATCTGTGCCAAGATGGCCCGGCATGAGTTCTCAATGCGAGGTCGAAGGAATCGACCGGCTCATGTCCTCGCTCCCGTCCCTGGTGGATGGGGTGCGGTTTCCTGCCGGCCGTCTGGCCCGGCAACGCTGACCATGGAGAGGCGCATGCATCATTCCCCCAAGCTACGTTGGACCCTGCCGGTGCGACCCCTGCGCGCATTCGCGGCGTGCCTGCTCGTCTCTCTTTCCGCTGCCGCCTGCAGCGCCGCCGATCCGGCCCCCTCGTCCTCCCAGCCCGGCGCTCCTGCGCAGGCTGCCAATGCGCCCCGACAGGATGTTGCCCCGATGCAGACCCCCACCCCCGATGCCGCCGTCACCCCGCCCGACGCGCCGACCGTCATGTATTTCACCTACCAGGTGGACGGCGATGGCGCGACCTCCTATGAGGTCCAGAACGGCAGCGTGGCGACCTTCTGGTTCGGCCACACCTTCACCCTCGGTGGCACCACGTACTACACGGGTTTCTCCTGGGATACCCGCGAGCACTACGGCAAGCCGGGCGAGCAGACGCCGGCCGGTCCGGATGACCGCGCCAACCTCGCCGAGGCCACCTTCGTGCTGGCCGGCACCGACGCCAGGAAGCCATGGAAGTTCCGTGGCCAGGAATGGACCATCGGCGCACTGGGCGCGTACGACAAGGCCGACGATGTCGATACCCGGCGCAAGCCACTTGAACATCGCACCGCCGACGGCCGCCTGCTGCTGGCGGTGCCGACCCGCAGCTTCGACCGCGGCATCAGCAGCACCGGCTATGCGCTGCTGCTGTTCAACCCCAAGCGCAGCGAAGACGACGTGGACAGCAAGGTCTGGCGCTATGTCGGCTCGGTGCGCACCGGTGAGGACAACAGCGCGGCCTGCGACGAAGGCAACGTGATGCCCTGCACCGGCAGCGACGGCGAACTGGCCTTCGCTGCCGAGGGCAACGGCCTGCCGCGCCTGACCGTGACCTTCAAGGGCACCACCATCGAAGGCCCCGGCAAGACCCGCGCCCTAGGTGCCAGCGACGCCGTGCACTACACCTTCGACAGCGCGACCCAGCAGTACGTCGCGCCCTGATAGCACCCGCCACGCGCGGGTTCCCTGTTGACCGACATGTTCTTGACTCACGGATGAGTCCGGTTGGCGATTCGCGGCATGCGCCGCTCCATCAACCCCGAGGAAAACGTCATGGCACAGCATGACTACAGCAGAAAGGAAGTCCTGGACATCGTCGAGCAGGTCGCCCGGCAGAAAGGCATTCCGGTCGATGACTTCATGCGCTTCGCGCACATCGAGACGGGCGGCACCTTCAACGAGCGCGCCCACAACACCTCGTCCGGCGCCAAGGGCCTGTTCCAGTTCGTGCCCGGCTCCGCGCGCCAGTACCACCTGACCGGCCACGAGTTCGACCCCACCCGCAACACCGAGGCGGCCGCGCAGATGTACCAGGACAACCTGGACTCGATGGCGCGCCGCAACGAGCGCACCGGCAACCCGTACCTGTCCGGTGGCAACACGCCCACCGGCCTGGACCTGTACCTGGCCCACCAGCAGGGCAGCGCCGGCTATGGCTCGGTGCAGACCGCCATTGCCACCGGCACCTTCGGCGTGGTGCGCAACAGCCACGGCGAAGAGATCAACATGCGCCGCAACGTGCTGAACCAGATCGGTTCCGACGCGAAGGCGCTGACCGGCCACACCCTGGCCGAGATGCGCGGCATGAACGATGGCGACCTGGCGCGGACGTTCTCCAGCTACTACATCCACAAGTACGCGGCGATCAGCATTCCGGAAAAGAACATCGAACCGCAGGCGGTGGCGCAGGGCCAGGGCCAGACCGCGGCAGCGCCCGCACAGGTCAGCGCAGCCGTAGCGGCCGGTGCTGCCACGTTGGCGGCAACCGCAACAGCCGCTGCCGCGCCGAAGCCGGGCATCGAACTGCAGGCCGCCTACGAGGCCGGCGTGAAGTACGACCACGTCAAGTACGCCATCAACATCCCGGGTCACGCGCTGTACGTGCCGGGCAAGACCGGCAAGAACGTGGAGCAGGGTTACATCGACTGTTCCGGTTGGGTCGGCACGCTGCAGAACCGGACCATGGACGAGATCAACCAGAAGGCCGGGCATGCGGTGTTCAGCAAGGCTGATCGCATCGACCTGGGCAACCTGGGTTCCGGCGGCATCGTGCGCAAGGCGTTCGACCAGTCCGGCGTGCTGCTGGACCGCGACGCGATCCTGAAGCCCGATGCGCTGAAGGAAGGCATGATCATCGGCCTGGATACGGCCAAGACCCGCCATGAGCACTGGAACGGCATCGACCACATTGTGATGGTGGTGCGCGACCCCAACACCGACAAGCTGCTGATCAGCCAGTCCACCGGCAGCAAGGGCGTGCACACCATGCCGGTCGAGGACTACCTCAAGCAGGTGAAGGACCACCCGAACTGGAAGCTGTACGCCTCCGATCCGCTGTCCAAGGCGCGCGACCTGCTGGAAAACCGCACCCAGTCGCACGAGCAGACACAGGGCAAGCCTGCGGCCGAGCACAAGGCCGCTGCCACCCCGCACGCCGAACTGTACAAGCAGGGTGCGCACAGCGAGGGCGTGCGCAGGGTGCAGGAGCAGCTGGGCCACCTCGGCTACGTCGGTGCCGACGGCAAGCCGCTGGTCGAGGATGGCCGCTTCGGCCGCAACACCGACGCGGCGGTGCGCCAGCTGCAGAAGGACAACGGCCTGGTGGCCGACGGCATTGTCGGGGCGAAGACTCTGGAGGCGATCAAGGACGCACGCGAACGGCCGTTGCTGAACGACGAGCGGCACCCGCGCAATCCATTGTTCATCCAGGCCAGCAAGGGTCTGGAACTGATGCCGGCAGGCACCTTCAAGGATCGCCACGCGCTGGAAAGCGCCGCTGCGGCCCTAACCAAGGAGGCGCATGCCGCCGGCCTGCAGCGCATCGACACGGTGGTGCCGAGCCCGAACGGTGAGCGCCTGTTTGCCGTGCAGGGCACGATCGGTGACCCCGCCGCCAGCCGCGTGGCGGTGGATACCCGTGCCGCCAGCGAGCAGAGCCTTGCGCTCAGCAGTGGTGCCGTGCAGGGTGCGCCCAACGTGCTGCACCAGCAGCAGGATGCCCAGCAGGAGCAGGCCCGGCAGGCACAGAAGGCGATGGGCATCTAAGCCCGCAGCGCCTTGGGAGAGAAGGGAGGGCCACGTCCGCGTGGCCTTTTCCCTTTCTGCCAGCTGAGCGGCCGAGGCCGCTTTCAGCCTCGCTTCATGCCACCTGCCGCTAGATGAATGCGCAAGCCGCACGGTGGACCAGGCAATGTTCCGGCAACGTTGGAACGCCAGCGTGGACACCACGGCAGCCGGGGCGCCCCGCGCCCTCCCTGCCCAGCGTGGCATGCACCTCACAGGAGAACTTACATGCTCAGTACTTCCGCACTCAGCTTCCGTGGTCTGGCGATGGCTCTGGCACTGGTGGCCGGTGTTGCCGTGGTCAGCGATGCCAGCGCGATGTCGAGGAAGGACAAGCGCACCCTGGTCGGCGCCGTGGTCGGTGGCGTGGCCGGCAACCTGCTCTCCAACGGTGATCCTGCCGCCACCGTGGGCGGCGCCGTGGCCGGCGGGGCGATCGGCAACCTGACGACCTCCGACCGCCGCGACCGTCGTTACTACGACAATCGCCGTTACGACGACCGCTACGATCGCCGTTACGACCGTGGTTACTACCGCAGCGGCTACTACGACCGCGGTGACGACCGTCGCTGGCAGCGCGAGCGCTACTACGACAACCGCTACTACCACGACCGCGGCCGCCATCGCGGCTGGTAGGCCGCGCGGCGGCATCACCGCAGCTGATGCACGGACGGGCGGGTCGATGACCCGCCCGTTTGCGTTGGCCGCGTGCATGGCGTTGAATGCGCAACCTTGGATGTGACTTTCCCCACCGGGGCTGCGGCATGAATTCTTCTTCCCACCGCGTGCAGGGCCTCAACAACGACGAGGTCGCTGCAGACTGGCCACCGATCAGCGCGGCGGACATCGCGTGGCTGCGCCGGCGTTACCCGCAGCTGGGCGAGCACAGCCAACCGCGCTGGCACAGCCCCCGACCGCTGTCGGCCGCCGCCATCGTCGACGGCGTGGACGGCGCGTTGTTCATCAAGCGCCACCACCACAGCGTGCGCAGTGCGGCCTGCCTGGAAGAAGAACACCACTTCATCGCCCATCTCGCCGCCGCCGGCGTGCCGGTAGTACAGGTGCTGCCGGCCACCGATGGCCACACTGCCGTCGAGCATGGCGAATGGACCTTCGAGCTGCATGCGGTTGGCGTCGGTGAGGACCTGTATCGCGACGCGGTGTCGTGGTCGCTGCTGACCGATATCGCGCAGGCCCGTGAAGCCGGACGCGCACTCGCACAGCTGCACCGCGCTGCGGCCAGCTATCACTCGGCGCAGCGCAGCACCCATGTGCTGGTCGCGCGCGACGATCTGATCCGCGCCGACGATCCGGTCGCGGCCATCAAGGCAGGGCTGCACGAGCGCCCCGGGCTGGCCCGCTATCTCGCGCGCATTCCGTGGGAAGCGCAGCTGCAGCGTGACGTGTTGCCGTGGCATGCCGGCCTGGCCAGGCGCCTGCGCGACGAGCCGCGGCTGTGGGCCCACAACGACTGGCATGTTTCCAACCTGCTGTGGCGCGATGGGCAGATCAGCACCGTGCTGGATTTCGGCCTGGCCTCGCCCACCAGCGCACTGTTCGACCTCGCCACCGCGATCGAGCGCAACGCGGTGGCGTGGCTGGAGCTGGAGCGCGGCATGGAGGCGGTGCGCATCGATATCGCGCTGGCCCTGCTCGACGGCTACCGCCAGGTACTGCCGCTGTCGGCGGCACGCGTGCACCTGCTGGCCGACCTGCTGCCGATGGTCCATTTCGACTTCGCACTGTCCGAAGTGGAGTACTTCGAAGGTGTCACCGGCTCGACCGCGAATGCCGACGTGGCGTGGCAGCCCTTCATGCTGGGGCACCCGGCGTGGTTCCACAGCGCGCCGGGACAGGCACTGCTGCAGGCCCTGCACGCGGCAGCCTGAAGGGCGCCGGCTCGCAAATCCGTACCATTTGTAGTGAAATGGTCACCTGAAGCGGGGGTGCCTGGATCTGCCAGGCTGAGAGAGTCCCTTGGAACCTGATCCGGTTTGCACCGGCGTAGGGAGCTTTGAGCCGCAGCCACACCCCCGTCATGGGCCGGTGCACCTGCGCGCCGTCGCTTCGTCTCCCTTGTTGTCCGAAGACGAATCGAATGAACCGCTGCCTGCGCCCCACCCTGCTCTCCCTCGCCCTCTGCGCCGCGCTGCCGCTGCACGCCAGCGAGGCCGAAGCGTCCCCCGATGCGGCTGCCACCGGCGCCGAGCATTCGCCGACCGAACTGGCAGCGGTGCGCGTGCAGGCCGGCAAACCGAAGGCCGATACCTCACGCGTGAACGCCTTCGGTGGCGGCAGCTGGAAGGACACGCCGGCCTCGGTGAACGTGCTCGAGCGCGATTACCTCGATCGCCGCCAGGTGCGTTCGCTGTCCGAGCTGGCCAGCAACGATGCCTCGCTGGGTGATGCGTATGCGCCGGTGGGCTACTACCAGAACATCGCCATCCGTGGCTTCGCGCTGGACGCCGCCACCGGCTACCGCTTCAACGGCCTGTCCATCGCCGGCGAACAGCGCCTGGCGCTGGAGAACGTGCAGTCGGTGGAGATCCTCAAGGGTGAAGCCGGCCTGGCCGCAGGCGTGATGGCACCGGGTGGCATCATCAACTACATCGGCAAGCGCCCGGCCGAAGTGCGCACCGCCACGCTCGGCACCGATTCGGAAGGCTCGCGCTACGTCGCCGTCGATGTCGGCCACTGGATCACCCCGCGTTTCGGCCTGCGCCTGAATGCCGCCTGGGACTCCAGCAATTCCTATGTCGAGCACGCCGATGGCCGTCGCAACTTCTACTCGCTGACCGCCGACTGGCTGATCGGCGAGCGCGGCAAGCTGGAAGTGGATGCCAACTACCAGACCAGCTCGCAGCGTTCGGTGTCCGGCTACCAGCTGCTGGGCGCACGTGACCTGCCGCGCGGCGTCGACCGCGAGCATCTGCTCGGCTACCAGCCATGGCAGCGCCCGGTGGATATCGCCAGCACCAACATCACCGCGCTGCATACCTACGACTTCAACGACGCCTGGCAGTCGCGCGTGTCGGTCGGCCACAGCCGCTCGGTGATCGATGACAACGTCGCCTTCGCCTACGGCTGCTACTACGCCACGCAATGCGCCGATGGCAGCGTGCCGGGCAACTACTTCGCGCCCAATGGCGACTACGACGTCTACGACTACCGCAGCCCGGGCGACACCCGCCGCAACCAGCAGGCCCGTGCCGAGCTGCGCGGCCGTTTCGAGACCGGCAGCGTCGGCCATGAGCTGACCCTCGGTGCCGACTACTTCCGCCGCACCGTGGACAAGCGCCCCAGCGTCAACGAGTACGTCGGCACCACCAACATCCACGAGGCACCGGTGCCGGTGTTCGAGCCGTCGCCGAAGATGCCCGGCCCGTCCGCACGTCGCCTGGACAGCCGCCAGACCGCCTTCTTCGCGCTGGACCGGATCAGCTTCGGTGACGACTGGCAGTGGCTGGCCGGTGGCCGCTTCGTGCGCCTGGACGAGCGGGCCTACGACAAGCGCGGCACCCCGCAGCGCCACAGCCGCCTGTCGCGCTTCCTGCCGCAGACCGCGCTGGTGTGGAAGGCCACCGACCAGCTCAACGCCTATGCCAGTTACGTGCGCGGCATTTCGCTGGGCCAGGAAGCGCCGTTCTGGACCAGCAATGCCGACACCTTCCTGCCGTCGGTGCAGTCGCGCCAGCTGGAAGTGGGCGTGAAGTACGTACCGGTCGAGGCGTTGACCCTGGGTGCGGCCGTGTTCCGCATTTCGCAGCCGTACCAGTACGCCAGGCCGGACAACAGCGACGTGGGCTACACCTTCGTCGAGGAAGGCACCCAGGCCCACACCGGCCTGGAGCTGACCGCCAACGGCCAGCTGACCGATGCATTGCAGATCGTGGCCAGTGCCATCGTGCTGCAGGCGCGTGCGCGCGACACCGGCACGCCGGCTTATGAAGGCCATCAGCTGGTGAATGTGCCGAAGGTGCGGGCCAGCGTGCATGTGGCCTATGCGCTGCCGTTCGTGCAGGGCCTGGATGTCACTGGCGGCTGGCGTTATGCCGGTGCCAACGTCGCACGTGCCGACGGCGGCGTGCGCGCACCGGACTACTCGGTGTTCGACGCTGGTCTGCGCTTCCAGCATCGCCTGCACGAGCGTGCGGTGACCTGGAACCTGTCGGTGGACAACGTGTTCAACCGCTTCTACTGGCGCGATACCGGCAGCAGCGGCGGTGACTACTACCTGTTCCCCGGCGCACCGCGACAGGCCCGCCTGTCGGTGACGTTCGCGCTGTGAGCGGCGTGATGCTCGAGTGGACCGCCGCACTGTGCAGCATCCTTGGCGTCTGGCTGATGGCCCGGCGCCGGCTGGTGGCGTGGCCGGTGGGCCTGCTGTCGGTGACGCTGTACGGGCTGGTATTCGCCGAGGCCAAGCTGTACTCGGACACCCTGCTGCAGGTCGCCTTCGGTGGCTTCCTGGTCTACGGCTGGCTCAACTGGCGGCAGCATGCCGCCGATGAGGGCAGCATCCGCATCGTGCCGCTGGCGCGCGGCAAGCTGCTGCGCGACCTGGCCATCGGCCTGTGTGGTGGCGTGGCGCTGGGTGCGGCCATGCATACCTTCACCGATGCCGCACTGCCCTGGCTGGACGCGATGCTGACCGCGCTGAGCCTGGTCGGCCAGTGGTGGCAGGCACGCCGCCACGTGGCCTGCTGGTGGGTGTGGATCGCGGTGGACGTGGTCTATGTGGGTGCGTACCTGTTCAAGTCGCTGCACGTGACCGCCGCGCTGTACGTGTTCTTCCTCGGCCTGGCCGTGTTCGGCCTGCGCGCATGGAGCGCGGCCGCGCGTGAACCGCAGGTGGCAACGCAGTAGAGCCACGCCATGCGTGGCTGGGGGCCACCGGTAGTCGCCAACCTTGGTTGGCGTGCCTGCCGACCAAGGTCGGCATCTACCAGGCATATCCACGCATGGTGTGGATCTACTGGGTAAGCACCAGGCCCAGCCGCAGCGGCTGGCGCATGTCGGCCGGTGGCGCCGCCTGCAACGGCGCTGCCTGCAGGGTCGCGCGCAGGTCTGCGTCAACCTGGGCATCGCCCAGGCTGTCGAATTCCAGCTTCGAGATGCGGCCATCCGCCGCGATCCACACGCTCACCGGCAGCGGCGTCGGTGCGTCCGGATGTGCCTGCAGCCATTCCAGCACGCGCTGCGCCTGCGGGTCCTGCTCCTGCTGCAGGCGCTGCTGCAGCTGGCCCCCCACGGCGGCGGCATAGGCCATCCAGTGTGCAGGAGCTTCCTGCGCGGACACCGCGGCGCTCCCCAGTGCCAGCGCACCGAACAACGCGGCCAGCGGCCACCACCAGCGGCGCATGCCGGTTCTGTTCCCTGTCATGGCCATCACCTGCTCCTGCACTCGCATCCAACAGCAGATGGTCGGGGCGGTAGATGACAGGCAGATGGCGGTCGCCGCTGCCCGGCGCGATCAATCGCCCAGATCGGCCAGCACTTTGCGCGAGGGCGCGAAGAAGGTCACGCCGGTGGTGGCGGTGGAGAAATCGAGGATGCGGTCGTGCAGGGGCGCGGGATTGCCGATGAACATGCGCTCGAGCATCTTCTCGATCACCCACAGGCGGCGCGTGTAGCCGATGAAGTAGGTGCCGTACTCGCCACGGCCCGGGTTGGCGAACGGCATGTTGTCGCGCAGGATCTCGTGCTCGCCGTCGGCGTCTTCAATGGTGCACAGGGTCTTGTGCGACTTCTGTGCATCGGCCGGCGCATCATCCAGCTCGATGTTGTCGTGCTTGGTGCGGCCGATGATCGCTTCCTGCGCCTCGGTCTTCTGTGCGCGCCAGGCATCAAGGTTGTGCAGGTACTTCTGCACCACCACATAGCTGCCACCGACATGTTCGGGATCTTCTTCGCCCACGATGGTGGCTTCCGGCAGCGACAGCCCTTCCGGATTGGCGGTGCCATCGACGAAATCGAGCAGATCGCGGCCATCGAAATAGCGGAAACCGGCTACGTCATCGACCGCTTCCACCGCATCGCCGAAGGCCATCAGCAGGTTGCGCTCGAACGCCACGATCAGGTCCATGGTGCGTGCACGGATGTGGTACAGCAGGTCACCCGGCGTGGACACGGCGGTGTGGGTCGCGCCCTTGATCTCGCGGAACGGCTGCAGCTCACGCGGCGGCGTGGTGCCCACCAGCGGCTTCCACACGCGGTGACCAATGGCCACGTTGCAGGTGAAGGTGCGCTCGATCTCGCGGATGGCGGTGTTCTTGATCAGGTCATCGGTGCTGGCCAGGACCTCGCGTGCCTTCGCGATCGACGCCTCGTCGTCCTTCACCTTCAGCACCAGGAACGCCGCCGAATGGGTCAGTGGCGCAGTGATCTGCTGCGGCTCGTTGTCGAGCGTGTGGTTGAGGGCGGTGATCGGTGCGGGCTGGGAGTTCACGGCGGTTCCTGCTGGCTTGAGGCGGGCGCATCGCGTGGCGATGTGCGGGCGATCATAGCGGAACCACCTGGCCGGGGACGGAGCGGTTCTCGTTCCGTCCACCAGCGGAGGTACGAAGACCTCAATCCACATCACTCCAGACCGCCAACTCGTAGCCATCCAGATCGCGGAACTGGAAGCGGCGGCCACCAGGGAACGCGAACACCGCCTGCACCACCTCGCCCCCAGCGGCAGTCACACGCTGCTGTGCATCGGCCAGGTCCGCGCAGTAGAGGATCACCAGCGGCCCGCCGTGGGCACGCACCGGCGCGTCGGCCACGAAGCCGCCTTTCAGGCGGCCATCGTCGAACTCGGTGTAGGCCGGCCCGTAGTCGGTGAAGTGCCAACCGAACACCTCGCCGTAGAAGCGTTTGCTGCGGGCAATGTCGGCGACGTTGAATTCGATGTTGTCGATGCGGCATTCGGCATCGTGGGGTGCGACGTGGCTCATGGCGTGGCTCCGTGGTGGGAGCCCCAGCTTCAATCAGCGCGGTATCGAGGTCTTGAACGAAACGGCCATCATTGACCCCACTCCAGACGCAGTTCGCGTGCGGTCATGCCACCCAGCTCACGCGCCTCGCGACTGAGATGGGCCTGGTCGGCATAGCCGGCCTCGGCGGCCAGCATCGCCAGCGAGTGCTGTGGCAGCGCGCGGCTGTGGCGAAGAAAACGTTGCAGGCGCAGGATCCGCTCCAGCGTCTTCGCCCCATAGCCGAACTGCGACTGGCTGAAGCGCCGCAGGCTGCGCGGACTCAGGCTCAGGCGTGCCGCCAGCGTATCCAGCGTGGCGTCACCAATGGCGAGCGCCTGAAACAGGGCATGTGCACGCTGCGCCGGGGTATCGAGCGCGGACGCACCCATATGCAGTTGCAGGCAGTGCGCCATCCGCTGCAGGCGCTGTGCAGGCGCGGTGTCACCAATGGAGGCCGCCGCCTTGCTCGCCCACGCGCCCTTCAGATCGGCCAGTGGCACGGCCTGGCCGATGATCTCGGCCAGGGGCAGGCCCAGCGCGGCCAATGCCTGGCCGGGACGGAAGCGTGCCCCCAGCACCTGCGCACCGGGTGCCAGCGCCGGGTGCGCGGCCACGCGGTCCGGGCCGACCACGAACAACGCACCGTCGCGCCAGAGGATATCCACGCAACCATCGGGCAGTACGGTGATGTGCCCATCGGCATCGTCACGAAGCTGGCTCTGCCACAGCTGACCAAAGTGGCCGCGCAGCGGCGCAGGCGCCGGATGCTCCTGGTAGGCCGTGCCAGTACCTGCGAGGGGGGAAGAGTCGCCCATGCCGCATTGTCGCGCTACAGGGCCCATAAAAGTGAAGCCCGGCGCGAGGCCGGGCTTCGGTTGGCGTGTGGGAGAGAGAGAGAGTCACACGCCAGCACAACACGCACTAACGACAGGCGTTTGTTACCAGGTGAAGCGCGGGCCCACGAACCACTCGCGGTCGCCAGCCTTGGCCAGCTTCACTTCGCCGCTCAGGCCCCAGTTCTGGTTGAACTTGGCGGTGGCGCCGACACGGCCGTAGAACTCGCCGTCCGGGTTGTAACCGTGCTTCTTGCTGAAATCTTCGTAGCCGGCCATCACGTAGCCTTCCACGTACGGGTTGAACGCGGTGCGCACGCCCACTTCAGTGGAGTAGCCGTTGAAGTCCAGGCCGCGCTTCTCGTCGTACTTCTGGTACGCAACACGGGCCACCAGATCGGTGTTCGGTGCGATGCCGTAGTTGTAGCCGACACCCAGGCGCCACTGGTCGACGTCATTCTTGAACTTGTCGGTTTCCTGGGCGCTGTAGTCGCCAAAGACGTGGAAGTTCGGGTGCACCGCAACGGAACCCTTCACCTTCCAGCCATCGGCGTCGCCGCCCTTGGCATCGGTGTTCACGTAGCCGCCTTCAACGTAGTTGTACGACAGGCCATCGGTTGCCGATGCAGCGAACGGCAGGGCAGCCAGAAGACCCAGGGCAAGCAGCGAATTCTTGTTCATCGGGACACACCTTTAATTATTTTGGTTTCGTCGACCGCCTCCCGGGAGGGGGAGAGAAAGGAGGCGGTCGACAGGTGTGAATTATCCGTTAGGGGGTCTAATCAACCCTGAATATTGAACTGACTGGTGTATAAATAAGGCTGGCGTTCAGGGAACTCTGCATGGCACCGCTGCCGGCTTCTTATACGCACCACGCTCGATGCTTGATGTGGGCACTGATCCTGATCGCCTCGCCGGTCGCGCTGCTGCAGGCACAGGCGGCTGAGCGCATCGTTTCTGCCGGGCACATCGTCGTGCAGACAGACGATGTCACGCGCTTCTTCAAGGTGATGGACGCCAACCAAGGGCGCCCAAGCGCCGATGAACTGCAACACGGCTATCTGGATGCGGGTACGGATGCCCTGCGCAGCTTCACCGACAGCCGTATCGGCTCGATGGAGCGGCTGGCCAGTGCCATCCAGGACAAGTCGGCATTGTTTGCGAAAGCGGGAACCTGCGCGACAGCATTGCCATCGATCCGCACGCGCGTCGCCGCTGCCGTCGATCAGCTGGGCGCCTTGTTGCCGTCTGCGCGCTTTCCCCCGGTCACCGTACTGGTGGGCCGCGGCAACAGTGGTGGCGTTACCACCGAAGCAGGCGTGGTCATCGGCCTGGAAGCGCTGTGCAACGCCGACTGGATGCAGGCCGATGTGAGTGACCGCTTCGTGCATCTGATCGCCCATGAGTATGTGCACGTGCAACAGCCTGGTGCACGCGTGGAGGTCGAGCAGCCCACCCTGCTCTATCAGACGCTGCTGGAAGGCGGCGCCGAGTACGTGGCCGAACGGATCTCCGGGCAACCGGCCAACGCGCATCTGCAGCGTTGGACGCAGGGTCGTGAGTGTGCGCTGGAGCGCGCGTTCCTGCAGGACAGCATGGGCACCGATCTTTCGAGGTGGCTGTACAACGGCCCCGGCGACGATGCGCGCCGTGGAGATCTCGGCTACTGGATCGGCTACCGCATTGCCCATGCCTACGTTGCGCGCGCGCCCGACACGCGCAACGCCATCGCCGAACTGCTGAATGTCCAGCCTGGAAACGCTGCAGCGCTGCTGGAAGCAAGTGGATGGCAGCCTGCGTGCGGAGCAGGCGAAAGCGCGCAGGCGCAGATACCGTGATGCCGGCTTCATGCTGGTGAATGGGTGATATTGAACAGGCACAAGGCGCTTGACCGGCGCAGATCAGCTCGCCTGATCCCGCTTGTTAAGGTTTGTTGATTTACAGGCCTTCACAGCCCATCCACGTACTCAAATTCCAGCTGAAAGCGCTTGGTAGCGACGGGAACAAACGCCGCTATATTCCAGCTTCCCCAGACGAAGGAGGGAGTGCAATGAACCTGAACCCGCAACACATGAAGACGGCCCGCGCACTTGCTGTAGCGCTCATCGCCACCGTCAGCCTTGGCGCCTGCGCCTCTTACAAGAACGAGTTTGCAACCATCAACTCGCGTCTCGATCAGCTCGACGTCAAGGTGCAGGGTGCTGCGCAGAGTGCGGAATCCGCCAACCAGTCCGCACAGCAGGCCAACCAGCGTCTGGACCAGATCGAAGGCCGCGTGCAGCAGCTTGAAAGGGCACCGGCCGGCCGCAAGCCGCGCGGGTAATCGCTCCCTCACTGCTTGAATTGATCCATCTCTGTATCGGGAACCAGTGGCCTTCGCCGGCCACTGGCGTCCTTCCACCCAAGACTGCATTGCAAGGAGCCGTCCCATTCGTACCTACTCCTCCCCTGCACGCCGTGCCCTCCATGCCGCACTGGCCATGGCACTGGTCGTTGCGTGCAGCGGCGTAGCCAACGCCAGGGACAAGGACGCACCTGCATCACCGGTAGCCGCCGTTGATGAACTTCCGGCTGACCAGAGCGTGTCCGAAACGGTGATCGAACTGGCCGGCTGGGTCGTCGCCAGCAAGGACAACCAGGGCTATCCGTTTGCAGTCATGGACAAGGCGGCGGCGCAGGTTCTGATCTTCAGCGGTGACGGCAAGCTGCGTGGCGCGGCACCGGCGCTGTTCGGTTCGGCTATCGGCGATCATTCCGCACCCGGCGTCGCCAAGCTCGCACTGAGCGCGATTCCCGGCCACGACCGCACCACGCCGGCCGGCCGCTTCATCGGTGGCTACGGCCCCTCCGACGATGCCGGGCGCGTGCTGTGGGTGGATTACGATTCCGCGGTTTCAATGCACCCGCTGCCGCCGGGCAGCCCGAAGGAAAAGCGTGCCGAACGACTGGCATCGCCCACGCCGGACGACAACCGCGTCACCCACGGTTGCATCAATGTCTCGCCCGCGTTCTACGGGCAGATCGTGCAGCCCATGTTCGAGAAGGGCGGCGTGTTCTACATCCTGCCGGACAAGGATTCGATCGCGAAGACCTTCCCGGAGTTCGCGCAGAGCCGCGGGGATGCGAAGGACGAAGATGAGAAGGGCGCGCGGCGCGCAAGCAAGTAATACGCTCGTCGGCAGATTGGAATTCAGGAAGCCGCAGCCCCTGCGGCCCGCGCCAATACCGCGGCATGCGCGTCGCCCTTCCGCTCGCTGTAGCGGTCCACCAGGTAGTCCGACCGCCCTCGCGTCAGCAGCGTGAACTTCACAAGCTCCTCCATCACATCCACCACGCGGTCGTAGTACGGCGAGGGCTTCATGCGCCCATCGTCATCGAATTCCTGCCAGGCCTTGGCCACCGATGACTGGTTGGGGATGGTCAGCATGCGCATCCACCGGCCGAGCACGCGTAGCGTATTGACGGTGTTGAACGACTGCGAGCCGCCGCTCACCTGCATCACCGCCAGCGTCCTGCCCTGCGTGGGCCGCACGCTGCCATCTTCCAGCGGCAACCAGTCGATCTGGTTCTTGAACACGCCGGTGACCGTGCCATGCCGCTCGGGGCTGACCCAGACCTGGCCTTCCGACCACTGCGACCACGCACGCAACCGCTGCACTTCGGGGTGGCTCGTGTCCACGCTGTCCAGCATGGGCAGCGCATGCGGATCGAACATGCGGGTTTCGCACCCCAGGTGGCGCAGCAATCGCTCGGCTTCCAGCGCCAGCTTGCGGCTGAACGACTGCGGCCGCAGCGAGCCGTAGAGCAGGAGGATGCGTGGTGGCCCCAGATCTGCGGCGGCAAGCTGGCGGTGATCGGGCTGGGGCAGCGAGGCGTCTACCAGGTTCGGCAGGTGGGCACTTGTGATTGGCTTATTCATTCGACTATTCTAGAAATATGAAAACGTCGAATGCAATCGCCGCCCTCACCGCCCTCGGCCATGCCACCCGCCTGGCTGCCTTCCGCCTGCTGGTGGAGGCTGGCCCGGCAGGGCGCATGGCAGGCGACATCGCCACGGCCCTGCGCGTGCCGCCGGCCACGCTCAGCTTCCACCTGAAGGAGCTGGTGCAGGCCGGGCTGGTGGAGAGTGAAAGCCAGGGCCGCCATGTCTGCTATCGGGCCAACTTCGATGCCATGAACGGCTTGATCGAGTACCTGACGCACAACTGCTGCGCGGGCTCGCCGGACGAGCGGTGCGCGGTGAGCGAACCGGCATGCAGGTGCTGAGATGAAGCCAGACCCCGTGATTCGTGCCGGCACACGCGACGACCTGTCCTCCATCCGGGACCTTCTGCAGCAGGCGCAGTTACCCGTGGCCGATCTGGAAAGCAGCAAGGTCGTGTTTTTCGTCGCAGACCTCGACGGCGTCCCCGTGGGCGCCGTTGGATTGCAGGTTTTCGGCGCCTCGGCGCTGCTCCGCTCCCTGGTGGTGTCTGATGACCGACGCAATACCGGCCTTGGGCGCGCATTGCTGGCAGCGGCCGAAGAGGTGGCCTGCCGTATGCAGGTCAGGGAACTGGTGCTGCTGACAACATCGGCAGGCACGTGGTTCGCGCGGCACGGCTATGCCGGATGTGATCGCGCGCAGATAGCGGAGGCGATCCGCAGCTCTGCCGAGTTCACTCGTCTCTGCCCGGCCAGCGCGCTTTGCATGTCCAAACCGCTCACTGACCATGGAAGCCACATGACCCGCAATGTCCTCTTCCTCTGCACCGGCAACAGCGCCCGCAGCGTGCTTGCTGAAGCCACCCTGCGCGCCTGGGGCGGCGATCGCTTCAGCGCATTCAGTGCGGGCAGCCAGCCCACTGGCCAGATCAACCCCTTCGCGCTGGCCCAGTTGCAGGCCGAAGGAATGCCCATTGAAGGGCTGCGCAGCAAGTCGTGGGATGAGTTCGTGGATGCAGCCCCGATGGACCTGGTGATCACCGTATGCGATTCAGCCGCAGCGGAGGCCTGCCCGGTGGTGTTCGGTGACTTCATCCGCAGCCACTGGGGCCTGCCCGATCCGGCGGCCGTCGCGGGTAGCGATGCCGACAAGGCCGCAGCATTCGCGCAGGCCCATGCCATCGTGAAGCTGCGACTGCGTGCATTGCTCGCGCTGCCCGAATCGTTGTGGTCCGACCGCACGACGCTGCAGCACGCGCTGGACCGGATCGGCCGGCTGCTGCCGACCGACGGCGCGCAGTGACGGTGCCACTGCCATGAGCCTGTTCGAGCGACACCTGACGCTGTGGGTTGTGCTGTGCATCGCGGCTGGCACCCTGCTGGGCCACTTCCTGCCCGGCGCTTTTGCCGCGCTGGCATCCGCAGAGATCGCCAAGGTCAACCTGCCGGTTGCGGTACTGATCTGGCTGATGATCATCCCGATGCTGCTGAAGGTCGACTTCACTGCGATGCGCCAGTTGCAGCAGCACTGGAAGGGCATCGGCGTAACGCTGTTCATCAACTGGGCGGTGAAGCCATTCTCGATGGCACTGCTGGGCTGGCTGTTCCTGCGCCACGCCTTCGCCGACTGGTTGCCCGCAGCACAGATCGACAGCTACATCGCCGGGCTGATCCTGCTGGCGGCCGCGCCCTGCACCGCCATGGTGTTCGTGTGGAGCAACCTGTGCCGTGGCGATGCCAACTTCACCCTGAGCCAGGTGGCGTTGAACGACGCGATCATGGTGGTGGCCTACGCGCCGGTGGTTGCACTGCTGCTGGGCTTGTCGGCGATCACCGTGCCGTGGGATACCCTGCTGCTGTCGGTGGGCCTCTACATCGCGGTGCCGGTGCTGGTGGCGGCGTTGCTGCGGCGCTGGATACTGATGCGTCGTGGCGAGGCGGCGTTGCAGCGGGTGCTTCGCAAGCTTGGGCCCGTCTCGCTGTGTGCGCTGCTGCTCACACTGGTCCTGCTGTTCGGCTTCCAGGGCCAGCAGATCGTGAAGCAGCCGCTGGTGATCGCACTGATTGCGGTGCCGATCCTGATCCAGGTCTATTTCACTTCCGGCCTGGCCTACCTGCTCAATCGTCGTTTTGGCGTAGCACATTGCGTGGCCGGCCCTTCAGCGCTGATTGGCGCCAGCAATTTCTTCGAACTGGCGGTGGCGACAGCGGTGGGGCTGTTCGGCGTGCAGTCGGGGGCGGCGCTGGCGACCGTGGTAGGCGTGCTGATCGAGGTGCCGGTCATGTTGTCCGTGGTGCGGATCGTGAACCGTACTCAAGCCTGGTACGAGAGACGCGAAGAGCACTGACAGACCGGAGTGCGTCGAAGTCGATTTACGTTCTTCGCCCCGCACTGTCGTCATCGGCCTGGCGGGGTACCCGTACGCCTCGTCATCAACTTCGACCCATGATGGAAAGGACGAAGACGAGAAAGGTGCGCGGCGCGCGAGCAGGTAACGGCGCCGGCGTACACTCTAAACTGGGAAACCCTCTTTGCGGGCTGGCTTGGTTCAGGTGTTACGTCTGCATGTCCGTTTTCGAATTCAAAGCACGGTGGAAGGAAGAGCTGGTCTGCACAGGCCCGCATGGCTCGTTCGTTCTTGAGCTGCCAATGGGCAGGTTAACGGCCTACCTGCCTTCCGAAGAAGCATTCCGAAGCAACGCCCCCTCGTGGGCGGCCGATCTCTGGCCTCAACTCAGAGACGAGCTTGAACTGTGGTGCGTGAACCATCAGGCAGCGTTGGTCGTGGATCCCACGGCCCGGATCTACTGACTGAAGGCAGTCGCTCGAGCAGTCCGAAACATCACTGCCGTCTCCTTGGCATAGGCAGTGGCGCCGGGCATGCGGATTTTTCTCAGATAGTTTCTTAGATCTGGGCCCTCGCCACGGTGCAACCAGTACTCGATCAGATGACCGATGGGCATGTGCAGGTTTGCGGGCTCATTGACAATATTGTCTGGGCCTCCTTCCGCTTCCATGTATGCGGTAAGTTTCTGCGCAATGTATCTGAAGGTCTGAATGCGTTCCGCTTCAATCAAGCCTAGCAGCGCTTCAGGTGTTACCTCGGCGTACCCCATCCATTCTTCATGCAAGCGGACAACAACAGCCCTAATGGGCGCGTCTTGGTTGAAAGGGTGGCCGATCAGATGCGATTCCAGTTCAGATAAGTAGTCGCGATAGGCAGCAGAGACCAACAGATCCCTCAGATTCATGGTGCGCAGTCGTGGAGAGGAAGAGACGCTTATAGCGAACAGACTCTTACTCCGCAAAGTGCGAATTGCGACACCATTGCGATAGAAGCGTATTCCACCGCTGTGCTCCAGTAGGCACAACACCGTCTGCGCCTGCTCCGAAAGCAGGCAGCCCTTCTGCTGAAGCGCAATTTTGTGGACGATCAGGGTCGTTCAATAGTCCACCATGGCGATCTTCCTGCCTCCCCCCTACCTTGTCGTCATCGGCCCGCTGACGTGGCAGAGCGGAGCACCCTCAACTTCGATCCGTGTCGCATATTGCCAAAGCCGCTGCGACCATTGCGGCGCCTCGATCTGCGGCTGCTTAACAACATGCAAGAATGCTGAAAGCGTCTTCGATCGAACGCTGTTTGCAACTTGTCTGATTGGCGTTGCGCAGCGACGGCGGTACAGATGACGTGCCACCGGAAAAGGGTGGCCGGGACTCGAAAACCCGTCAGATCACGAACGTTGTTTTGCGCTTGCCGGCCGGCGTCACCTTGTGTGGCGCCGGTCGGTAATCCGTCTGCCGGCTATGGCGGGCGGAGCGTGGAGGCCTTGCGCCTGCCGGTCTTGTTCGTGATCTCCCGGTTTTCGAGCCACGTCTCCGCCCGCCACCTCTATGTGGCGGTTACCGTCTGTCCTGCACGGAGCCCTTGCCATGAGCACACCCGAATCCTCCCGCCTGCGCGCGCAGTACGTGCCCGCCAACGCGGACGCGCCCTCGGAAGCACTGCACCCGCACGATCCGCACGGTTTCATCGCCACGCTCGACCGCATCGGCAAGGGCGCGGCCGCCGACGGCCAGCCCTGGCCCGAACGTCATCAGATGCCAGGGCGCCGCATGGCGCTGGCCGACGCGGACTGTGCGTTGGCCGGGCTGCGCGTGGCGCTGGAAATGCTGCTGGCTGCCGAGCGCGTACGCCAGAACGGGCCCGAGGAGGAATACGTGGGCGACCGCGTGATGGAGGGCCTGATGATGGCCAGTCTGTCGCTGGCCGCACAGGTCAGCGCACGCATGCGGCCGGAAGGGTGATACGGGGAACAACGCTCACTGCAGCGCCGGGCACGGCCCGGCGCTGCAGAGCGCGCCACATCACTCGCAGAGCACGCTGTCTTCCTTCAACGCGGCATCCTGCAGTGGCTGGCGCTGTTCGATCTGCGCACGCTGTTCCACCGTCGGCTCGCCCAGCCACCACACACGGCAGCGCGCGGTAAGACGGCCGACCAGCTTCGACTGATCGGGCGAGTACAACATCGCCAACGCGGTGCCGGGGCAATCGTGGGCCTGGCAGGCGGTGTAGAACCACCACGGCTCGCCCTGCAGCACCAGCAGCTCGCCAGGGCCACTGGGTCCGCTCAACAGGCGCTTGCGCAGCGACGGAATGTCCTTGTCGCTGGATTCGGCGTCCTGCGTGCCCTTCATCAGCGCATCGAACGCGGCCAGCACCTTCGGGTCCTTGCGGCCGCAGTCATCCACGGTGTTGCCGCCCACCAGAGTAAAGAAGTGGGTCGCCAGCGGATTGTCCGCGCAGGTGAGCTCGCCGCCGGCGGCCGGGTCTTCCGGTTCGCCTTCGTTGTCCCATACCGCGGGATCCACGCCGTCTTCGACGGAGGATTCCTTCTCGACCACGGTGGCCGTGGCGGCCGGTGCTTCGGTGGTCGGCGCTGGCGCCGCAGCAGGTGCAGCCCCGCCAGTCTTCTCCGGTGCCTGTCCGCAGGCTGCCAACAGCGCGGCCATCATCGCCATCCCTGTGATTCGCATCTTCATTCCGTGTCCTTGTCTGATCTGCGCTGCATCCGCCGAATCTGCGGCCGCGTGATTCTAACCAGCACCGCGCTAGGATGCGTTCGCAGCTTCCCGTCATCGCCTGGAGCCGGACGCATGCGCCGTAGACCACTCGCCATGATCTTCTGCAGTGCCCTGCTGCTGGCAACGCCGGCAATTGCCCACGATGCAGAAGGCACGACGTCTGCGCGCCTGCCCGATACCCCCCTGCCCGCACCGCTGGATCGCGTATTGCGCGACTACGAGCAGGCGTGGCGCACCGGTGATGCCAAGGCACTGGCTGCACTGTTCGCCGAAGATGGCTTTGTGCTGCAGAGCAACCAGCCGCCGGTGCGCGGCCGCAGCGTGATCGAGGCGGCGTATGCCGGCCAGGGCGGCAGCCCATTGCGGCTGCGTGCGTTGGCGTACGCGGTGGAGGGGAACACGGGCTACGTCATCGGTGCGTACAGCTACGGCAACAAGGTGGGGGATACCGGCAAGTTCACGCTCACGTTGAAGCGCGTGGGTGATGGGCCGTGGTTGATCTTCTCGGACATGGACAACAGCAACGCGCGGCCGCGCGCGGTGATGAATGCCGCCGGGCATGGCCCGGCGCTACCGGGCACCAACCAAGGTTGGCAGCTACCAGAAGCGGGTTCCGTCCTAGATCCACGCTATGCGTGGATGGGGCGCGCACAAAAAACCCCGGCGCGTGGCCGGGGTTTTCGATTCACTTGAACAGCGTGTCCGGGTATTCCGGTTTCTGTTCCCGCGCCAGCAGTGCGCGCAGGCCTTCCTCCGGCGTCTGCTCGCCGTGCAGCACGGCGCGCACGCGGTCGGAGATCGGCAGGTCGATGCCATGGCGGCGTGCCTGTCGCATCACTTCGTCGGCGGTCTGCACCGACTCGACCACCTGGCCGATTTCGCGCACGGCATCCTGCAGCGTCTGGCCACGGCCCAGGGCCAGGCCCAGGCGGCGGTTGCGCGACAGGTCGCCGGTGCAGGTCAGCACCAGATCGCCCAGGCCAGCCAGGCCCATCAGCGTTTCCGGCTTGGCGCCGATGGCAGCGGCCAGGCGCAGCATCTCGTTGAGGCCACGCGTGATCAGGCCGGCACGAGCGTTCAGGCCCAGCTGCATGCCATCGGCCACGCCGGTGGCAACGGCCAGCACGTTCTTCATCGCACCGCCCAGCTCGGCACCGACCATGTCGTCGCCGGTGTAGGCGCGGAACGCTGGGCCATGCATCGCTTCGGCCACCGTCTGCGCGAACTCGGGCACGTCGCCGTGCACGGTGATCGCGGTCGGCAGGCCCTGGGTCACTTCCTTGGCGAACGACGGGCCGGTGACCACGGCCAGCGGCACGTCCTCACCCAGCACTTCGCGCGCTACTTCATGCAGGAAGCGGCCCGAACCGGGCTCGAAGCCCTTGGTGGCCCAGGCCACGCCGGCACCGGCCGGGCGCAGCGGCGCCAGCGCACGCACGGTTTCACCGAAGGCGTGCGACGGGGTCACCACCAGGATCCAGGCCGCGCCCTCCACCGCCGACGCCAGGTCGGTGGTGGCACGCAGGCTGTCCGGCAACGGGATGCCCGGCAGGTAACGCGGGTTCTCGTGGCGCTGGTCGATGGCTTCGACCACGGCAGCGTCGCGCCCCCACAGCACGGTCGGGTGACCGTGCCGTGCGAGCAGGCTGGCCAGTGCGGTTCCCCAGGAACCGGCGCCAAGCACGGCGATCTTGTCAGCGGGAGTGCTCATCCGTGACGTCGCGGCAGGAATCAGGCGTTGCCAGCCGGCTCGGAGTCAGCCAGCGACGGTGCGTCGCCCTGCTCCTGGCGCTGGCGCAGGGTTTCTGCGTACAGGCCTTCGAAGTTGATCGGCTGCAGGAAGAACGGCGGGAAGCCGCCGGCCTGGATCAGGTCGCTGACCAGCTGGCGCACGTACGGGAACAGGATGTTCGGGCACTGGGTGCCGAGCAGCACGTCGATCGACTGCGGGTCCAGGCCGACCAGGCCGAACACGCCGGCCTGCTTCACTTCGGCCACGTAGGCGGTGCGCTCACCGGCCTGGCAGGTCAGGGTCACGGCCAGCACGACTTCGAAGGCGTTCTCACCCAGGCGCTGCACCTGCTGGTTCAGGTTCAGCTGCAGCTCCGGCTGCACCTGGTCATTGAAGATGGTCGGAGCGTTCGGCGACTCGAAGGAGACGTCCTTGACGTAGATCTTCTCGACGGTGAAAGCGGGGCCGGTGGCGGCATCGACCGGCGCAGCGGCGCCGTTGGTGATCTCTTCGGACATTTCCAGTAACTCCAATGAATGCAATGAAAACGATGGTCGAACTACTGCGATGGGGGCGGGATCAGGCCCATACAAGGCCGGATCCGCCACCTGCGGCAATCAGTTGCGGCCCTTGACCAGCGGCAGCTCGGCCTGCTGCCAGGCGGGAATGCCGCCGTCGAGCACGTAGACCTTCTCGAAACCGGCCTTCTTCAGCGCCTTGGCGGCGGTTTCCGAAGCGTTGCCGCTGCGGCACACCAGCACCACCGGCGACTGCTTGGCGTTGGCCACCAGCTTGTTGTCCGGGCCGAAGGCACTGGCCTGGGCGTTGCGGCTGCCGGCAATGTGGCCCTTCTCGAAGTCACCGCTGGCCGACAGGTCGACCACCACCGTGCCGCCCGCGTTCATCAGCTGGGTCAGTTCGGCGGGCTTGATGCCCTTGAAGCCCCGGAACAGGCGGCGGATCTCGGTGACGATGATGGCCACGGTCAGGCCGACCAGGGCCGCGGACAGCATCGGGTTTCGGCCTGCAAAGGCCAGCAACTCTTCGTAATTCACTCAGGTCACGGGTCGATTAAGCGGGCGCCGATTGTCGCACAAGCCGGACGCGGCCCGTCACTGCCCCTTCCACAGGTCCGGCAGGCCGGCCGTCTGCCACCAGCGCTTGGCCTCTGCATCCCAGCGCCAGCGCTCGACCACCACCACGGTGCGTTCGGCCTGGGTGTTCTGGTTGATCACCCCGATTTCGACCCGGCGCTCGACCAGGCCACCGTCCAGCGAGGCGCTGCTGCGCTCGCGGTAGGACGACACGCGCAGCTGCGCGTAGCGGTTGAGCTCGAACTCGGTGGGCGGCTTTTCCTTGCGCAGCTTGGGGTCCAGATAGCCGATCGCATCGTCCATGCTGCCCCAGCGGATGGTGGCGCCGTAGGCGATCTGGGTCTCTTCCAGCAGCTTGCGCTGCTTGCGGCTGAGGTCGTCGGCCGACGCCACGGCGCTGACCAGCAGCAGGGAACACATCAGGAACTGGATGAGGCGGCGCATCGGTGGTTTCCCCAGAACGTCAGCCTGCCATCCTACCCTTTGGCGAAGGCAACGAAGCGACCGCTGAACTCTGCGGCAGGCTTGCCATCGGCACCGGGCTGGGTGGCGATGATGCTGATGCGGGCCTTGCGGCGCTGCCGGAAGGTGTTCAGGAAAGCATCCCAGCCGGTAACCTCGGCCGCTTCGGCATGGGCGTGCAGGTCTTCGTAGACCGGCGCCAGGTAGCGCAGGTTGCTGTCGGCCACGTAGACCTCGGCATCGTGGCCGGCCAGGCGCAGGCGCAGGCTGACCAGCGCCCAGCCAGACAGGGTCAGCACCGAGGCCAGGCTGCCACCGAAGGCGTTGCCCTTGTCGTTGACGTTGGCGGCCAGCGGCGCGGTGATGCGCAGCACGCCATCGGCATAGCCGTCGAGCTGGATCTGCATGGCGCGGACCGCCGGCATGCAGTCCAGCACGTCCTGCAGGGCGGCCAGCGAGGAAGTCAGAGCATCAACGGACATCGGAGCAGAGACCACGACAACGAAGGGCCCGCATAATGCAGGCAATGGCCGACCATACGATACCCACTGGCGCCGCCGGTTCCGAGCCGGGCTGGACCTTCATTTCGCTGCGACCGCAGGGCCAGAATTCCGCGCTGCGCCGCGCCGTTGCTGGGCTGGGCGGGCATGTGGTGGCCCTGCCGCCCTGGCGTCTGCAGCGCCTGAACGGCACGCCAGTGGTGCGTCAGCTGCAACGCACGCTGAACTGCGATCGGGTGGTGTTTACCAGTCCGGCCGCCGTTACTGCGGCCGCCACCCTGCTGCCACTGGCCGAAGCACAACGCAGCCCGTGGCTGACCGTGGGCGAAGGCACCGCGCGCGCGCTGCGGGCGCAGGGCGTCGCCGAGGTGCATGCACCGCAGCGGATGGACAGCGAGGGGCTGCTGGCGCTGCCGGTGCTGGCCAACGTACAGGGCCTGTGCGTCGGCCTGGTCACCGCCCCTGGCGGGCGCGGCCTGATTGCCGCGCAACTGCAGGCGGCGGGCGCCACGATCGAACGCGCCGACGTCTACCAGCGCCGATTGCTGCGCCTGCCGCCCCGCACATTGGCTCGATTGGCGCATTCAGCGCAGCCGTGGGTGCTGGCGGTGAGCAGTGGCGAAGCGCTGCAGCATTTCTGGCAGCAGCTTCCGCCGGCATTGCAGCAACGCTTTCAGGCGCACGCCACCGTCGTCGTGGCCAGCGAACGGCTCGGCGAACAGGCGCACGCATTGGGGCTGCAACGCGTGGTGCGCGCGGCCGGGCCCACCACGGCACAACTGGTGGCCGCTGCACACGCCACGCTCACCGTCCCGGCAGCGACCTGAACAGGGACGTGGGTCACGCTTGCCGCTGTGGTCGGCAACAGTGATGCTGTGCACAACGCGGCCTGCCGGAACCTGACCGGCGACGTTGCCGACAAGGAAGCCCCATGAACGAGACTCCGCCCGTTTCCCCGCCCCGTCGACCTGTGCGCTGGCTGTTGCCGCTGGCCGGGGTGGTCGTGCTTGGCGTGGGCGGCTATGCCGGTTGGTACGTCTGGCAACAGCAACAGCACGAACAGGAAGCGCAGGCACAGACCACGGCCGTGCAGCTGCAGGGCCTGCAGGCGACGCTGGATGCATTGCGCCGCGACCAGCGCGCGACCAGCCAGCGCCTGCAGGATGCGGCGACCACCAACCGCGTGCTGCGCGACGAGATGCTGGGCCTTTCGCAGCGCAGTGCATTGCTGGAAGAGAACCTGGCCAAGCTGGCCGACAGCGCCAACCAGGGCCGCCAGGCGGTACAGCGCGATGAGGCCGAGCTGCTGTTGACCCAGGCGGCACAGCGACTGAACTACGCCGACGACGTGGAAGGCGCACGCCGCCTGTATGCACAGGCCGCCACCGCGTTGGCCGATCTGCCCGACAGCGACGGCCTGAATCTGCGCCAGGCCCTGGTGCAGGAGCGCGATGCACTGGATTCCCTTGGTGCCGGCCCGCGCGCGCAATCGCTGCAGCGCCTGGATAGCCTGGCCAAAGCCCTGCAGGGCCTGCCCTCGCAGGTAACAGGCGACAGCGCGCCCGGCGCCGGCAAGACCTGGTGGCAGGCCACGCTGGCCCCGTTCGTGGACATCAGCCCCAGCCGCCAGAACGGTCCGCTGACCGCCGCCGAGCGCCGCAATGCAGACGATGCACTGCAACTGGAACTGACCCTGGCGCGCGCCGCGATCGAACGTGGCGACCGCACCGGCCGCGATACTGCGCTGGCACGCGTGGAGCATTGGGCGCAACGGCGCTGGCCGGATTCACCGGCCCTGCGCGCGCAACGTGCTGAACTGAAGGCCTTGCGCGAGCTTCCGCTGCAGGCCAGCAACGCTGTTCTTGGCAGCACCCTGCAGCAGCTGCGTACCCAGACCGACCGGAGGTAATCCCACATGAAACCCCTGCAATCCCTGGTCGTGCTGTTGCTGGCCGTGGCCATCGGCGTGGTTGCCGCGCAATGGCTCGGCGCCGATGACCTCAACCGCTTCGGCGAAGTGACTCTGCGCTACGGCGGCTACGACTACCACAGCAACCTGCCCAAGGTGGCGCTGCTGTCGGTGATCGCGGTGCTGGTACTGTGGCTGCTGTGGAGCCTGATCGCTGCACCGTTCCGCGCCTGGGGCCGCTACCGCCGCAAGCAGGGCCGGGTGCGCCTGATCGACGGCCTGCAGGCCTATGAGCACGGCCAGTGGCAGCGTGCCGAGAAGCTGCTGGACGGCGCCGCCAAGGATCCGGAAGTGAGCGCGGTGGCGCTGGCCAACGCCGTGCGCAGTGCGCAGGCGCGTGCCGACGGCCCCGCCGGTGAAGCGCTGCTGCAGCGCCTGGGCGAAAGCGATGCCACCCTGCAGGCGCTGCTGCGCGCCGAACAGCTGCTGGCGCGCGATCTGCCGGTGGATGCAATCAACGCATTGGACGTGGCGGCGATCCAGCCGCTGCCGCCGCGCGGCCTGTGGCTGCGCACCGAAGCACTGGCACAGGCGGGCCGCGCCCACGAGGCGTATGGCCAGCTGGGTGCACTGCGCCAGAGCAAGGTGCTGCCGGCCGACGCCAACAGCGAACTGGAAGCACGCCTGGCCGCACAGGCGCTGCTGGAAGCGGCCGACGTCAACGCGCTGGCCGCGCAGTGGGAAGCCACGCCGAAGGCGCTGCGCCCCACCCCGGACGTGGTCGGCGCGTATGCCAGCCGCGCGGTGGCCCTGAACTGGGATGAGCCGGCGCTGCTGGCGCTGGAACAGGCCCTGGACCATCGCTGGGACGACGAACTGGTGGCGCTGTATGGCCGCCTGCCGGCCGAGCGCCTGGCCACCCGCCAGAGCAACCTGGCGCGCTGGCGCAACGTGCATGACGAGTCGGCCGCGCTGCGCCTGGCACAGGGCCGCGTGGCCCTGGCCCAGCAGCAGTGGGATGCCGCCGATGCGTTCATGCATGAGGCCATCGCCGCCGGCGCTGGTGCTCCTGCGTGGGAAGCACTGGGTGAGCTGTTCGCGCAGCGTGGCGAGCACGCGCTGGCCGCGCAATGCCTGGCCAATGCGCTGCGACTGCAGCGCGGCGAGGACAGCGTGGAGCTGGTGCGCGGCATTGAAGCACCTGCACGGGCCACGGTGGAAGAGCAGCCCATCACGGTGCAGCCGCCGGTGTATGACGCCAACGAAGAGCGCGACGAATTCGGTAATCCGCGGTTGCCGTGAAGCGTGCCGACCAACGGTCGGCACTCACCAGAGCAAGAAAAAACGCCGCCCATTGGGCGACGTTTTCATGTGTGGAACCCGGTAGTCGCCAACCTTGGTTGGCGTGCGGTCGCAACAATCAGCGTTCGACGATCGCCACCACGCCCATGCCGCCGGCGGTGCAGATGGACACCAGCGCGCGGCCGCCGCCGCGTTCGGCCAGCTGCTTGGCGGCCGTAGCAATCACGCGGGCACCGGTGGCAGCGAACGGGTGGCCGGTGGCCAGCGACGAACCCAGCAGGTTGATCTTGTCCGGGTCGATGCGGCCCATCGGTGCATCCAGGCCCAGGCGGTTGCGGCAGTAATCCTCGCTCTCCCACGCACGCAGGGTGCACAGCACCTGCGCGGCGAAGGCTTCGTGGATCTCGTAGATGTCGAAGTCCTGCAGGGTCAGGCCATTGCGCTTGAGCATCTCCGGCACAGCCACGGTCGGTGCCATCAGCAGGCCTTCACCATGCACGAAATCAACGGCCGAGACGTGGGCATCACGCAGGTACGCCTGCGGTTCGTGGCCGTGTGCGCGGGCCCATTCCTCGCTGGCCAGCAGCACCGCGGCAGCGCCATCGGTGAGCGGGGTGGAATTGGCTGCGGTCAGGGTGCCGCGGCCGGAGACCTTGTCGAAGGCCGGCTTCAGCGTGGCGAGCTTTTCCAGCGAGGTATCCGGGCGCAGGATGTTGTCGCGCTCGACGCCACGGAACGGTGCGATCAGGTCGTTGAAGAAGCCACGCTCATAGGCGGCAGCCAGCTTCTTGTGCGACGACACCGCCCACTCGTCCTGCGAGTCGCGCGAGATGTTCCATTCCTTGGCCATGTCCTCGCAATGGTCACCCATGCTCTTGCCGGTGCGCGGCTCGGCCACGCCCGGGAACTCGGGCTTCAGTTCGGAGAACTTGAAGCCGGCGGTCAACGCGCGGATCTTGTCGCCGGTGCTCTTGGCACGGTTGGCGGCCAGCAGGCGCGCGCGCAGCTTCTTGCCGTAGACGATCGGCACGTCGGAGGTGGTGTCCGAACCACCGCCGATGCCCGATTCGATCTGGCCCAGCGCGATCTTGTTGGCGACGGTGATGATGCTGTCCAGCGAGGTGCCGCAGGCGCGCTGCAGGGTGATGCCCGGGGTCAGCGGCGACAGGCCGGAGGACAGCGTGGCTTCGCGGCCCAGGTTCCAGTCGCTGGAGTGCTTGATCACCGCACCCATCGCCACTTCACCCAGCTGCTGGCCGTGCAGGCCGAACCGTTCGACCAGCGCGCCCAGCGTACGGACCGACATGCCGAGGTTGCCGACATCCGAATACGCGGTGTTCTGGCGGCAGAACGGAATGCGGACGCCACCGAGGATGGCGACGGGACGAGCGTTGGGCATGGAGATACCTGGCATGGATGAGGGTGTCTGCAACATGGCCTGCACGACGGAGCAGGCATAATGGAGCCAAGTGTAGCTGCCGCCCTGTGATGGGCCAACCGTGGAACCATGAGCAAACCCGACCCCGCGATGAATGCCCTTGGCGTGCTGGCCCTGGAACTGGCCGGCGGCGAAATCCCCCGCCAGGCGGTGCTCAGCGCTGAACAGGCCGGTGAACTGGCCGATCGCGTCGGCCGCGACCTGTCCAAGCTGGTGCCGCAGGTGGCCGAGCTGGACCTGGTGTTCGCCGCCGCCCATTTCGACCCGGCCGAAGTGCTGCGCCCGGGCTGGCCGATCCATCGCCGGCTGGAAGAACTGCAGATGCGTGCACCGGGCCGCAACCAGGGCCCGCGCCTGCTGGCCTTCGGTACCGACGCCCAGGGTGACGTGCCACTGCCG
Source organism: Stenotrophomonas sp. YJH_SMC_43 (assembly GCF_059372535.1). Lineage (NCBI taxonomy): Bacteria > Pseudomonadati > Pseudomonadota > Gammaproteobacteria > Lysobacterales > Lysobacteraceae > Stenotrophomonas > Stenotrophomonas sp. YJH_SMC_43. Next base: position 187,689 of record NZ_JCAFVQ010000004.1, read on the forward strand.
TTCCAGGCCGATGCCAGCCTGGTGGGCGGTGGCCTGCGTGTGGTGCCGTTCCTGCTGACCGGCAGTGACGTGGCCACCACCAATGCGGTGGCCGAGGCGCTGGAAGAGACGCTGCTGGCCAACGGCATGGCGCATGCCGACACCGCGTTGATGGCGCAGAACACCTTCGGTGCGCGCATCGAGCACGCGCGCTATTTCACCGTGAACGACCTGGCCGCGATGATGTCGATGCAGTACGACAACCAGGGCCTGGCCGCGCTGTGGCCGCTGATCGAGACCGCGATCATGGCGCCGGGTGAGGACGAGTGGCTCAACGCCGCACCCGAGCCGCTGCTGCGCTATACCCATGGCGAAGCACGCATGGCGCTGTTCGACCCGGCCGGCTGGTGCGCGCACTACGATCATGGCAAGAACGACTGCGACCGCCTGAAGGGCATCTACGAGCAGTTCCTGATGCGCCAGCGGCAGATGGCCGCCGTGCTGGAAGCGCACGGCGTGCCGGTGTTGTTCGTGCACTGCGAGGCCGGGCAGGACGCGCGCGAGCTGCTGGCGCGCTGACAGGAAACGGGCGCCGCGTGTTGTAGAGCCGAGCGTGGGCTCGGCTCTACAGAAAGCGATGCAAAGAAAAACGCCGGCTTGCGCCGGCGTTTTCCGTTCCCAGCAGGATCGCAATTACGGGGCCTTCTGGATCACCGCACATGCCAGGCGCGCGCCGGCGTTGCCGGTCGGCTGGGTCTTGTAGTCGTCCGCGTCGGCGTGGACGATCAGGCCACGGCCGATGATGTCGAAGTCATCACCCTTGCCGATGTTGACGTTGCTCGACACCGGGCCGTCGATGGTGGCCACGCCCTTGTCGTCGGCCTTGATGTTGGGCATGTCGCCACCGTGGTGCGGATCAGCGGACACGCTGCCGTGATCCTGCTTGCCCGGGTTGAAGTGGCCACCGGCGCTCATGCCGTCCGGGGCGCTGCAGTCGCCCTTCTCGTGGATGTGGAAGCCGTGCTCGCTGCCCGGCTTCAGGCCGCTGATCTGGCCGGTCACGTGGACCTTGCCGTCAACCACCTTGAAGGTGACGCTGCCCTTGGTCTCGTTACCCTGGGTCGGTGCCAGTTCGGCGGTGGCGGTGGCATCGGTGGCCGCTGCAGCGGCCGGCGCCGGCGTTGCGGCCGGTTCGGTGGTGGCGCCGTCGGCCGGTGCGGCCGGCGGGGTTTCAGCCTGCGGCGCGGCCGGCTGCTGGCTGCAGGCCGCCAGGCCCAGTGCAGCAATGGCTGCGAACAGCGACGTGTGGATCAAACGCATGGAATCTCTCCCTGGATGATGCCTGCAGTGATCAGCGGACAACCCGGATCACGCCACAGGCGATGCGGACGCCGGCATTGCCGGCGGGCTGGCTGCGATAGTCGTCGGCGTTGGCATGCACGACCAGTGCACGTCCGGCGATATCGGTGGCGGCGCCTCCGCCAAGGGTAACGCCCTTGAGGTGGATATCGACGTTGGCGCGGCCCTGGGCGTCGGCACGCAGATTGTCCATGTCGCCCAGGTGGTGCTTGCCGGTGCCGGCGCGGCCATGCGCAGCGCCACCGGGATTGAAGTGATTGCCGGCACTGCTGGCATCCACCGCGCTGCAGTCGCCACGCTCATGGATGTGGAAGCCGGCCTGCTGCATCGGCTGCAGGCCACCGATCAGGCCGGTGATGTGGAGGCCACCGGGCTCCACCATCAGCGCGATGCGACCACTGACGATACTGGCCGAGGCCGGCGAGAGATTGGCCTCGGCCTGTTTCGCGGCGCTGACCACGGTCGGTGGTGGCGGGGTGGGCTCGGCCTTCTTCGGCGCGCTGCCACAGGCAGACAGCAGCACGGCGGCGGACAACGGCAGGATGGCAAAGGACAGACGCATCGAAGACTCCTTGCAGGTGACACTACGGACGGCATCGTCCATGAACGATCAACGGTTCGGCAAGCGGGCGCGAGGATCGCGTGCAGGGACCGTTCAATGGCCCCCGCGGCGGCGGCCAGCGCCCAGCTTGCGGGTAAGGGTATTGCGGCCCAGGCCCAGGCGGGCAGCGGCTTCGGCACGACGGCCATGGGTGATCTGGAGCGCGGCCTCCAGCAGGGCATGGTCGACCCGCTCACGCACCTGCGCGTGCAACCCTTCCACGCCTTCGGCCAGCTGACGGCGTGCCCATTCGGCCAGCAGCGCTTCCCACTGGCCGGGATCGGCACCGCTGGTGCTGCCGCGACGGCCGCGCGTGCGGTTCAGCGCGGTATCGACGTCGGCCACGCCGATGGTGTCGGCGGCGGCCAACGCCGCCATCCGCCAGCACACGTTTTCCAGTTCGCGCACGTTGCCCGGCCAGTCGTGTTCGCGCAGCGCCTGCAGTGCGGCAGCGGTCAGGCGCTTCGGCGGCGTATCCAGCTTGCGCGCGGCGGCGGCCAGGAAGGTGCTGGCCAGTTGCGCGATGTCCTCGCGGCGCTCACGCAGCGGCGGCAGCTGCAGGCGCACCACGTCCAGGCGGTGCAGCAGGTCGGCGCGGAACTTTCCCTGTGCAACCAGGCCTTCCAGATCCTGGTGGGTGGCGGCGACCACGCGCACATCGACGCGGATCAGTTCGCGGCCACCCACGCGGAAGAACTCGCCCTGCGCCAGCACGCGCAGCAGGCGCGTCTGCAGCGGCAGCGGCATGTCGCCGATCTCATCGAGGAACAGCGTGCCGCCGTCGGCCTGTTCGAAGCGGCCGATATGGCGGCGCTGCGCGCCGGTGAAGGCACCAGCCTCGTGGCCGAACAACTCGCTTTCCAGCAGCTCGGACGGGATTGCAGCGGTATTGAGCGCGACGAACGGCCCCTGCGCGCGCGGCGATTCGCGATGCAGCGCATTGGCCACCAGCTCCTTGCCGGTGCCGGTCTCGCCGGTGATCAGCACCGCCAGCGGCGCCTGCGCCAGGCGGCCGATGGCACGGAACAGCGCGCGCATCGGCGGGGTATCGCCCACCAGTTGCGGCGGTTGGTCGCTATGCGCTTCCGCCGCAGGTGTGGGCGCCGCCAGTGCCGGCGCAATTGCCGGCAGCACACGCTGCGCCAGCGCCACCGCGTCGTCCAGGTCGAACGGTTTGGACAGGAATTCATGCGCGCCACCACGGAACGCACCGGCCGTGCTGGCCACATCGGTATAGGCCGACATCACCACCACCGGCAGCTGCGGCAATGCGGCTTTCAGCTTGTCCAGCAGCACCAGGCCGTCGTCGCCGGGCATGCGCACGTCGGTGAACAGCAGCGCCGGCGGTGGGCCCTCGTTCAACGCCTGCAACGCGGGCGCAGCGCTGTCGAAATCGACGACCTGGTAGCCCGCCTCGCGCAGCGCGGTGCACAGCACGAAGCGCACGGCACGATCGTCATCGACCACCCAGATGCGCTGCGGGGACGAAGAAGACTCAGACATCGCGCGGGGCCTCCTCGGCCGGGGCGGTGCCACTGACGATCGGCAGCAGCAGGGTGAACACGGTATGGCCCGGGCGCGAGCGGTAGGTCAGCGTGCCGCGGTGCTCGCGCGCCACCTGCTGGGCCAGCGCCAGGCCCAGGCCAGTGCCTTCGGCACGGCCACTGACCAGCGGCAGGAACAGGTGCTCGGCCAGTTCCTCGGGTACACCACGGCCGTCGTCGGCAATTTCCAGGCGCAACGCCAGCGTGTGCAGCTGCTCGGCGATGCGCACGCCATGCTCCACGCGGGTACGCAGGGTGATGTTGCCGGCACCGGCCTGGATCGCGTTGCGCACCAGGTTCCACACCGCCTGGGTGAGGCGGTCGGCGTCGCCATGGAATTCGGGAATGCTGGGGTCGTAGTCGCGCTGCAGGCGTACCGCCCAGCCGGCCTCGTTCTCGGCCAGTCGCAGCACGCGCTCAAGCGCGGCATGGATGTTCAGTTCGGCATGCGGCGCGGCCGGGGCCGGCGACAGCAGCTGGTCGAGCAGGCCGTTGAGGCGCTCGATCTCCGAGCCGATCAGTTCGATCAGCTCGCGTTCGCTGGCATCGCGCTGGGCCGCGCGGCGGGCCAGCAGCTGGGCCGCGCCCTTCAGCCCGGCCAGCGGGTTGCGCAGCTCGTGGGCCAGCCCCTTCAGCGCTGCACTGAGCGCGCTGGGCAGGGCCTGGGTCGGGTCCAGCCCGGGGAATTCATCGACCGGATGCGCCTCCAGCAGCCAGCCGCCATCGTCGCGGCGGCTCATCCAGCCCTCGGCGAAGCGCGGGGCCTCGCCGGGCACCGCCAGCGCCAGCCGGTTAAGGCGCAGGCTGTCGCGTTCATCGCGGGCCAGGAAATGGGCCAGTGCCTCGCCCTGCACTTCCAGTGCGGCCAGCGGCCGACCCAACAGGCGCCGGACGCTGACGCCCAGCCAGCGGGCGAACGCCGGATTGCAGCCGGCAATGCAGCCATCGGCCCCGGCCCAGGCCAGCGGCGTGCCGAGGGCATCGAGGGACGGCGGGGGTGCGGGGTCGGACATTGCACCAATGTAGTGCAAAACGTGGGTTCGGGGTCGAGCAGGCTCGACCACTACCGGGTGCGTGGCCGATTACAGCTTCATGTTCAGGCCGACGAACACGCTGCGGCCCGGGGCAGGCGAGAACATCGGGCGGGCGCTGTCCCAGAAGAAGCTGTCGTACCAGGCGTAGGCGTACTCGCGGCCGGTGACGTTCTTCAGCTGCAGGTCCATGCTCCAGCGCGGGTTGATCTGGTACGCGGCGCTGAGGTCGAGCACGGCGAAGCCTCCGAACTTGCCGGCCGCGTTGCGCTCTTCCAGGTAGTAATCGCCCTGTGCACGCGCCTGCAGGCCCAGCCGCAGCGCATCAGTGGCGCGGTAGTCCACGCCCAGATTGCTGATGTGGCGCGGGGTGGCGGCCACTTCGCGGCCCTGCAGGGAAACGCTGGCATCGCGGTCGTCGCGGGTGATCTTCGCTTCCTGGTAGGCATGCGAGGCCCAGACCGTCCAGTCGTCGCCCATCTGCAGGCTCAGCTGCGCATCCACGCCGCGTCGGCGGGTCTTGCCCAAGGTGACCGTCGTACCGGTAGCCGGCATGTTGGATACCTCGTTCTCCGCATCCTGCTGCCACACCGCCAGGCGTGCCTGGCTGCCGGCAAACGGCTGGAATTTCAGGCCCAGCTCCGTGCCGGTGTTGGTGGACGGCTGCATCGGCGCCTGCCCCGGGGTGAGGTAGGCCGGTGCGGTGGAGCCGGTCAGTACCTGGAAGGTGCGGCCCCAGTTCGCGTAGACGTGGGTGGTCTGGCCCAGGCTGTGGATGACGCTCAGCTTGGGCTGGCCGATCGTGCCGTAGTCCTGCAGGCGGGCGCTGATCCCGCTCATCAGGTGCGTGCTACCACTGAAGCGGTCGATACGGTAGGCCGGCACGATCTTCCACGCCTCGCCGGGCTGGTAGATGGCCTGCACGTAGGCACCCCAGTTGTCGAAGCTGTGGCGGTCGTTGTTCTGCACGCGCGCCGGTGCCTGGCTGAAATCGGTGGGTTCGGCGTAGGCGTAGCGCTCGCGGACGTAGCCGTTGTCCTGCTGCTCGTAGTTCAGGCCGCCTTCGACGGTAAGCGAGGGGCTGGCCTGCCAGGTGAGCGTGCTGAGCAGGCCGGTCTGGCGCTCATCCCACACGCGGCGCTGGCGCGGCAGGTTGCCGGTGGGCAGGTCGCTGAATGTCACGCGGCGGTCGTCTTCGTAGCGGTTGTAGTACAGCCGCGTGCCGAAGGTGAGCGCGTCGGACAGCTTCAGGTCCACGTGCGCGGCGATCTGCCGCATGTCGCGGTCATCGCCATCGTTGCCGTTGCGCAGGTCGCTGCCACGTCGATGCGTGCGCAGTTCGTCGGCCGTCATGAAGCCGGGTTCGTCCGCTTCGTGGTGGTAGGCGCGCGCGCTCAGGCCCACGCGCAGGCCGTCGTCCAGCGACCCGTAGAACCATTTGCCACCCAGCGAATACTTCTTCGAGGTGTCGTGGTCGCGGTACCCATCGCTGGCCTGGGTGCCGACGAAGTAGTTCTGCGCGAAGCCATTGCTTTCGCGGCCGATCGCCAGCTGCGCATCGCGGGTGTTGTAGCTGCCGTAGGCCAGCCGCGCATCGGTGTAGTCGCCGCCCTGGCGCGTACCGAAGTTCACGTTGCCGCCGATGTTGTGCAGGCCGTAGCGCGGGTCGTTGGTTCCGCGCACCACTTCGATGTAGCTGATCTCCAGCGGGAACAGCATGTCGATGAAGCGCTGGTTGCCGCTGTTGACGTTGCTGGGGATGCCGTCGATGAGGGTCTTGATGGCGTTGAGGTAGCCCTCGCCGTTGAAGGCGCGGAAGCTGACCTTGCCCGATTCGGCCCCCTGCCGGGTTTCGGTGAGCTGGATGCCGGGCATCTGCCCCAGCAGTTCCCAGCTGTGCGAGACGTTGCGGTCTTCGATCTGGTCCGCGCCCAGCACGTCCACCGAGGTCAGCACCTGGTGTGCGCTGAGCTGGCCTTCGCCATGCTGGTGCACCTGCACCTTGCCGAGGGTGAGCGCGGCATCGGCGGACTGTGCGAAAGCTTCAGGGGCGAACGGAGCGGCCGCGAGGGCGGCCACCAGCGTGGAGGTCTTCATGGGGGGGAAGGGCGCGGATGAAATGTAATCATATAACATTTCACGCGCCTGCCATGTAGAGTCCAGCCATGCTCGGCGGCTACTGGCAAACAGCAGTCGAGCATGGCTCGACTCTACACAGCGGGGTGGAGCGGTGCTTACACCGGGTAGCCGGTGGCTTCCCTGGCCTTCTTCCAGGCGCTTTCGAATTCGCGCGCGGAGATTTCGTCGTCCTCGTCGAAATCCAGGAACGACACCGGCTGCTCGGCCAGCAGGAAGCGGTCGTCGCTGTGGGCATGCTCGTCGGCCCAGACCATCTTGGTGCCGTAGATTTCCACCTGGCGCACGATCTTCTCGCCGCGTGCTTCCATCAGCACGTTGCCCTTGCCCAGGCCCGATTCGGCCCAGTGCTTGTAGTACTTCTTTGCGGCGGATTTCGCGCCGGATCTTGCGTTGTGCTTTGCGTAGGTCATTGCGGAGGTCCTGGCCGCAGACGCGGCCGGAAAGTTCGGAATGGCGCCATTATCGCCCGACCTTGCAGCACGCAGGTGAGCGCTTCATTGGGCCGGCGCCGGCAACGCCACGCCCTTCGGCCACAGCATCCAGATGTTGCCCTTCTGCTTCATGTCACCGGCCAGCTTGCCGGCGGCATCGCCGCTGCCCCAGTACAGGTCGGCGCGCACTTCACCGGCGATGGCACCGCCGGTGTCCTGCGCGGCCACCGGGCGCACCACCGGGCTGCCGTCCGGGCGCGTGGTGGACAGCCACAGCAGGCTGCCCAGCGGCACCACGGTGCGGTCCACTGCCACGCTGTAACCGGCGGTGAGCGGCACGTTCAGTGAACCGCGTGGACCTTCCGGGCTGTCCGGGTTGCGCACGAAAAACACGTAGCTGGGATTGCTGCGCAGCAGTTCCGGCACGCGTGCGGGATTGGCTCGGGCCCAGGTGCGGATGGCGTCCATGGTGACGTCTTCCTTCTTCAGCTGGCCCTGGTCCACCAGCCAGCGACCGATGGCGCGGTACGGGTGGCCATTCTGTTCTGCATAGGCCAGCCGCACCTGCGTGCCATCGCCCAGTCGCACCCGGCCGGATCCCTGGATCTGCAGCAGCTGCAGGTCCATCGGATCAGTCAGCCAGGCCAGCACCGGCGCCTTGGCGCCCTTGGCCGCGATGGTACCGGCGTCGTCATAGGGCTTGAGCACCTTGCCTTCGACGCGCCCGCGCAAACGCTTGCCCTTCAGTTCCGGGTAGAGGCTCTCCAGCTGCACCACCACCAGATCATCCGGCGTGCCGTACACCGGCACCGTGGCAGTGGCCGTGCGGGTGAGGCTGCCGGGATAGATCGGTTCGTAGTAGCCGGTAATGAGCCCGTCGGCCTGGTGGCCGCCGGCACGCAGTGCATAGACATCCAAATCGCGCTGCAGGAACTGGCGGATCGCGGCCGGGTCCTTGTCCGCCACCGTCGCGGCGGTGGCGCAGGGTCTGGCCCAGACTGCATCGTTCTTCAGGCGGGTGCAGCTGCTGCGCCAGGCAACGAAGCCGGCCTGCAGATCGCTGTCGGAGACCGGCGGCAGTGCGCTCCATGCGACCTTGGCGTAGGTGGCCGCCGGCGGTGTGACGGCCGTCGGCACTTCGGATCCGGTGCGGGGGGCGGTGGTGGAGCAGCCGGCGAGCACGGCCGCTGCCAGCAGGATGCAGTGCTTGCGCTTGAAGAAGGTGGCGGAATCGATCATGCCGCCATGGTGGAGTGCCGGCCGCTGGGCGGCAACCCAGCGCGGGGTCAAGCGTTCATGCGCGGGGTCACGGCATCTGCAGCAGCAGCGAATGCAGGATGCGGGCGTCCTCGGCATCCAGCGTCTTCGGCAGGTCGTCGCGGCCACGGAAACGGCGATGGAAGGCGGCGACGGTGGCCTCGCGGTTGTCCAGCGGATAGCCGAAGCGGGCCAGCGCATTCCACGCATCGAAGCCTTCCGGTGCGGCACCATCGGCGGCGCGCGGCCACGCCCCGAAGCCGGCTTCGGCCAGCTGCTGCCACGGGAAGAAGCGGCTCGGATCCTGCTTGCGCGTCGGTGCCAGGTCGGCGTGGGCGATCACCTGGCGCGGCGGGATGTTCAGGCGCGTGGTGAGGTCACGCAGCAGCACGATCAGCGATTCGATCTGCGCCGCACTGAACGGGCTGCGGCCATCGTTGTCGAGTTCGATGCCGATCGAGGCCGAATTGAGATCGGTGATGGTGCCCCAGCGTCCGGCCCCCGCATGCCAGGCGCGGCGCACATCGGCCACCAGCTGGTAGCGATGGCCATCGGCGCCGATCAGGTAGTGCGCGCTGACCGGTCCACCACTGTTGGCCGTGCGCAGCGTGTGCAGGCTCTGCTGCACCGATTTCTGCTCGGTGTGGTGGATGACGATGATGACCGGCGTGCGCGCGTTCTGGTTGGGCGACGGCACCCAGGTGGCGAGCGGGTTGTGCGTCTCCCGTGGCGCGGAGGCACAGGCGGCCAGCAACAGGCAGGCCGAGAGCATGAAGGCAGTGCGGATCGGGCGCATGGCCTGATTGTGCGTGATCGGGCGCGATGATGCATGCCGCCGTGCCGAGCAAGCTTGGCACCCACCAGAGAGGATGCGGTAGATCCACGCCATGCGTGGATGGGCTACCGGCTGTGCCGACCAACGGTCGGCACCCACCAGAGCAGACCCAGACCCCGTGCCAAGCAAGCTTGGCACCTACCAGAACGAGGACAGTGGAAGTGCCGACCAACGGTCGGCACCCACCCCGTCCATGCACCGCTACTTCAGGCCTCGTAGGCCGATTCGCCGTGCGAGGTCACATCCAGGCCGGTGCGCTCTGCCTCTTCGGTCACGCGCAGGCCGACCACGACCTTGACCACCAGCAGGATGACCGCGGTCACCACGGCCGACCACACCACGGTGAGACCGACACTGACCACCTGCACCCAGACCTGGTGCGCGATATCCAGATCGGCCTTGGTGCCACCCAGCGACTGTGCACTGAACACGCCGGTAAGGATCGCGCCGACGATGCCGCCGACGCCATGCACACCGAACACGTCGGCGGTGTCGTCCACCTTCAGCAGGCGCTTGAGGCCGGTCACGCCCCACACGCAGACCACGCCGGCGACGAAGCCGATGACGATCGCGCCGAGCGGACCGACGGTGCCGCAGGCCGGGGTGATGCCGACCAGGCCGGCCACCGCGCCCGAGGCGGCGCCCAGTGCCGACGGCTTGCCCTTGCTGATCGCTTCCACCAGCGTCCAGCCGAGTACAGCCGCAGCCGTGGCCAGCACGGTGTTGAGGAAGGCCAGTGAAGCTACGGTATCGGCCGCGGCGGCGGAGCCGGCGTTGAAGCCGAACCAACCCACCCACAGCAGCATCGCGCCGATATAGGTGAACGGCACGTTGTGCGGCTTCAGCGCGGTCTGGCCATAGCCCAGGCGCTTGCCGACGAACCATGCGGCCACCAGGCCGGCAACGCCTGCGTTGATGTGGACCACGGTGCCACCGGCGAAATCGATCGCGCCCATCTCACCCAGGTAGCCGCCCCCCCAGACGATGTGCGCCATCGGGATGTAGCTGAGGGTGAACCACAGCGCCGAGAACAGCAGCACCGCACGGAACTTGATGCGTTCGGCGAAGGCACCGACGATCAGCGCAGTGGTGATGCCCGCGAAGGTCGACTGGAAGGCGACGAACAGGTAATCCGGCAGGCCCTTGATCGGCGTGTTGCCGACCGACTCCGGAGTGAAGCCCTTGAGGAAGGCGAATTCGGTGAACGAGCCGAAGAATGGGTTGCCGGCGCTGAATACCGCACTGTAGCCGTACGCCACCCACAGCAGCAGCACCAGCGAGAACACCACCAGGATCTGGCTGAGTACCGACAGCACGTTCTTCGAACGCACCAGGCCGCCGTAGAACAGGGCAAGGCCCGGCACCACCATCAGCAGCACCAGCAGGGTGGAAGTGAGCATCCAGGCCACGTCACCGTGGTCGAACGCCGGGGCCGTTGCTTCGGCAGCGGCAGGTGCTGCGGCCACCGGGGCCTGCAACGGTTCAACCGCTACGGTTTCGCTCGGCAGCGGCGACACCTGTGCCTGGGCATGGGCGCTGCCCGGCCACGCACCGGCGGCGAACGCGCTGAGCAGCATCAACAGCCACACGACATGGAACCGGGCTTGCCACCCGGTGAGAAGGCGCATCTTCATGGGGGAGTCTCCGGAAGGGGGTTACAGCGCGTCGGCACCGATTTCGCCGGTGCGGATGCGGATGACCTGTTCGACGGCGGTGACGAAGATCTTGCCGTCACCGATCTTGCCGGTGCCTGCCGACGACTGGATCGCTTCGATCACCGCGTCGGCACGCTCGTCGGTGACCACGGTTTCGATCTTGATCTTGGGCAGGAAATCGACGACGTACTCGGCGCCGCGATACAGCTCGGTGTGGCCCTTCTGGCGACCGAAGCCTTTCACTTCGGTCACGGTGATGCCCGACACGCCTGCGTCGGACAGGGCCTCGCGGACCTCGTCGAGCTTGAACGGCCGGATGATGGCGGAGATCAGTTTCATGCGCATGTCCCGATGGTGGATGGGGCCAGCGCGCAGACGCGCGTTGGCATCAGGCAACCCGCGGCCATCAGATGATGGCCGTGGCTGTTGCACCGGACACATACAGGGCCGGGACGGCCGTGCCTCTCTCCTTGCACGACCGACGCGGGAGGGAGGGCGGCCCTGGTCGCGTATCCGGTCTTTCTCTTGCCCCTGGATAAGCGGGCCAAAGGCCCGCGTTCCAATGCAGCGGACCGACAGTCCGCTCTACAACGGCGGGCCTGCGCCCGCCTTGCGGCTCCCCAGCCGCGAGAACGGAAGCGATGGCGGCGGGTGGGAGGGGAAGCCCACCGCCATCGCATCCGGTCAGCTGGCGTAGTACAGCTGGTATTCCAGCGGGTGGGTGGCCGCGCGGAACTTGGTCACTTCCTGCATCTTCAGCGCGATGTAGCCGTCGATGAAGTCATCGCTCATCACGCCACCGGCCTTCAGGAACTCGCGGTCCTTGTCCAGCGCTTCCAGCGCCTGGTCCAGCGAGGAGCAGACCTGCGGGATCAGCTTCTCTTCTTCCGGCGGCAGGTCGTACAGGTCCTTGTCGCTCGGTGCGCCCGGGTCGATCTGGTTCTTGATGCCGTCCAGGCCGGCCATCATCAGCGCGGTGAAGGTCAGGTAGCCGGACTGGATCGGATCCGGGAAGCGCATTTCGATGCGGCGCGCCTTCGGGTTGGAGACCCACGGAATGCGGCACGAGGCCGAACGGTTGCGGGCCGAGTAGGCCAGCATCACCGGCGCTTCGAAGCCCGGCACCAGGCGCTTGTAGCTGTTGGTGCCCGAGTTGGCGAAGGCATTGATGGCCTTGGCGTGCTTGAAGATGCCGCCGATGTACCACAGCGCCAGCTGGCTCAGGCCACCGTAGCCGTCACCGGAGAACAGGTTGGTGCCGCCCTTGGACAGCGACTGGTGCACGTGCATGCCGCTGCCGTTGTCGCCGACGATCGGCTTGGGCATGAAGGTGACGGTCTTGCCATTGCGGTGCGCGACGTTCTTGATGACGTACTTCATGCGCAGCAGTTCGTCGGCCTTCTGCACCAGGGTGCTGAACTTGGTGCCGATCTCGCACTGGCCTGCGGTGGCCACTTCGTGGTGCTGCACTTCCACTTCGATGCCGACCTGTTCCAGGGTCTTGCACATCTCGGCGCGCAGGTCGTGCAGGGTGTCGGTCGGCGGCACGGGGAAGTAGCCACCCTTCACGCCCGGACGGTAGCCGCTGTTGGCGCCGTCGTACTTGGCACCGCTGTTCCAGGCGGCTTCTTCGGAATCGACCTTGAAGAAGGTATTGCCCATTTCATTGGCGAAACGGACCGAGTCGAAGATGAAGAATTCCGGCTCCGGGCCGAAGAACGCGGTTTCGGCGATGCCGGAGGACTTCAGGTAAGCCTCGGCGCGCTTGGCGATGCCGCGCGGGCAACGACCATACGGCTGCATGGTGGCCGGGTCCAGGATGTCGCAGCTGATCACGATGGTCGGATCGGCGTAGAACGGGTCGACGTAGGCGCTGGCAGTATCCGGCAGCAGCACCATGTCCGACTCGTTGATGCCCTTCCAGCCGGCGATCGAGCTGCCGTCGAACATCTTGCCTTCTTCGAACAGCGACGGCTCGATGATGCTGACCGGGAAGGTCACGTGCTGCTCGACACCACGCATGTCGACAAAGCGCAGATCGACGAACTCGATCTGGTTGTCCTTGATCAGCTTCTCAACGTTTTCCACGGACATCGGTACGACCTCGGATGGGGATGAATGCCTGCTGAGGTAGAGCAACGACCGTGCCAACTTTTCGCAGGCTGCAAGTCATTGATTTCAAAAAGGGTGCTCTGGACCGGTGCAAATCGGTGCGCACCAATTGGGTGCATCCAGCACCAGACGCACCCGTTTGGTGCAGCAGGGATCGTCTATCCTCTCGACCTTCTTCCTTCCTGCCGCGCGTGCCCGCACTGTCCATGTCCGACCTGCTCTCCGCCCTGCTGCTGGGCATCCTCGAAGGCTTGACCGAATTCCTGCCGATCTCCAGCACCGGCCACCTGCTCATCGCCCAGCACTGGCTGGGTGCCCGCTCGGACTTCTTCAACATCGTCATCCAGGCCGGCGCGATCGTGGCCGTGGTGCTGGTGTTCCGCCAGCGCCTGCTGCAGCTGGCCACCGGCTTGAACCAGCGCGAGAACCGCGAGTACGTGTTCAAGCTGGGCGCGGCCTTCCTGGTCACCGCCGTGGTCGGCCTGGTGGTGCGCAAGGCCGGCTGGTCGCTGCCGGAGACGGTCAGCCCGGTGGCCTGGGCACTGATCATCGGTGGCCTCTGGATGCTGCTGGTGGAGGCCTATACCGCGCGCCTGCCCGACCGCGACCAGGTGACCTGGACAGTGGCGATCGGTGTGGGCCTGGCGCAGGTGGTGGCCGGCGTGTTCCCCGGCACCTCGCGCTCGGCCTCGGCGATCTTCCTGGCCATGCTGCTAGGCCTGAGCCGCCGCGCCGCCGCCGCCGAGTTCGTGTTCCTGGTCGGCATTCCCACCATGTTCGCCGCCAGCGCCTACACCTTCCTGGAGATGGCCAAGGCCGGGCAGCTGGGCAGCGAGAACTGGGCCGACGTGGGCGTGGCCTTCCTTGCCGCGGCCGTCACCGGCTTCGTCGTAGTGAAGTGGCTGATGGGCTACATCAAGTCGCACCGGTTCACCGCCTTCGCCATTTACCGCATCGCGCTGGGCGCGGCGCTGCTGCTGTGGTTGCCGTCCGGCAGCTGAACAGCGCCGGGGCACGGTAACCCCGATGCCGGCCCCACCCCGTTTCCCCCACGGTTCCCCAAGGAGAATCACCATGAACCGCAAGCTCACCCTGCTCCTCCCGCTGGCCCTGATGGCCGCCTGCAGCCAGACCCCGGCCCCGGCCGGCACCGGCGGCGACGACGTGGCCCCGGCCGCGGCAAAGGCAGCAGACCAGCAGACGCTGGCGCACCTGGACGCGCAGCGCCTGCAGAGCCAGCACTGGCGGCTGCAGCAGGCCACCGCCGCCGACGGCAAGCGCATCGACGCGCTGTTCGCCCGCGAAGACAAGCCGGTCACCCTGGACTTCGCTGATGGCCGCCTGTCGGTCAGCAACGCCTGCAACCACATGGGTGGCGGCTACACACTGGCCGACGGCAAGCTGACGGTCAGTGCGATGGCCTCGACCATGATGGCCTGCACCGACAAGGCGCTGATGGCGCTGGACGAGGCCGTGTCGAGCCGCCTGCAGGGCGAGCTGAAGGCCGAGCAGGATGCCGATGGCAAGCTGACCCTGACCACCGCCAAGGGCGACGTGCTGGTGTTCAACCCGGAACCGACCGCTGAAACCCGCTATGGCGGCGCCGGCGAAACCGTGTTCCTGGAAGTGGCCGCGAAGACCGAGAAGTGCTCGCACCCGCTGATCCCGGACTACCAGTGCCTGCAGGTGCGTGAGGTCAAGTTCGACGACAAGGGCCTGAAGCAGGGTGAGCCGGGCAAGTTCGAGAACTTCTACGGCAACATCGAGGGCTACACCCACGAAGACGGCGTGCGCAACGTGGTGCGCGTGAAGCGCTACGAAGTGAAGAACCCGCCGGCTGATGCGCCGTCGCAGGCGTACGTGCTGGACATGGTGGTCGAGTCGGCCATCGAGAAGAAGTAAAACGACAGAAGGGCGGCCGAAAGGCCGCCCTTCTTCATTGTGCGTTGTAGAGCCGAGCTCATGCTCGGCTGCTGTCTATCGGGAAAAGCAGCCGAGCATGGGCTCGGCTCTACAACGCACATTGCCCGCTCAGGCCAATGCGGGGTTCAAGGTGTAGGTACCGTGCAGCGTCGCTTCGGCCAGCACGTGGCCGTGCATGGCGCGATACGCGTCTGCGGCGGTGAAGCGTGCCGGAAGCTCCAACGAGGCCACGTCCAGCGCAAACACGCGGAAGAAGTAGCGGTGCACGCGTTCGTCGTTGAACGGCGGATACGGGCCGTCGTAGCCCAGATAGTCACCGGCCATGTCCGGATTGCCGGCAAACCAGCCGGTGAAGTCGTTCAGGCCCTGGCGGCTGCCGGCCGGGCCCGCCGGTGCGGTCTTGCCCTTCACCACGAAGCCATCGCTGCAGCTGCCGGCGGCGATCTCCTGCACCGAGGCCGGGATATCGGCCATCACCCAATGCACGAAGTCGCAGCGCGGCTGGTCGCGCGGCACGGTCATGTCGCTGCGGCCGACCATTTCCGCAACGGTCGGCACATCCGGGTCCACGCACACCAGCAGGAACGAACGCGTGCCTTCCGGCGCGCCGTTCCAGGCCAGGTGAGGGTTGCGGTCCGGCGCGAAGCCGGCGGCATCGCCGGCGGCGAACTCGCGGTCGATCGGCGCGCCGTTGGTCAGGCTGTGGCTGCTCAGTTGCATCGGCTTCTCCTTACTCTTCCGGGTAACCCAGGCGCACCGCAATCGGGGTGAGCTTGGCAAAGGCGGCGCTCATCACGTCGCGATAGTTGCGCCAGTGGCCCGGCGGGAAGCGCGGTGCGCCCAGCTGTGCGGCCGGCGGCATCTGCCGCTCGAACAGGCGTCCCAGCAGCTCGGCCATCGCATGCGGATCGTTGCCGATCTGGTCGATGCGCAGCAGCACGTGCGGGTACAGATCTTCCTCGTGCAGGGTGGCAACCTGCGCCAGCGCGCGTGCCAGCCATTCGCTGGCTTCAGCCAGCGAGGTCATCGCCAGCGGTGCGGCGGCGCCGTAGGCCACCCAGTCCAGCAGCATGTCGCGCGGATCACGCAGCACCAGCACCAGGCGCCCCTGTGGCAGCTGCGGGCGCAGCGCCCACAGCAGTGCATTGTCCCACCACAGCAGCCAGTCGATGACGGCATCACCCTGCACGCCGCGCACGGGCAGCTGCTCGCGCCAGCGCTGCACCAGGCGCTCCGGGGTCAGCACGCCGGAGGCGAGGTCCTGCAGCGTGTGGTAGTTCTGGAATGCATCATCCGGCGGATTGCTGGTGTAACGGTCGCTGCGCAGCACCGGGCTGGCGGCGGCCAGGCCGGTCGCAACCCGCTCCACGCCCGAACCCGGCGCGCCCCACAGGAAGATCGGCGCGGAGCTGGCATCAGCGTCGATCTCGCCCTTGTCCGGCCAGCTCGGCGGCGCCTTGGCCTGCGGCGGCAGCGGCAGGCGCTGCGGCGCCTGGTCGGCCTGCAGCGCCATCCACGTCTGCAACGCCTGTTCCGGCTGGCCAGCGCGATCCTGGATTTCACCCAGCCAGGTACGCAGGTCGGCGCGATGGCCGTCCGGCGCCCTGTCGATCAGCGCCTGCACGCGGGCGATCGCGGCGACCGGATCACGCTGCAACAGGCCTTCAACCAGGCGGGTTTCGCCGCTGACGCGGCCCGGTTCGAGGCTGACGATACGCCCGGCAATGGCTTCAGCCTGTTCGTGTTCGCCCACCATGTCATGCAGGCGCAGGCGCGCTTCCAGGGCCGGCAGATGACCCGGCATCGCGTCCATCCAGCGTTCCACGGTCGCGGCGGCGGTCGGGCTGCCCACTTCTTCCACGGCCAGGCGCGCCAGCCACAGGTCGTGCAGCTGCGGGTGCTGCTCCAGGGCAGCGTCCAGGCGCGCGCGCGCCTCGTCTTCGCGGCCCAGGCGCTGCCAGGACATCAGCAGCAGCTGCAGCACCTGGCGGTCGTCGGGGATCGATTCCAGCAACGGCAGCAGGTGGTCCAGCGCCTGCAGCGGCTGGCCACCACGCAGCGACAGTTCACCGGCCAGGCGGCGCATCGACGGCGTATCCATGCCTTCCTGCTGCAGGGCGATCTGCATCGCTTCGGCAGCCGCCTCCAGGTTGCCCTGGCGCAGCGCCAGCTGCACCACCAGGCCATGCAGCGAGCTGATGGCCGGGTTCAGTTCCAGCACGCGGCGGAACGCCTGCTCGGCGAAGGCCAGCATGTCCTTGCCCAGATAGGCGAAGCCGAGTGCGTACAGCACGCGGGTGTCGTTGGGCTGCGCCTGGTTGGCCGCCGACAGCAGCGTCAGCGCACGATCCGGATCGTCACGGCGCAGCGCGATCATGCCGTCGATGGTCAGCAGTTCCGGGTGATCCGGCTCAACGCGCGAGGCCAGCGTGGACAGGCGCTGGGCTTCATCGAAGTCGTTGCGGCCGATCGCCAGGTGCGCCTGCATCAGGTAGGCGGAGAAGGAGTTCGGGTCGAGCCCGGTGGTGCGCGCCAGCGCTTCGTCGGCGCCTTCGTACTGGCGCAGGGCCAGCAGCAGGCCAGCATGCTGCAGGTGCAGCTGGGCGTCGTCCGGTGCCAGCTGCAACGCCTGCTGCAGGGCTTCCATGGCATCTTCGGCCTTGCCCTGCTGCTGCAGCGCAAGCGCCAGCCAGCGGTGGGCGCCGGCCTGGCCGGGTTCATCACGGGTCCATGCCTGGGCCAGCTGCACGGCCTGGTCAGCCTGGTTCTGGCGCAACGCTTGGATGATCTGGTCTTGCATGGCGGTCCGGTTCAAGTGCAAACCCGCATTGTAGCGGTCCACGCACCGGTGCCGGTTCAGCCCGCCAGCACCCGCTGCAGGCGCTGCGCCACCCAGCGCTCGGAGAAGCCGTCACCCCGCCAGTTTTCCAGGAAGCCGCAGTGGCCTCCCCAGCAGGCGGTTTCCAGGTGCGCCTGGCGCGGCAGCTGCCAATCGCTGAAGGTCGCGTACGGGATCACCGGGTCGTCCTGCGCCATCAGGATGTCGGCCGGCACCTGCAGGGTGGACAGGCGGTCACCGGCAATCGAGTAGCCATCGAAATAGGCCTGCAGCGAGCCGAAGGTGGTGTGCCGTTCGACCAGCCAGGCGGTCAGTGCACGGATGTCCAGTTTCAGCACGCGGTCGTCGCAGTCGCTCAGCTCGGGGAACAGATCGCGCTTGCGGCGCAGCGAGCCGGCCCACTTGCGGCGGAAGTACCAGTCGTACATCGCCGGGCCGTTCTCGATGTTCTCCATGGTCAACGCCGGATCCAGCACCGGGCACACCGAGGCCACGCGCAGCAGCGGCACGCCGGCGGCCGGTGCACGCAGAGCCAGGCGCAGCACGAAGTTGCCACCCAGCGAATAGCCGGCGGCCACCAGCGGCAGCTGCGGCCAGCGCTGGGCGATGTCGCCTGCGGCGTGCACCACTTCATCGATGAGATTGGAGTGGAAGATGCCGGGATTGAGATGATGGGTGTTGCCGTGGTCGCGGAAGTTCAGCCGCACCACGTCGAAACCCTGCTCGATCATGCGCGCGGCGGCCATGCGCATGTAACTGGATTCGGCACTGCCTTCCCAGCCATGCAGCAGCAGCGCGACACCCTTCGGCTCGCGGCCTTCGACATGACTGTGCCAGCCCTGCAGGCGCACGCCATCACCGCCATCGAGGATCAGCTCTTCGCTGACTGCACCGGTGGCCGCCAGCAGCAGCAGGCCGCGCTGCAGGCGCATGCGGCTGGAACTGAGCATCGACTGCAGGTGCGGATTGCGCAGCCAACGCGGCGGCTGATAGTCAGCCGCATGCAGCGTCGGCGTACCGGCGTCCAGGACAGGTGGCGGTATCAGGGCCACCGCACCCTCACTGCGTGCTCATGGCCGCCACGATGCGCGCGCGCGAGGTTTCCGCGATGCGTCGACGGCCTTCCAGGTCCTGGGTACCGATCGGCTCCAGGAAATGCACTTCGGTATGCCGCGCCGGCTCACCCAGCAGGCGCAGGAAATTGGCGGCGAAACTCTCGCCCGGGCCGAACGCGACGATGGTCTGTGCGTCGCCCTTCATCCCGTACACCAGCGCCACCGGCTGCACCGGCACGCCGGTTTCAACCGCGGCCTGGAAGATGCGGGCATGGAACGGCCCCACTTCGTGGCCACCGCGGGTGCGCCCTTCCGGGAACACACCGACCGCCTTGCCGGCACGCAGGCGATCGGCCATCACCTGCATCACCCCACCGAGCGATTCGGTGTTGCCACGCTGATGGAAGATGGTCTGGCCGCGCGCGGCGAGCCAACCCACCAACGGCCAGCTGGCGATCTCGCGCTTGGCAACGAAGCCCATCATGCGCTGGCTGTGCAGGATGGAGATGTCGACCCAGCTGACGTGGTTGGCGACGAACAGAACGGCACCGGGCAAGGGCTGGCCCACCCGTGACAGGCGGAAGCCGAAGATCCACATCAGCCCGCCCTGCCACCAGTTCACCACCTTCGCGCCGAAGGTATCCTCGCCCACGCGCAGCTCGCCCCACGGCGGAAGCATGCCGATCAGGATCAGCGGCAGGAACACGGTGATGTGGACCAACAGCAGCGGTACGCGGTACAGGTAACGGCACACACGCGCCACGCCGCCACGGGGGGCCGGAGTGGGGGAAGTCATCCGCGCACGATACCGGAGCGCCGCGGCAGCTGCCAGCCGATTTAGGCCATAACCGCCATTGACCGGGGCAATCGGCGGGGAACGCTGGGTTCTGCCGCCGTCAACACGCCCGACGGGGGCTCAACCGTGGCCGGCGGCCACCACCGCCAGGGTCAGCCGCGAGATGCACACCAGCCGGCCCTGCTCGTCCTCGATGCGGATTTCCCACAACTGGGTACTGCGGCCCACGTGCAGCGCGCGCGCGGTGCCGGTGACAGTCCCCGAGCGCACCGCACGCACATGGTTGGCGTTGATTTCCAGGCCCACGCAGATCTGCTTTGCGGTATCCACGCACAGGTTGCCGGCGCTGCTGCCCAGGGTCTCGGCCAGCACCACCGAGGCACCGCCGTGCAGGATGCCGTAGGGCTGCCGGGTGCGCTCGTCCACCGGCATGGTGGCCTGCAGCCAGTCTTCGCCCGCGGCGCTGAAGACGATGCCCAGCGACTCGATCGCCGTGTTGCGGCTGAGCGCATTGAGCTGCTCGATGGAAACAGCTTCGCGGAACACCTGGGTCATGCGGGCACCTTCAGAGAATGGGAACGAGGCCGGCACCGAATGCGGTCAGCATGCGCACCAGCAGCCACTTCGGGCCGACGTTGACTTCGGGGAAGTCGCCGACGGCAACGTAGCAGCGATGGAAATCCGGGTCCTGCCGTGGCAGCGGCTGCGGGCAGTCCGGGCCGGGCTTGAACTCGTAGTCGGTGGCATAGCGCCACGGCCAGAAGTCGAGAATCGGCAGCGCTTCGGAGGCCTTGCCGACGCTGTAGTTCAGGCCCGACAGCACCGGCGGCTTGGCCCGCGGCGCCACCGTCCACGAGTTCTGCGGATGGGTATCGCGCAGGATGCTCTCGGCCAGCTGCTCGGCGAAGACCGGATCGTCGATGATCACCGCGCCTTCGGTGTTGTAGTTCTCGCTGCGCGGATCGAAGTTGTGGGTGCCGACCACGCCGATGCGGCGGTCGACCACCAGCGACTTGGCGTGCAGGCCCATGCGGGCACCCTTGCGGGTGACCGGCAACGGCTTGTTGACCGCCTTGCTGCCCAGGAACGACGGACGCGTCTCGGTACGCAGCAGGCGCGTTTCCACTTCGCTGCCAGCGGCACGACGGCGTTCGCGGGCGTTCTGGTAGGCGCTGCCGGTACGCGGATGGTTCACCGGTACCTGCCTACGGGTCGCGGCCAGATCCCCATCGCTGCCACCGCCGGCATTGCTGCCAGCGGCGCTGCCGCCAATCAGCGGATTGCGCCCGCCGTCGTCGTCGCCCGCGGGCGCGGCGACCGGATCAGGCAGCAGGTTGCGGTAGTCGACCGGTGCATCCAGCGGGAACGGCTTGTATTCGAAGATGTTGAAGCCCAGTTCGCGCATGTTGCGCCGCTTGTACTTGTACGACAGCGCATACACGATCGGGTTGTCGGTGGCCGCCAGGCTGTTGCTCGACACCACCACGCGCGGCGGCTGCGGGCGCTTGCGCAGCTCACGGAACAGCTTCTGCGCCGGCTTGGACAGCACCAGGTACGGGGTCTGCAGGATCACTTCCTTCTGCGCACCGGCAATGAGCGCATCCAGCTGTGGCTCGGTCACGTGCTGGCCGGCCAGCGGGGTATCGGCTTTCTCGCGGCGGTGCTTGCGCGGCAGGTCGGCGACGTAGCGCACCGAAGCCACCGGCAGCGCGGTATCCACGAAGGAACGGGTGACGAAGTCCATGTCATTGGCTTCGGCGCTGACCCGCTGCACCCGCTCGGGGCGGCGGAAGGTGGCCGGTGGCAGCACCGGCACGCCCTCGCGCAGCAGGGTGCGGCCCACGTCATTCAGGCGCTCGGCTGGCACGCTGCGGTGGGCGCGCCAGAACGCATCGAAGTTGGCCGCCATCGCGCGCGCTTCCGGGCCGGCGATCATGACGTCGCGGTCGCGGAAGTTGTACTCGCGGTCCCAGTCGTAATAGTCGTCCTGGTAGTTGCGGCCGCCGACCACACCGATCGCATCGTCGATCACCAGCAGCTTGTTGTGCATGCGCTGGTTGAACCGGCGGAAGCAGCACAGCACGCTGCCGGCGTAGTCGAAGTAGTTCAGCCGGGCCTTGCCGAAGGTCGGGTTGTAGACCCGCAGCTGGAAGTTCTGGTGGGCACCGGACAACGCGCCAAGGATCTGCAGGTCGGAAATCGCCGAGAGCTGGTCGATCAGCACCCGCACCTTCACCCCGCGCCGCGACGCGGCCAGCAGTTCGTCGATGACCAGCCGTGCGCTGTCGTCCTTGTCGAAGATGTAGGTCTGCAGGTCGATGCTGCGGGTGGCACTGCGCAGCAGGTTCAGGCGCGCCACCAGGGCGCCCTCCCCCTCATCCAGCAGGGTGGCGTAGTGGCGCGGCTGCTCCGGGGTGGATTCGGTGAACGCCCGGCCGGCCAGCGCACGCAGCGGCGAGTCCTGCGCGCAGCGGTCGGCGCGCTGGCAGTCGACCTGGGTCGATCGCGCCTGCACGGCGATGGCCTCGGCACGGTCGCGCTCGGCAGTGGACAGCGATGCACAACCGCTGCCCAGCAACACGGTTGCCAGCGCCAGTACACGCAGCAGGAGGTTCACGGTTTCGGCGCCTCGCTCAGGCGCGCTCGCAATACGAAGGTCACTCGGTCACTCAAGGCAAGCTGCCAGCTGTCCATTCCATACCGGCCTCGCTGCACGGTACCGCGGCTGACGACGTCGCAATCATAGCCGGGTCGGGCGCACTCCGCCTTCTCGACCTTCAGTGTCTCGGGGTGGCTGATCCCGCGCAGGGTCAGCCGCCCGTTGATGTCGCCCCCGTCTTCCACGGTCTCCGGCCAGTACGGCAGCGAGTCGAACTCGACCACCGGGTGGCGGCCCGCGTCGAAGAACTCCTCGCCGCGCATCCAGCCGGTGTAGCGCGCCTTGCCGGGGATTTCGACCGAGCGCGTGAACATCTTCAGGTGCACCTGGTGGCGGCCATCGGAGAGGACCTCGATGCGACCTTCGAAGTGCGGGAACAGGCCTTCGATGCGCTGCCCGAAGCGGGTGCGCACCTCGAAACCGATCTGCGAGCGTTGGGTATCCAGGCGCAGGACCCGGTGCGCCTCGGCGACCACCGGCGGCAGGGGCGTTGGCGGTGGCGCGGCAGCCCAGGCCGCGCCGGAAACCAGCAGCACGGGCAGCAGAAAGCGGCTGCGCCGCGCCAGGCTCATTGGATCACGGCCACCAGAACGCGTTCAGGCTGGCCACGCCCGGCTCGATCGAGGCCTCGCGCGGGAACCCGAGCACGGCAATGCCAGCCGGCGGCATGCCGCGATAGTCGCTGCTGGTGCCTTCCGTCATCAACGCCACCAGGCGCTCCAGGCCGGGGTTATGGCCGACGATCAGCACCCGGTCGAGATCACGGCGGTCGTCCACCAGCGCAGCGAGGGTGCCGGGGGTAGCCTCGTAGATACGGTCTTCCAGGCGCTTCTCGACGTAGCCGATGGTGCCGAGCACGGCTTCCAGGGTTTCCCGGGTGCGCCGCGCCGGTGAGCACAGCACGCAGTCCGGCAGCAGGTTGTTCTCCTTCAGCCACTTGCCGGCGGCTTCGGCTTCGGCGAGCCCCACCGGCGACAACGGCCGGTCGAGGTCGGCCTGGCCGGGGGTCGCCGGTTCGGCATGGGCATGGCGCAGCAGGATCAATTCACGCATCGCGGGTTTCCATGAAGAAGAGGATGCAGCAGAAAGAGTGATGCAGGCATCAAAGCTTGAGCCAGGACAGCAGCGGCTCCCAGTCGGCCTGGTGCTCGCGCACCTGGGCCGAGCGGTAGTCGAACAGGCTGCGGCCAAGGCCGGTCATGACCACGTAGCTCTGGCTGTCGCGCAGCTGCGCGACCACCGGGTACGGCCATTCACCCAGCATCTGCAGCGCCTGCTGCGAGGTCTGGGTCCATGGCTTGGTACGGTTGAGCACCAGCCCCACCGGCAGCTTGCGGCTGTGCACGCGCGGGTTCTGGGCCAGGCTGTTGAGGAAGCCGACGATCGCTTCGATGTCCAGCGCCGAGGGCAGCACCGGTACCACCACCGCGTCGGCAGCGTCGAGGAAATGGGGAATATCGTCAGCCAGGGCACCGGCCGGCGCGTCGATGATGACGGT
Organism: Stenotrophomonas sp. YJH_SMC_43; assembly: GCF_059372535.1. Lineage (NCBI taxonomy): Bacteria > Pseudomonadati > Pseudomonadota > Gammaproteobacteria > Lysobacterales > Lysobacteraceae > Stenotrophomonas > Stenotrophomonas sp. YJH_SMC_43. The sequence continues at coordinate 211,402 of NZ_JCAFVQ010000004.1, forward strand.
GTCGGTGCCATCGGGCAGCTTCTGCGCCCACTGCTTCTTCCGATACACATCGATCGGCAGCACCGCGCTTTCCAGCCCGGCACGGCGTTGTGCCCAGCGGGTGCTGGAGCCCTGCGGGTCGGCATCGGCAATCACCGTGGCCTTGCCCTGCAATGCCGCGTACGCGGCCAGGTGGGTGGCGACGGTGGTCTTGCCCACCCCGCCCTTGGAACCGGCCACCAGGATCGTCTTCATGCCAGCCTCGCTTCCGGGTACGTGCCCCGAGCGTACACCGGCGATGGTGACGGGAGGTAGCGTCGTGCTGAACCAGCGGCCATCGCCTTTGCTATCGTGGCGCCCCCGAAGGATCGAACCGGCATGAGCGAACTGCAGGATCTGAGCGCGTTGATCCGCGCCAACACCCCACTGATCGTCATCGAGACCCAGGACGAGGGTCGCATCGTCGAGCTGTTCCGGCAGACGCTGATGCACGTATGGCGGGCGCTGCACCGCTGGTCGATCACCGAGGGCCTGCGCCGGATCGACCTGGACAGCGAAGACCCCCCGGTCGGGCCGCCCGACGCCAGCGCGGCCCTGCAGATGATCCGCCAGGCGGAGCAGCGCGGGGTCTACCTGCTGCTCGATTTCCATCCCTACCTGGGCTATGCCAGTCACCAGCGCGCCCTGCGCGACCTGATCCAGCGCCGCCACAGCGAGCCGCATGTGCTGGTGCTGATTGGTGCCAAGGTGGAGCTGCCGGCCGAGCTGGAAGCACTGGCGGTGCGCTTCAACCCGCGCCTGCCCGATGCCAACGCCCTGTTGAAGATGCTGCGCGAAGAGGCCGACGCCTATGCGCGTGAGCATGGCGGCCGCCGGGTTGAAGTCGACAGCGAGGCGGTGAAGAAGATCCTGAAGAACCTGCAGGGCCTGAGCCTGGTCGATGCCCGGCGCATCGCCCGCCAGCTGATCTACGCCGATGGCGCGCTGCGCGACGACGACCTGCCACAGCTGGCACGGCTGAAGTTCGAGCTGCTCAACCGCAGCGGCCACCTGTTCTTCGAGCACGACAGCGCGCGCTTCGGCGATGTGGCCGGTGCCAACCGGCTCAAGCGCTGGATCAACCAGCGCCGCGTGGCCTTCATTGCCGGTTCGGCCCCGGCCGGGCTGGACCCGCCGCGCGGCATGCTGCTGCTGGGCGTACAGGGCTGCGGCAAGTCGATGCTGGCCAAGGCCACCGCCGCCGGCTTCGGCGTACCACTGCTGCGCCTGGACGTGGGCGCGCTGTACAACAAGTACCACGGCGAGACCGAGGCGAACCTGCGCCAGGCGCTGGCCTCGGCCGAGCAGCTGGCGCCCTGCGTGCTGTGGATGGACGAGATCGAGAAGGGCCTGGCCAGCGGTGGCGAGGACGGCGGCGTGTCACGCCGCGTGCTCGGTTACCTGCTGACCTGGATGGCCGAGCGCAAGGCGCCGGTGTTCATCGTCGCCACTGCCAACCAGGTGCACGAGCTGCCTGCCGAACTGCTGCGCAAGGGCCGCTTCGACGAGATCTTCTTCGTCGACCTGCCCTCGCCTGACGTGCGCGTGGAACTGCTGCGGCTGCACCTGGGCCGGCGCCAGCTCAACGCCGACGACTTCGCACTGCCCGCGCTGGCGGCGGCCGCCAATGGGTTCTCCGGCGCCGAGATCGAGCAGGCGATCGTCGCCGGCCTGTATGCGGCGCATGCCGAGGGCCGGCCGCTGGACACCGAGCTGCTGATGAACGAGATCCGTGCGACGCGGCCGCTGTCGGTGCTGATGGCCGAGCAGGTGGAGGCACTACGGGCGTGGGCGTCGGGGCGGACAGTTTCCGCGGACGATTGAGTTTCCAGCGAACGGCGCAGCCCCTCGTGGTTGTTCGCTGAAGGCGAATGCCGGGTGGGGCCGGGCGGGCAGGCCGCGCAGGGGACGCTGCAAGTACGTCCATGTAAGCTCGATCGCCGCATCCATGCGGCTCACGCCCCTGCGCAGCCTACCCACCCGGCCTCTGCCAGTTTCCGTTGGCGATCAGCCACGTAGAAGAAAGAAGAAGAGCAAAAGTAAAAGCGCTTGGCCGGCCGCTCTTTGTAGAGCCGAGCCCACGCTCGGCTGCATTTCGATCAGATTTCGAATATTCGATTCCGATGCAGATTCATCCACGCATGGCGTGGATCTACCGTGTCGACCAAGGTCGACACCTACCCACAGCTGCGAAAATCTGTCGAAGGCGGGGCACTGTGGGTTTGCGGGGTGTGAGCCGCATGGATGCGGCGACCAAGCCCCCATGGATGGGTTTACGGCGTCCCCGCAAACCCACAGTGCCCCGCCATCCCACCGGAAGACCGCTGTTGCTGTTGCTGTTGCTTTGGCTTTGGCTGTTGCCTCTGCGGGTGCCGGGTGCAACCCGGCCGAACCGCTCCCTCAGGGCCAGGCAGGCGGCGCGGCAACCCACGCCTGCTGCACTTCGGCCAGCGATGCGCGCTCGTCCTCCCGCCACTGCGGCAGCAATTGCGCATGGTGGGCACTGGTACTCCACTGCGTCGGCTCGGTACGCACAGCAGCGGCATACCACTGCACCGCTTCCTGTTTCTGCCCCATCCGCCACAGCGCCAGCGCATAGGTCGGCGGTACCCAGCTGGGCTTGCTGCGCGCATTGCCGGCCGAAGCCAGCCACTGTTCCAGCGCTGCCTCCGGCTTGCCCTGGCGCAGCAGGTCCCAGCCGTAGTTCCAGCGCACGCTGCGGCCACTGCTGCTCTGCGCCGGGGCCTCTTTCAGAGCTTCGCCGTACAGCTGCTCGGCCAGTTCACCGCGACCCTGCGCCCCGGCCACCGATGCCAGCTGTACCGTCGCCTCGACCGCGCGGCGGCCGCGTTCACGCAGCTTGACCAGCTGGGCCACCAGGTCATCGCCCTCGCCGTGCACCGCCACCATCGGCGTGGCCGCCGGGTCGTTGTCGAAGTAGAACTCCTGTGGTGCCGGCACGACCGGCGCGGCCCACGCAGTGACCACTCCCGAGGCCAGCAGCATGCTGGCCAGGATCTTTCCTGGAACTGACATCCCTTCTCCCCAGGCCGCAACTGCAGCCTCCCTCTCTCTTCCCGATCCTAACCCCAGCACCGCCACGGGCGCGAGTGCCGGGGCCTGCGCGGCCCCGCTGCTACAATTCGCGCCTTTCCCGCCGCGTGCCTGCACGCGGCCGGTGCCAGCCGATCCTACCGGGCCAGCCATGACCAGTACCGCGCAACTCACTTCGCCCTCTTCCGCCGACCTGATCGACCGTGACTACACGCTCGACCACAAGTACACCCGCAACGAGGGGCGGATCTACCTGAGTGGCGTGCAGGCGCTGGTGCGGCTGCCGCTGATGCAGCGCCTGCGCGATGCCGCCGAAGGCATCGACAGCGCCGGCTTCGTCAGCGGCTATCGTGGCAGCCCGCTGGGTGGCTTCGATCTGGAGCTGTGGCGCGCGCGCAAGCATCTTGAGGCCGCCAAGGTGAAGTTCACCCCCGGCCTGAACGAGGACCTGGGCGCCACCATGGTGTGGGGCACGCAGCAGACCAACCTGTTCCCCGGCGCCAACGTGCAGGGCGTGTTCGGCATGTGGTACGGCAAGGGCCCGGGCGTGGACCGCTGCGGCGACGTGTTCAAGCATGCCAATGCTGCGGGTACCTCGCGCTACGGCGGCGTGCTGGCGCTGGCCGCCGATGACCATGCCTGCCGCAGTTCGACCCTGCCGCACGGCAGCGAAGACGAATTCGTCAGCGCGATGATGCCGGTGCTGAACCCGGCCGGCGTGCAGGACATCCTGGACATGGGCCTGCTGGGCTGGGCGATGAGCCGTTACACCGGCCGTTGGGTCGGCTTCAAGACGATCGCCGAGACGGTGGAATCGTCGGCCTCGGTGGAGGTCGATCCGCTGGCACGCCGCATCGTGCTGCCGGAAGACTTCGAGATGCCCTCGGGCGGCCTCAACATCCGCTGGCCGGACCCGCCGCTGGACCAGGAAATGCGCCTGCACCGCTACGCGGTGAAGGCCGCGCAGGCCTTCGCCCGCGCCAACGCCGTCGACAAGGTGGTGATGGACGCGCCGCGCGCGCGGCTGGGCATCGTCACCACCGGCAAGAGCTACCTGGACGTGCTGCAGGCGCTGGAATACCTGGGCCTGGATGAAGCCGCATGCGCTGACATCGGCATCCGCGTGTACAAGGTCGGCATGACCTGGCCGCTGGAGCCGGAAGGCATCGCCCGCTTCGCGCAGGGCCTGGAAGACATCATCGTTGTGGAGGAGAAGCGTGCCTTCATCGAGCGCCAGATGAAGGAACAGTTCTTCAACTGGCCGGCCAGCTGGGGCCAGCGCCCGTCCATCGTTGGCAAGTACGACGAGAGCGGCGAATGGATCCTGCCGTCCACCGGTGAACTGACGCCGGCCACCATCGCCGGCGTGATCGGCCGCCGCATCCAGAAGTTCTTCAACAACGAATCGATCGAGCAGCGCCTGCAGTGGATGCAGGAGAAGGAAGCCGAGCTTGCGCTGCCGCGCGCCAGCTTCCCACGCGTACCGCATTACTGCTCGGGCTGCCCGCACAACACCTCCACCCAGGTGCCGGAAGGCTCGCGTGCGCTGGCCGGCATCGGTTGCCATTACATGGTGACCTGGATGGACCGCAGCACCGATACCTTCACCCACATGGGCGGCGAAGGCGTGACCTGGGCCGGGCAGGCGCCGTTTACCGACACCCCTCACGTGTTCCAGAACCTGGGCGACGGCACCTACTTCCACAGCGGTTCGCTGGCGATCCGCCAGGCGGTCGCCGCCGGCGTCAACATCACCTACAAGATCCTCTACAACGATGCGGTGGCGATGACCGGCGGCCAGCCGGTGGACGGCCCGCTGAGCGTGCCGGACATCGCAAAGCAGATGCGCGCCGAAGGCATCCACACCATCGTGGTGCTGTCGGACAACATCGGCAAGTGGACCGGCCAGCGCGAGCACTTCCCCAGCGATGTCGAGTTCCACGACCGCAGCGAACTGGACGAAGTGCAGAAGCGCCTGCGTGAAGTGAAGGGTGTTTCGATCCTGATCTACGAACAGACCTGCGCCACCGAGAAGCGCCGCCGCCGCAAGCGCGGCAAGCTGGAAGACCCGCAGAAGCGCGTGCTGATCAACTCGCTGGTCTGCGAAGGCTGCGGCGACTGCGGCAAGAAGAGCTTCTGCGTGTCGGTGCTGCCGAAGGAAACCGAGTTCGGGCGCAAGCGCGAGATCGACCAGTCCAACTGCAACAAGGACTATTCCTGCGTGAACGGGTTCTGCCCGAGCTTCGTCACCGTGCACGGTGGCCAGCCGCGCAAGGGCAGCAAGCGCGATGCCTCCACCCTGCTGGACAACCTGCCGGCGCCGACCATCCGCGGCACCCTGGAACAGCCCTGGAACATCCTGATCACCGGCGTGGGCGGTACCGGCGTGGTGACTATCGGCGCGCTGCTGGGCATGGCCGGCCACCTGGAAGGCAAGGGCGCGACCGTGCTCGACCAGACCGGCCTGGCGCAGAAGGGTGGCGCGGTGACCACGCACATCCGCATCGCCCGCCGACCGGACGACATCCACGCCGTGCGCATCGCCGCCGGTGAAGCCGACCTGGTGCTGGGCTGCGACATGGTGGTGGTCAACGACTACTGGGCGCTGTCGAAGGTGCGTGCCGGCCGTTCGCAGGTGGTGCTGAACACCTACGAAGCGATGCCGGGCACCTTCACCACCCGCCCGGACATGCAGTTCCCCGCCGCCGACATCGTGGCCGGTGTGCGCGTGGCGCTGGGGGGCGAGGAACCGCTGCTGCTCGATGCCACCCAATTGGCCACCGCGCTCCTGGGCGACGCCATCGCCGCCAATCTGTTCATCCTCGGCTATGCGTGGCAGCAGGGCCTGGTACCGTTGTCGTTCGAGTCGCTGATGCGCGCCATCGAACTCAACGGCGCCGCCGTGGCGATGAACCAGCAGGCCTTCGCCTGGGGTCGCCTGGCCGTGGTCGACCCGCAGGCCGTGCAGCAGGCGGCCGGCCTGGTGCGCAACCGCCACACCGATACCGAATCCACCCCGGGCCCGCTGCACCCGCTGCCGCCGGGCGAGTGGGAAGGCAACGAATGGGGTGCCACCGCCGCACCGCGCAACACCGGCGACGAACGCGAACTGCGTGGCCTGCCCTCGCATGGCGGCGACGTGGCCTTCCTGCCGCTGGACGACGCGCGCCTGTCGCGTTCGCTGGACGAAATGATCGAGCGTCGCGCCGCCTTCCTGGTCGAGTACCAGGATGCCGCCTATGCCAACCGCTACCGCAGCCTGGTCGAGCGCGTGCGCGCCGCCGAAGCCGACCGCATCGGTGGCTCCACCGCGCTGACCGAAACCGTGGCCCGCTACCTGTTCAAGCTGATGGCCTACAAGGACGAGTACGAAGTTGCCCGCCTGTACACCAGCGGCGACTTCCAGCGCCGCCTGCAGCAGCAGTTCGAGGGCGACTACCAGCTGCGTTTCCACTTGGCACCGCCGCTGTTCGCCAAGAAGGACGAGCAGGGCCGGTTGCTGAAGAAGGAATACGGCCCGTGGATGTTCAAGGCCTTCGGGCTGCTGGCGAAGCTGAAGTTCCTGCGTGGCGGCCGACTCGACGTGTTCGGCCGCACCGAGGAACGCCGCATGGAGCGCAAACTGATCGGGGATTACGAGGCGACCGTGCAGCTGCTGCTGGATGGCCTCGATGACGACCGCCTGGCGCTGGCGGTGGAGATCGCCAGCGTGCCCGAGCACATCCGCGGCTTCGGCCACGTCAAGGAAGCGCATTTCGCGCAGGCCAAGGCACGGGAAGCGGCGCTGCTGGCGCAGTGGCGCAATCCGAAGGCGCTGCATATCGTGCAGGTGGCTTGACGCGGCACTGCGTAACGTAAAGGCAACCCATAGGTTGCATAACGGAATTGCAATCGATAGGTTGCCTCCCCAACAAGAAAGCGATAGGTTGCTTGTCGTAAAGCAACCTATCCTTTGCGTACGCGTTGGCGTACGGTCATCTTTCCTGGGGGACTGCCGGTATGGACAGGCCGCTGCACACAGTGAGGACAGCCCAACAACTTGCGCCCCTGATGCGTGCTTTCCGGCGTCAAGCGGGCCTGAGCCAGGCTCAGTTGGCGGAGCAACTTGGCATCAGCCGCCAGGCAGTGGGCGCGCTGGAACGCGACCCTGCATCAGCAAGCTTTGAACGCCTGATGCGGATCTGGGCTGTGCTGGGTCTGGAGGTCAGCCTGCAACAACGAAGTCCCCAGGAGAACCTGTCGTCATTGGAGTGGTGAGCCATGGGTACGCTGCAGGTCTGGATGAATGGTGTAGAGGTCGCACTATGGGATGACGTCCGGAATGGGTCATCCCGGTTGTCGTACGTCAGCCAATGGGTCAGCTCGCCCCAGTCCCGACCGTTGTCGCTCTCGCTCCCCCTACTCCCAGAGGGCGAGAGCCATCGGGGCAACGTCGTCAACGACTACTTCGATAACCTTCTCCCCGACAACGTCACCATACGCAACCGGATCCGCGACCGGTTCGCCACGCGCAGCAGCGATACGTTCGATCTTCTTGAAGCCATTGGTCGGGATTGTGTGGGCGCAGTGCAATTGCTGCCGCCTGCGCATCCACCCGGGGACGTCCAGCAGATTCCAGCGGTTTGACCGTCGATTGTCTGCGGATCGCCGGTGGTGGCTGCGCCTGCCACAGGAAGACATGTGCCAGGTCTTTGGTCTGCCCGCTGCCAGAAAGTATGAATCCGATGGCGGCCCTGGCATCGTCCCGATCATGGATCTGCTTCGACAGTCCGAACACCCCGAGGATCGCGCGATCTTCTTCAAGACGCAGATTCTTTTCTGGATGCTGGCCGCAACCGACGGCCACGCCAAGAATTTCAGTGTTCACCTGGAAGCCGGCGGACGCTTCCGACTGACGCCCGTCTACGACGTGCTGTCGGTGTATCCCATCCTCGGTAGAGGACCCAATCAACTCGACCCACGAAACGCACAGCTCGCCATGGCCGTGCAGGGCAAGAACCGCCACCGGAAACTGCACCTTGTGCGACGCCGGCACTGGAACGAAACCGCGCGCGCCTGCGGTGTTGCCGATGGTGCAGAACCGTGGATCGAAGCACTGATTGCAGCCGTCGAACCCGCCATCGAGCACGTCACCCATCAGCTCCCAAGCAACTTCCCAGCGAGCGTGTCCGAACCGATTTTCAACGGACTACGTGCTGCAGCCGCTCGACTTTCCAGCATGGCCTCCGACGCATGATCACCCCAGCCGCCACAGCAGCAGCCGGTTGTTGGCCGGCATCGCCACGTCGCGCAGGCGGGTGAAGCCATTGTCCGCAGCCAGCGCATGCACGGCTTCCACATCGCGGATGCCGCTACGCGGATCACGCGCCTTCAGCCAGGCATCGAACTGCGCATTGCTGTCACTGGTGTAGCGGCCACCGTAGTTGAACGGCCCGTAGACCGCCAGCAGCGCACCGTGACGCAACAGTGGCGGCAGCGCGCCGAACAGTACCTGCACGTACTCCCAGCCCATGATGTGCAACGTGTTGGCGCTGAATGCGGCATCGAACGAGCTGCCCTCCGGCAGGGTCAGGCCCGCTGCCGGCGGCAGTTCCACCTGCAGCGCCACGGGCGGCAGCAGGTTGAGCAGCGCCGCCTCGGCGCGCCACGCCTCGATGCCAGGCAGATGGTCCGGATGATCGCTGGGCTGCCAGCGCAGCCACGGCCAGCGCTCGGCGAAGAAGGCGGCGTGCTGGCCGGTGCCGCTGCCGATCTCCAGCACCCGGTGCCGGTCGCCCATCCAGGGGTCGAGTGCGGTGGCGATCGGTTCGCGGTTGCGCTCGCAGGCTTCTGAATACGGCTTGTTCGACATCAGGGACGGTGTCCAGGCGGGGTCAGCCCCATTGTGCACGAGGGGGTGTTGCTCGACAGGGCGGCGCCCTGCACCCGCCGAAGCAACGGCAACAGCAACAGCGGGCTTCCTGTGGGATTGCGGGGTGGGTCCGGTTGCGGGGGACGCCGTAAATCCGTCCATGGAGGCTCGGTCGCCGCATCCATGCGGCTCACGCCCCCGCAACCGGACCCACCCCGCCTTCGACGGTTTCCTGCGGTCTGTTGGAACGGCTCTTGGGGTCAGATCCGTTTTCCACAGGAAAACGGATCTGACCCCGGATACATTTCGATATCTGACAGATTGTGTCGACCAAGGTCGACACCCACCAACAGCACACGAAATCTGTCGAAGGTGGGGCGGTGTCGGAGTGCGGGGTGTCAGCCGCATGGATGCGGCTGCCAAGCCTCCATGGACGGATTCACGGCGTCCCCGCACTCCGACACCGCCCCACCCACCCACGGAATGCCCGCTTTTGACGTTGACGTTGCCCTGGCTTGAAGCAGGTGCAGGGCTGCAAGCCCTGCCGAAACCCCCACCAACCATGACTGCAGTCACTTGCCCGGACGCGCCGCGCTGGCGAAAGTCGAGGAGTTGACGTGATCGGTCCGGCCCGTTGCCAACCGCACGCAAGCGAGAGAGAGAAACGCTGTGCAACGACGTGAGTTCCTGGCTTTTTCCGGTCTGGGCCTGGCGGGCCTGCTGCTGCCGCATTCCCGTGCCATCGCCGCCGAGCAGCTGCTCGCACCGGTCGATACCGCCCAGCGCCGGCGCCTGGCGGACGTGGCGCTCGCCGCCGCGCGCACCGCCAAGGCCAGCTACTGCGATGTCCGCATCGGCCGCTATCTCAACCAGTCGGTCATCACCCGCGAACACCAGGTCGGCAACGTGACCAACCGCGAATCGTCCGGCGTGGGCGTGCGGGTGATCGTCAACGGCGCCTGGGGCTTCGCTGCAACCCATCAGCAGACCGAGGCCGCCGTGCGCGCTGCGGTCGAGCAGGCGGCGGCGATCGCCCGCGCCAACGCCGGCATCCAGACCCGGCCGGTGCAGCTGGCGCCGACGCCGTCGGTGGGTGAGGTCCGCTGGCAGACGCCGGTCCGCAGGAACGCGATGGCGGTGCCGATCCAGGACAAGGTCGAGCTGCTGCTGGCGCTCAACGCCGCCGCGCTGAATGCGGGCGCCGACTACATCAATTCCACCCTGTTCCTGGTCAACGAACAGAAGTACTTCGCCTCCAGCGACGGTTCTTTCATCGACCAGGATATCCATCGCATCTGGCTGCCATTCACCGCCACTGCCATCGACAAGGCCAGCGGCAGGTTCCGTACCCGCGCCGGCCTCTCCTCGCCGATGGGCATGGGCTACGAGTTCCTGGATGGCGATGCGAGTGGCAAGGTCCAGCTGCCCGGCGGCATCACCGCCTACCGCGATTCCTACGACCCGGTCGAAGACGCCATCGCCGCCGCACGCCACGCGCGCGAGAAACTGAAGGCGCCGTCGGTGAAGCCCGGCAAGTACGACCTGGTGCTGGACCCGTCCAACCTGTTCCTGACCATCCACGAGAACGTCGGCCACCCGTTGGAGCTGGACCGCGTGCTCGGCTACGAAGCCAACTACGCCGGCACCAGCTTCGCCACGCTGGACAAGCGCGATGCCGGCTTCCGCTGGGGCAGCGACATTGTCACTTTCTTCGCCGACAAGACCCAGCCGGGCAGCCTCGGTGCGGTCGGCTACGACGATGAAGGGGTGAAGACCCAGCGCTGGGACCTGGTGCGCGACGGCATCCTGGTCGATTACCAGGCCACCCGCGATGAAGCCCACATCCTCGGACGCGATGCGTCGCACGGCTGCAGCTATGCCGATTCCTGGTCCAGCGTGCAGTTCCAGCGCATGGCCAATGTCTCGCTGGCGCCGGGCAAACAGCCACTCAGCGTCGAGGACATGGTCAAGGACGTGGAGAACGGCATCTACATCCACGGCCGTGGCTCCTATTCCATCGACCAGCAGCGCTACAACGCACAGTTCGGCGGCCAGCTGTACTACCAGATCAGGAACGGAAAGATCACCGGCATGGTCGAGGATGCGGCCTACCAGATCCGCACGCCGGAGTTCTGGAACGCCTGCACCGCCATCTGCGATGAACGCGATTTCCGCCTCGGCGGTTCGTTCTTCGACGGCAAGGGCCAGCCCGGCCAGGTGTCAGCGGTCTCGCACGGTTCGTCCACCACCCGTTTCAACGGCATCAACATCATCAACACCGCGCGCAGTCTCGGCGCTTGAGCCACCCGTCCTTCATGGAGAGCAGCCTTGCACAGACGTGACTTCCTGGCCCTGACCGGGCTTACCGCTGGCGGCCTGATCGTGCCGTCGTTCTTCGGCAAGGCGATCGCCGCCGAGCAACTGCAGTCCAGCCTCGACCCTGCGCTGAAAAAGCGCCTGGCCGACGCCGCCCTGCAGGCCGCACGCAGCGCCGGCGCCACCTACTGCGACGTGCGCATCGGCCGCTACCTGCGGCAGTTCGTGATCACCCGCGAAGACAAGGTGCAGAACGTGGTCAACACCGAGTCCACCGGTGTGGGCATCCGCGTGATCGTCAACGGCGCCTGGGGCTTTGCCGCCACCAATGCGCTCAGCACTGCCGACGTAGCCCGTGCCGCGCAGCAGGCGGCGGCCATCGCCAAGGCCAACGCGGGCGTGCAGACCGCGCCGGTGCAGCTGGCCAAGGCGCCGGGCGTGGGCGAAGTCAGTTGGAAGACGCCGATCCGCAAGAATGCGATGGAGGTGCCGATCAAGGAGAAGGTCGACCTGCTGCTGGACGTCAACGCTGCGGCGATGGGCGCTGGCGCCAGCTTCGTCAATTCGATGCTGTTCCTGGTGAACGAGCAGAAGTACTTCGCCTCCACCGATGGCTCCTACATCGACCAGGACGTGCACCGCATCTGGGCACCGATGACGATCACCGCCATCGACAAGGCCAGCGGCAAGTTCCGCACCCGCGAAGGGCTGTCCGCGCCGATGGGCCTGGGCTATGAGTATCTGGATGGCGCCGCTGCCGGCAAGGTGCTGACGCCCAACGGCGTGGTCAACTACGGCTCGTCCTACGACATGAAGGAAGATGCCATCGCAGCGGCCAAGCAGGCGCAGGAGAAGCTGAAGGCGCCGTCGGTGAAGCCTGGCAAGTACGACCTGGTCCTGGATCCGTCGCACACCTGGCTGACCATCCACGAGTCGATCGGCCATCCGCTGGAACTGGACCGCGTGCTCGGCTACGAAGCCAACTATGCCGGTACCAGCTTCGCCACCCTGGACAAGCGCGAGCAGCACTTCCAGTACGGCAGCGAACACGTGAACATCTTCGCCGACAAGACCCAGCCGGGCAGCCTCGGCGCGGTGGCGTACGACGATGAAGGCGTGAAGTGCAAGCGCTGGGACCTGATCAGCAACGGCAAGCTGGTGGACTACCAGACCATCCGTGACCAGGCCCACATCCTCGGCAAGACCGAATCCGATGGCTGCTGCTACGCCGACTCGTGGTCCAGCGTGCAGTTCCAGCGCATGGCCAACGTGTCGATGGCGCCGGGCAAGTCGCCGCTGAGCGTGTCGGACATGATCAAGGACGTGGAGAACGGCATCTACATCATCGGTGACGGTTCGTTCTCGATCGACCAGCAGCGCTACAACGCGCAGTTCGGCGGCCAGCTGTTCTACGAGATCAAGAACGGCAAGATCACCCGCATGCTTGAGGACGTGGCCTACCAGATCCGCACACCGGAGTTCTGGAATGCCTGCAGCGCCGTCGCCGACGAGCGCGATTACCGCCTGGGCGGTTCGTTCTTCGACGGCAAGGGCCAGCCCGGCCAGGTCTCGGCGGTCTCGCACGGGTCTTCGACCGCGCGCTTCAACGGCATCAACGTCATCAACACCGCACGCAGCCTCGGCTGATCGGTCAGGAGCCCTTACACCATGAGTATCTTCACCGAAGCCCAGGCCAAGGCCATCCTCGACAAGGTCATCGCCCTGTCCAAGGCCGACGAGTGCACCGCCGTACTGGCCGGGTCGATCAACGGCAACATCCGTTTTGCCCTGAACAATGTGTCCACCAGCGGCATCGTCGACAACACCGAACTGGCCGTTACCGTGGCCTTCGGCAAGCGCGTGGGTACCGCTTCGATCAACGAGTTCGACGACGCCGCGCTGCAGCGCGTGGTCCGCCGCGCCGAAGACCTGGCCCGGCTTGCCCCGGAGAACCCGGAGTTCATGCCGGCCATCGGCAAGCAGAGCTATCGCGCCAGCCCGACCTTCAGCGAATCCACTGCCGCCATCGATCCGGCCTTCCGCGCCAAGGTCGCCGCCGATTCGATCGCGCCGTGCCGAGGCAACGGGCTGATCGCTGCAGGCTTCCTCGAAGACGGCCAGGGCTTCTACGCTACGGCCAACAGCAACGGCAACTTCGGCTACCAGCGCACCACCAACTTCGACTACACCTGCACCGTGCGCACCGAAGACGGCCGTGGTTCGGGCTGGGTGGGTCGCAACCTGAAGGACGCGGCCGACTTCAAGGCCGACCAGGACATCCGCATCGCGATGCGCAAGGCGACCGAGTCGCAGGAAGCCAAAGCACTGGAACCCGGCAAGTACACGGTGATCCTGGAGCCGGCCGCGGCCGCGGGCCTGATCAGCTTCATGATGAACTTCTTCAGCGCGCGCTCGGCCGATGAAGGCCGCAGTTTCCTGTCGAAGAAGGGCGGCGGCAACAAGCTGGGCGAGCAGGTCTACGATCCGCGCGTGAACATGCATGCCGACCCGTGGCACCCGGAAGCGCCGGTGCTGCCGTGGGATGGCGAAGGCATGCCGCGCGACCGCATCGCCATCATCGAGAACGGCAAGATCGCCAACCTCGACTATTCGCGCTTCTGGGCGCAGAAGCAGGGCAAGACCGCGAAGGCCACGCCCGGCAACCTGCTGATGAGCGGTGGCGAGAAGAACACCGCCGAGCTGGTGCGCGGTACCCAGAAGGGCATCCTGGTCACCCGCACCTGGTACATCCGCATGGTCGATCCGCAGACCGTGCTGCTGACCGGCCTGACCCGCGATGGCACCTTCTACATCGAGAACGGGCAGATCAAGTACCCGGTGAAGAACTTCCGCTTCAACGAATCGCCGGTGATCATGCTCAACAACATCGAAGAGCTGGGCAAGCCGGTGCGCGTGGCCGGTGACGAATCCAGCTTCGTGATGATGATCCCGCCGATGAGGCTGCGCGATTTCACCTTTACCTCGTTGTCCGACGCGGTCTGATGGATCGCCGGGCCTGCCTGCGCTGGTTGGCCGCTGCCGCTTCGGCGGCAGCGCTGCCGGCCTTCGCGCAGGCGGGCCCGCGCAGTTCGCGCTACGACTTCTGGTTCACCCGCCTGCAGTACGACTCCGGTGACTGGGACGTGGACGCGCGCATGCCGTCCAACCTGATCACCTCACTGATCGACTACACCTCGCTGCGCGTGGACCCGCAGGAACACGTGGTGGCGCTGGCCGACCCGCGCATGCTGGAGGCGCCGTTCTGCTACCTGGCGGGGCACACGCTGGTGGAGTTCAACGCCGCCGAACGGCAGAACTTCGTGCGCTATGTTCGCAATGGCGGCTTCGTCTTCGTCGACGACTGCAACCATGACATCGACGGCCTGTTCGCCACCTCATTCGAGGCGCAGATGGGTCGCCTGTTTGGTCCGAAGGCACTGCAGAAGCTGCCCAACAGCCACGCGCTGTACCGTAGCTTCTTCCGCTTCCCCGATGGCCCGCCCGCCACCAGCTTCGAACTCAACGGCTGGGGCGACGACCTGGTGCACGACTACCTGAAGGGCATCGAGGTCGATGGCCGCCTGGGGCTGCTCTACAGCAACAAGGACTACGGCTGCGAGTGGGACTACGACTGGCGCAACAAGCGCTTCCTGGCCGAGGACAACACCCGCTTCGGCGTCAACATCGTGATGTACGCGTTGAACAATTGATAGGACCTGCACGCCCATGACCTCCCCCGACCTCGATTCCCTGCTGCCGCGCCTGGATGCGCTGCGCGCCGCGCTTGCACGCGCGGTGGTTGGCCAGAACACCGTGGTCGAACAGCTGCTGATCGGCCTGCTGGCCGGCGGCCATTGCCTGCTGGAAGGTGCGCCCGGGCTCGGCAAGACCCTGCTGGTGCGCTCCCTGGGCCAGGCGCTGGAACTGCAGTTCCGGCGCGTGCAGTTCACCCCGGACCTGATGCCCAGCGACATCCTCGGCACCGAGCTGCTGGAAGAAGACCACGGCACCGGCCATCGCCATTTCCGTTTCCAGCAGGGCCCGATCTTCACCCACCTGCTGCTGGCCGACGAGCTCAACCGTACCCCGCCCAAGACCCAGGCCGCGCTGCTGGAAGCCATGCAGGAACGCACGGTCAGCTACGCCGGCACCACCTACGCGCTGCCGGCGCCGTTCTTCGTGCTGGCCACGCAGAATCCGATCGAGCAGGCCGGCACCTACCCGCTGCCGGAAGCACAGCTGGACCGCTTCCTGCTGCACGTGCTGGTGGATTACCCCAGCGAAGACGAGGAGCGGCAGATCCTGGAACAGACCACCGGCGGTGCCACCGACGCGGTGCCGAGGGTGATGGATGCCGAAGCGGTCATCGCACTGCAGGCCGCGGTGCGCCAGGTGCACGTCAGCCCCGATGTGCTGGCCTGGATCACCCGCCTGGTACGCGCCAGCCGTCCGGGCGACGGCGCGCCGGCCGCCATCAACCAATGGGTGAAATGGGGCGCCGGCCCGCGTGCCGGGCAGTCGCTGGTGCTGGCCGCCAAGGCCCGTGCGCTGCTGCAGGGCCGGTTTGCCGCCACCCGTGAGGATGTGCAGGCGCTGGCCGCACCGGTGATGCGCCATCGCCTGCTGCTGTCGTTCGCCGCCGAGGCCGAGCAGAAGCGTGCCGACGACGTGGTCGCTGCGCTGCTGCAGGCCGTGCCGTTCCCGGGTTGAGCCACGCGTGAACGCAGGTACACCGTTGACCCTGCCACCGGAACTGCGTGCGCGCCTGCGCCTGCTGCGGTTGCGGCCGCGCCTGGCCAGCGGGGCGAGCGGCATCGGCCAGCACGCCAGCCGCAGCCGCGGTGCCGGTCTCGAATTCGCTCAGTACCGAGCCTACGAGCCCGGGGACGAACTGCGCCAGATCGACTGGAAGCTGTACGCGCGCTCGGACCGCTTTTTCGTGCGCGAATCCGAACGCGAAAGCCCGATCACGGTCTGGCTGCTGCTCGATGCCACCGCCTCGGCCGGCCAGGCCGATCGCGCGGCGCCGCAACGCACGCGCCTGGACCACATGTGCGGCGTGGCCGCATGCCTGGTCGAACTGGCCCTGCAACAGGGCGACCGCTTTGGCCTGCTGGCAATCAGTGGCGATGGCCTGCAGCTGGTACCCGCAGCGAACGGCGCGCGCCAGCGCGACCGTGTGCA
This sequence comes from Stenotrophomonas sp. YJH_SMC_43, assembly GCF_059372535.1. NCBI lineage: Bacteria > Pseudomonadati > Pseudomonadota > Gammaproteobacteria > Lysobacterales > Lysobacteraceae > Stenotrophomonas > Stenotrophomonas sp. YJH_SMC_43. Next base: position 227,825 of record NZ_JCAFVQ010000004.1, read on the forward strand.
TCTGCAACTGAACGCCCTACAGGCCCGCGGTGGGTGGCCTGCGGCCGAACGCCTGCGCCCGCTGTGGGAACGCGTGCGCCCGGGCGACCTGCTGCTGGCAATCGGTGATGGCTTCGACGACGCCGGCATCGTGTTGCTCGAACAGCTGGCCAGCGCACGCCGCGAAGTGGCACTGCTGCAGATCCTGACCGCCGACGAGCGCGACTTCCCGTTCGACGCCGGCCACCGCTTCCGCGACCCGGAAACCGGCGAGGAACTGTTGGGCGACGGCGCGGCGATCCGCGCCGATTACCTGCAGCGCTTCGCTGACGCACGCAGCGCATTACGTGCGCGCCTGCAGGCCAGCGGCATCGCCAGTGCCACCGGCTGGCTCGACCAACCGTTGGACCAACCGCTGCAGGCGCTGTTCGGCCGTGGGGGCGCTGCATGACCCTGCTGTTCCCGCTCGGCCTGGCCGCGCTCGCCGCAGGGCTGCTGCCGCTGCTGATCCACCTGGCCCGGCGCCATCCGTACACGCCACTGGATTTCGCTGCACTGCGCTGGCTGCGTGCACAGATCCGGCCGCGCCAGCGCATCCGCTTCGATGACTGGCCGTTGCTGCTGGTGCGTCTGCTGCTGCTGGCCGCCCTGGCCCTGCTGTTGGCACGACCTGCGTTGACCGGCCCCTCTCCCGCCTCCGATGCGTGGACGGTGGTGGCCCCTGGGCTGGACGCTGCTGCACTGCGTGGTACCGCTGCGGACCGCAACTGGCACTGGCTGGCACCTGGCTTCCCCGCCATCGAACAGGCGCCACCCGCAGCCAGGGCCTCCCTGCCCAGCCTGTTGCGCGAACTGGACGCACAGCTGCCCGCGGGCACCGCGTTGGTCGTGCACGTTCCCGATCCCCTGCCCGGCCTGGATGGCGCCCGCCTGCAGCTGTCGCGCGACGTGCAATGGCACACGCAGCCGATGCCGGTCACACCGCCGCAGACTGCAGCGGCATCGCCGCAGCTGCGCGCGCACGGCGAGGCATCCGCCACTGCCCAGCACTGGTTGAACGCACTGCAGCGCGCGTGGGGCGTGCAGGCACCGCTCGCTCCGCTGTCGGTGGATGCCCTGCCCGAACGCGGCGAGATCGGCGTGTGGAGCCGCAGCGATGCACTGCCGGCGAACTGGCAGGCGTGGCTGCGCGACGGCGGTCGTGTCATCACCGCCGGCAAGCCCGCTGCCGACGCCCGCATCCTGCTGCGCGACGCGGAGGGCGCACCGCTGCTGTGGCAACAACGCGTCGGCCACGGCTATCTGCTGGCGCTGCCGGGCGACTGGAATACCACGAGCAACGCCGCGCTGCGCGATCCGAAGTTGCCGCGTGCCCTGCTGCTGGCGCTGCAGCCACCCACGGCTCCGCGCCTGGGCGATGCACGTGACCAGGCACCGCAGCGGGCCGCATTGCCTGCTGCAACACCACCGCTGCGTGAGCCGACGCCTTGGCTGTTGCTGGCTATCGTGCTGCTGTTCGCGCTGGAACGCTGGATGGCCAGCAGCGCCCGCCGCAGGGTGGCCGCATGAATACCTTGCAGCACGCCTGGCAACGTGCGCGCCGGCGCCGTGCGCTCATCACCCTGCTGCTGGGCCTGCCATGGGCGCTGGCTGCGGCGGTGCTGGCCCTGCGTCTGGCAGGTTTCGATATCGCCTGCGTCGTCGGTACGATCAGCCTGCTCGCGTGTGCGGGCTTCGCCACTGCGCATGCCCGCCAACTGGACCGGCAGTGGCTGCAACGCCACCTTGATGGCAGCGGTGCCAGCGAGGACAGTGCCGATCTGCTGTTCGCCGATGCCGCCACGCTCAATCCGCTGCAGCAGCGCCAGCGTGCGCATGTGCTGGCCACGCTGGAACGCGCGATGCCGGAGCTGCGTCCGCGCTGGCCACGTGGTGCATTGGCGCTGTGCTGGATCGCAGGGCTGGCCATTGTTGTGCTGGCACTGGGCTGGCCACGTTCGAACCCCGGTTCCGCGCCTACCCGCACGTCGGCGCCAGGCAGCACGGCCGCCGCAGGCCCGCTACGCCTGCAGTCCACCCGCCTGCGCATCGACGCACCGGTCTATACCGGCCAGGCCACGCTTACCCAGAATGCGCTGGACGCCAAGGTCGCCGCCGACAGCCGGCTGTCCTGGTCGCTACGCTTCGACCGTGCACCGGACAAGGCATGGCTGCAGTTCCACGATGGTCGCAGGTTGCCGCTGAGCGAGCACGAAGGACAGTGGCAGGCGCAGGATGTGGCACGCGCGCCGGTGCTGTACCGCGTGGTGAGCGAACCGGCACTGGCAGAGACCCGCCTGCATCGGCTGGATGTGGTGGCCGACCGTGCACCCCGCGTGCGCGTACTGGAGCCCACGGCCAGCCTGGTGCTGGGCACGCCGGGGCAACGACAGTGGGCACTGCGCTTCGAAGCCAACGACGATTACGGTGTCGCGGCGCAGGCAACGCTGTCGATCACCACTACCCAGGGCAGCGGTGAGAACATCACCTTCGTGAAGCGCAGCGTCACGCTTGCCGGCAGCGGCGAAGCCACCGCGCGGCGTTTCGCCCACACCCTGGATCTGGCGTCACTGGGCGCGCAGCCCGGCAACGATGTGATCGCCCAGCTGGAGGTGCGCGATAATCATGCACCCACGCCGCAGACCGGGCGCAGCAGCAGCGTGATCCTGCGCCTGCCCAGCGCCGAAGTCGCGCTTGGTGCAGAGCTCGAGGGCCGCATCAAGAAGACCCTGCCTGCGTACTTCCGCAGCCAGCGGCAGATCATCATCGATGCCGAAGCCCTGATCCGGCAGCGACGCAGCCTGGCCGCCGAGGACTTCGTGAAGCGCAGCGATGCGATCGGTGTCGACCAGCGCATCCTGCGCCTGCGCTACGGCCAGTTCCTGGGCGAGGAAAGCGAAGGTGCACCGAAGCCACCGCCGACCAGCGACCTGCCCACCAGCGATACGCCGGCCGCAGACGACCACGACCACGACCATGACGACGAGCACGATCACGACCATGGCGCCGATGCAGGCGCGCACGACGCGCATGGCCACGACCACGGCGGCAAGCCGGCCAATGCCGATACGCCACCGGTGTTCGGCAGCGACACCGACGTGCTCTCCGAGTATGGCCACACCCATGACCACGCCGAGGCGGCGACTCTGCTCGATCCGCAGACCCGCGCCACGTTGAAGGCCGCGCTGGACCAGATGTGGTCGGCCGAAGGCGAGCTGCGCCAGGGCCGTCCGGAACAGGCATTGCCCTTCGCGTACAAGGCGCTGGGCTTCATCAAGCAGGTGCAGCAGGCCGAACGCATTTATCTGGCCCGGGTCGGGCCGGAGCTGCCACCGATTGATGAAGGCCGTCGACTCGGCGGTGATCGCGCCGGACTGGCCAGTCGTGAACTGCCGTTGGCCGCGCGCACGCCGCCGGACCCGGCCATTGTTGAAGCCTGGCAACGCCTCGGCGATGACAACGGCGCACCGGATCTCGATGCGCTCGCGACCTGGCAGCAGCGCAACGCCGCCTACCTGCCCGATGCACTGGATCTGGCCGCCGCCATCGAGCAGCTGCGCATCGAGCCCGGTTGCCACGACTGCCGCCTGCGCCTGCGCGCACAGCTGTGGCGGGCACTGCAACGTCCACTGCCGCAGACGATGCGGCGCAGTGCGGCCGATGCGATGGGCCAGCGCTACCTCGACGCGCTGGAGGCGCAGCCATGACCCCCTCCAGCCCGAACCTGTGGATTGCGCTGGCACTTGCTGTGGTCGTGATCATCGCCAGCGTGCGCCAGTTGCGTGGAAGCACAGCGCACCGAGGTCGCCGCTGGATCGGCATCGCACTGCAGATCGCCGCTGCCATGCTGCTGTATGTCTGCCTCGTACCCCCCAATCGCCAGCAGCCCGCAGGCGGGTTGGTCGTGCTGGGAATCGATGCCGACCGGGCTGGCGCACTCCCGGCCAGCGAAGGCCCACTGCTGCTGTTACCCGAAGCTGCCGATGTGCCCGGCGCACAGCGCGTACCCGACCTGGCCACCGCGCTGCGCCAGCATCCAGCCTCCACGCTGACGCTGGTCGGTGCGGGCCTGGCCGCACGGGACCGCGACGCGCTGCTGCCACCGGATGTACGTTGGCAGGCTGCACCGGAGCCGCGCGGCTGGATCGCGCTGCAACCACCGGCCGATGTGGCTCCCGGTGCACGCTTCGAAGTAGTGGCCCAGGCGCGTGGCGCGGCAAAGGCGAAAGCAGAACTGCTCGACCCGGCCGACAGCGTGGTCGATCGCACGGACGTTGCCGACGACGGCCGCGTGCAGCTGAGCGGCATCGCCCGCGCCGAAGGCCGCAGCGTGTTCAAGCTGCGCCTGCTCGATGCCGACGGCCATGTGGTGGACAGCGTACCGGTGCCGCAGCAGACCCTGCCGGCCGCACCGCTGCGCCTGCTGGTGCGCGCCAGTGCGCCGGGCCCAGAGCTGAAGTACCTGCGCCGCTGGGCGGCCGATGCCGGCATCCGTGTGCAGGTGCAGGCGGATACCGGGGCCGGACTCAGCGTTGGCGATGGCCCGGTGTTGATCGATGCAGCATCGCTGACGCGCAGCGATCTGCTGCTGCTGGACGAACGCAGCCTGGCGGCATTGAGTGCGGGCCAGCTGGCCGCCGTGCGCCAGGCCCTGCGCGATGGATTGGGCGTGCTGGTCCGCAGCGCGGGCGCACCTTCGGCCAGTGCGCGCCAGCGTCTCCGCGATCTGGGCCTGCCCGTGCAGGGCGATGGCAGCAGCCGCACCCTCGAGCTTCCCGGCGATGGCGAAAGCGCGATCCTCGCCGCACGACGTGGCCCGCTTGCCGCCGGCACGTTGCCGACCGGCTACGGCGAAGAGGCCGATCGCAGCTCGCACAGTGCCGCGCTGCCTTCGCTGGAAGCACTGGCGTTGCAGCCGCCGGGCAGCAGCGCGCTGCTGCACGATCGTGCCGGCAATGCCATCGGTGGCTGGCGCGCGGTTGGCAGGGGCCGCATTGGCCTGCTGCCGCTGACCGACAGCTGGCGCTGGGTGCTGGCCGGGCGCGAAGACCGCCATGGCGAACTCTGGAGCAGCGTGGTGGCCACGCTGGCGCGCGCACAGAGCAGCGATGATGCGCTGTGGTCACCGCAGCCGATCAGCTGGGCAGGCGAACGGCAGGCGCTGTGTGGCGTGCAAGCGCCGCTGCAGGTCTTCAACAAACGTGGTGACGCTGTACCCCTGATTGTCGATGGCGCGACATCGGCGCTGCGCTGCGCCGGCTGGTGGCCCCGTGAGGCAGGCTGGCAGCGCCTGCCGCATGGCGACAGCGTTGTCTGGCGCTATGTGTTCGACCCGAAGGATGCACCGACGCTGCATCGGCAGGCGATGATCGATGCGACCACGCAGGCGTTGGCTGCCAGCACGCCTGCAGACGCGTCGGTGATGCACCCCGTGCCCGGCTCGCGCTGGCCGTGGTGGCTGGCGTTCGTGCTGTGCGCATCGCTACTGTGGTGGCTGGAGCGACGGCGCTGAGCCTGGGGTCGGATCCCCTTCGTTCGCGAAAGGGCTCTGACCCCACCGATTGGATCGCGAGCCCGCACCCACGCGTGGCGTGGATCTACTGGCCCCATCCCTCATGCGCCCTTCAACGTTTTCCGGCGCGCCGGTACACACCGTTGAAACGCACGTTCATGCCACCGCATTCGCTGTTGTCGGCCACGATCAGCACCTCACCCAGCGAATGCACTCGCACCCTGCAGGTGTCCTCGACGAATTCCACATCAGCACCACGCGGCGTCGCCCGCGCTTCCACCTGGCCCATGTTCGGCCCGTAGGGACGCTGTTCCGGTGTGGGGTTGGCTGAGGGCCAGTAGGCGTCACCCTCCACATGAAGTTGCCCGCCCTGCACGCGGATCTTCAGGCCGTTGTCGCCATCCTTCCACTCGCCCGCCCAATCCTGCAGCGCTGGCACGACCACCGGCAACGCCTGCAGCTTGCTGCGGTCGACCCAACCGGCGCTGCCACCCACCTTGTTCGGGAAGAACGCGCAGCGATAGCGGCCCAGGTCGCGCCCGGTCACCACGGTATCGCCATTGACCACATAGCTGCGCTGGCGGCAGGCCGGCTCGCCCTTGGCCGGGCAGCCATCCATGTCGCCAAGCAGGTACAGACGTGGTGCATCGACCACCCGCGCCAGGGCGAACCGGCTCTGTTCGGAGGGAAACGCGCCATTGCGGCAGGCGCCATCATCGGCAATGCCATCCGCGAAGGCGGAGACCGGCAGCAATGCGGCCAACAGGCAGATCGAACGCAGGAACATGGCAGCCCTACCGGTGGGGGAGCCAGCAGGATATACCGGTCTACTTCACCGGCGGTGCATCACCGGCATCCTGCTCCTGGGAGAACCGCAGCGCACGCTGCTGCTGCTCGGCACTGAGCTCGGGCGGTGGCCGCGCCACGGCGGCCTGGATCTGCGCAGGTCCGCCGGTGAGTTTGTTGATCCCCTTGGCCGCCGCCATCACCCCCTTGACCACGCCCATCATGATGTAGCCGCCGCCCATGCTGACCTGCTCCGGCGAGGGCGGTTCGCTCCAGTCGCGGCTGAAGCGGTTGTCGCCGAACTTCACCGGATTCTTGAAGCGGTACAGGTCCAGCGGCTCGTCTTCCGGCTTGAGCGCACGCACTTCGCCGAGGGTGGTGACATTGTCCTGCGGCAGGGTGGTGGAGATCGGCGCGGCAGGTGCTGCCGGGGCATCAGCAGGGGGAGCGGGCACAGGATCGGACACCGCTACCGGCGCTGCCTGCTGCGCCTGCGCGACGCCCGCCAGCAACAGGCTGGCCAGCAGTACTCCCTGCGTTCCACGTCGTGCCACAGCCATCCACCCTGTTGGTTGCGTCCAGTGAACAAGGATACGGATGCGGGCTTCAGATTTCGTTGGCATCGGAGGGGGCATTCAGGGTGTGTCACGCATCATCGCTGCGCGGCCTGGGCGCCGAAGTTTGCAACGAACTTCATTCCCCTCGGGGCGCGGGGACGGCATCCTGCGATTTTCCCGGTAAGGCCCATCCCTGATGACAGCTCCCTCCACACGCCCGCCGCGTCGGCCAGTCGCCTGCTGATGTCGCGCGCGGCAGTACTGGTGGGTCTGGCGGTCGTGTGCCTGGTGGTCACCGCGACCGCCGCCGAATGGACATCGCGTGTCCGCGCCGGCATCGCCTCGCTGCGCCGCAGCAGCACGCTGCGGACGCTGGGCGCGGACGAACACATGGCACTGGCACCGGTGCGCGCGTTGACCGGCTGCGACCACGACGACCAGGTAAAGCGGCTGCATGGCGCCTTCACCGGTGGGGCGTGGCGGAACAGCTTCCCGGTCGGTGACGGCTTCCTGGGTGGCATTCCCGTGCTGGTGCCAAGACAGGCATGGCCCTACCTCTCGGAAGACAATGAAGCTGACGTGGTACTGGGTGATCACGTGGCCATGGTGGTGCGTCTCAATGGCTTCAGCATCGCTGCTGCACGGCCGGATGCAGCCACCAGCCGCGTCTGTGGCGAGCGCCTGGAGACACCCGAAGAAGTCTCGATGCGACGGGGTCCCGGCCTGCGCCCGTCCCCGCTGCTGATTGCCGCACTGGCGCTGTGGGCCGCCACCGGCGTCCCGGGCCTGCTCGCCATGCCTTTGCTCGCCATCGCCGGTCTTGCGGCCTGGCTGGGCTTCCCTCGCCGCAACGGCCCTGCGACAGCGCAGCGCGTGCTGCGGGTACGCGGGCGCCTGCGCGCGTACCAGCGTACTGCCCAGACATCACGGGTGTGGTTGCTGGGCAATGACCGGCGTGTGCAGCTTCCAGAGAATTGGGAGCATGCTGCGGCATTCTCCCGCGGGCGCTCGATGCTGCTGGATGTGCGCGCCTGTGACGGCGCAGTGCTGGGCGCTGGCACGGCGTGGTGCCTGGCCAGCGACCGACGGCGCTATCCGCGCACGGGAGCGTTCTGGCAACTGGCGTGGCTGGGCCTGCTGTTGTGCGTGCTGGTCTTCGGCGCCGCCTGGATGCCGTGGTCGCAGCGCCTGGAGCCGGGCTGGCCGCTTGCGTCTGGCTGGCAGGCGGTGGCATTGCTGGCGTTGGGCTGGCACGCGGTGCGGTTTGTGGTCTGCATGGTGCAGTTCCTCCGCCGCAGCGAGGCGCTTGACGCGGACATCGCGCAGCGTCCGGACCCGTGGCACTGAACGGTTCACGCCCTTCGCGCGCGATGTCTCACATCCTGAGACGTGGATGTGGTGCCATGTGACCCCTCGCAATCCGTCCCGGCTCCACTTTCCATGGCCTACGAACTCGCCAAGCGCACCGCCGACGCCGAGCAGAAGCTCGCTACCCGCGACGGCCTGCCCGCCCGCGACGGCGCCCTGCTCAGCGCGCGCCTGCAGCGCCGCTACCAGGACCGCATCACCGGCAGCTTCGCCATTCCCGGCCGCGAAGGCCGCTACGCGCCCATTCCCGGGTCGGTGCCGCCGGCGCTGGCCGCCGCGCTGAAGGCACGTGGCATCGAGCAGCTTTACAGCCACCAGGCCGAAGCGTGGGAGGCCAGCCAGCGCGGCGAACACGTCGCCATCGTCACCCCCACCGCCAGCGGCAAGTCGCTGTGCTACACCCTGCCGGTGGTCAGTGCGGCCATGCAGGACAAAGCCAAGGCGCTGTACCTGTTCCCGACCAAGGCACTGGCCCAGGACCAGGTGGCCGAGCTGCTGGAACTCAACCGCGCTGGCGACCTCGGGGTGAAGGCCTTCACCTTCGACGGCGACACCCCCGGCGATGCACGCCAGGCCATCCGCCTGCACGGCGACATCGTGGTCTCCAACCCGGACATGCTGCACCAGGCGATCCTGCCGCATCACACCAAGTGGGCGCAGTTCTTCGAGAACCTGCGCTACATCGTCATCGACGAAGTGCACACCTACCGCGGCGTGTTCGGCAGCCATGTCAGCAATGTACTGCGGCGGCTCAAGCGCATCTGCGCGTTCTATGGTGTGCAACCGCAGTTCATCCTGTGCTCGGCCACCATCGGCAACCCGCAGGCACATGCCGAGGCGCTGATCGAAGCGCCGGTCACCGCCATCACCGAATCCGGTGCGCCCAGCGGGCCGAAGCAGGTGCTGCTGTGGAACCCGCCGGTGATCAATCCGGACCTGGGCCTGCGCGCCTCGGCGCGATCGCAGAGCAACCGCATCGCGCGCATCGCGATCAAGTCCGGGCTGAAGACCCTGGTGTTCGCGCAGACACGCCTGATGGTGGAAGTGCTGACCAAGTACCTGAAGGATATTTTCGACCACGACCCGCGCAAGCCGCCGCGCATCCGCGCCTACCGCGGTGGCTACCTGCCCACCGAGCGGCGTGAGACCGAGCGCGCGATGCGTGCCGGCAACATCGACGGCATCGTCAGCACCTCGGCGCTGGAACTGGGCGTGGATATCGGCAGCCTGGACGTGGTCATCCTCAACGGCTACCCCGGCAGCGTGGCCGCCACCTGGCAGCGCTTCGGCCGCGCCGGTCGCCGCCAGCAGCCCGCGCTGGGGGTGATGGTGGCCAGTTCGCAGCCGCTGGACCAGTACGTGGTGCGCCATCCGGACTTCTTCGCCGAGGCCTCGCCCGAGCACGCGCGCATCGCGCCGGACCAGCCGCTGATCCTGTTCGACCACATCCGCTGCGCGGCGTTCGAGCTGCCGTTCCGCGTAGGTGATGGCTTCGGCCCGATCGACCCGGAAGTGTTCCTGGAAGCGCTGGCCGAAACCGAAGTCATCCACCGCGAAGGCGAGCGCTGGGAATGGATCGCCGACAGTTATCCGGCCAACGCGGTCAGCCTGCGTGCGGTGGCCGACGGCAACTTCGTGGTGGTCGACCGCAGCGATGGCCGCCAGCAGATCATCGCCGAAGTCGACTATTCCGCCGCCGCGCTCACCTTGTACGAAGGCGCCATCCACATGGTGCAGTCCACCCCCTACCAGGTGGAGACGCTGGACTGGGACGGCCGCAAGGCCTATGTCACCCGCACGCATGTGGATTACTACACCGACAGCATCGACTTCACCAAGCTCAAGGTGCTCGACCGTTTCGACGGTGGCGTGGCCGGCCGTGGCGATTCGCATCATGGCGAAGTGCACGTGGTGCGTCGCGTGGCCGGCTACAAGAAGATCCGCTACTACACCCACGAGAACATCGGCTACGGGCCGGTGAACCTGCCCGACCAGGAACTGCACACCACGGCGGTGTGGTGGCAGCTGCCGCAGGCACTGCTGCTGCGCGCGTTCGCCAGCAAGCAGGATGCGCTGGATGGCTTCCTCGGCGCAGCGTATGCGCTGCACATCGTCGCCACCGTGGCGGTGATGGCCGATGCGCGCGACCTGCAGAAGTCGGTCGGCAACGGCGATGGTTCCTGGTTCGCGATCGCCGACCAGAGCGGCCGTGGCCAGCTGCGTGGCAGCGAGGGTGATCCTGGCGTTGTCGAGCTATTGCAGGAGTTCGTGCCCACCGTGTACCTGTACGACAACTTCCCCGGTGGCGTGGGCCTCAGCGAACCGCTGTGGCAGCGCCAGGCCGAACTGGTGCAGCGCGCGCGCGAACTGGTGCAGCGCTGCGACTGCAAGGCCGGCTGCCCGGCCTGTGTCGGCCCCGTCCTGGCCGCGCAGGAAGAGGATGAGACTTCGCCGCGCGCGCTGGCACTGCGCGTGCTCGACCTGTTCGATGCCGATGCCTGCCAGCATGTACCCGACGTGGTGGTGCCCGTGCGCGATCCGATGGAGCTGCTGGCGCCGTGAGCCTGAGCCTGGACAAGCTGCGCCTGCTGCGCAGGCAGGCCGGCGACCCGAAGGCGAGCACACCGGCTGCGGCCGACGTGCCCCCTGCGCCACCGGCACCCGTGGCCGCCAACGATGCGCGGCAACCACCGGCCGAGCGTTCGGTGTTCGCCTGGGTCGAGCAGGAGATCCGCCACAAGCCGACCGGCGCTGCGGCACCTGCCACGGCGCCGTCCGCGCTGCGTCGGCCCGAAGTGGGCAGCCTGCATCGCCTGCTCGGCCTGCGCACGCGCGGCGGCCCCGCACCTGCTCGCGCCAGCGCACAGGACCGTCAGTTGCCAGGTGAGGAGATCGCACCGGGCCTGTTCCTGATCGAATCGCTGCAGCCGCAGGCGATCCCGGCACAGCCGCTGTCGCTGGATTTCGCCCGTCGCGACGGCGAGCACGTGGCCGCGCGCGACCTGCTGTTCTTCGATACCGAGACCACCGGCCTGGCCGGCGGCACCGGCACCCGCGCCTTCATGATCGGCGCTGCGGACTGGCATGTGTGCCCACAGCGTGGCGAAGGCCTGCGCATCCGCCAGCTGCTGATGGCCACGATGGCCGCCGAGGACGCGATGCTGGCCACTTTCGCCGGCTGGCTGCAACCGTCCACCGTGTTCTGCAGCTACAACGGCCGCAGCTATGACGCACCGCTGCTGAAAGCGCGTTACCGGCTGGCCCGGCAACGTTGCCCGATCACCGCACTGGATCACGTCGACCTGCTCTATCCCACGCGCCGCCGCTATCGCGGCACGTGGGAGAACTGCAAGCTGTCCACCATCGAACGCCAGCTCCTGCGCGTGGTGCGCGAGGACGACCTGCCGGGCTCGGAAGCCCCGGGCGCATGGCTGCGTTTCCTGCGTGGCGGCGATGCGGTGAACCTGCGGCGGGTCGCCGACCACAATCACCAGGACGTGGTGACGCTGGCCCTGCTGCTGCAGCGGCTGGTGCGCGAGGAACAACGCGAACGCGAGACGCTGGCGCTGGTCGGGCAGTAGGCGTTGACGCGGCCTGACGGTGGCAGCGGTGACACTGCCGCCACCATCCACGCTTGGAGCCCGACCATGCGCCTCAGTCCCCTCGCCCTGCTCGCCATCCTGCCGCTGGCCGCCTGCAGCCATGCCGGCAGCAGCACCGCACACGAGAGCACACCACCGCCCGCTGCCGAGGGCGGGCACGAGTGCAAGCCGGACACGCTGGACGCTTTCACCGGCAAGACCGCCGACGAAGCCACCGTGAAGCAGCTGGTGAGCGCCAGCGGCGCGCGCAATGCGCGGGTGGTCAAACCGGGCATGGCGGTGACCATGGACTTCCGCCAGGACCGCGTGACCGTGCAGGTGGACGCGCAGAACAGGATCGAGCGCGCCAGCTGCGGTTGATGTTCCGCCGGGCAGCGCCGGGCCATGCCCGGCGCCTTCCCTCTTCAGGTGTGCCGCTGCGCTCGCCGGGCATGGCCCGGCGCTGCCGCCGTTTTCAGAGGCGCTCGGCCTTGCCGCTGGCCAATGCGCGGGCGATCACCAGCTGCGCCTGCTGTGCCGCCCGCGCGTGCACCTGCGCCTGGCGTTCGCCCAGCGCGGCCTGCTGGCTGCCCAGCGCCGCCTGGCGGCTGGCCAGTTCGGCCTGCTGGCTGGCCAAGCGGTTCATGTCGCGGGTGCGGCTGGACTGTGCGGCCTGGCTGCGGGCTTCCTGCATCGCGCGACGTGCCTCGGCGGCCGCCTCACGGGCGGCTTCACGCGCAACTTCGGCGTCGCTGGTCGCCCCGCGTGCCGCCTTCGCGGCTTCGGCGGCGGCTTCGCGATTGATGTCGTGCGCGCTCATCGCACTGCGCGCAGCCTCGACCGCCACCAACGCGATACGGCGCGCCTCCTCACCCTGCAGCCGGCCCATCTCGCCCATCTGCTTGTGGAGTGCGCTCTGCTGGCGACCAAGCGCGCTCTGCTGGCGGCCCAGTGCGCTCTGCTGCTGCCCCAGGTCGGACGCACCCGCGTAGGCACGCTGCAACGACTGGATCAGCATTGGGTCACGCACGATGTAGCGCTCACTGCCCTGGCGGAACCACAGCGCCGGTCCCTTGCCGAGCTGCTTGCGGGCCAGCGTCACGTCGTCGATGCCGCCGTTGGCAAAGGTTGAATCACCATCGACCAGCACGAACGCCTGCGGCGGCGACGTGCCCAGATCCAGCCGCCCGTAGGTGGTGATGGAGGAACTGCGCGAGGTGCTGCGGCCGCCGTCGATGCCGGGGTCGACGTCGACATCCACGTCGACTGCCACATCCGCATCGTCCGGGCCGGACAGCTCCTCGACGTCGGCGGGCTCGGCGGGCGGTGCAGGGGCCACCGGCACCGCCGGCGCGCGCGCCGACATCGGCGGTGCAGGCGGAACCTTCGGCGCCGGCGGCGTGGGCACCACGGCCTTCGGCGCAGCCGGCGGCGCGGACGGTGCAGGCGGCACCGGCGCTGCGACCAGCCGCATCGGCGCCACGCCCACCACCACCACGATGGCCGTCAGGGCCACCGCCAACAGGCGCGGGCAGGACCGGCGCGACTGCAGCGAGAGCAGGCGACGCTTGAGGCTGGTGGCGCTCGGTGCGGCACTGGCCACACCCAGGTGCGGCTGCGGGGCCACGCCCAGCTGCAGCAGCAGGCGGCCATAAGCCTGGCGGCTCGCGCCGTGCTGGCCGACCACGGCCGCATCCACCGCTTCCTCGCGGGCCTGTGCGTATTCGCGCACCGACAGGCGCAGCAGCGGGTGGAAGAAGAACAGGTGCTGCGCCAACGCGGGCAGCAGGCCCCACTGCAGGTCACGCCGCTGCAGGTGCTGCAGTTCGTGGGTCAGGGCCAGGTCCAGCGCGTCACCCTGCAGGGCGTTGTCGCCGGCCGGCAGCAGCAGCACCGGGCGGAACGGCCCGACCAGCTGGGGCGAGTCCACCTGCGTGCTCATCCACAACCGCGGTGCCGGGCGCACGCCGTGCGCATCGGAGGCCAACTGCAGCGCCTGCACCAGCGCCTCGTCGTTGCAGGGATGGGCCGCAGCGAGCAACGCGCGGCAGCGGCGCCACTCACCGAAGGTACGCAGCGCCATCAGCAGCACACCCGAAGCCCACAGCGCGGCCAGGGCAACCGCCCACCACGCCACTGCCGGCACGTCCGGTGCAGTCATCGGCATTGTCGCCAGCAGCTGCGCCGAGGCTTCCGGCGCCAGCGGGTAGACCAGATCAGCGGCAACGTCGGTGGCGGTCATCGCCACCGCCTGCGGTGCCGGCAGCCAGGCCAGCTGCAGCGGCTGGCTCCAGAACAGGCCGAGCACGGCCTGCAGCGAGACCAGCCACCACAGGCGGCAGCGGGTGGCCGCCGACAGCGACGGCAGCGCGCGGCACAGGCCATACACCAGGGCCACCAGCAGCACGGTCTGCAGGCTGGTCCAGCCCAGCCGTTCCAGCATCGGGATCAGCATCGTGGTGTCCATGGCTCAGCCCTCGTGGCGACGCGATTGGAGTTGGGCAACCAGCGCTTCCAGCTCGGCCAGCTCGTTGTCGCTGACCTGCTGGCGCTGCGACAGGTAGGCCACGAACGGCGACACCGACCCCTGCAGGGTGTTGTCGACGAACTGGGCCACGGCACCCTGCAGCACGCTCTGCGGGCCCCGGGTGGCCTGGTAGCGGTAGACGCCGTCCTGCTGCCAGCGCTGAAGATACCCCTTCGCCCGCAGCCGCTCCATCATCGTCAGCACGGTAGAGCGGGCCAGGCCACGGGCCTCGCCGTAGCCGCTGGCGACCTCGCCGACGCTGGCCGGCGCATGTTCATCGATGTACTGCAGCAGGGCCAGTTCCTGGTCCCCGATGGTCTTGCCACGCATGACACCACTCCCTTGACTACACGTGTCGTCACTGTCAGCTTGACGACAACTGTAGTCAACCCCCCGGAAGTCATGGGCCGACGAACGGTAGGACCATCCGGGGCGGCTAAACCTTTTCCGCCGCCGGTGCATCCGACCCTCGACGCCTTTCCGGAATCCCGCATGTTCCGCCCAACGCTTCGAGTCGTGCTCATGCTCATCAGTGCCCTGCCCTTCGCCGCGGTGTCTGCCAACCAGGACCAGGCCAACGACCAGACCCGCCGGCTGATCCGCCAGATCATGCTGGACGAGCGCATCCCCGGGCTGCAGCTGGCCGTGGTCAAGGACGGCCAGATCGTGCTCTCCGAAACCTATGGCTTGGCCAACGTGGAGAACGGCGTGCTCGCCTCGCGTGACACCCGCTTCCCGCTCAATTCAGCCACCAAGGCTTTCACCGGAGTCGCCATCGCACAGCTGGCGGAGCAGGGGCGACTGGAACTGGATGCACCCGCCTCGCGCTACCTGCACGATCTTCCAGCGGCATGGAAGGATGTACGCGTGCGCCAGCTGCTCGACCATACCTCGGGCCTGCCGGACATCCTCGATGCGAATGGCCTGCTGGGCGGTGGGTCCGAAGCGCAGGCATGGGCGGCGGTCACCGTGCGCCCTGTCGAAGCGCCACCCGGGCAGCGCTTTGCCTACAACCAGACCAACTACGTGCTGCTGGCGCGGATCATCGCGCAGCAATCGGGCATGTCCTACGAGCGCTTCCTCACCACGGGCCAGTTCAGCGGCGCACGCATGGCGCGCACGACCTTCGGCGACAGCTACGACCTGATTCCGGATGTGGCGACGATGTACAGCCTGGCGCCGCGCGCGACCGATGCCGCCGACGCTGCGCCGCGCCTGTCGCACTGGTTCTACGACATCCCGCCGAGCCTATGGGCCGGCGGCGGCATCCTCACCACCGCCGACGACACCGCACGCTGGCTGGTCGCGCTGACCGAAGGCCGCCTGCTGCAGGACCACTCACGGCGGCGGATGTGGTCGGTCGAGCCTCTGGCCGATGGCCGCGCCGGTCCGTGGGCCGGCGGCTGGCCGGTGCTGCAGGCAGCGCCCGACCTGCAGGTGGCCGGCATCGGCGGCGCGCGCTCGGCCTTCGTGGTCTACCCCGCGCGAGGCGTGGCGGTGGTGGTGCTGACCAACCTGGTCGGTGCCAATCCGCAGCGCTTCATTCCACGCATCGCCGATTTCTACACGCCTGCCGCAACGGCTGCGGGCCTCATCCCCGCGGCCCGCCCATCACCGGCAGGATCACCCCGCTGATGTAACTGGCACAGACCGGCGAAGCCAGGAACACATAGGCGGGCGACAGTTCTTCGGGCTGTGCGGGCCGCCCCATGTCACTGTCCTTGCCGAACTCCGCAACATCTTCGGCCTGCTTGTCGGCGGGGTTCAACGGCGTCCACACCGGCCCCGGCGCCACGCAGTTGACCCGGATGCCACGTGGCAGCAGCTGGCTGGCCAGCGCCTTGGTGAACGCATGGATCGCGCCCTTGGTGGCCGAGTAGTCGATCAGCGCCTTGCTGCCGAAGATTCCCGTTTCCGATCCTGTGTTGATGATGCTGGCACCCTCGCCCAAGTGCGGCAGCACCGCGCGCGCCATCTGGATGTAACCGCCGATGTTGGTCTGCAGGGTTTCCTGCAGATGCGCGTCTTCCAGGTCTTCCAGCCGCTCGCAATGCAGCTGGAACGCGGCGTTGTTGACCAGGATGTCGATGCCGCCGAACGCCTTGGCCACCTGCTTGACCGCCTTGTTGCAGAAGCGCGGATCGCGCACGTCACCGGCGATCACCACGCAGCGGCCGCCTTCGCGCTCCACGTGCTGGCGGGTGATGTTCGCGTCCTCGGCCTCGTCCAGGTGCAGTACCGCCACATCGGCGCCTTCGCGGGCGAACAGTACTGCCACCGCACGGCCGATACCAGAATCGCCACCGGTGATGATCGCGCGCATCCCCTGCAGCTTGCCGCTGCCGGCGTAGTCCGGTGCAAGGAAACGCGGCGCCAGCACCAGTTCGTGTTCATGCCCAGGCTTGGCCAGCTGCTGCGCCGGCATCGCCTCCGGTTGCCGGCGCGCACCGGCCTGGGTCGCGGTCTTCTTCGTTGCTTTTTTTGCCGCGCGCACGTCCTTGGCCTTTTCTTGATCCTGCAGGCGCCGCTGCCGGGCCGCGACGCGCGCTGCGCGTGGATCGCTGGCGGCCGCCTTGCGGGTGGCAGTCTTCACCACGCGCGGGCGATCGGGGGCGGCGACAGTCTTGCTTGCGGTGCTGCCTTTGCGCACCTTGGGCGAGGCTTTGCGGCGGACGGGGGCTTTCTTGGTGGTGGCCATGCAGGTCTCCTCGGGAGGGAAAGGGGCTGCCGGCCAGCGGCCGGCACTACCGGGGGCGGCCCTTGCCGCTCCTGCAGTGTCTCCACCCACGCTGTTGGCGGCGGTGAGCGCGCCGTGTCCACGATGTGCACGGCATTCATTCCGCCACCACGTCTGACGTCGCACCCTGCACGCAATCAAACAAGGAACGCCTCCATGAAACTTGCCATCGCCACCGCCGCCGCCTGCTTTGCCCTTGCCGCCTGCAGCAGCACGCCAATGGCCCAGGTGCAGCCGATCGACGGCGTCATTTCCGGGCAGTGCCACAGCGACATGGTGCGCGGCGCACTCGGCCTGGCCGCTTCGGACGCCACCGTGGCCCGCGCACGCGTGGACAGCGACAGCCTGCACGTGCGGGTGCTGCGCCATGATGGTCCGCGGGTGCCGCCGGCCAGCGAAGGCGGCGACCGCCTGACCATCGAGAAGGGCCGCACCAACAACATCACCGCGATCTACTGCGGCTGAGCCGGCGCGCCCTGCGCAGCACGCGCAGGGTAGCCTGTTCCCACTGGCGCGGCCCGCGCAGGCCGGCCAGTTTCGCCAGTTCACCGCGCTCCCAGCCGGCAAACACGCAAGGGTCGATGTAGGCCTTGCGGCACACCGCAGGCGTGTTGCCCAGCAGCGCTGCCACCTCGCACACCACCGCGCGCTGCGCCTGCGCCAGCGCGCGCTGGCTGGCCGGTTCCGGCAGCTCGGTCGCGGCAAACGCCTGCACCGCCGCCACCGTGCCGCCCCAGGTGCGGAAGTCCTTGGCAGTGAAGTCCTCGCCCATCACCTCGCGCAGGTAGTCGTTCACCGCGCCGGAATCCACCGGCTGCAGCGCACCGTCGTCATCGCGGTACTGGAACAGCGCCTGCCCCGGCAACTGCTGCAGGCGCCGCACCAGCAGCCCCAGCCTGCGGTCGCCCACGGTCACCTCCTGCAGCTGCCCGGACTTGCCGCGGAAGCGCATGCGCACCCGGCCCCCCTGCAGCAGCTCCAGATGGCGGTTGCGCAGTGTGGTCAGACCAAACGAACGGTTCTGCTGCGCATAGGTTTCATTGCCGACCCGCACCAGCGTGTCGGCCAACAGCGCGACCACCATGGCCAGCACTTTTTCCTTCGGGAACCCCGGCCGTTTCAGATCCCGCGACAACCGCCGCCGCAGCGTGGGCAAGGCCTCGCCAAAGGCGATGATGCGGTCGAACTTGCCGGCATCGCGCTCCTTCGCCCAGTCGGGGTGGTAGCGGTACTGCTTGCGCCCGCGTGCATCGCGGCCGGTGGCCTGCAGGTGGCCGTTGGCGTGGGCGCAGATCCACACCGCAGTGTAGGCCGGTGGAATCGCCAGTGCGCGGATGCGTTGCAGAGTGGTGGCATCGCGTATCGCGTGGCCATCAGCATCGCGGTAACTGAAACCCTTGCCGGCGCGGCGCCGGCTGATGCCCGGCTGGGTGTCGTCGACATAGCGCAGGCCGGCCGCGCGCGCGGCCTGTCGTTCGGGGGTGGAGGGGGTTGGCATGCCTGGAGTGTCGCCGTCGCCATGCCGCGATCCTGTCGATAACACAAGACAAACACGTGAGGGCCGGTTCGCCGCTATGCTCGGGTCTTCACAACCCCTTCCGGAGTCATGATGTCGTTCCCGATTCGCGCCCGTTCGCTCTCCGCCCTGTTGCTGCCGGCCGTGCTGGCCCTGACCGCCTGCCAGGCACCGGCGCTGGATGAACAGGATTCGGCCACGGCCCATGCCCAGCAGGCCGCCGAAGCCGCCAAGGCGCCGGCCGACGAAGCTGGCAAGGCCACCGAGGCGCCGCCGGTCGGCACCTGCGATGCCAGCCAGGTGCAGAGCCTGGTCGGCCAGGCCTACACCGATGCACTGGGCAAGCAGGCACAGGAAGATGCAGGTGCCAGCCAGGTGCGCGTACTGAAGCCCAACGACATGGCCACGATGGAGTTCCTCGGCGACCGCCTGAACATCGAAGTGGACGCCAAGGGCGCCGTCAGCGGCGCGCGCTGCGGCTGACTCCGGCCCCGCGCCGGCACTGGGTTGCCGGCGCGTTCTGTTGCACCTGCAACCGTGTATTGCGGCGTTGCAGCAACCTGTGATCTAGTCGAGGCATCCGGTGGCCTCACGATGCGCTCCAGGGAATGAGCGGGGACGAGTGTCGCCGCCAACCCTATACGCATCGAGGTAGAGATGGCCCCCCGCAACCGCCAAGGGCTTTACGACCCGCGCTCCGAGCGCGATGCCTGTGGATTTGGCATGGTCGCCCAACTCGACGATCAACCATCGCGCCTGTTGGTTGATACCGCCATCGCCGCGCTTTCGCGCATGACCCACCGTGGCGGTGTCGCCGCCGATGGCCTGACCGGTGATGGCTGTGGCCTGCTGCTGCGCCGCCCCGATGCCTTCCTG
Organism: Stenotrophomonas sp. YJH_SMC_43; assembly: GCF_059372535.1. NCBI lineage: Bacteria > Pseudomonadati > Pseudomonadota > Gammaproteobacteria > Lysobacterales > Lysobacteraceae > Stenotrophomonas > Stenotrophomonas sp. YJH_SMC_43. Next base: position 247,303 of record NZ_JCAFVQ010000004.1, read on the forward strand.
AAACTGCTGGCCAGCGAAGCCGGTATCGCGGTCTCCGCACGCTTCGCCGCCGGCCTGGTCTTCCTGCCGCACGACGCCGACGCGGCGCAGGCCTGCCGCGCGCAGCTGCAGGCGCAGGTGGAAGCGGTGGGCTGCAAGGTTGCCGGCTGGCGCGAGGTACCGACCGACGACAGCGTCTGCGGCCAGCTGGCGCGCGACACGCTGCCGCGCATCGAACAGGTGTTCGTCGACGCCGGCGTCGGCCAGGATGATGCCGGCTTCGCGCTGGCGCTGTTCCTGGCCCGTCGCCGCAGCGAGCAGCTGCTGCGCGAACACACCGACTTCTACGTCACCACCCTCACCCCGGATGCGATCAGCTACAAGGGCATGGTGCTGCCGGACAAGCTCAGCCGCTTCTTCCCGGACCTGCAGCGCCGCGAACTGGCCTCCAGCGCCATCGTGTTCCACCAGCGCTTCTCCACCAACACGCTGCCGCGCTGGCCGCTGGCCCACCCGTTCCGCATGCTCGCCCACAACGGCGAGATCAACACCATCGAAGGCAACCGGCGCTGGGCGCAGGCGCGCAGCAAGGTGTGGAAGACCCCGCGCTTCGACATCGCCGAATTCGATCCGGTCATCTCCATGCACGGTTCGGATTCGCAGAGCCTGGACAACATGCTGGAGCTGATGGTCGCCGGTGGCATGGAGCTGATCCAGGCGCTGCGCATCCTGGTGCCGCCGGCCACGCAGTCGCTGGAATTCAAGGACCCGGACCTGGCCGCGTTCTACGAATTCCATGGCCTCAACAGCGAGCCGTGGGACGGCCCGGCCGGCATCGTCGCCTGCGACAGCCGCTACGCCGTGTGTACCCTCGACCGCAACGGCCTGCGTCCGGCGCGCTGGATGCTGACCGCCGACCGCCACTTCCTGGTCGCCTCCGAAGCGGGCGTGTGGGAAGTGCCGACCGAGCGCGTGGTGCGCAAGGGCAAGCTCGGCCCAGGCGAAATGGTGGCCATCGACCTCAAGCGTGGTGACCTGCTCGACTCCGACGCGGTGGACCGCATCAACCGTGGTCGCGCGCCGTACAAGCAGTGGTTGCAGCAGGGCGTGACCTACCTGCAGACCGAACTGATCGACCCCTCGCTTGTGGAAGAGCCCTTCGACGAAGGCACCCTGCGCAGCTACCACAAGCTGTACCAGCTCAGCAGCGAGGAAGTGGAACAGGTACTGCGGCCGCTGGCCGAGACCGAGCAGGAAGCCACCGGCTCGATGGGCGACGACACGCCAATGGCGGTGCTGAGCCAGCGCAGCCGACCGCTGTACGACTATTTCCGCCAGGCCTTCGCGCAGGTCACCAACCCGCCGATCGATCCGCTGCGCGAAGACTGCGCGATGTCCCTGTCCACCCAGCTCGGCAAGGAGACCAACATCTTCCATGCCGGCCCGGAGACGGTGAACCACGTCATCCTCAACTCGCCGGTGCTGAGCCAGCGCAAGCTGCGCCAGCTGCTGAAGATGGACCAGTACGTGCAGGCCAATCGCCTGCTCGACCTGTCCTACAGCGAAGACGAGGGCCTGCGTGCCGGCATCGAGCGCATCTGCGCCGAAGCCGAGCAGGCCGCACGCGACGGCATGGTGATGCTGTTGCTGTCCGACCGCTACCCGGTGGCCGGGCGGCCGATGGTGCATGCCCTGCTCGCCACCAGCGCCATCCACCACCACCTCTCGCGCCTGGGCCTGCGCTGCGACGTGAACTTGATCGTCGAGACCGGCACCGCGCGCGACCCGCACCACATGGCCTGCCTGCTCGGCTTCGGCGCCACCGCGGTGTATCCGTACCTGGCCTACCAGACCCTGTTCGATCTGGGCCGCCGCGGCATCCTCAAGCTGAGCAAGGGCGGTGAGCAGTCGCAGATCGGCCGCCGTTACCGCAAGGGCGTCTACAAGGGCCTGTCGAAGATCATCTCGAAGATGGGCATCTGCACCGTGGCCAGCTACCGCGGCGCGCAGCTGTTCGAGATCATCGGCCTGGAACCGGACGTGGTGGACCTGTGCTTCCCGGATACCGCCTCGCGCATTGGCGGCGCCGGCTTCGCCCGCCTGGACGCCGACGCGCGTGAGCTGTGCGCGCAGGCCTGGGACGCACAGCAGGACGTGGATGTTGGCGGCCTGCTGAAGTACGTGCACGGCGGCGAGTACCACATGTACAACCCGGACGTGGTGACCACCCTGCAGCGCGCGGCGCGCAGCGGCGACCCGCGTGCGTGGCAGCAGTACTGCGATGCCGTGCATGCACGGCCGCCGTCGGCGCTGCGCGACCTGCTGGAACTGGTTCCAGCGGCCACGCCCGTGCCGCTGGACGAGGTCGCCCCGGCCAGTACCCTGTTCCCGCGCTTCGATACTGCTGCGATCAGCCTGGGCGCACTGTCGCCGGAAGCGCACGAGGCGCTGGCCATTGCCATGAACCGCCTCGGTGGCCGCAGCAATTCCGGCGAAGGCGGTGAGGATCCCGCCCGCTATGGCACCGCAAAGCGCAGCAAGATCAAGCAGGTGGCCTCGGGCCGCTTCGGTGTCACCGCTGAGTACCTGGTCAACGCCGAGGTGCTGCAGATCAAGGTCGCGCAGGGCGCCAAGCCCGGCGAAGGCGGCCAGCTGCCCGGCCACAAGGTCAACGAGCTGATCGCCCGCCTGCGCTATGCCAGGCCGGGCATCGGCCTGATCTCACCGCCGCCGCACCACGACATCTATTCCATCGAAGACCTGGCCCAGCTGATCTACGACCTCAAGCAGGTCAACCCAACCGCGCTGGTCTCGGTGAAGCTGGTCAGCCATGCCGGCGTCGGCACGATTGCCGCGGGCGTGGTCAAGGCCGGCGCGGACCTGATCACCATTTCCGGCCATGACGGCGGCACCGGTGCCTCGCCGGTCAGCTCCATCCGCTATGCCGGCGTGCCGTGGGAACTGGGCGTGGCCGAAGCGCACCAGGCGCTGCTGGCCAACGACCTGCGTGGGCGCACCCTGCTGCAGACCGACGGCGGCCTGAAGACAGGCCTGGACGTGGTCAAGGCCGCACTGCTGGGTGCCGACAGCTTCGGCTTCGGCACTGCGCCGATGATCGTGCTGGGCTGCAAGTACCTGCGCATCTGCCACCTCAACAACTGCGCCACCGGCGTGGCCACCCAGGACGAACGCCTGCGCGAGAACCACTTCACCGGCCAGCCCGAGCGCGTGGAGAACTTCTTCCGCCTGCTGGCCGAAGAAGTGCGCGGCTGGCTGTCGTACCTGGGCGCGCGTTCGCTGGAAGAAGTCGTCGGCCGCACCGACCTGCTGCGGCAGATCGAGGCAGCGCCCCGTGATGGCGTGCGCGTGGACCTGTCACGCCTGCTGGCCGACAGCCGCTACGAGGGCAGCCATTGCGCCGCGCAGCGGCTGTACGAATCGCCGGACAGCCTGGCCACGCAGATGGATGGCCTGCTGGCCCCGGCCATCGAGCACAAGCGCGGCGGCGAACACCGCTTCCTGATCCACAACACCGACCGCAGCATCGGCACCCGCCTGGCCGGTGCAGTGGCGCGCGCGCACGGCAACCAGGGCATGGCCGAGGCGCCGCTGGAACTGCGCTTCCGCGGCAGCGCCGGGCAGAGCTTTGGCGCGTTCAACGTCGGTGGCCTGCACCTGGAAGTGGAAGGCGAAGCCAACGACTACGTCGGCAAGGGCATGGCCGGTGGCCGCCTGGTGGTGCGCCCGCCACGTGGCGCCCGCTTCGAGGCACGCAGCACCGCGATCATCGGCAACACCTGCCTGTATGGCGCCACCGGTGGCGAGCTGTTCGCCGCCGGCCGCGCGGGCGAGCGCTTCGCGGTGCGCAATTCCGGCGCGCTGGCGGTGGTCGAGGGCGCCGGTGATCACTGCTGCGAGTACATGACCGACGGCGTGGTGCTGGTGCTGGGCAAGGTCGGCCTGAACTTCGGTGCCGGCTTCACCGGCGGCCTGGCCTACGTGCTGGACGTGGACCGCGATTTCGTCGATCGCTACAACCACGAGCTGATCGACATCCATCGCGTCTCCGCCGAGGGCTTCGAGAACTACCGCCAGCATCTGCATCGCCTGATCGGCCGCCATCGCGAGCTGACCGGCAGCATCTGGGCGCAGCAGATCCTGGACGAGTTCCGCGATTACATCGGCAAGTTCTGGCTGGTCAAACCGAAGGCCGCCAGCATCGAGTCGCTGACCGAAACCCTGCGACGCGCTGCGTGATGTTTTCCGGTAGTGCCGGCCGCTGGCCGGCAACGTTCCCCCTCGCATTCCAGAGCCCGCCATGAGCCGCAAGCACGCCTTCCAGTTCCTCGACCTGCCCCGCACCATGCCGCAGCGCATTCCGGTGGAACTGCGCACGTCCGGCGACTGGGGCGAGCTGTACGGCAAGTTCGGCAAGGAAGATGCCCAGTACCAGGCCGGCCGCTGCCTGGACTGCGGCAATCCTTACTGCAGCTGGAAGTGCCCGGTGCACAACGCCATTCCGCAGTGGCTGCAGCTGGTGCAGGAAAACCGCATCCACGAGGCGGCCACGCTGTGCCACAGCACCAATCCGCTGCCGGAAGTGTGCGGCCGGGTGTGCCCGCAGGACCGGCTGTGCGAAGGCAGCTGCACGCTGGAAGAGTTCGGTGCGGTGACCATTGGCGCGGTGGAGAAGTACATCGTCGATACCGCGCTGGCCAGCGGCTGGCGCCCGGACCTGGGCGCGGTACAGCCGACCGGCCACAGCGTGGCGGTGATCGGCGCCGGCCCGGCCGGGCTGGCCTGTGCCGACCGCCTGGCACGCGCTGGCATCACCGCCGTGGTCTACGACCGCTACGAACAGATCGGCGGCCTGCTGCAGTTCGGCATTCCCAGCTTCAAGCTGGACAAGGACGTGATCCATCGCCGCCGCGAAGTGCTCGAAGGCATGGGCGTGCAGTTCCGCCTCGGCGTGGAGATCGGCCGCGATGTCAGCGTGCAGCAGCTGCTGGACAGCCACGACGCCGTGTTCGTCGGCACCGGCGCCTACCGCTACACCGATGGCGGCCTCGACGGCCAGGACCTGAAGGGCGTGCTGCCGGCGCTGCCGTTCCTGGTGCAGAACAGCCGCATCGTCAGTGGCGATGACCCTGAGGGCCGGCCGATCGCCGGCTGGGAAGACACCATCGCCCTGCCCGATCTCAACGGCAAGCGCGTGGTGGTGCTCGGTGGCGGCGATACCGGCATGGACTGCGTGCGCAGCGCCGTGCGGCTGGGCGCAGCCAAGGTCACCTGCGCCTACCGCCGTGACGAAGCGAACATGCCGGGCAGCGCGCGCGAAGTGGCCAATGCACGCGAGGAAGGCGTGCGCTTCCTGTTCAACCGCCAGCCGCTGTCGATCGAGGCCGGTGCTGATGACGAAGTGATCGGCGTGACCGTGGTCGAGACCCGGCTGGGCGAACCGGATGCCAACGGCCGCCAGAACGCGGTGCCGATCGAGGGCAGCGAATCGCTGCTGGAAGCGGACGTGGTGATCATCGCCTTCGGCTTCTCGCCGACCTTGCCGGCATGGCTGTCCGAGCATGGCGTGGAAGGCCAGTCCAACGGCCGCATCGTGGCCGGCGGCAAGGACCGCCTGCCGTTCCAGACCGCGCATCCGCGCCTGTTCGCCGGTGGTGATGCAGTGCGCGGTGCCGATCTGGTAGTGACCGCCGTGGCCGAGGGCCGCGACGCCGCCGCCAGCATCGTGCGGCTACTGGCCCACTGAGTCCGGCACCAGCAGTACCGCCAGCAGCGCACGCAATACGTGCGGCTCCACCGGCTTGGCCAGGAAGTGGTCGATGCCAGCCACACGACAGGCTTCGCGGGTGCTTTCCATCACGCTGGCCGTGAGCGCGATGATCGGCACCTGCGCGCGCGCCGGGCAGGCATCGGCGCGGATCGCCCGCGCCAGCGCAAAGCCGTCCATGCCCGGCATGTGGCAGTCGGTAATCACCAGCTCGAACGGCTGCGCCTGCCATGCTGCAAGCGCCGACCGTCCGTCGGTACAGGCGTGGACCTGCAGCCCGAGCGCACACAGGCGTTGCTCCAGCAGATGCAGGTTGGTGGGATGGTCTTCAGCCACCAGCACGCGCGACGCCGGCAATGGACGCTCGTCCGCAACCGCCGCCGAAGGTGCAGCCACGGGTGCCTCGCAGGCATCCAGGTCCAGATCCAGCCAGACCGTGGTGCCTTTCCCGGGTGAGCTGCGCAGCTGCAGCTCCGCGCCCATCGAGGTCGCCAGCTCGCGGCAGATCGCCAGGCCCAGCCCACTGCCGCCAAAGCGCCGTGTGGTCGAGCGCTCCGCCTGGGTATAGGCGGCGAACACCGCCTGCTGGCGTTCCTCGCTGATGCCCACGCCGCTGTCGCTCACCTGCAGGCGCAGCCGCTGGCCGCCGTCACGCTGCTGCAGTACCTGCACCTGCAGTTCCACGTGGCCCTGCCGGGTGAACTTCAATGCGTTGCCGGCCAGGTTGAACAGGATCTGGCGCAGGCGCAGGCCGTCGGCCAGCGATCCCGGCTGCATCTCCGGATCCAGCACCACCTGCAGGTGCAGGCCGCGGCTGGCGGCCACCGGCATCAGCAGTTGCTGCACCGCGCGCACCAGTGCCGCCAGATCGATGGGCCGCAGCTGCAGTGGTGCGCCCTGCAGGCGCTGGCTGTGCAGGACATCGTCGAGGATCTGCCGCAACATCCGCGCGGCATCATCGACCGTGGCCAGCACCTGCTGCTGGCGCGCCTCCAGCCTGCTGCCCGCCAGCCGTTCGAGCATGCCCAGCAAGGTGCTCATCGGGGTGCGGATCTCGTGGCTCATCGTTGCCAGGAAGTGCGCCTTGGCCTGTGCTGCCTGTTCGGCCTGGCGGCGCGCGTCGGCCAGCGCGCGGGTACGTGACTGCACCTCGCTGACGTCGATCCAATAGCCGCTCCACTCGACGTCGCTGTCGTCGCAGGGCAACGGCCGCCCATGCGAACGCACCCATCGCCACCCTTGTGGCGAACGGGTGCGGAAAGTGACGTCGATCGGGCCACGCGCCAATGCAGCCGTCTCGACACAGGCCATCACCTGGCTGCGGTCATCCGGATGGACCGCGGCCAACAACCGCTGGTGATCGATCCGCGCGGTCTCCACGCTGATTCCGAACAGGGCCTGCACGTCACCGGCGATCTGCGGAAAGCTGTAATGGCCGCCCGCCGACCGACGCGCCTGGTAGACCACCGCCGGCAGGTTCGCAGTCACCTCCTGCAGGCGCTGCTCCACTACTCGGCGGCGCACGCTTTCGCGATGCACCCGCCAGTAACCGTAGGCATGTACCAGCGCCAGGGCGAGCAGGATCAACGAGGCCGGCACCAGCCAGCGCAGGGGCGACGATGACGGGGAATTACGCGGCCGGTCCGGCAGCCAGTCCGCGCGGATCTGTTCGCGCTCGGTATCGGTCAGCTGCGACAGCGCGTGCTCGAAGCCGACGATGACATCGGCGCAGGCGGGCGTGGTCGCCAGCACCAGGGCATCATCGAAACCGGCCGGCGCAGCGATCAGCAGTGCATCGCCCTGGTAGCGGCGCAACGCGGCCTCGACGTCGCCGAGGTTGGCGACGACCGCATCGATCAATCCGGTGCCCAGCAGCGGGAGCGCATCGTCCAGCGCTGCCGGTGGCAGCAGCTGTGCACCCGCTGCCTGCTCGGCCAGCAGCCCCTGCAGCGGCATCCGGCTGGGGCTGGCCACGGTGCGTCCACGCAGATCTTCCAGGCCCAGCACCGGCGGCGTACCCTCCCGGCGGACGATCACCTGTGGCAGCTGCAGGTAGGGCGTGCTGGCCACCCACCCGGCGGGCAGCTGCGAGCGTGGCCACCCCAGCAGCGCCTGGGTGCCGGCCGGCAGCTCATCCCGGTCCACGCTGGCGGCCGGCACGGGCAGCAGCTGCAGTGGCCGTTGCCGGCCCAACAGCTCCAGGTACACCGCGCCGAGCCCCCGTGCCTCACCCTGTTCGCTGGACGACAAGGGTGCGCGGTCGGAAGGCCAGGCGATGCGCAGCGGTGTCCTGCAGCCCGTGGCGGAGGCCGTGGCAGGCAGCAGCAGGCTGGCCATGACAGCAATGGCTGCCGGGAAGCCGGCGACATTCACGGTAGGCATCCTCATCTCGCGGGCGGAAGGAACGGCCGCGCTGCGGTACCGCTGCCTGCCACGCTATCGACGTGCGGACCGACGGCAATGAAGAAAGTTGTAAAAGCATCCAGATAGGGGAATGCCGACATACACTGCCGCCTTCACCCGTAACTGCGGAGCGTTCGATGCGCATCGGCCTGGCTGCCAACCGTCTTCATCACCACGACGCGCGCGCCGCGCTGTTCCGTTGGCTGCGCAGCAGCGAGGCCGGCCTGCGCGAGCTGGGCGTGTCGCTGCATGCGGTCGGTCGCACCCATGACGCGATCGAACGACAGGGCTTCCTGGCCGGGTACGCGGGCCTGCACCGTTATCCCTACGGTCGCGAGGGTGGGCTGATGAAGCTGGTCGCCGAAGTCGTTGGCATGGGTCCGGATCGGACACTGGATGGCGCGATCTACCTGATCGACCCGGTCGATCCGTCCTCGGTATTTCCGGAAGCCACGGCGCTGAAGCGCCAGTGCGTGATTCACGGCAAGCCGTTCATTTCGACCGTGGCCACCGCACGCGACTGGGTCGAAGTGGAGCGCGTCCACGCCGGGCTGGCGGCAGACGGCGGCGCCGACGACCTGCATGCGTTCGAAGGCCAGACGCTGGCGCTGATCGCGCACGATGCGATGAAGCCGGCGATGCTGGCCTTCGCCGATGAGCACTTCGATGTGCTGGTCCGGTTCGGTGAGCGGGTGGCGACGGGCACCACCGGCCAGCGTTTGAACGAACTGGCCTGGAGCCGGGGCTGGCCACGTGATACGCCGTGGGTGACGCGCTACCAGAGCGGCCCGATGGGCGGTGATGCGCAGATTGCCGACCGGGTGCTGGAGGGGCGCTGCCAGCGTGCGATTTTCTTCGAGGATCCGCACGTGGCCCGCCAACATGAGGCGGATATCCAGCTGCTGGAGCGCGCGGTGACGACGGTGACCGATCAGGCGGTGTGCATTACGGCGCCGCGGGTGGCGGCGCGGTGGGCGACGGCGGCGGCGCTGCGGGCGGGGTAAGGGTTTCGGCCAACGGCTGAGCCCTTCGTGGTCGGTGGGGTCTGCACGATCATGAGGTTGGCCGGGATGGGTGGAATTGCGGGGGACGCCGTAAACCCGTCCCTGGGGGCTTGGCCGCGGCATCCATGCCGCGGACACCCCCGCAATCCCACCCATCCCGTCCTTCGACAGTTTCCGGTGTGCCCACCACGGAAGAAAGAAAGAAGAGCAGGAGCGGGGCGCGCGCTGCGCGAGCTCCATGGCGCGTTGCAGAAGAATGCGTGGGCAACTGCTGTAGCGCTGGCGCTACAGCAGTTGCCTGAGCATGGCCTTCAGGCGTCGCCCTTCCAGCTGGAAGTAGTCGCGCTGCTCGCGCCAGGCGGGGAAGCGTTGTTCCACTTCGTGCCAGAACGCGGGCGAGTGGTTGGGCTGGATCAGGTGGCAGAGTTCATGCACCAGCACGTATTCGAACGCTTCCGAGCGGCCCAGCACCAAGGCCAGGTCCAGTGCCATGCTGCCGTCGGGGGCCAGTGAGCCCCATTGCGAGGACATCACCTTCAGCCGCAGGCGGCTGGGTGCGCGCGGCAGGGTGGGCAGGTACTTCGGCAGCCAGCGCCCGACGTCGGCGCGGGTCTGGGCTTCGTAGAACTCGCGCAGCAGACGGCGCAGGGTGGCGTCACCACCACGGGTGGGCCACTGCACGCAGGCGCCGTGCGCGTCGATCTCCAGGCGCGCATAGCGGCCTTCCTGCCAGCGCAGTGGCAGCAGTTCGCCGCGCAGGGGCAGCACGCCGTCTTCGCCGGGCTGCAGCGGCGCCGGCAGGCCCTGGCCCTGGTACTGGCGCAGCTGCAGTGCAAGCCAGTCGCGGTGCTGTTCCAGGAAGCGTTCGCCCATCACCAGGCTTGCGCGCGGCGGCAGGGTCAGGCGCGCGCCGCGCTCGTCCACGCTCAGCTTGATGCGCCGTGCACGCGGATCACGCACGCGCAGTACCTCGATCTCGGCATCCTCCAGGCGCAGGCGAACGGTGTCGCGCTGTACGGTGGCGGGCGGGGTCGGGCTGATCAGGCGGCGCAACAGACGGCTCATGCACCCAGCATAGCGCTGCTTCGGGCCGCCGGATGACCGGCGGCCGTCGGGCTGCCTGTTCAGTCAGCCTTGCTGAGCTTGAAGGCTTCTTCCAGCAACAGGAACAGGCGGCGGATCTCGGCGCTCTGCAGGGCGAAGCGGGCGTCGAACTCGGCGCGGCGGCCATCTTCGTCGGCATGCTCCAGCTGGTCCAGGGCACCGTCGAGGAACTTCAGCTTGCGCACGATCAGGTCGTCGCCGATCACGAAGGACAGGTTGTCCTCGAAGATCAGCGCCAGCTTGGTCACCTGCTTGCCGGCGTCCAGGTGCTTGTCGATCTCGTCGCAGCGCAGCTCCTGGTGCTGGCACTTGACCACCGCGCCACCTTCCACCGGGTCCTTCATCTCGCACTCTTCGCCCAGGCTCAGCCCGGTCGGCAGCGGCTCGCCGGCGATCCAGCCGGTCAGGATCGAGCGCGGCGCGACTTCGGCGTTCAGCGGCATCGCCGGGAAGCTGCCGAGCAGGCCGCGGATGTCGGACATGAAGTATTCGCCGGTCTTGCGGCTGGAGGTATCCACTGCCACGTAGCCGTGCTGCAGGTCGATGAAGGCGTCGTTGCGCGAGGACTTCACGAAGGCGCGCGGCAGCAGTTCATGCAGCAGGTCGTCCTTCATGCGCTTGCGCTCGCGGCCACCCGGGCGGCGGCCTTCCTTCTCCTCGATCTCCTCCAGCTTGCGCTCGAGCAGGTCGTTGACCACCGCCGCCGGCAGGATCTTGTCCTCCCCGCCCACGGTCAGCCACAGGTGCTCGGCGATGCGGTGGGAGAGCAGCTCCTTCTCCTCGCGGCCGAACGGTGAGATGAAACCGCGCGAGTTCATTTCCAGCGCGCCGACCGGCTTCAGCAGGGCGTGCGGCAGCAGGGTGTCGACTTCGGAAAAATCGGTGGTGGTCGGGAAACGGAAGAACGTCAGGTTGCGAAAGAACATGGAATTCCGGATGGCAAAGAGGAAGGGCGGCCGACCTTAAACGGCGGGCGTCTCGGGATCTGCGTCGGCGTCGGCCGGGGAACCGGCCAGCCAGGCATGGGCGTCGGGCAGCGGCGCGTCGTCGCGACGGCCCAGCGCCATGAAATCGAACAGGGTGGTGTCAGCCAGCTGCGAGGGCCGGACTTCGCCCATGGCACGCGCGATCTGCTCGATGCGGCCCGGGTGGTCCTTTTCCCATTGCTTCAGCATCAGGCCGACCTGGCGGCGCTGCAGGTTCTCCTGGCTGCCGCACAGGTTGCAGGGAATGATCGGGAACTGGCGCGCCTGCGCGTACTCGACGATGTCACTCTCGCGCACGTAGGCCAGCGGCCGGATCACCACATGCTTGCCATCATCGCTGCGCAGCTTCGGCGGCATGCCCGACAGCTTGGCGTGGTGGAACAGGTTCATGAAGAACGTGGCCACCATGTCGTCGCGGTGGTGGCCCAGCGCGATCTTGGTGAAGCCATGGATTTCGGCGTAGTTGTACAGCGCACCACGACGCAGCCGCGAGCACAGCGAGCACATCGTCTTGCCTTCCGGAATGACCCGGCTGACCACCGAATAGGTGTCCTGCTCGATGATGTGGTACGGCACGCCCAGCCCTGCCAGGTACTCCGGCAGCACGTGCTCGGGGAAGTCCGGCTGCTTCTGGTCCAGGTTCACCGCCACCAGCTCGAACGGCACCGGCGCCTTCTTCTGCAGCTGCAGCAGCACGTCCAGCAGGGTGTAGCTGTCCTTGCCGCCGGACAGGCAGACCATGACCTTGTCGCCGGCCTCGATCATGCCGAAGTCGGCAATCGCCTCACCGACCTGGCGGCGCAGGCGCTTGGCCAGCTTGTGCTGCTCGCGCTCGGCCACGCGCGGATCGCGGGCGGCGCGCGGCTGGGAACGCGGCAGGGGATCGGGAAGGGAAATCACGGCACTCATGGGTTCCATTCTAACGGCTCGGAGCGGCCACGGCCGGGGGTCGGGATTCCCCTCTCCCGGCAGTCATCAACGCTGTGTATGCTCGGAGGCTGTGGACACCTACAGCCCCGCCGAGATCGTCGAGCACCTCGCCGCCCTGCGCGCCGAGCATCGCCTGCTGGATGAACAGATCACCCGCATGGCCGCCAATGGCGAGGACGAACTGGAAGCCAAGCGCCTGAAGCGGCGCAAGCTGCAGTTGAAGGACTGCATCGCCAGGCTGGAAAGCCTGCAGATTCCCGACGAGCCGGCCTGAGCGGTGGCCCATCCACGCATGGCGTGGATCTACTGCTTCGCCCTTGGTAGATGCCAACCTTGGTTGGCATGCCGTTCGCCGGGCATGGCCATGCCCGGCGCTACCTTCAATCCTGCGGCGCCGGCTCGTCCGGGCGTGCCGCTTCCGGGCTGACCCGTTCGATGGTGTGGCGCAGCTCGCGGCCGAGGATGAACTTGGCGTCCTTGGCCCAGGCATCCAGGCGCTCGTCGAACAGCAGCTTGCTGTTCTCGTCCGGCCACACCAGGCGCAGCTCGCGCAGCTTCTGGATGAAGCCACGGAACAGGGTGCGGTCGAAGAACTCCGGCGCGGCCGGTGCATAGAGCAGGCTCAGACGCTGCGCCGCCTGCTGGCACAGGCTTTCCAGCTCGGCCGCACCCAGCACGCCCGGGCCGTTCTTCACCAGCACCGAAATGGCGATGTAGTAGCGCTCGAATGCCTGCTGTAGTGAATGGCCAATCGCACGCAGGCGGAACACCTCGTCGGTCTGCCCGGTGTTGCGCGCCAGGATTCCACCGTCGTCATCGTTGACGTTCTGCAGCAGGCCCTCGCGCACGAACACGTCGATGGTCTGGTCGATGCGCTGGGCGAACTCGTCCTCGCTCCACGGCAGGAACAGTTCGGCCTGCAGGAACGGGTACACCGTGCGGCCCAGCTGGACCAGGCCGGTGCGGCTCATGCGGCGGTTGTTCTGGAAGCAGCAGGCCACCCACGACGAGGCGGTGAACAGGTGCAGCACGTTGTTGCGGAAGTAGCTCAGCAGCACCGCGGTATCGCCGCTGACGCTGAGCACATCGCCCAGGGGGTGCTTGACGCGGGTGAGGACGTTGATTTCCTCGGCATGGGCGATGATCCGCTCCGGCGAATGCGGGGTCACCGTCACCCGGTCCGAATACGGCATCTCGACCAGCAGCGTCTTGCACAGCTCGATCTGCGCGATCAGGTCGGCCTCACCCATCGCGTGCTTCGGCGTGGACAGCAGGGCCAGCGCCAGCAGGTTGATCGGGTTGACGTCGGCGGCGCCGTTGATGCGCACCTGGATGCGTTCGGCCAGCGTATCCACCGTGGTCGACAGCCACGCCGGCTTCTCGTCCTCGGACACCGCCTCGCCCTTCCACTCCGGGGCCTTCTCGGCCAGCACGTCGTTCAGCGCGATCGGCTCGCCGAAGTTCACCACCACCTGGCCGTAGTTCTGCTTGAGCACCTTGGGGATGCCCCACAGCAGCGACCAGATCGATTCCTTCTCCTTCGGCCGGCCGGACAGTTCGTCCAGGTAGCTGCCGCCCTCCATCAGCTTCTCGTAGCCGATGTAGATGGGCTGGAACAGCACCGGCTTGCGCGGCTGGCGCAGGAACGCACGCAGCGTCATCGAGATCATGCCGCCCTTGGGCTGCAGCAGGCGGCCGGTACGCGAGCGGCCGCCTTCGACGAAGTACTCCAGCGAGTAGCCGCCGGCCACCAGCTGCGCGACGTACTCACTGAGCACGGCCGAGTACAGCGCGTTGCCGCGGATCGAGCGGCGGATGAAGAACGCACCGCCCTTGCGCAGCAGGGTGCCGACCACCGGCAGGTTCAGGTTGATGCCGGCCACGATGTGCGGCGGCACGATGCCACGGTCGTACAGCAGGTAGGACAGCAGCAGGTAGTCCATGTGGCTGCGGTGGCTGGGCACGTAGACCACTTCGTGGCCCGGCGCGGCGGCCTTGAACTTGTCCAGGTGGTGCACCAGCACGCCCGCATAGATGCGGTTCCACACGTGGCTGAGCATGAAGCTGGCCGAGCGCACCACCGGGCTGGAGTAGTCCGCGGCGATTTCCCAGGCGTAGGCATGCGCCTTCTTCCAGGCGTCGGCCGGCTTCGAGTTGTCGCGCTTGGCCTGCGAGGCGATCGCTTCGCGCACCGGTTCGGCCGCCAGCACCTGGTCCACCAGCAGGCGGCGGGTCGACAGGTCAGGGCCGATCACCGATTCACGGATGCGGCGGAAGTGCGTACGCAGCACGCGCTGCAGCTTGCGTACCGTGCGCTCCGGCTCCAGGCCTTCGTCCACGGTGCTGCGCAGCGAGATCGGCGGGGCGAAGCGGACGATGGTACTGCGGCCGTTGAGCAGCACCGCCAGCAGGCGGCGGAAGCGGCCCACCAGCGCCCAGTTTTCCGAGAACAGCACCGCGAACCAGCCGCTCTGCTTGTCCGGCGCGCGGCCGACGAAGATCGATACCGGCACCAGATGCACGTCCAGGTCATCGCGCACGCGATGGGCCTGCAGCACCTTGGCCAGCGAATCGGAATGGGTCTTGGCGCCGCGCTGCTCGGGGATCAGCGAGTTGCTGGAGCTGCGCCGCGACAGCGCCAGGTAGGCGCGCTTGCGGCCGGTCGGATCACCGGCCAGCGGCACCAGCGGCGACGGCAGCCCAGCCTGGCGGCAGGCCTTGTCCAGGATCAGCGCGTTGGACAGGCCGTAGTCTTCCAGCACATACATGACCGGGCGGCCATCGTTGTACTGGCCCGGGTCTTCCGGCTCGATCTTCAGCGACAGCCACGGCTCGACCAGGCGGCCCAGCAACCGTGCCCACAGCGGGCGGCGGCCGGCCGGACGCGCATGCGCGGGCGGCGGTACCGGGTTCGGGCCGGTACCGGTCGAGGGGGACGCCGGCACCGTATCGGCGGGCGTCGACTGGGATTCTTCGCCGGGGAACGGCAGCGGGTTCTGTTTCGACATCGGCGCCATTATGGCTTAGGCGGCGGCGTTGCCGCTTCCCCACCCTCGGCGGGGGCTTCAACCGGGGCGGGGGCCGCCGCAGCGCGGGCCGCATCGGCCTTGCGCAGCAACGCGTCGGTGTCGGCCAGGGTGCGGGTCAGGTACCAGTGGCCCTCGCGACGGCTCAGCGGTAGCTGCAGGGTCATTTCGCGGCCAGCCAGGTCGTAGTGCAGGCGTACCAGCGCATTGTCACCCTCCACCGAGAGCAGCTCACCGCGCACGCTGCGCAGCGCATCGTCCACGCCCAGCCCGTAGCTGCCCAGCACCGCCTTGAGGGTGTGGATGAACGGCGCGAGCTGCTGCAGGCTGCCTTCCATGCCCGCGGCCTGCATGTCGGCCTCATCCTCGAAGCCGACCTTGCTGGCTGCGCCGACCAGCGCGGCGATGGTGCTGCGCGCGCGGGCGCGGTCACTGATCGGTGCCCCCTGCGCCCAGCTGGCGAGGGTTTCGACGAGGGCGATGTAATGCGCCTGCTGGCCCGGTGTGTAGCCCTTCTGATGGCGCAGGTACTGCACACCGAAGTTGCCCATCGACTGCGCGGCCTGGCGCACGGCACCGGCCTGGCCTGCCAGCTGGCGGTCGAAGCTGCGTTGCAGTTCGGCGCTGGCATTGGGCGCGCGCAGCGCGGCCAGCATCGGCAGCAGCTGGTCACCCAGCGGCAGCTCGGTCAGCGGCCACTGGCTGCGGCCCTCGGCCCAAGCCTGCTGCAGGCGCTGGTACTGGCTCGGCGGTACCGACAGCTTTGCATAGCCGACCAGATCGTCTTCGGCCAGGCGCAGGGCCATCGCCTGCACCGCCGCAACCGGTTCGGCCGCCGGCCTGGCCGGATCGTTGGCCGATTCACGACACGCGGCCACCGCCAGCAGCAGCATGGCTGCCAGCCCCCATCCACGCGCAGACCTTCCTCGCACTGCCACGCTCATGCACTCGGACTCCCCGGACCGGTCCGCATCTTGCGGCCTGCGACGTGACAGCGGCAAGCCGGGACGTCACGGTTTCCGCTGTTGCTTGTGCAAGTCACTGATCAGAATAAAAAAAGAGCCGGGATCACGGGGATCACAGGCTCTTCAAGCCGGCGCGGGGCCGGTGGACAGTGTTGTGGCACATGTCCGGTCCGAGGACCGGATGGCGGCGATCCTACGCTGCCGCTCAAGTTAAGGCAACACTTCACGTAGTTACGTATAAATCATTGATTTTATTGATCAAACCGACGCTTCGCATGGAGGCCATGAAATCTACGGCAGGTTTTGCGGCGATTCGGGCACAACCGCTGGTGGACGGATGCAAAAACGCCATCCCGCGCGGGTCGGGATGGCGTTCGGGCCTGCAGCCTGCGCAGCGGAATCTCAGCGCGCAGCCAGCGCCGAGGTGATTTCCTGCTGGATGGCCCGGGCCGCGGCCTGCGGATCGGCCGCCAGGCGGATCGGGCGACCGACCACGATGGCATCGGCGCCATCGGCAAAGGCCTGGGCCACGCCAACGGTACGCTTCTGGTCATCGCCGACCGGGCCACCGGGGCGGATGCCCGGGCAGACGATCGAGAACCCGGCGCCGGTAGCGGCACGGATCGGGCCGGCTTCCTGGCCCGAGGCGATCACGCCATCGATGCCGGCCGCCTGCGCGGCCAGCGCGCGCTCGACCACCACGTCCACCGGCTCACGGTCGATGCCCATCTGGGCCAGGTCCGGGCGGCCCATCGAGGTCAGCACGGTCACCGCCAGCAGGCGCATGTCGCTGCTGTTGGCGGCGGCGCAGGCTTCCATCATCGCCGGGTGCCAGCCATGGATGGTGGCGTAGCTGACCGGCCACTGCGACAGGCGCTTGATCACCGCCGCGGCGGTGGCCGGGATGTCGAAGAACTTCAGGTCGACGAACACGCGCTTGTCGCGGCGGGCCAGCTCGTCCAGCACCTGGAAGTACTCGCCGGAGGCGAGCAGTTCCATGCCGATCTTGTAGAACGCCACGCTGTCGCCAAGGCGGTCGACCCACTCAAGCGCCTGCACGCGGTCAGGCACGTCCAGCGCGAAGATCAGGCGCTCGTCGTCGCGCAGCGGCAGCGGCGCGCGGCTCACGGTGCGTAGTCCAGGGCAGCGCGCTTGGCGTCGTGGCGGGCCTGGCGCGACTGGCTGTAGTCGTTGTTGAACTGCGCCGGCTCGAAGCCACCGTAGGTCGGGTTCGGCAGCATCCACCAGCGCTCGCCGAACCAGTCGTGGTACTGCTGCAGCAGCGCGTCACGGCCGTCGTTGGTGTTGGCGGTCACTTCGACGAAATCGCCCAGCTGGTCGCCGAACTGCATCAGCACGCGGTATTTCTGCCCGGCCAGGCGGCGGCGGCAGTTCTTCTCGCTGCCGGCCTGCTCGCAGCCTTCGACCACGGTGCCCAGGCCGAGGAACACGCTGTCGTCGGCCACCGGCAGGCCCTGCTCGCGCAGGTTGGCCAAGGTCGCGTCCTTCAGGTGCACGGCGCGGTTGGAGATGTACAGCAGGGTCACGCCCTTGGCGTTGGCGGCCTTGGCGAAATCGACCACGCCCGGAATGGCCTTGGCCTTCTTCTCGGCCACCCACTGGTCCCAGCTCAGCTCGTCGTACTCCTTGCCATCGCGCACCAGGCGCGCCTGGTAGGGCGAGTTGTCCAGCACGGTCTCGTCCACGTCCAGCACCACGGCCGGCTTCAGGCCCTTGGCCTCGTTGCCGCGTTCTTCCGGCACCAGCGCATCCCAGTGGGCTTCCTTCAGCGCGGCGTCCAGGTGGTCGGCGGCGGCGCGGTAGGTCTGCTCGGTGATCGCCTTGTACTCCTGCGCGCGCTGCATCCACAGCACTGCATTGAGGTTGTCATTGGCAGTGGCATCGAGCGCACCGTCGGCCTTGGCAGCGGCGGCCGGGGCCTCCGGCGCAACGGCTTCAGCGGCAGGCGCATCCACGCGCTTGCAGGCGGACAGGCCCAGCGCCGCAGTGGCGAGCAGGGTCAGGGACAGGGAAACGGGACGACGCATGGATTCACCGGCAATCAGATATACCCGCGCATTTTACCGGCAAAGGCGGTCCCGGGACGGCTATGCTTGGCGGTTGACCCGTTGCCCTTCCGGAGGCCGCCATGACCGATTCCACCCAGACCCCCGACGTCCCCCTGCTCGACGCCGTGCAGGCCCGCCTGCTGGGCTGCCTGGTGGAGAAGGAGGCGACCACCCCGGACACCTATCCACTGACCGTCAATGCCGCCCAATCGGGTGCCAACCAGAAGACTGCCCGCGAGCCGGTGATGAACATCGACGCCGGCAGCGTGCAGCACGCGCTGCGCCAGCTGGAGGCGTTGGGCCTGGCCCGCCAGCACTTCTCCTCGCGCGCGGACCGCTACGAGCACCGCCTGCAGGCCGCGCTGGACCTGACCCGGCAGCAGACCGTGCTGCTGGCGCTGCTGCTGCTGCGTGGGCCGCAGACCCTGGGCGAACTGATCACGCGCAGCGAACGCCTGCACCGCTTCGCCGACACCGACGAGGCCCGCCACGCCATCGATCGCCTGCAGCAGCGCGCGCTGCTGGTGGTGCTGCCGCGCGCCAGCGGCCAGCGCGAAGACCGCTACATGCACCTGCTGTGCGGCGAAGTGGACGGCGCGGCGCTGGCGGCGAAGTACGCCAGCAGCGGCGGTGGCAGCAGCGATGCGGCCGACCCGGGCCTGGCCGAGCGCGTGGCCCAGCTGGAAGCGGCGGTGGCCGAACTGCAGGCACAGTTGGCCGAACTGCGCGGTTGAGGGGGTGGGTGCCGACCGTTGGTCGGCACTGCATCTGAATAGTGCCGACCAACGGTCGGCACCCACCTTCAGCCGCTACTGTGCCGGCCAGCGGCCGGCACCTACCAACATGAGGGGTCAGACCTGCGCCGCACCGGGCGTTGCATACAACCGGCTCGGGCTGTCCACGCCCGGCAACTGGATCACCCCGCGCGTCTGCATACCCAGGCCCTGCAGGATCTTCCCGGACACCACGTTGTCCAGATCGGTGATGCCATACAGATCGTGCAGGCCCAGCGCTCCACGCGCATGCGCGAACACCGCGCGTGCCGCCTCACCGGCATAGCCCTGCCCGGCGAATTCCGACAGCACCGCATAGCCGATGTCCGGCCCCGGCAGGCCATCCCGCCGCACCAGCCCGGCGTTGCCCAGCCAGGCACCATCGGACAACCGCTCGATGGCATACATGCCGAAGCCATTCAACGCATAGCTGTGCAGCACCCGCAGCGCAATGTACTCGCGTGCCTGTTCTTCGTCGCGCACGTTGCGGTCACCGATGAAACGCACGAAGCCCGGATCGTTGAGCAGGGCCAGCATCGGTGCCGCATCACGGTCCGGTTCAATGGCCCGCAGCCGCAGGCGCTCACTCTCGATCGGTTGCACAGGCAGACCTCCAGCCGAAACCCCGATTCTGCCTCAACCGCCGGCTGTTGCTTTTGATTTCCTCTGCATTGCCGTGGAAGGAAGCGCCCGGAATCTGTCAGAGGCCGGTCGGGGTGGGTTCGCGGGGGTATCCGCGCCATGGATGGCGCGGCTAAGCCCCCAAGGACGGGTTCACGGCGTCCCCCGCGAACCCACCCCGACCGGCCACACTGCGGAACCAACGCGCGCTCCACCACGGAGGGGCGGCGCCGTTGGAGCGCCCTAGTCGAACAGCGCCTCAATCGCCGCCAACCCCGCGCTCGCCCGTTCCTTCTTGCGCGCCGCATCGGCCACCGGGTCCGCGCCATCGCGCTGGATCTCCTCGGCCGGAATCTCCTCGAAGAACCGGCTCGGCTTCAACCGCACATGTTCGCCAAACTTGCGCGTCAGCTTGCTGTAGCTCATCCACAGCTGGATCTTGGCGCGGGTGATGCCCACGTACAGCAGGCGACGTTCTTCCTGCAGGTTGCCCTCGTCCAGGCTGACCTGGTGCGGCAGCACGCCGTCCTCGCAGCCGACGATGAAGACATAGGGGAATTCCAGGCCCTTGGACGCATGCAGGGTCATCATGCGCACCTGATTGCCGCCCTCGTCCTTGTCGCTGCGCGACAGCAGCGCCAGCTGGCCGGCCAGGTCGGCGGCGGTGGCACCGCGCGGGCCGCCCTCGAACCACTGCGCCAGTTCCTCGATGTTGTTCGCCCGGCGCTGGTAGCTGGCCTCTTCCTTGGCCTGCTGGCGCAGCTCGCTGAGCAAGCCCGATTCCTTGGCCACCTTGCGGATCATGTCGCCGGACGTCACCTGGCGCATCTGCGCCCGCAGGTCGCGCAGGATGTCGGTGAAGCGCGCCAGGCTGTTGGCCGCGCGCGGCGGCAACTGCTGCAGGGCGCCGATGGTCTCGGCCACATGCGCCATCGGCATGTCCTTTTCCTGCGCCAGCTCGGCCAGCCTGGCCAGCGTACCGGCACCCACGTCGCGCTTGGGCGACTGCACCGCCCGCATGAACGCGGTGTCGTCGTCCGGGTTCACCAGCAGGCGCAGCCAGGCCAGCGTGTCCTTCACTTCCTGGCGTTCCAGGAACATGGTGCCGCCGGTCAGGTGGTAGGGAATGCGCAGCAGCTGCATCGCCTTTTCCAGCGGGCGCGACTGGAAGTTGCCACGGAACAGGATGCAGAAATCACTCCACGGCACGTTGCGCGACTGCGCCACGAAGGCGATTTCGGCGGCGACCTTTTCCGCTTCGTGTTCGCTGTTGCGGCATTCCCACACGCGGATGCGTTCGCCGTCGGCCTGGTCGCTCCACAGCTTCTTCAGGTGTTCGTGCGGGTTGTTGGCGATCAGCGCGTTGGCCGCGCGCAGCACGCGGTTGGAGCAGCGGTAGTTCTGCTCCAGCTTGATGATTTCCAGCGTGGGGTAATCGCGCCCCATCTGCTGCAGGTTTTCCGGGTTGGCGCCGCGCCAGGCGTAGATCGACTGATCGTCATCGCCCACGCAGGTGAAGTTGCCCTTGTCACCGGCCAACTGCTTGAGCAGCCGGTACTGCGCGTCGTTGGTGTCCTGGCATTCGTCCACCAGCAGGTAGCCGATGCGCTCACGCCAGGCCAGCGCGATCTCCGGATTTTCCTCCAGGATCTGCACCGGCAAACGGATCAGGTCATCGAAGTCGACCGCGTTGAACGCCGTCAGGCGCAGCTGGTAACGCTCGTAGACACTGGCCGCTTCTTTCTCGCGGTTGCTGCGCGCGGCGGCCATCGCCTGTTCGGGCGACAGGCCGGCGTTCTTGGCGCGCGACACCAGGTTCTTCATGTCCTCGATGTCGTCGGGCTTGGCCCCGTACATCAGGTCCTTGATCTGCGCAGCAGCATCGTCGGCATCGAAGATCGAGAATCCACGCTTCAGGCCCACGGCGGCGTGTTCGATCTGCAGGAACTTCAGGCCCAGGGCGTGGAAGGTGCAGATGGTCACCTCGTCGGCATCCTGCTCGCGCAGGCGCTTGGCGACGCGCTCGCGCATTTCCTTGGCCGACTTGTTGGTGAAGGTGATCGCCGCAATGCGGCGCGCGGGATAGCGCCCGCAGCCGATAAGGTGAGCGATCTTCTCGACGATCACGCGCGTCTTGCCACTGCCTGCACCGGCGAGCACCAGCAGGGGGCCCTCGATGTGCAGGACGGCGGCGGCTTGGGGAGGATTGAGACCGTGCATTGGAGGGGGATTGTAGCGGGCCCGGGTGACGGCCACAGCCGCCGGCCGATGGGGATGCTGAACGGCTTCGGCGGAGCGGAGCTGCGGCGTACAATCCGTCGATGGCCAAGCTCTACTTCTACTATTCGGCGATGAACGCCGGCAAGACCACCACCCTGCTGCAGAGCGCTCACAACTACCGCGAGCGCGGCATGCGGGTGGCGATCCTGACCCCGCGCCTGGACGATCGTGCCGGCGCCGGCGTGGTCGCCTCGCGGATCGGCCTGCGCGCCGAGGGCATGGCCTTCGATCGTGACACCGACCTGCAACGCTGGGTCGAGCAGGACCTGGCGACGAACGGGCCGATGGGCTGTGTGCTGGTGGACGAGGCGCAGTTCCTGACCCGCGCCCAGGTCTGGCAGCTCAGCGAGGTGGTCGACCAGCTGCGCATTCCGGTGCTGTGCTACGGCCTGCGCACCGACTTCCGCGGCGAGCTGTTCGAAGGCAGCCAGTACCTGCTGGCCTGGGCCGACGAGATGCAGGAGATCAAGACCATCTGCCACAGCGGCAAGAAGGCGACGATGACCGTGCGCGTGGACGAGCATGGCCACGCGGTACAGGACGGCCCGCAGGTGGAGATCGGCGGCAACGACCGCTACGTGTCGGTCAGTCGCGCCGAGTTCAAGAAGATCACCCGCGGTGAAGGGCGTATCGATCCGGCGCAGGCCCCGCTGCCGTTGTAGCAGGCGCGCCGGTGCGCCATGACCTCCAGCGGTTTACAAGCAAGCGCTGTCGCGCCTAGGCTGCGGCACTCCTGCTGCCGAACTGGAAGTCCGACATGCGTTCCGCCCTCCTGCTGCTGCCGCTGCTGCTCCTGCTGCCTCCGCTGGTCATCGCGGCCGAACGCCCGTCCGGTGAAGACGATGCGGCGGTGATCGGCGCCGGTTTCATGGACAGCCACCCGGACATGATGTACCGGCAATGGGGCGTCAACGCGCTGCGTCGCAACGATGTCAACGGCGCGATGGACAACTTCCGGCTGGCCGCGCGGTACGCGGACAAGCCTGCCCAGGGCTACCTCGGCGAGATGTACTGGTACGGGGTAGAGCAGCCGCGCAATCCGGTCATGGCTTATGCCTGGATGGAGGTGGCCGCCGAACGTGGCTATCCGTTGTTCGTCGAGCTGCGCAACGAGTACTGGGCCACGCTGCCGCTGGAGCAGCATGATGCGGCGCGTGCGCAGGCAAGCGCGCTGCGCGCCGAGTATGGCGACGAGGTCGCGCGCCCACGCATGGCCGAAGTGCTCAGAAAGGGGCGCCGCGAGATGACCGGCAGCCGCGTCGGCTCGATGTCCAACAACGTCGACATCGTATACATGGACGGCGGAATCTCCCGCACCATCAAGGCCGACCGTCTGTACGACCCCAAGTACTGGGATCCGAAGCAGTACGAGCGCTGGCAGGACGAAACCTGGATGAAGATCCGCCGGGGCACGGTGGAAGTGGGTGTGCCGACCCAGTCGCACGCCACCGACAGCAAGCCTTGAAGCAACGGTGCCGGCGTGTGGCCGGCACCGAGCCGCATCCATTCAGTACAGCGTGCGCTCCGGCGCGCCCGCCGGCGGCGGGGTGTACTGGTACAGCCAGGTCTCGGTGAGGGTCTTGCCGCCACTGCGCAGGAACAGGCGGATGTCGATCTGCTCGGTGCTGCCTTCCGGCGGCACCAGGTCGAACATCGCGCGGTAGCCGTTGATCTCGCGCAGCGGGCGCGCCGACACGATCTCGACCCGGCCACGGCTGGCTTCCACCACCGCCTCGACCTCGCCCTTGTCGATCAGCTTGGCCAGTTCGCCGCCTTCGAAGTCCACCGCAAAGCGCCAGCTGAAGTACTCGCGCTTCTTGCCGACCACGCCGCCCAGGCCGGTGCGGCTGGCCACGCAGTGCGCCAGCGGCGGCCGTGCCGGCGGTTCGGCGCCCCAGTACAGGCGATAGCCGACCAGCAGCTCCTGGCCCGGCTGCGGCTTTTCCTTCGGGTTCCAGAACGCCACGATGTTGTCGAAGGTCTCGTCCACGGTGGGAATCTCCACCAACTGCACCGAGCCCTCGCCCCACTCGCCCTTCGGCTCCACCCACAGGCACGGGCGCTTCTCGTAGAACACGCCGTCGTCCTGGTAGTGGTCGAAGTTGCGGTCACGCTGCAGCAGGCCAAAGCCGCGCGGGTTGCGGTCCACGAACATGTTGAAACGCAGATTGCGCGGGTTCAGCAGCGGCCGCCAGATCCACTCGCCGGCACCTGTCCACAGCGACAGGCCGTCGGTATCGTGGATCTCCGGGCGCCAGTCCCATGCCATGCGACGGTCGTTCTCACCCACCTGGTACATGCTGGTGCACGGGGCGATGCCCAACCGCTCGATCGCCTTGCGCGGGTACAGCGCACTGTCGATGTCCATCAGCAGCACGTCGCCATTGGTGATCGCGAAGCGGTAGGCGCCGGCCACGCTGGGCGAATCCAGCAGGCCGTAGACCACGATCGTCTCCGAATCGGCCGACGGCTGCTCCAGGTAATAGGCGATGAAGTCCGGGAATTCCTCCGGCTTGCCCATGCCGGTGTCGATCGCCAGGCCACGCGCGGACTGGCCGTACTGGCCTTCCTTGCCGACGGCGCGGAAGTAGCTGGCGCCGAGGAAGGCAGCGAAGTCGCGGTCGGTGTCCTTGCGCGTGTTCAGGCGGAACCCGGCGAAGCCCAGATCGGCCGGCAGCTCGCCGTCCTTGATGCCGCTCTTGCCGTAGTTGAACGCCGCGCCGTCATAGGCCAGCTCCTGCGCCTTGCCGTCGACCACGTCGAACATGCGCACCGGCGAGTGGAAGTACAGGCCCAGATGGAAGAACTTGGCCTGGAACTTGCCCGGCTGGTCGGCCCACAGCGCATGGTCCTGGCGGTAACCGATCGACTGGTACTGGTCCCAGTCCAGGCCTTCCAGGCGGCCCGGCAGCACCCGCTTGTGGCTCTTGTAGGGCGCCTGTGCCAGCGCGCGCGCCTGGCCCTTCAGGGTGGCGAAGTCGAACGGCTGCGGCTGGCCGAGCCGGCGCAGGCCCATCTGGCCGCTCCTGCTGGCCGCGCACGCGGGCAGGGACGGCAGGCCGAATGCAGCCAGGGCGAGGGAGGCATTGCGGATGAAGTCGCGTCGTTGCATGCAGGCGCGTCAGGCACAGAGGGAAGGTCGGCCATCATAGGCAGACAAACGTTAACGGGCAGCGGAGACGTCCCCTGCCCGTTCAGCTGCCGCTGGCCGCCCGGCTCAGCGCTGGCAGTGGCTGCACCAGACACTGGCGCGCTGGCCGATGGTGGCGTGCTTCAGCGCGCGGCCACAGTTCGGGCACGGCAGGCCATCGCGGCCGTATACCAGCAGCTCCTGCTCGAAGTAGCCCGGCGCGCCATCCGGGCTGATGAAGTCGCGCAGCGTGGTGCCACCACGGGTGATGGCGTAGCCGAGGATCTCCTTCACCGCGTCGGCCAGCCGCTGGTAGCGCTCGCGCGAGACCTTCCCGGCCTCGCGCAGCGGGCTGATACCGGCCTTGAACAGGCTTTCGGCGGCGTAGATGTTGCCCACGCCCACCACCACCGCCTGGTCCATCAGGAAGGTTTTCACCGGCGCACTGCGGCCCCGGCTGCGGGCGAACAGGTAGTCGCCGTCAAACACGTCGTCCAGCGGTTCCGGGCCCAGCCCCTGCAGCAGCGGGTGGACTTCGCCGGCCGGCTGCCAGAGCAGGCTGCCGAACCGACGCGGGTCGTTGAAGCGCAGCAGGCGGCCGTTGTCCAGGCTGATGTCGACGTGGTCGTGGGCGCGCAGCGGGGTATCTCCAGGCAGCACGCGCAGGCTGCCGGACATGCCCAGGTGCAGCACCGCGCTGCCGACGGCGGTGTCCAGCAGCAGGTACTTGGCGCGGCGACGGATCTCCTCGATGCGCTGGCCCGGCAGCAGCTCGGCCACTTCCGGCGGAATCGGCCAGCGCAGATCGGCCCGGCGCAGGATCACGCCATGCACGCGACGACCCTGCAGGTGCGGCGCCAGGCCGCGGCGGGTGGTTTCTACTTCGGGCAGTTCAGGCATGAGCCGATTCTACGCCCGCTCAGCGTGGCGGCGCCGCCAGTTCACGGGCATCCAGGACGCCATCACCGTTGGCATCCTGCGTGTGGAAGCGCTTCACGATCACCTGCCGCTGCTGCTCGCGGCTGATCGCCCTGCCCTTGCCACCGGGCAGCTCCTCGGCCGTCAGCACGCCATCACCATTGCGGTCCATGCGGTCGAAGGCATACAGCATCCACTGCACGTACTCGGATTCACTCACCCGGCCGTCGCCATCGCTGTCCATCCGCTGCAGATAGCTGGCGGTATCGGTGACCTGGGCCAGCGCCGCACCCGGCAACAGCGCCACCAGCAGAAGTCGGTACCTTGCCCTCACGCGCCCACCAGGCTGTAGCCCTTCAATCGCGCGGCGTAGGCCTGCAGCGCGGCAATGCCACTTTCCTCGGCCTCGCGGCACCAGGCCTGCAGCTGATGCAGGCGCTCGGCCGCATCGTGGCCGCGCGCTTCCAGCAGCGCGGCCAGGCGCCCCCGGTACTCGACCAGGGTGCGGATGCGCGGCCGTTGTGCCACCCATGCGCTGAGCTGGGCGCGGCTGTCCGGCTTCAACCAGCGGCCATCATTGACCAGGCCACGGCGCAGACGGCGCGGCAGCAGGCGGCGCAGCTTGGCCCCGGCGTGAGCGGCTTCCTCGCGCAGGGCCGGCATGAACACATTGCGCTGGTAATCGGTCATCGCCTGGAAGCGGTGCGACAGCAGCGCCTTCAGGGTTTCGGCATCGGGCACCGCGATGTTCGGGCGTACGTCCATGGCCGGTGCAACGCGAAGCACCTTGGCCAGGCGCAGCGCCTGCAGCAGGCGGATCGCGCTCCAGCCAATGTCGAACTCCCAGCGCCGCATCGCGAAGCGCGCCGAACTGGGGAAGGCATGGTGATTGTTGTGCAGCTCCTCGCCACCGATCCAGAACCCCCACGGCGTGAGATTGGTGGAGGTATCGGCGGACTCGTAGTTGCGGTAGCCCCACCAGTGGCCCAGGCCATTGACCACGCCGGCTGCCCAGAACGGGATCCACGCCATCTGGACCGCCCACAGGGCCACGCCGGGCAGGCCAAACAACACGGTATTGATCGCGAACAACAGCACCGGCCCCAGCGTGGCATGCGGGGTATACAGGCGGCGCTCGATCGCATCATCCGGGGTGCCGCGCCCGTACTGCTCGATGTCCGCGCGCTGGCCGCGCGCTTCGCGGTACAGCTCCACGCCATGCCAGAACACCTTACCGATGCCACGGGTGACCGGGCTGTGCGGATCGTCCTCGGTCTCCACCTTGGCGTGGTGCTTGCGGTGGATGGCCACCCATTCGCGGGTGATCATCGAGGTGGTCAGCCACAGCCAGAAACGGAACACATGGGCCAGCGCCGGGTGGAAGTCGACCCCGCGATGGGCCTGGCTGCGATGCAGGTACAGGGTCACCGAGAAGATGGTGATCTGGGTGAAGACCAGCAGCACCGCCAGCATCGCCCACCAGCCCAGGCCGAGCATACCACCGGTCAACAGGGACATCAGGGCATCAGGCATGGCGGCTCTCCGGATCGACGCGGGGATGGCAGACATCATGGGCGCTTGCGTTGCAAACTGCATCCCTGCGGCGGTGCTTCGCATCGCCATCCGTGGCACCGTTCACAGTTGGGGACCTGAGTTGTCGAGCCTTGATCCACGCGCCAGCACCATGACTGCGGCCCCGCCCATCGCGGAGCTGCCCCCGTTGATCGAACTGGACCGCGCCACCGTGGTGCGCGGCCAGGTGAAGGTGCTGCACGGGCTCAGCCTGCGCATTGCACAGGGCCAGCACACCGCCCTGCTCGGCCCCAACGGCTGCGGCAAGTCGACCTTCATCAAACTGATCACCCGCGAGCTGTACCCGCTGGCGCAGGGCGACGGCTCGGTGGCAGTGAAGGTGCTGGGCCAGAACCGCTGGCAGGTGGACCGGCTGCGCTCGCAGCTGGGCATCGTCACCGGCGACCTCAGCAGCAACCTCGCCGACATGCCGGGGCTGACCGTGGAGCAGGCCGTGCTGTCCGGCTTCTTTGCCAGCTACGTGGTGCCCGCCTTCCGCGAGGTGACCGCCGACATGCGTGCACGCGTCGGCGAGACACTGGCGATGACCGGCGCGCTATCCTTGCGTGAACGTGCCTACGCCGAGCTGTCGGCCGGCGAGACCCGCCGCGTGCTGATCGCCCGCGCGCTGGTCAATCGGCCACAGGCACTGCTGCTGGACGAACCGTCCACCGGGCTGGACCTGGTCGCTCGCGAACAACTGGTGGCGACCATGCGGGTGCTGGCGCAGCAGGGCATCACCCTGGTGCTGGTGACCCACCACATCGAAGAGATCATTCCCGAAATCGAGCGGGTGGTGCTGCTGCGCGATGGCCGTGTGCTGGCCGATGGCACCCGCGCCGAGCTGCTGCGCAACGAACCGCTGTCGGCGGTGTTCGGCGGCGCGATCACCGTCTGCGAGCAGGAAGGCCGGCTGACCGCGTACGCGGGATAATCGACATGCCACTGTAGAGCCGAGCCTAGGCTCGGCTGCTCCTGGCCGCGGGGAACGGCAGCCGAGCATAGGCTCGGCTCTACAGAAAACGGTACAGCGGGCCGGAACCCGGCCCGCTGCACCCTTGCTCAGAACTTCAACGCCAGCGCGCGCGACTCGATCGGTGCCATCCGGCTCTGGTCCTGCAGCTGCAGGTCGCGCAGCTCGTACGGCGCACCAAAACCAGCCGGCAATGCGGCCTGGCCGAACGGCAGCACCAGCTGGCCTGCGCCCGGGCCATCGAACCACGCCGCCGCGTGCGCCTGTGCAACCGGCTTCAGCTGGCCATCGCGGGCAGTGGCATACAGCGTGCCACGCGCTTCGTAGCGGCCCGCTGCAGCCACCTGCAGCGGCAGCGCCACCTGGCGGTTGACCGCATCCGGTGCCGCTTGGCCGCTGAAGCGCGCGGTCGGCCGTGCCACCGCGAAGGCCACCTTGCCATCGCGCAGCACGCCATCGGCCTGGGCGAACACCTGCAGTTCCCACAGCCCCTGCACGGTGCCGACGTCTGCGGGGATCCGCACCTGCGCGCGCAGCGCGCCGTCGGTGGTACGCAGCAGTCGCTGCGGCCAGCTGCGTCCATCGGGTGCGACCAGCAGGGCTTCACCGCCCAGGCTGCCGCGGCGCGAGGCCATCTGCGCGGTGGTGGCACCGTCTTCCAGCAAGCGTGCCTGCAGCTGCACGTTGCCACCGGCCAGCACCTGCGCCTGGTTGGCCTGCACTTCCAGCCGCAGCGGGCTGTTCGGCTCCAGCACCTGCACCACGTAGCGGCCCTGCGCCTGCGCGCTCTGCAGGGTGTAAGCACCGGCCGCACTGGTCGCGCCGGTGCGCAGCATGCTGCTGCCATCACCCACCGGCATGCCGGCATCCTGCAGCGCGCGCGCATCGACACTGCGCGCCACGCTGCTGCGGCCGGCCGGGTCGCGCAGCTGCAGGGTGTTGGCTGGCACTGCACGCGCGCCTTCGGCCGGGCTCAGTTGGATCACCGCGTCGGCAGCCGTCAGCGGTAGATCGACGCCACGTTGCAGCTGCGCGCCATCGACCTGCTGCCAGTAGCTGCGGCTGACCGAGGCATACGGCGTGGCCGCCTGCAGCCGTTGTGCCGGGTCCAACGCCCAGGCAAAGGACAGCGGCGCGTGTTCGCTTTCATCGGCGGGCAGCGGCGCGGCCACCAGGGCGGCAGGCACCTGGTCGCCTGCACGGGCGGCCTGCAGCGGCTGCGCGGCCTGCGCTGCGGAAAGGGACAGCACTGCCAGGACGGCGCCGGCCAGCAGGGTGGATTGAATCGTCATGGTCGTCTCCCTCACTGGGTCAGGTCGTTGCGCAGCAGGGTGCCGAGGCCGAAGCACTCGCGGCGGCTCTGGTTGTGGCTGAGCGGTTCCGCGCCCTGGGTACGCGCCTTGTCGGTGAACCAGGTGGTGCCGGCGGCCTTCTGGCTGCTGCACTCCAGGAAGCCGTCGGAGCAGGACGACAGCCAGTTCTGGGTGAACTCCAGGCCGACATTGGCGGCGTAGCCGCCGCAATAGCTGTTGCTGTCCCACACCGCCGATTCCACGTCGCTGCCGACCACCGCACGGAACGGCTTGGGCAGGGCGGGACGGCCTGCGGTGCCGTACAGGTTCTGCGCGTTGTAGGTGGCCATGCTCGCCACCTGCTGCTGGCGCACCGCGTCGTTCTTGTAGCCCAGCAGCCAGCCCAGCGAGGTTTCGAAGGTGTTGCCGTTGAGCACCGCATCGGCCAGCGGCGTGCCGGCCGAGGACGGCGCCAGCGCGGTGACCTTGCGCACCGTGCGGATGATCTTCGGGTAGCGGCTGTCGTAGGTCGGGTTGGACAGGATCCAGCGCACCACGTTGCCGCCGTTGGAATGGGTGATCACCACCAGCTGGGTGATGCCGCGGCTGTCGATGAAGCGGGTCAGCTGGTTGGCCAGGCAGCCGGCGGCCTCCGGCTTCCACATGTACTGGGTGAAGTCGCAGTTGATGACCACATAGTTGCTGCTGTTCGGCAGGCCCTGGCGCACGGTGTCGATGATCGCCGGCTGCCAGTAGTCCTGGGTGGCGTTGGTCTGCGCGCCGGTGCCATGCACGAAGGCCACGCCGACCACGTCGGCGGCCTGCGCCGGGGCGGCTGCCAGCCCGAGGAGCAGGGCCAGGACGGTACTTCCTGTTGCGGTGCTGCGCATCGCTTCTCTCCCTCTGTCTGCGGATCCCCCCGACCCGGCTGGAACTGGACGGCTCCTGGTGCGTGCCGTTGTGCCGATGCTCGCGGCGCAGCCGCGTGAAAGTCCGTGCGCTGCGCCCGGATTCAGGAGACTGACCTCCATCGATGACGCTTTCCCTATCGCCGCAATGACCATGCCGGGTCTGGCCATATGACCGATGGCCACTGCGGTGTCGTATTCGGGCTGCGATCATGGCGCGTTGTTTTCTCTCCCGGAGCCTGTCCATGTCGCTGATTTCCCACCCTGCCCGCCCGCTGCTCGGCCTTGCCGTCATCGCGGCCCTGGCCGGTTGTGCCGCCACCGCCGCCAAGCCGACCGCCGTCGAAGCCAACATCACCACCAAGGCGGTGGGCTATCTGGACAAGAGCGCGGTACCGGCCAGCCTCGACCTGGTGCCGGCACCGCCGGTGGCCGGTTCGGCCGCCCTCGCCCTGGACGAACAGGTCAGCCGTGAAGCCCGCGCGCTGCGTGGCAGCCCGCGCTTCGCCCAGGCCGGTGTCGATGCGGAACTCGGCTTCCCCGAAGGCGCCAACCACTTCTCCTGCGCCGCCGACATCGACGTCGATGCGGTGAAGACTCCGGCGCTGTACCGACTGCTGGAGCGCAGCCGGATCGACGCCAGCGCGGCGACCAAGGCTGCCAAGAATCACTACCAGCGCCCGCGCCCATTCATGGTCAATGGTGAGCCGACCTGCTCGCCGAAGGACGAGGACGGCCTGCGCAAGAACGGCTCCTACCCGTCCGGCCATACTTCGATCGGCTGGGCCTGGGCCCTGATCCTGTCGGAGATCGCACCGGACCACGCCGATGCCATCCAGGCCCGCGGCCGCAACTACGGCGAGAGCCGCCTGGTGTGCAACGTGCACTGGCAGAGCGACATCCTCGAAGGCCGCTTCATGGGCGCCGCCGCCGTGGCCCGCCTGCACGACAACGCTGCGTTCAACAAGGACCTGCTGGCCGCACGCAAGGAGATCGAAGCGGCGCGCAAGGCTGGTCGGCACTCCAGCCGCGACTGCGCCACCGAGAATGCGGTGCTGAAGGTGCGCCCGCAGAGCGCGCTGTAAGCCATTGTAGAGCCGAGCCATGCTCGGCTCAGAGCAGCCGAGCGCAGGCTCGGCTCTACATGAAGCAGGAAACAGAAGGGCCGGCATTGCGCCGGCCCTTCTTCATTGCATTACCGCAGTCACCGCATCAGAACTTCGCGGTGAACTCCACGCCCCAGGTCCGCGGCTCGTTGAGGAAGCCGGTCAGGTTGTTGAAGTCGATCGCACCGACCACGCGGGTCTGGTTGGTCAGGTTGCGGCCGAACACCGCAACGTCGTACTGGCCGTAATCCCAGTTGTAGCCCAGGCGCAGGCCGCCTTCCAGCGAACTACGGCCGCGGAACTCCGGCGACTCGTAGATGAAGAAGTTCACCGCGCTGCGGTAGGCCCAGTCGGTGTAGGCATACAGCTCACTGCCATCGCTGAGCGGGAAGCCCACGCGCAGGGTCGCGTTGTGGATCCACTTCGGCGCCTGCGGCAGCGGATTGCCGTTCACCAGCGCATAGGGCTTGCCGCCGATCATGGTGATCGGGTCGGTAACAGTGCAGCCACCACCACAGACCGCCACCGCCAGATCCTTGTCCTTGATCTCGGTGTCGTTGTAGCTGCTGCCGAAGGTCAGCAGGACGTTGTCGGCCAGGTAGGCTTCCAGGTCCAGTTCCACGCCCTGGCCGATGGTCTTGTCGGCGTTGAGCAGGGTGGCGGTGTTGTTGGTGCCGCCCACGGCGATCAGCTGCTGGCCGTCAACGTTGTAGCGGAACACGCTCAGGCCCAGGCGCGCGCGCCGCTCGAACAGGTCGGCCTTGATGCCGGCTTCATACGAGATCACCTTCTCCGAATCGGCCTGCGACAGGCCGGGCGCGAAGGCCAGGCGGCCCTGGATCGACGGCGCGCGGAAGCCCTTGGCCACGCGGGCGTAGGCATTCACGTTGTCGGTCAGCTTGTAGACGCCGCTGACATCCCAGCTGACGTCGTTGACGTCGGTGTTGGCCACATACGGGCCACTGACCGGGGTACCGAACGGCACGGCCTGCAGCACGCTGGCGTTGAAGTCCTTCTTGTCCTGGGTGTAGCGCACACCGGCACGCAGCTTGAAGCGGTCGGTGACATCGAAGTCACCCGAGGCAAACACCGCCCATGCCTTGTTGCGCTGGTTCTGCACCACATGGCCGGTCTGCGGGTTGCCCGGCTTCAGCGAGTTGTAGTTGAAGTTGTTGATGGTCACGTCTTCGTCGAAGTAGAAGACACCGGCCTGCCAGTCGAAGCGGCCCCATTCGTTGGATTCGACGCGGAACTCCTGCGTCCACTGGCGGTGGTGCGGCAGGCCGTCGGCCGACTCGGACGAGAACGGGATGAAGCCCGGCCCATAGTTGCCAGCGCCCAGTGATGCCTCGCCGTAGCCACCGTCAATGTCGCCGCGGTTGAGCGATTCAGCGGTTTCATAACCGGTGATCGAATGCAGGGTCACCGAACCGAGGTTCCACTGCAGGCGCGCGCTGCCGCCCCAGGTTTCCAGATCGGAGAAGTTGACGCCGTCGTTGGCCACCTTGTCGCGGTCGAAGTTCTCGACCAGGCCGTTGCCACCCTTCTGGATGATGTTGGCGCGGAACAGGCGGGCGGTACCGTTGAGCTTGCGCTTGTGCAGGTTGAACAGCGCTTCGAAGTCATCGCCTTCGTACAGGAACTGCACGCGGCCGGCGGCTTCGTCATAGCCTTCGAAACCGCTGTTCGGCGCACCGGCGCGGGTGTTGTCGACCCAGTCATCGCGGCGCTGGTAGATGGCCGAGACGCGTGCCGACCAGCGATCGGTCAGCGGGCCGCCGTAGGCACCCTGCACGTTCCAGCTGTTGTAGCTGCCATAGCCCACGCGCACGTAACCGTCGGCATCCTGCGACGGGCGCGCCGAATCGAACTTGACCACGCCGGCCGGGGTATTGCGGCCGAACAGCGTGCCCTGCGGGCCGCGCAGCACTTCCACGTTGGCCAGGTCGAACAGCGGGAAGCCCTTCAGCAGCGGGCTTTCCTGCACCACGTCGTCGTACACCAGCGACACCGGCTGCGACGCATTGAGGTCGAAATCGGTGTTGCCCAGGCCGCGGATGTAGAAGCGCGGGAAGGCACGGCCGTAGGACGACTCGATGTTGAGGCTGGGCACGCGCGCGGCCAGGAAGCGGATGTCATCGCCCGCAGAACCCAACACATCGAGCTTCTCGCCCTGGATCGCGCTGATCGCGACCGGCACGTCCTTGGCGTTCTCAACGCGCCGCTGCGCGGTCACCTGCAGGGCATCGAGGGCAACCGGATCCTTGGCAGCGGGAGTTTCCTGGGCGGCTGCTACCAGCGGCAACAGGGCGGAAAGAGCGGCAACGAGGGGGCGCGCGACCGGAAGGCGGCCACGGGAAGTGCGGGTCGGGGACATGGCGGTAGGCTGTGTTTGGAGGGGTGGTAAAACGGCGCTACCAGATAATTGTTGCAATACAGCACCTGCCCCGCAAATGCCTGCCGTTCATGGCCCCGTCGCCCCGGCCCCCGCGCCCTCGCTAGACTCGGGGTTTTCCAGCCCTGCGGAGCCGCCGCGATGACCCAGTGGTACTTCCATGCCTCCGCCCAGGCCGAGCGTATCGGCCCGCTTGATGACGAGGCCGCGCGCCGTTATGCGCAGGCCAACCCGCGCGCCCTGGCCTGGTGCCAGGGCATGAGCGGGTGGACCTCGATCGCCGAGGTGCCCGAACTGCAGTCCGCGGCCCCGGGCATGCCGAACACCCCGCCGCCGGTCCCCGCCGCTGCCAGCAGCCGCGCCGACGACATCGAGTTCCGCATCGTCGGCCATGAAATGCAGTTCGTGGAAATCGAGCTCGACCCCGGTGAGAGCGCCATTGCCGAGGCTGGCGCATTGATGTTCAAGGACGCCACCGTGCAGATGGATACGGTGTTCGGCGCCGCCAACGGCGACCAGGGCAGCGGCTTCATGGGCAAGGTGATGGCCGCCGGCAAGCGCGTGCTGACCGGCGAGAGCCTGTTTGCCACCGTCTACACCCAGAGCGGCCACGGCAAGGGCAAGGTCGCCTTCGCCGCCCCCTACCCCGGAACCGTACTGGCAATGAAGCTGGACCAGCATGGCGGCCGCCTGATCTGCCAGAAGGACAGCTTCCTGGCCGGCGCGCGCGGCGTGCAGATCGGCGTGCAGTTCCAGCGCAAGATCATGACCGGCCTGTTCGGTGGCGAAGGCTTCATCATGCAGAAGCTGGAGGGGGACGGCTGGGTGTTCATCCACGCCGGTGGCTGCGTGGTCGAGCGCGAGCTGGCCGCAGGTGAGCGACTGGACGTGGATACCGGCTGCGTGGTGGCCTACCACCCGACCGTGGACATGGACGTACGCCGGGTCACCGGCATCAAGAGCATGCTGTTCGGAGGCGAGGGCGTGTTCCTGGCCACGCTGACCGGCCCGGGCAAGGTCTGGCTGCAGTCGCTGCCGTTCTCGCGCCTGGCCGGGCGCATGTGGATGGCGGCGCCGCAGGGCGGCGGCCAGAGCCGCGGCGAAGGCTCGGTGCTGGGCGGCCTGGGCCGGATGCTGGACGGCGACAACCGGTTCTGAGCCCCTCGCCCGGGCGGTGCCGACCAAGGTCGGCACCGCCCGCGCTCCTTTTCCTGAATAGGCCACTCCCCCACCCTGCCCGCCCCGCCACCGCTTCGGTATGCTGGCGCCCTTTCCTGAATCCGGCGCCGCGAGCGCACTGCTGATGAGCCTGTTCCGCCCCCGCATGCTGCTGTCCGTCGCCCTGATCGGCCTGCTGGCCGGCTGCGGCGGCGATCCGGTTCGCCCCACGCCGCCGCCGGCCCCCACCGTGGTGCCGCAGGCCAAGCCGGTGAAGATCGGTATCGCGCTCGGCGGTGGCGCGGCCAAGGGCTTCGCCCACATCGGCGTGATCAAGATGCTGGAGGCCAATGGCTTCGAACCGGCCGTGGTGTCCGGCACCAGTGCCGGCAGCGTGGTCGGCGCGCTGTATGCCAGCGGCATGGATGCCTTCCAGATGCAGAGCAAGGCAGTGGCGCTGGATGAAGCCAGCATCCGCGACGTGCGCCTGTTCTCCGGTGGCCTGGTGCAGGGCCAGAAGCTGCAGGACTACGTCAACGAGCAGGTCGCCAACCGCCCCGCCGAGCGCCTGAAGAAGCCGTTCGCCGCCGTCGCGACCCAGCTGGAAACAGGCGAGCGCGCGATCTTCGTGCGCGGCAACGTCGGCCAGGCGGTGCGCGCATCGAGCAGCATTCCCGGTGTGTTCGAGCCGGTGAAGATCGGCGGTCGCAACTACATTGATGGCGGTGTGGTCAGCCCGGTGCCGGTGGATGCCGCACGCCAGCTCGGCGCCGACTTCGTGATCGCCGTGGACATCTCCAGCAAGGCCAGCGGCAAGGCGCCGACTGACATGCTGGGCATCGTCAACCAGTCCATCTCGATCATGGGCCAGCGCCTGGGCGAGCAGGAACTGGCACGCGCCGACATCGTCATCCGCCCGAAGGTGCTGGACATCGGCGCCGCCGATTTCAGCCAGCGTGGCACCGCGATCCTGGAGGGCGAAAAGGCCGCAATGGCCGCGATGCCACAGATCCGCGCCAAGATCCAGCAGCTGCAGCGTGCACGCGCCGCGGCCGCCGCACCGGCACCTGTGGCCGCGCCGAAGTGCGAGGAAGCCTCGCGCCTGGGCAAGCTGATGGGCCGCAAGGACAAGTGCTGACCTGAGCCAGCGTGTCGCTGCCAGACAGCGGCGCGCGCGTTCTAGCGCGCAGGCCGGTAACCGCTGGCCTGCTGCCGCTCGTGCCTGCGCGCCTGACGGGCCTGCTCCTGCAGTGTCGCCGTGTGCTGCAGCTGTTCCATGCCATCGGCCGGCACATGCAGCTGGCGTCGCGCACGGGTGAGTGCCAGATAGACCGCGCGCACCGGGTTGTGCCAGATGCGCCCGCCCTGCCCCGCACTGAAGCAACCGGGTGACAGTGAGACCACGTCGAACTGCAGGTTCTTCGCGTGTTCGGCCAGGCACAGCGCCACCCGCCCTTCAGCAGGCGTGTCCTGGTCGTCGAGCGCCTGCAGCAGTGACTGCACCCGATCGGCAGACGCAAACAGTTCCACCAGCGCGCCCTGCCCTTCGTGGGCCTGCGTGGCCAGGAAGCGCTCCTGTGCCGGGTCCGAGGCGCTGTCGCGGCGCCGGCGCCACGCATCCAGCGGCCGCTGCAGCACGCTGCGCAGCGCGCGCAGCGATGCCGGATGCAGATAGGGCCGCAGCCCGAGCGCGTGCAGCTGCGCCGCATCCAGGGCCAGATCGGCGACGCTGCCATGGATGCGCAGGCCCTCGCTCGGCACCTGCGCCCAGTGGCGGTAATGCAGCACACCGGTGGCGCGGTCGGCGGCACCGACGAACGGCCCACTGTCCTGCCCCAGTCCGTCCAGTGCCAGGGTCTGGTTGACCAGGCCCTCGACCTGGTTGCCCTGGCGCACCGACTGGTGCATTTCCAGCACCTTCGACGCGGCCCAGCGCGGCACCGTACCGGTCAGGCACTGGTGCGGATCACCCAGGCTGACCACGCCAGGCGCATGGCCGGCCAGCAACTGCTTCCACGACGGGCTCAGGTCATGCGCCTCGTCCACCAGCAGCATGCCCATGTCCAGCGGCGGGGTAACGCTGCGCAGTGCCAGCCACTTGCCGATGTGCGCCGGGCTGAGGCTCAGCAGCGTGCCCCGCTGCAGGTCGGCGTCGAACATGCAGCGCCAGACGTGCTCGGCGGCCGCCATGTACGGCGACACGTCGAGCATCGCGGCGGGCACCGAACGGTGGAAATGCTGGAACGCCAAGCCCGGTGCCGACGACGCGCACCAACGGTTGATGGCCTCGAACGCAGTCAGCAGCACCTGCTCCGGGCTGCGCCCACCGATGCCCTGCAGGCCGATGCGGCCGGCAATCTCGCGCGGCGTGCGGGTGCTGCGCCGGTAGCTGGCAACGAAGCCCCCGGTGTGGCCGCTGCGCGCGGCATGCTGCGCCACGCGGTTGGCGAACTCGATCTGGGTCAGCAGGCGCACCGCGGTGCTGGCCGGCACGCGGCTGCGGAAGGCTTCCACCTGCCCACGCGAGGGCGCCACGTAGGTGTAGCGGCCGGGCCGCGCCTCCATCAGCGCCAGCACCAGGTGGCCCTTGCCGGTGCCGGCATAGCCATCGAGGTCGATCAGCTCATCGGGGTTGGCGGCGATGGCGCGCAGCACGCGGGCCTGCTCGGAGGTGTACAGGCCATGGTGTTCGACCGCACGCGCGTCGCTGGCAACTGCCTCGTCCTGGTCGTCGTCCTCATCGTCGCTGGCGAAGGCGGGCGGGAAGCGGATCTCGTGTTCGGCCAGGGTTTCCTGGCAGGCCTGCTGCAGGGCCAGGCCGGGGTACTCGCTGGGCGACTGCACGATGAAGTCCTGCAGGATCTCCGCCGGTGCCAGCAGCACGCCATGGGCGGCCAGCGCGGCCAGCCAGGCATCGAGTTCCGGCTGGCCACCGCCGCCGGCGCCGGCAAGCTGCGCGGCCGCGCCGTCATGGCTGGCGAACAGCGCGCAGGCTTCGTGCAGCAGGCGCTCGATTTCCGCTGGTGTGTGCAGGCGCGCGCGGCACAGCTGCGCAGCCATCAACCCGGCCTGTTCCAGCGCGGTCTGCGGCGGCGTGCCATGGGCGATGAAGCGCGCCAGCGACTTGCGCTGCAGCGGCAGGAAGGTGGTGGTAAGCACCGGGTGCTGGAGTTCGGACATGCGTGGAACCGGAAAGGTACGCTGCGGCGGGCGCAGGGCGGTGATGCTCAGCTACCCGCCCGGCTGCGTCAAATCGCGGCGGCGCTTATTCCAGCTGTGAAAGCGGCAATGCCTGGAATCCCTTGACCGTGCGCAGCACGAAGCTGGAATTGGCATCGGCCACGCCACCGGCATTGAGCAGCCGGTCCAGCAGGAAGTGCGAGAAGTGCTCCAGGTCGCGCACGTAGACGTGCAGCAGATAGTCCATGTCGCCGGTCAGTGCATGGCAGGCCACCACTTCATCCCAGCCCTGCACGCTGTCCACGAAGTGGCCGATCGCGGCCTGGTCGTGCTTTTCCAGCTGCACGCGCACGAAGGCCTGCAGGCCCAGCCGCAGCTGCCGTGGCTCCAGCCGCGCGCCATAGCCGACGATCACGCCCTCGCTTTCCAGCCGCTGCAGGCGGCGCAGGCAGGCCGAGGGTGAGAGGTTCACCCGCGTCGCCAGCTCGGCGTTGGTGGCGCGCCCATCCCGCTGGATTTCAGCCAGCAGGCGTATATCCGTGCGATCGAACTGGACTTCTCCGGCCATTGTTGCCCCGCAACATGGTGAGTACGCAAGGATATTGCGCCAACAAGGCCAATCGGCGCAACTTTTGCAACCCTGTTGCGCGCACCCTGCCCTAGCATCGTGGGTATCCCATCCAGGAGTGCCCATGGACCTCGCCCAGCCCCGCCGCGTCGAACACCAGCAGACCGACAAGGGCTACGTGCCGGTGTACACCACCGCGCTCGTCGAGCAGCCGTGGGACACCTACAGCGCCGACGACCACGCCACCTGGAGCACGCTGTACCAGCGCCAGCGCGAGCTGCTGGTCGGCCGTGCCTGCCAGGAATTCCTGGACGCGCAGGACGAGATGGGCATGAACGCGCACATGATTCCGCGCTTCGACCAGCTCAACGAAGTGCTGGGCGCGGCCACCGGCTGGACCCTGGTCGGCGTCGAAGGCCTGCTGCCGGAACTGGATTTCTTCGACCACCTGGCCAACCGCCGCTTTCCCGTGACCTGGTGGATCCGTCGCCCGGACCAGATCGACTACATCGCCGAGCCGGACCTGTTCCACGACCTGTTCGGCCACGTGCCGCTGCTGATGAACCCGGTGTTCGCCGACTACATGGAGGCCTATGGCCGTGGCGGCGTCAAAGCCCACGCGATCGGCCCGGACGCGCTGCAGAACCTCACCCGCCTGTACTGGTACACGGTGGAGTTCGGCCTGATCGACACGCCCGACGGCCTGCGCATCTACGGTGCCGGCATCGTGTCGTCCAAGGGCGAGTCGCTGTACTCGCTGGAATCGGCCGCACCCAACCGCATCGGTTTCGACCTGCAGCGGATCATGCGAACGAAGTACCGCATCGACACCTTCCAGAAGACCTACTTCGTCATCGACAGCTTTGAACAGCTGATGCAGGCGACGTCGCCGGACTTCACCCCAATCTACGCGGCACTGGCCGACCAGGCGCACCTGCCTGCCGGTGACGTGCAGGCTGACGATCACGTGTTCCAGGCCGGCACGGGTGAAGGCTGGGCGGACGGCGGCGACGTGTGATGCGCTGTCCGACGAAGACCAGCAGCTGGTGGCGCTGTGGCGCATGGAGGCCGACATCAACAACGGCGGCTTCATGCAGTTCCTGTGCAACTGGGGCGACCCGACCTGCCAGCTGGCGTTACGTGCGCTGCAGGCGATGGGCGCGGCGAAGACCCACGCGATCCTGGCCGGCATGCGCGGGCTGGTCGACCGGCTGGAAGATGACCCGGCGGTCAAGCAACTGACCGACCTGTACGGCGCGATGACCGAACAGGAGCAGGAGGCGCTGCACGCCTTCGACGAAGCCTATTTCGAGCGACCGGAAGACCTGGCCAGGTTGGGGCTGAAGCACTTCGGCCCGGAGCCTGTCGAACGACGATGACCATGCACGCCGGCGCTGTTCTGTAAAGCCGAGCCCATGCTCGGCTACGTTTCAATCAGCGCGGGTACACCAGCAGCACCACCAGATCCTCCTCACCCACCTGCTGCAGCGCATGGTGGCTGCCCTTGCGGGTCAGCAGCGCGTGCCCGGCGTGCACGTCGTACTGCCTGCCATCCAGCACATAACTGCCCTGCCCACTGACGATGTAATAGATCTCGTCCTTGTGCTGCGGATGCAGGCCGATGCCCGCGCCTTTGTGCAGCACACGCTTGCGCAGCACGAACGGCAGCCCTTCGGCATCGGCGAAGAACGGATACGCCGTGGTCGGGCCGGCACCGCCGTGCGGGCCTGCTTGCGTGCGCACAACACTGTCTTCGTGCACCACCTGCGAGGGCAGGGCTGGGTCGCTACCCTGCCCTTCCGCCACCACGTCGCAGTCGATATCCCGCACCAGCGCCGGCTGCAGCGCGGGTAGCAGCGGCACCGCCTCGCGCAATACCAGGCAGGCCACCGCATGTGCGCCGGCCACGCTGAAATGGGTGCCGTCGGCCTTGTTCTGTTCGGGCACGAACAGGAAGTAGGGTCGCGCGCCCTCCTCACCCAGCGCGCGGACCCAGCGCATGCTGCGGTCATTCAGATCAATCAGCGCAATCTGCTCGCGCGCGGCCAACGCCTTCATCGACTGCGTGTAGCGGCCATGCGTATCCAGCAGTGAACCGAAGTCGTACAGCAGCCGCGCCACCGGCGTGACCAGCACCGGCGTGGCGCCCTTTGCGCGGGCCACCTGTACGTAACGCATCAGCAGGCGTGGGTAGTCGCTGTCCGGATCGGTGTAGCGCGTGCGGTCTTCGAACTTCGCATCGTTGTGGCCGAACTGGATCAGCAGCACGTCGCCTTGGCGCAGCTCGGCGGCGATGGCCTCCAGGCGCCCTTCCTCGATGAAA
The DNA here is from genome assembly GCF_059372535.1 of Stenotrophomonas sp. YJH_SMC_43. Lineage (NCBI taxonomy): Bacteria > Pseudomonadati > Pseudomonadota > Gammaproteobacteria > Lysobacterales > Lysobacteraceae > Stenotrophomonas > Stenotrophomonas sp. YJH_SMC_43. Next base: position 288,751 of record NZ_JCAFVQ010000004.1, read on the forward strand.
CTGCGCGTGCTGCGCCCGCCCTTGGCGTGGTTGTGCACCTCCAAGCGCGCCGGGTCCAGGTAGCTCTGCAGCGCCTGGCCCCAGCCGGCCTGCGGCGCGCGCTCGGGGCCGTATGCGGCCGCAGTGGAGTCACCGGCAATGAAGACCCGCACGGGCGCCGCCTGCGCGGTGGTGCACGACAGCAGCAACAACAAAGGCAACAGGGTGCGCATGTCCGGTCTCCGGTAGTGCCGGCCGCTGCCCGGCAACCTCATGAACGGCGGAAGCATTGCCAGGACGCCGGCCAGCGGCCGGCACTACCGCGGATCACGCGTCAGCGCGCCAGCCAGCCACCATCGACCGGCAGCACGGCGCCGTTGATGTAATCCGACGCCGACGAGGCCAGGAACACCGCCGCACCGGCCAGGTCATCCGGCGTGCCCCAGCGACCGGCCGGGATGCGCTCCAGGATCGCCTTGTTGCGCGCTTCGTCGGCGCGCAGCTGGGCGGTGTTGTCGGTCGCCATGTAGCCCGGGGCGATGGCATTGATGTTGATGCCCTTGCCCGCCCACTCGTTGGCCAGCAGCCGGGTGATGCCGGCGATGCCGCTCTTGCTGGCGGTGTACGACGGCACGCGGATACCGCCCTGGAAGGACAGCATCGAAGCGATGTTGATGATCTTGCCGTGGCCCTGTTCGATGAAGTGGCGGCCGGCGGCCTGCGAAATGAAGAACGCGGACTTGAGATTGACGTTCATCACGTCGTCCCAGTCCTGCTCGCTGAAGTCCACCGCATCGGCGCGGCGGATCAGGCCGGCGTTGTTGACCAGGATGTCCAACCCGCCCAGGCCTTCGATGGTCTCGCGGACCACGCGCGCCACCGGCTCGATGCTGATCAGGTTGGCTTCGATGGCCAGGCAGCGGCGGCCCAGCGCGGTGATCTTTTCGATGGTATCGGTGGGCGGGGCGATGCCGGCCACGGCGACGTCGGCACCAGCGGCGGCCAGTGCCACGGCGATGCCCTGGCCCAGACCGGTATTGCCACCGGTTACCAGAGCGACCTTGCCTTCCAGGCTGAAGGGATTAGCCATTGCGTATGCGTTCCTTGATAGAGACGAGCGGTGTCGACGGCCGGCACACGGTGCGCGGCGGCCAGGCGGGCTTACTTGAGCTGGCAGATGTCCAGCACGTGCATGTCGGTGTAGTCCAGGTTCTCGCCACCCATCGCCCAGATGAAGGCGTAGTTGCTGGTGCCGGCGCCCATGTGGATCGACCACGGCGGCGACACTACCGCTTCGTTGTTCTGGATCACGATGTGACGCTGCGCGGCCGGCTCGCCCATGAAGTGGTAGACGCGGTCGCTGTCACCCAGGTCGAAGTAGAAGTAGACCTCGCTGCGACGGTCGTGCAGGTGCGGCGGCATGGTGTTCCACACGCTGCCCGGCTTGAGCACGGTCAGGCCCAGCAGCAGCTGCGAGGACTGGCAGGTGGCCGGCACGATGTACTGGTAGATGGTGCGCTCGTTGCTGGTTTCCAGCGCGCCGCGGTCCAGTGCAACGGCGTCCTTGATGGACAGCTGCCTGGTTTCGAAGCGGGCATGGGCCGGGGTCGAGGCCAGATAGAACTGGGCGGGGTTGGCGGCGTCCTGCGAGGCGAACACGACCTCCTTGCTGCCCATGGCCACGTACAGACCGTCCTTCGGACCCAGCGTGTAGCCGGTGCCATCCACGGTGACCGTACCAGTGCCGCTGCCGACGTTGATCACGCCCAGTTCCCGGCGCTCCAGGAACGGGTGGCCTGCGGCCGAAGCGGGTTCGGTCTGGGTCGGCAGCGCAAGCGGTGCGTCCACCGGGGCGGCGCCACCAATCACGAAGCGCTCGTAGTGGGTGTACTTGAGGGTCACCGCACCGGCGTTGAACAGGCCATCGAGCAGGTACAGGTCACGCAGCTGGTCGTTGCTGGCACCGTGGATGGCATCGGGATGGGTGGCGTAATGGGTCTTGCTGTACATGGCGTCTCCAGAGCGGGGGGCGGGCCGACGGGTCGGCCCCGGCGCGGTTCACGGTCGATTCTAGCCAGACAGGAAACCGGTGTCATTTTGCGTCGCACGATGCCGGGATGGCCCGGGCAGGGCGCGGTGGATCGGGTGGATGGGGCAGGGGCGTGTCACGACCAGAGGTCGTGACCTGCAGGATTGATCCTTGGGGATCAATCCTCCGGCGGCTGGCAGGAATCGCGGACGATCAGGTGCGGCCGCACGCTGGCAATGGGCAGCGCGGCCTGGCCTTCGGGCTGGATCAGCATCGCCGCGGCGGTGCGTCCGGTATCGCGCGTGTGCCGGCGCACCGAGGTCAGCGAGGGCCACAGGCGCGAGGCAAGCGGGCTGTCGTCATAGCCGACAATGGACAGCTGGCGCGGAATGTTGATGCCCGCGCGCAGCGCCACCTTGTAGATACCGGCGGCCATTTCATCGTTGCCGGTGAAGATGGCGGTCGGGCGGCGCTTGCCCAGCAGCAGTTTCTCGGCAGCGGCGACACCGGATTCGAAGGTGTAGCCGGCCTCGATGATGCGGTCCTTCGGCAGCTCGATACCGCGTTGCGACAGTGCGTCGATGAAGCCGGCGGTACGTTCATGGGCCGAACGGTAGGCGCTGGGACCGGTCACCAGGGCAATGTCACGGTGGCCGAGCGAGAGCAGGTAGTCGGCGGCTTCGGCCGCACCATCGCGGTCATGGGTAACCACCATCTGCGAGCTTTCGTCCAGCGGCAGCGCTGCCACGCGGGTAAACCGGCAGCCGATCTCATCGAGCATGTCCGCCAGCGCCTGGTCTTCCGAGGCACGCGGCACTAGGATGACGCCGTGCAGCTTCTGCTGCTGCACGAAGCGACGCACGCCTTCGATGTAGCCGGGGCTGCGGCTGTCACAGGGATGCACCACCAGCTCGAAACTGGATCCACGCAATGCATCCAGCGCGCCGTACTGCATGTCCACGATGTACTGCGCGGTGGGGTTGTCGTAGACCATGCCGATCAGGAAGGAGCGGCGGAACGCCAGCCCGCGGGCCAGTGGATCGGGCGTGTAGCCCACTTCACGCATCAACGCTTCCACCTTGTCGCGCGTGTCCTTGCGCACCAGTGGCGAGTTGTTGATGATTCTTGAAACCGTTTTCTTGGATACACCCGACAGTCGCGCGATGTCGTTGATGGTGGCTGCCTTGCCCTTCGCCAATGCCGGCGTAGCGGCATCGTTCTTGTTGCGCACTGACATGTTTTGAACCCGGTAAGTCTGGGGATTCCGGCTCCGCGCTCAGTCCAGCGCGCGGTAGCGGAAGTTGCGGAAGGTTACCGCACCGTCGCCGGCCGCATACAGCGCCGGCTTCAACGCCAGGAACCTGCCCGCGACATTGTGATGGTAACCGGACACTTCCATCTGAACCGGATACTTCTGCCAAGTGTGCCCGTCGGTGCTGGAGTGGAAGGTGACGATGTGGCGGTTGTTGGTCACCCGCAACCACAGCCGGCCGCCGCGGCCCGGGGCCGGTCGGGCAGGGCGCTCCTCGCCGTAGCGATGCATGATGAACGACTCGCCGTTGCTGCCCACGCCCGCGTACAGCCGGTCGCTGTAGAACAGCAGCGCGCCGCCCACGGCACCGGGGGCGATCTCCATCTCCACCTCGAACTGATAGGCCCGGTCGCCGGCGATGGTGGTCAGCGGCGAGGCGTCGCGCGGCGTGCTGCCCTTGCCCTGCAGGACAAGGCCGTTGCCACTGAAACCCAGCCGGCGGTACTCATCCTGCGCCGGGTTGAAGAACGCCCACTGCGGGCCAAGCGTGCTGCCGCGGAAATCATCCGACAGCGCCATGCCATGCGGCGACAGCGCCTGTCCGGCCGGCTTGCGCAGTGGCTGACCAAGGTCTCCGCCCGTGGCCCGGAACCAGCCGTCAGCGGTCCATTCGATCGGTTCGAGCAGGGCCTGCCGACCCAGCGTCCAGAAGCCGTTCTCGTACCCGTGGTACATCATCCACCAGCGTCCATCGGTCCCTTCGATCACCGTCGCGTGGCCGCGTGACCACCAGGGCTCGGCCGCCGACTGCGTGCGCGTGATCGGGTTGTTGGGCGCGTTCTCCCATGGTCCGTGGATCGAACGCGAGCGCGCGGTGATCACCATGTGCCCGGTCGGCGGACCGGCGGTGCCGCCCACTGCCGTGGTCATGTAGTACCAGCCGTCGCGGACGTGGATCTTCGGGCCTTCCTGCGCGTAGGCCTCAACGTCCCAGTCCTGCGGGTAGCGCCAGCCGTCATAGACGTGTTTCGGCGTGCCGACCACGCTCAACCCGTCGTCGGCCAGCTGCACGTAATCACCGCCACTGAGGAACAGGTAGCGCTTGCCGTCTTCACCCACTGCATGGCCGGGATCGATGTAGCCACCCAGGCCGATGTCGATCGGCGCGCTCCACGGGCCCTTGATGTCATCGGCCCAGACCACGAAGTTGCTGCGGCGCTCGCCGGTGCGGGCCGGGAAGTAGATGAAGTAGCGCCCCCGATGCTTGACGATGTCCGGCGCCCAGATCGCCCCCACGTTGCGGGTGACCGCATGTCCCAGCGGCTGCCAGTTCACCAGGTCGCGCGAGTGCCAGATCGGGAGCCCGGGGTAGGCGTCGAACGACGACAGCGTGAGGTAGTAATCGTCCCCGTCCTTGAGCACCGAGGGATCCGGATGGTCACCGGCCAGCACCGGATTGAGGAACGTGCCATCGCCCCGGTCCGCCTGGCGCTGGTGTTCCAGCCCCCGCGCCCACTGCGCCGGGGCGCGCGCGGGCTCCGCCGCGGGTGCAGGCCGTGCCGGCAGCAACAGCACGAGCAGAGTGATGGTGGCGGCGATACACAGTGCACGCATGGCAGTCTCCTTGTGGCTCAGCCGCGCAGCGCGGCGGGCAGCCACAACGACAGTGAGGGGAAGAAGGCCACGACCAGCAGCACGGCGAGCGCGGCGAACCAGAACGGCCAGATCGTGCGCATGCTCTGGCCCACGCTGATCTTGCCGATGGCCGTGCCGATGAACAGCACCGAGCCCACCGGGGGCGTGACCAGACCCAGGCCACCGGTGAGCACCAGCACCAGGCCGAAGTGGATCGGATCGATGCCGTAGGCGCGGGCCACCGGCAGGAAGATCGGCGTGCAGATCAGGATCATCGGCGCCAGGTCCATGAAGGTGCCCAGCAGCAGCAGCATCACCACGATCATCAGCAGCACCATGAACTGGCTGTGCGCGAACGACTGCAGGAACTCGACGGCGGCCGCGGGCACCTGCAGGTAGGCCAGCAGCCAGCCAAACACGGCGGCGGTGGCGATCACGAACAGGATCACGCCCGTGCTGCGCGCCGCGTGGATGACGGTGTCGAAGAACTCGCGCCAGCGCAGTTGCCGGTACAGCACGGTGGTCACCAGCAAGGCGTAGACCACGGCGATGGCTGCGCTTTCCACTGCGGTGAAGATGCCGGCACGGATACCGATGAAGATCAGCGCGACCAGGCCCAGGCCGGGCAGGGCGGAGACGATGCGCAGGGCCACGGCGCGCCAGCCGGGAAAGACCTCCACGCCATAGCCGCGGCGGCGCGCCACCGCATAGCCGGTGACCATCAGCGCCAACGTCATCAGCAGCGCGGGGACAATGCCGGCGGCGAACAGATCGGCGATGGACAGGCCCCCACCGGCAGCGGCCGAGAACAGGATCAGGTTGTGCGACGGCGGCACCAGCAGCGCCACCAGCGCGGCGGTGATGCTGACGTTGACGGCGAAATCGCGGTCGTAGCCGCGCTTGACCATCTGCGGGATCATCGTGCCGCCGACCGCCGAAACGTCGGCAATGGCCGAGCCGGACACGCCGCCGAAGAACAGCGAGGACAGGATCGAGACCTGGCCGAGGCCACCGCGCAAGCGCCCCACCAGCGACGAGGCCAAGGCGATCAGGCGCTCGGAGATGCCGCCGCGCATCATGATCTCGCCCGCGAAGATGAACAACGGAATGGCGATCAGCGAGGCCGAGCCGGTACCGGCCGAGATCTGCTGCACCAGCACGATGCTGGGGATATCCAGGTAGAGCAGGGTGGCCAGCGCGGCAGCGGCCAGCGCGTAGGCCACCGGCACGCCGAGCAGCAGCAGCACGGCAAACACGGAGAACAGGATGGTGATACCCATGGATCAACGATCTCCTTCAGCGTCTTCGGCGCCGGTGGCGCGGGCCTGCAGCGCGTTCCACGCACGGTTCAGCGCGAACAGCAGCATCAGCCCGCCGCCCACCGCCAGTGGCAGGTAGTTGATGCTCTGCGGCAGATCGGCGCCGGCGGTCTTGATGTCCAGGCCGTCGAGCAGCAGATCACCCGACCAGAAGGCGATGAAGCCTCCCAGCACCGCCACCACCAGCTGCACCAGCACGTCCACCGCACGGCGCAGGCCGGGGCCCAGGTAGGCATGCAGCAGGAAGAAGCCGAAGTGGCGGTTGGTGTGCACACCGCAGGCGGCACCCAGGCTCATCGCCGTGGCCAGCAGCAGCAGCGTGACCGGCTCAGTCCAGCTGGGCGAATCGTTGATCACGTAGCGCGCGAACACCTGCCAGCCCTGCACCACCACCAGCCCCAGCAGGGCAGCAACGGCGCCGTAGATGGCGATGTCGGCGATGCGGTCCAGCAGGCGCTGGCCAGGCCCGGTGGCGGGCGTCGTCGTCTCGATCATGGCAGTGTCCTCAGGCGGCGCGGATGCGGTCGACCAGCGCGGCGATCTCCGGCTGCTGCAGGTACTGCTGCAGCAGCGGCTGGGCGGCGGTGCGGAAGGCGGGCATGTCCACCTCGTTGGCTTTCACCCCATAGGCCAGCACGGCGCGGCGTGCGGCGTCCTCCGACGCATCCCACTGCTCGCGCATCACCTTCACCGACGCGCGCGCGATCTGCAGCAGCAGCTGGCGGTCGTCAGGCGACAGGCGTTCGAAACTGGCACGCGACATCAGCAACACATCCGGCGCGTACGAATGGTCGCTCTGCGACCAGTAGTGCGCCGCTTCGAAGTGGCGGCTGGAATGGAAGCTGCGCATGTTGTTCTCGGCGCCGTCGATCATGTGGGTTTCCATCCCGGAGAACGTGTCGCCCAGCGACATCGGCGTCGGGTTGGCGCCGAGCAGGCGCATCAGCTGGATGAAGATGTCCGATGAGGCGACGCGCAGCTTCAGGCCGTGCAGGTCCTTGGGCGAAACGATGGGGTGCTTGGTGTTGTAGAAGCAGCGTGCACCGGAATCGTAGATCGCCAGGCCGACCAGGCCGCGGCCCTGGAAGCCGCGCAGCACGGCTTCGGCCACGCCGTCATCCAACGCGGCACGCTGGTGCGCCACCGACGTGAACACGTAGGGCAGGCACAGCGCCTGGGTCAGCGGAAAGGCATTGTTCAGCGCACCGGCATACACGCGGGTGATATCGATGGCACCGAAGCGCGCCATGTCGATCGCCTCGGATTCGCGGCCCAGCTGGCCGGAGTGGTACTGGCGCAGGCGCAGGCGACCGTTGGTTTCGCGCTGCAGCGTTTCGCCGATCCACTTCACCGCGGTGACGGTAGGGTAGTCGGCCACATGCACGTCGGTGGCGGTCAACAGCGCGCCACCGGCCATATCGCCGCCCGGCCCGCGGCCACAGGCGGCGAGCATCGGGGTGGCCAGGGCAGCAGCGCCCCCGGCCAGGAAGTTACGTCGTGTGATCATCTGCGCCCTCCCGCGCGTGTTCACCAGGGCAGCCCCGCGGTCATCCCGCGGGCACGGCCCGGCAGGCAATGTCACCGAAGCCGGCAAAGCGCACCAGCGCCGTTTGTCCTGCCTCGATATCGTGGATGCCGGTGGCATTGCCGGTGGCGATCAGGTCGCCCTTGCGCAGCGGCCGGCCACGCAGGGCCGAACGGGACAGCGCAAAGGCATAGGCCGCGCGCAGGCCACCGGGCAGGCGGGTGGCGCCACCGGTGCCGACCACCTCACCTTCGATCAGTGTCTCGGCACGCAGCGAGTTTTCGTCGCGTGCGGTCCAGTCGACGATCTCCGGGCCCAGCACCAGGCCGTTGTTGTTGCCAAAGTCGGACACCACCACGCGCGGACCAAGTTCGTTGATGGTGGCCAGCGGGCTGCTGGCCACTTCCACGCCGATATAGAGGCGCGCAGGCAGCGCTTCGGCCTGTTCCGGGGACCAGTCCAGCTGTCCGGCCGGCGCGTCCTCCAACAGCTCCAGCACGTACTCTGCTTCGACTGCGCCGAAGCCCCCGACGAAGACCGGGATGTCGGTTGTTCCACCGGTATCATTCCAGAGCTGACGTTTGAAGATCGGCCCCAGCAGGCGCTCATCGCCGGAGCCGTCGCGGCGCTCGGCAGCGATGTAACCCACCTTCCAGCCGACCACTGTATCGCTCCACAGGCCAATGGCCTGGTCCTGCACGTGGTAGGCAGCCACCAGATCGACGGGGATCTCTCCGGGGAACGCGGGCAGGGCCTTGCCTGCGCGGCGTGCATCGGTGAAGGCGCGGGCGATGGCGGCTGCACCGTCCGGCGCCGGCCTCTGCCCCTGTGTGCCGTGTTCGTTGCTCAAGAACGGTCTCCCTCTGCGTTGTTGCACTGCCCATCGACAGCGTCTGCAGGAGGTGTATATGGTAAACCGGTGTCATCACGCAAGCCGCAGCGCATCACACCCGCTTCCGGGGCGCCTGCGGCACGCTGCCCACCCTTCGCTGGAGCCCGGTCCGCCATGCGTCTGCCCCCTCTTGTGCTGTTCCTGTGCGTTCTGTTGACGCTTGCCCCGGCACGTGCCAGCGACGTCCCGCTGCGCGACGGCCAGCGGCTTGCCGGGGAGGTGGCGGGCGAACGCCTGCCGCTGTGGCCGGACGGCCAGGTACCTGGCCAGAGCGCTCCGGCGCGGAAGGCGCGGGTGGTTGAGCGCAGCCCCGATCCGGCCCATCCGGACCGGTTCGTGGACGGGATCGATGCGCCATACATGATCGTGCACGCGCCGCCACGTCCGAACGGGCAGGCGGTGCTGGTCATTCCGGGCGGCGGCTACCAGCGGGTGGTAATCGACAAGGAGGGCAGCGCGCTGGTGCCGGACTGGGTGCAGCGGGCAGGCTTCACCCTGTTCGTGCTTCGCTACCGCCTGCCGCAGCCGGGCAGGGACCGCCAGGCGGCGCTGGCCGATGCCCAGCGTGCGCTGCGGGTCGTGCGCGACCAGGCCGCGCGCCGCGGCCTGGAGGCGGACAATGTGGCGGTCATGGGCTTTTCCGCCGGCGGCCACGTGGCTGCGCGGCTGGCCACCGGCTTCGATGCGCCGGTCTATCCCGCACGCGATGCGATCGATCAGCTGAGCGCGCGCCCGGCACGGGCGGTGCTGGTCTACCCGGTCATCGACATGGGCGCGCATGCGCACAGTGGTTCGCGCGGGCGATTGCTGGGCGAGCGCCCTGACCCCGCATTGGCGACGCAGTACTCGGTGCAGGAGCACGTGCATGCGGACATGCCGCCGACGATGCTGATCCATGCCAACGACGATCGCGTGGTCAGCGTGCACAACAGCGAGGTGATGGCGCAGGCGCTGGCCAGGGCGGGTGTCGAGCACGAACTGCATGTGTTCGCCCATGGCGGCCACGGCTTCGGCATGCGCCTGCAGCCCGGCTCCACCCTGTCGCAGTGGCCAGCGCTGGCGCAGGCATGGCTGACAGCAGGAAAGGATGCGGAGGGCAGCCGATGACGAGAGCACCCGACGATCTGCAGCGCCGCCGTTTCCTGCGCGACAGCGCGCGCTGGGCGCTGGCCACGGCCACGCTGGTGGCACTGCCGGCAGCCGCGATGCCCGGTGCACGCGACGAACGCCTGCCGATCGTCCGCGTGCGCGGGGGGCGCCTGCGCGGCCAGCATGAACAAGGCGTGCTGGTATTCCGCGGCGTGCGCTACGGCGCCGATACCGGCACCCATCGCTTCCAGCCACCACGCCGGGAAGCGGCATGGAACGGGATCGCCGATGCACTGGACTATGGCGCGGCCGCACCGCAGGGCGGCGCGGAAGGCCCCGGCAGCGAAGACTGCCTGTTCCTCAACGTCTGGACCCCCGCACTGGGGGATGGCGGCCGCCGCCCGGTGCTGGTCTACATACACGGGGGTGGGTTCAACAACGGCTCCGGCAGCGATCCGCTGTACGACGGCAGTGCGCTGTGCCGCCGCGGCGATGTGGTGGTGGTGACCCTCAATCATCGGCTGAACACCTTCGGTTACCTGTACCTGGGCGCACTTGGCGACGCACGCTACGCCGCGTCGGGGAATGTCGGCCAGCTCGACCTGGTACAGGCGCTGCAGTGGGTGCGCGAGCACGCGGCGATCTTCGGCGGTGACGCTGGAAACATCACCGTGTTCGGCCAGTCCGGGGGCGGCGCCAAGATCGCCACGCTGATGGCGATGCCGGCGGCACGCGGCCTGTTCCAGCGCGCGTGGACGATGAGCGGGCAGCAGGTCACCGCGGCCGGCCCGCGTGCCGCCGCGCAGCGCGCTGCCATCGCAATGGAGGCAGTGGGTGCAAAGGACCTGTCTGCCCTGCTGCGGCTCCCGGCCACGGATCTGCTTGCAGCCACCCGTGCCCGCGATCCATCGCGGGTGGAAAGCACGTCGCTGTACTTCGGGCCGGTACTGGACGAAGTCTCCCTCCCGGTGCATCCGTTCTGGCCGCAGGCGCCGCGGCAGTCGGCCAGCATTCCGATGGTCATCGGCAATACGCGCGACGAGACCCGTGCCTTCCTCGGCAACGATCCGGCCAACTTCACCTTGACCTGGGAGACGCTGCCGGCACAGCTGCAACGCCAGCAGTTCGTGGATCTGCTGCCGCAGACGGTGATCGCCGAGTACCGGCGCCTGTACCCGCATTACACGCCTTCGGAGGTGTTCTTCGCGGCCACTACCGCAGGACGTTCCTGGCGCGGCGCAGTGGAGGAGCTGGAAGCGCGTGCGCGCCAGCCCAGCGGGGCCGCGCCCACCTGGGCCTACCAGCTGGACTGGGGCTCACCGGTGGAGCAAGGCCGGCTGCGCGCCTTCCACACGCTCGACATCCCGCTGGTGTTCGACAACGCCGGCCTGCCCGGCGCACGCACCGGTGGCGGCGCGGACGCGCATACGCTGGCGGCGACAATGAGCGACGCACTGATCGCCTTCGCGCGCAACGGCGACCCCAATCATCGCGGAATGCCGCAATGGCCCCCCTACGCGCTGCCCCGGCGGCAGACCATGCTGTTTGATCGCCAGAGCGGCGTGGTGGACGATCCTCGTGCCGGCGAACGTGCGCTGTACGCGAAAGTACCGTTCGTGCAGCGCGGCACGCAGTGATGACACCGCGGTGCAAACATTCTGTTAACCCCTCTCGGCTAGAGTCGGGGCATGGGAACGATGTCCTTGCCACCGTCATTCACCGGCCGGGAGCGGCTGTTCGCTGCGATCGATGCCGCGGTGATGCTGGGCACGCCGGAGGCCATCACCGGTGCGCTGCAGCAGGTGCTGCGCGAGGCCATCGTCGATCCGTCCATCCAGCTGCCCCCCTGCGTGCGGCGCCCGGTCGAAGGGCATTACGCACGCCGTGAACTGCACCGCAGCCCGACCTTGGGCTACAGCGTCATCGCCATGTGCTGGGGCCCGGGCCAGGGCACGCCGCTGCACGACCACGATGCGATGTGGTGCGTGGAAGGCGTCTGGCAGGGCGAACTCATCGTCACTCCCTATGCGCTGATTGAACAGGATGGCGAACGTCATCGCTTTGCCGCCCAGCCCACGCTGTACGGCCACCGCGGTAGTGCCGGCAGCCTGATTCCGCCGCACGAGTACCACACGCTGTGCAACGCCAGCGAAGCGGACGTGGCCGTGTCGCTGCATGTCTACGAGGGCGTGATGGAACGCAGCGCGGTGTTCGAGCCGTTGGATGATGGCTGGTACCAGCGCCGGATGAAACGGCTGGAGACCGAGGCGTCCTGACCCACGCCGGATCACGCCCGGCGTAATGCAGGCATCATCGCGGCACGCCGACCACGTTGTTGAGCCGGGTCACTTCCTCGCCACCGTCGGCCAGCGCCACGCGCACGCGCAGGCCGCTGCGGTCACCGGCCGGCAACGGCAGCCAGACCTGCACGGTCTTCGGCTGCAGGTCACTGGGTGCCCCCAGCGCCGGCACGTCCGTGCGGGCGATCTCGCGACCGCGCGCGTCTTCCAGCATTGCTACGGCCACGCCGGTGCCGACATGGCCCAGGCTGTGCACGGTCACCTGCAGCTGGCTGCCGTCGATGCGTACGTCGCCGCGACCCACGCCCAGGTCCGGCCGTGTTTCCACCGGTGTTCCCTCGGACACGCGTTCGAACTCGAACACCTCGGTACGCCCGGGACGGAACTGCAGCGCCACCGAAGCGCTGGTTTCCAGCTGTACGCGGCGTTCGGCGGGCGTGCCGTCGATGTGGCCATCGCCATCGGCATCCACGCCGCTGCGTATCCGCCAGGTCCCGCTGGCCACGTTCCAGCCGGTCATGTCGGCGCCGATGGTGCGCGTGCCCAGGTTGTAGCTGGTAACGGTGAAACGTTCACGCGACGGCGCATGCACCAGCAGGGCGACCTGTTCGGCCGCTCCATCGCGGTCGAAGCGCCAGCTGACGGTGTGGCCGGGCCAACTCTGGTTGCGCTTCAGCGCGATCCCACCCAGGCGTGCGCGCTGGAGGAATTCACTGGGCGCTTCCACGCGGTCGGACCACCAGTGGCCCTCGGTGTTCATGTACGCGCGCTGCACTTTCGCCTGCAGGCCGTCGGCATGCAGGGCGGCGATGTATGACCTGTCGCCGCTGGCCTGCCAGGCCATCAGGCTGGCGAAGCCGGTTTTTCCCGCGTCAGCCTCGGCGCGCAGCAGCGGATACCAGTCCTGTTGCCGGCCCAGTACGTCCACGACGTTCTCGCCCAGGTTGGCCAGTGCGCCCGGACCGCCACGGGCCACGCGGTAGTCCAGTGCCTGCAGGTACTTCGCATCGCCGCTCCAGCGCCACGCCGCCCAGAAGGTGTGCATCGTGTCGCCACTGCCGGAGCCGTTGTTCAACTCGCCGCCGCGGGTGGCACCGCTGGCCCAGTTGATCTCGTTGGGCAGGGTGAAGCGTCCCTTGTCGTCCTTGCCTGCGTGGGCCAGATAGCCATCGGCCAGGCCGATCACCAGCCCGCGGCCGGTGGGGTCGGCGTTGTACTGGCCCAGCAGGAACGCCGGGTGCAGCACCGGGAACGAATACGGCTTCTGCCACTGCCAGTTCGGTTCGCGGTAGACCTTGTTGCCACCGAACCAGTTGCTGGAGAACAGCAGGTGGCCCTGCGGGTTGCGCAGGATGATGCGCTCGTCGAAGGCCTTCACCGTTTCCATCAGGCGTTCCAGCGTCAGCGGATCGCCCCAGTTGAGGTAGAGCATGGCGCTGTTGGTGTTGATGCCTTCCTCATAGGAATGCAGCTCGTCGGTCTCGATGGTACTCAAGCCGTTGCTGAACATGCCGTTGCGGTACACCGCGTCGGACAGCGCGGTCAGCGAGGCGTTCAATCGATCCGGCTGCACGCCCATCAGGGCCAGCCCCGGCCACTGCTGGGTCAGGTCGGAATCGTCCGAAATGCCACCACCGAAGTCACCGTAGGCCCCCTGCCGTTCGTCGATCCACCAGTCGACGAACTGCCGCACCTGCGCCAGGTCCTGCACCTGGTTGAATGCCCACGCCGGCACGCCCCTGGGCACGGCAGGCGCCGTGTAGGGCGGGCGGCCCTGGCTGTTGTAGCTGATGTAGTTCCAGTACAGGCGGCCGAGTTCATGGTCCGGGTCCACCCGCAGCAGGTCGCTCAGGTCCGCGTACACGCGCGCGTACAGGCGCTGGCGCTTGGACGTGGTGTGCTCTTCCACCAGGAAGCCCCAGTTGTCGCGGACTTGGTTGAAGCGGTCGGCCACGTGCTCCTTCAGCGCGTCGGCACGCGGCTTGAACACCAGCCGGACCTGCGCACCGTCGAGGGCATCGGCATCGAAGCCTGGTGCGGCCGAGGCGATGCTCAGCCACAGGCTGTCCGGGGTGAGGATGCGATCGCGCAGGTCCAGCCACAGCGTGCGCGCCTGCCGTGGCGGCACCGACACCGATACATCGATCATGTCGCGCGCCGGCCAGATCGGATCCTTGATGCGGATGTTCAGCGGGATCAGTCCATCGTGGGTGGGCGGCAGGTCCAGCGCGGGAAGGTCGATGGCCACGCCGTCCAGGCCGTCGTGCATGTTCTCCCAGCTGTAGGCCCAGCTGCGGATCAGCGGCTGGTTGGCCGGCGCGTCACCCACCCCGGAAGGAATCAGCACGTGCACGATCGGCTGCGGATGTGCGGGCAGGGTGCCGGCATCCCGGCGGCGGGAACCGGCGCCCTTCGGCAGCGCCATCACCGTGCTGCGTTCGGCGGCCGGGAAACGTCCGTCGATGTAGCGGCGCAATGCGTCCAGGTTGGTGTAGTCGGGCAGCGCCCGGCTGTCGATGATGTAGGTCTGCTTCACCGTGCCTTCCGGCTCGGTGCCCTTGCTCACGTGGTAGGCCCAGATTTCCTGGATCGGTGTTTCCTGCTCGACGTTGCTGAAACGCAGCACGCCGCCGCGCTGCGCGGCAATGTCGTCGACGCTGCGCACCACGCCGCGCGGGCGCGTGACCAGCACGTCGGTGGCATGTTCGGCGTCGGGCCCGTGGGAAAGGGTGCCGAAGGCCGCACCACGGATCTCCACCCGGTTCACCGTTTCGGTGGCCGGCAGGGTCAGGTCCAGGTGCTGGCCGCCTTCCACATAGGTGTTCCAGTCCGGAAGCTGGAAGTAGTCATTGCGGCCGGGCAGGCGCGAGCGGTTGTACACGCCCGGCCAGGTGGTTTCGGCGATGCCATCGGTGGCCTTCCACATCCACGCCTTCAGGTCGCGGGTGTCGGCGAATTCGATCTTGCGGATGCGGGTGCCGGCCGACGCCAGCGCAGGCGGTGCCGCGCCTTCCCACCCGAAGCGATGGCGCCACGCGCGCTCGTCGCTGGCCGGCGCCACCGCGCTGGCCGGCGCCTTGCCGCCTGCCAGTGCCTGCACGGCGGGGGCGTCGAGCATGCGGTCGTACACCCGGATGTGCTGGAAGTCGCTGCCACGCAGGAAGTTGTAGCGGCTCTGCACCTGGTAGGGCGCCATCACCCGCCCGGCCAGGCCGAGCTGGTCCAGCGCCGCATCGTAATCGCCTGTGGCTTGTGCACGCGCCACTTCGCGGCCATCGATGAACAGGCGCACGCCGTGGTCCTCATCCCAGGCGAAGGCCAGGTGCAACCACTGGTCGGGACGCGGCAGTGCATCCATGCGGAACGACACGCGTGTGCGTGCCAAGTTGGCATCGGTGACGAAGGCATCGAAGCCGTGCCCGTTCCAGTCGATGCGCAGCCAGGCCATGTCCCAGCTGCTGTGGTCGGCGTAGCCGACGCGGAAGATCACGAACGGCGCTTCACCCACCGCATAGCGTGAACGCCAGTCGAAGGCCAGCGTGCCGCGCTGGGCCAGGATGTTGCCCGGCGCGTCCCAGGCAAGCACGCCGTCGTCTTCCCATTGGATGGCCTTGCCATGCTCGCCGTCGTCGACCACCGCGACCTTGTCGCGAAAGTTCGCTACGGCCTCACCGTGAGCGGTCACGGCCTGCAGGCCGTGATTGGCATCCACATCGAAGAGCAGGGTGGGGACATCGGCGGCGGCCGTCGCGGGGCCTGCAGCCAGGGCCACTGCCAGCAGCAGGCAGCGGGACACGGTCGTGCGGTGCGGCATGGAGACATTTCCTTTCAACGGGCGACGGCCGGCGGCGGGCCGCCGGACCGTAGCAAGGCCACGCCGCAGCGGCACCTTGCGGCGCAGCAGCGGTCATGGCGAACCGCGGCGCGTATCGGTACGCGCCGCCGGCGTTGCTCAGAACTTGTAGCGCACGCCCAGCAGGAACTGGCGGCCGGTTTCGGTGTACTGGAGTGGCAGGCGGCCGGTGGCGGGCGAGTACACCCATTCATCCGAGGCTTCGTTGGTCAGGTTGATGCCTTCCAGGCTCAGTTCCAGCTGGTCGCTGATCTTGTAGCGGATGGACGCATCAATGACCGTGGTGCCGGTCATGCCGTGGTAGCCGTCCAGGTTGAAGCCGGTTTCCTGACCGGGCACCTGGGTGAGGTAGTCATCGCGGTTGGTGGCGGAGACGCGGCCAGCGAAGGTCTCGCCTTCGTAGAACAGCGTTGCGTTCCATGACGATTTGGACAGGCCCAGCAGATCGTTCTTCATCACCGGCTGGCCAGCCGAGTTGATGTACTGGATCTTCGATTCGACCCAGGTGTAGTTCAGCTGCACGCCCAGGTTCGACCACTTGCCCGGCAGGAAAGTGAAGGGCTGGGTGTAGTTCGCCTCGGCGCCGTACAGCTCACCGCCGGGGGTATTGACTGGCCGGGTGAAGGTGAAGTCGTCGGTGGGCGAGGCGCCGGTACCGGTCAGCAGTTCGGCAGGCAGGCCGCTGTCGGTGTACGGGCGGTTCTCGCGCAGGGTCTGGACCGAGGTCTCGATGTCCTTGTAGAACAGGCCCAGGCCCGCCATCGCGCCTTCGGCGAAGTACCACTCGAAGCCCAGGTCGACATTGGTGGCGCGCGTCGGGTCCAGGTTGGGATTGCCGCTGGAGATGGTGCGCGCACCACCGGCCACGGCCACGGTTGCACCTGGCGTCAGGCTGCCCAGGCCCGGGCGGGTCATGACCTTGGCCGCACCCAGGCGGATCAGGAAATCGGGCGTGACCTCGGCCACCAGGTTGAACGAGGGCAGGGTGTCATCGTAGGTGCGGGTGGCGGTGGTGGAGGTGGTACCACTGGCCAGCGTCGACAGCCCGGTGGAGGTCTGCCTGGTGCGCACGTAGCGCACGCCGAAGTTGCCCGACAGCGGCAGCGAGCCGATTTCGGTGCTGAACTCGCCCATCAGGTAGGCACCACGGTCCTTCTCTTCCACGCTGCGCACGTTGTTGGCGCGCGGCGCGACGGCATAGATGCCGCTGTTGCTGTAGATGTCGAACTGGTCGGCGATTGCATCCAGGTTCGGCACCACCCAGTTGGACGGATTGCCATTGATGCCCTTCAGGCCGGCCTGGTTGATCATGTCCACGGGCACGATCCTGCTGCCGCTGGCGAAGGTCGGCACGGCCAGTTCGCTGGCACGGCGCAGTTCGGTGGTCTTGAACGTGTAGTCCTTGGCAAGCACGCCGCCCTTCAGGCGGAAGCCGGGGCTGATGTTCCAGTTGAAGTCGATCTGGCCGGTATCGAAGTCGTTGTCCACGTACTGCGGGCGCAGGCGGATTTCCGCCAGTTCCCAACCGTTGGGGTCGGTCGGGTCGATGCCGTAGTTGAGGATCGGGAAGCGGCTGTTGCCACGGTAGTCGTAGCTGTAGCCCTTGACGTCGTACTTGTCCATGATGACGGTGGTCTGCACTGGATTCTCGTGCCTGGAGCGCGAGATGCCCAGCTTGCCGGACACGGTGAAGTCGTCGCCGAAACGGTGCTGGCCGTTCAGGCTGATCTGCTTGAACTCGGTGCTCCACTCGTCGTGGCGGTTCTCGGTACGGATGTCGACGTTGTCGAATTCACCGTACAGCAGCGCGCCGTTGCGGATCTCGCCGTTCCTGACGATGGTGCTCGGCTTGCCGACCAGGCGCGGGGTGCTGCTGCTGCCACGGCTGAAGGAAATCGCTTCGATGTACTGCTCGTCGCGGGTGGCATCGATCTTCGAGTACAGCATGTCCAGCGATACTTCACTGGCATCGCTGGGCTTCCACTGCAGCGAGCCGGTCACGCCCAGGCGCTTCTGCTCGTGTTCCATCTGCACGTAGCGCGGGAAGCGCGGGTGGAATACATCAGCGGCGCGTGCGGCGGCGAACGGCGATGACGCAGCGAAGTTGCCATTGCTCGGGCCGTTGGCCCAGCGGCCGGTGTTGGAGCCTTCCTCCAGTGCCTGGCGCTCGGAGTAGGCCACCGACAGGAGGGCGCCGAAGGTACCATCGGCGAAGGTGTTGGAGACCAGCGCGGCCAGCCGCGGGTCGGCCTTTTCGGCCATCTGGTTGTAGCCGGCCTGGCCGCTTGCGGCGAAGGTGAAGCCGTCGTAGTCGAACGGGCGCGCGGTGCGCAGGTCGACAGTGGCACCCAGCGAGCCTTCCTCGACGTCGGCCGAGGCGGTCTTGCGCACCACCAGCTGCGAGAACAGGTCCGAGGCAAACACGTTGAAGTCGAAACCGCGGCCGCGGTTGGTACCACCGCTCTGGTCACCGGCGCCGACGGTGGTCAGCGCTTCCATCCCATTGATGCGCACGCGGGTGAAATCCGGGCCCAGGCCGCGCACCGAGATGTTGCGGCCTTCGCCGGCTTCGCGTGTGATCACCACGCCCGGAATGCGCTGCAGCGATTCAGCCAGATTGAGGTCGGGAAACTTGCCGATGTCTTCGGCGACGATGGCATCGACCACGCCGGCCTCGCCGCGCTTGATGTCCAGCGCCTTTTCGACACTGGCGCGATAGCCTGTGACGTTCACCGTGTCCAGGTCGGTAGCGGTCTGCTGCTGGGCGGCCGCGCTGGTGGACAGGGCGAGTCCCACCCCCAGGGCCAGCAAGGTAACCGGTGTCTTTTTTCCATGGATCCGAGATTGCATGCCTTTCCCCTCTCCCAAAGGTCTGGTATCGCAGCTGCGCGGCGAAATGACACCGCTAGTCAAAACCGACGTTAGCAGCACCACCGGGATCGGGCATCTTGCACCGCAACAGATTTGCAATGTCTCCAAGACGCTTGCAGGACAAAGGTTTCGACATATAGCCCAAGCGCTCTCAAGGCGTCTTCGGTCTAGAATGACACCGCTAGCCAATCGCCACGCCCCTCGCGTGGTCCACTTACACGCCATGCAGTGTCCCATGCTGGTGGCACGCGTGAAGGAGCTGAGATGGGTCGTATCGTGTGTTTTGGAGAGTTGTTGCTGCGCCTGGGTGCCCCCGGCAACGAACTGCTGCTGCAGTCGCCGCAACTCCAGGTCCATGTGGGAGGGGCCGAAGCCAACGTGGGTGTCTCGCTGTCCCGGCTTGGACATCAGGTGGCCATGGTCAGCACCGTGGCCGGCAATGCGCTGGGGGCGCATGTACTGGGTGAACTGCGGCGGCACGGCGTGGATACGCGCGGTGTGCGCGAGGACGCCGAGGGCCGCATGGGCCTGTACTTCCTCACCACCGGCGCGGTACAGCGCGCGAGCGAAGTGGTCTACGACCGCGCGGATTCGGCGTTCGCGCGCAGCACTGCAGCCGACTACGACTGGCCAGCGCTGCTGCAGGACGCGCAGTGGCTGCACGTCTCCGGGGTCAGCCCGGCGTTGGGCCCGCACGTGGCGGCGGCCACGCTGGCGGCGGCGCGCGCGGCAAGACAGGCCGGTGTCCGCGTCTCCTTCGACGGCAATTTCCGGCCCCGCCTCTGGCAGCGCTGGGGAGGCGATGCGCAGGCGGTATTGCGCGAACTGTTCGCGCAGGCCGACATCGTGTTCGCCGACTACCGCGACATGGAGGTCGTACTGGGCACCCGCTTCACCCAGCCGGACCTGATGGAGCGGATCGACGCGGCCGCTGCCGCCGCGTTCGGTGCCTTTCCGCAACTGCAGTGGATGGCCTGCACGCAGCGGCAGGTGCTGAGCGTGGACCACCATGTGCTGGGCGCTGTGTTGCTGGGTTGCGACGGAACCCGCGCACAGGCCCCACTGCGTCATCTGCAGGGCATCGTCGACCGCATCGGTGGCGGTGATGCCTTCGCGGCCGGCATCCTGCATGGCATCCTGTCCGGCCTTGATGCCGACGCCACCGTGCGGTTCGGCCTGGCCGCCGGGGCGCTGAAGCACTCCATCCCCGGCGATTTCAATCCTGTCAGCGAAGCTGACGTGCTGGCCCTGATGGGCGAGGAGCGATTCGATGTCCGCCGCTGATCCGCGCGTACGCGCGGTCCTGAAACTGGCACCGGTGATTCCGGTGTACACCCCCGAAGACGTGAATGACGCGGTCGAAGTGGCCCAGGCCCTGTTCCGCGGCGGCCTGCCGGTGATCGAAGTGACCCTGCGCACGCCGCAGGCGCTGGACGCGATCACGGCCATGGTCGAGGCCGTACCGGACGCGGTGATCGGTGCCGGCACCGTGCTTACCCCGGCGCAGATGCAGGCGGCGAAGCAGGCCGGAGCGCGTTTCGCGGTGTCCCCCGGCGCCACGCCGGCACTGTACGCGGCCGCGCGCGATGCCGACCTGCCGTACCTGCCCGGTGCCGCCACCGCCTCGGACCTCATCCTGGGCCTGGAGCACGGCCACGACACCTTCAAGTTCTTCCCGGCGGTGCAGGCCGGTGGCGCCGCACTGCTGGCGGCCTGGCACGGCCCGTTCGCCGATGTACGCTTCTGCCCGACCGGTGGCATCAGCGCGCAGACCGCGCCGCAGTTCCTGCACCTGCCCAACGTGCTGTGCGTGGGCGGCTCGTGGCTGACCACGCCGGCACTGCTGCAGACCCGTGACTGGGACGCCATCGAGCGCCTCGCCCGCGAGGCGTCGGTGCTGGCCAGCTGAACCTGCTGCACGAATCGTCAAAGGTTTGATCGTGATCAAAGCGCCGGCCTCGAGCCGGCGTCATTCTGTGGGCAAGCGCACTACGGAGATCCGAACATGAATTCGACCATGAAGGCCGCTGTAGTGCGTGAGTTCGGCAAGCCACTGGTGATCGAGGAAGTCTCGGTACCACGCCCGGGGGCGGGCGAAGTACTGGTCAAGATCGAGGCCTGTGGCGTCTGCCACACCGACCTGCACGCCGCCGAGGGCGACTGGCCGGTGAAACCGAACCCGCCATTCATCCCCGGTCACGAGGGCGTGGGGCACATCGTGGCCGTGGGAGGCGGGGTAGGGCACGTCAAGGAAGGCGACAGGGTCGGCATCCCCTGGTTGTACTCGGCGTGTGGCCATTGCGAACACTGCCTGGGCGGCTGGGAAACGCTGTGCGAGACGCAGCGCAACACCGGCTACTCGGTCAACGGCGGCTTCGCCGAGTACGCACTGGCCGATGCCAACTATGTCGGCCTGCTTCCGAAGGACGTGGGCTTTGTCGAGATCGCGCCGGTGCTGTGCGCCGGCGTGACCGTCTACAAGGGCCTGAAGGTGACCGACACCAAGCCAGGGGACTGGGTGGTGATTTCCGGCATCGGCGGCCTGGGCCACATGGCCGTGCAGTACGCCCGCGCAATGGGCCTGAACGTGGCGGCGGTGGACGTGGACGACAACAAGCTGGCGTTGGCCCGGCAGCTCGGCGCGCAGATCACCGTCAACGCGCGCACCACCGACCCCGCTGCCTTCCTGAAGAAGGAAATCGGCGGCGCGCACGGCGCCCTGGTCACGGCGGTGTCGCCGAAAGCGTTCGAGCAGGCGCTGGGCATGGTCCGCCGTGGCGGTACCGTTTCGCTCAACGGTCTGCCGCCGGGCAACTTCCCGCTGGACATCTTCGGCATGGTGCTCAACGGCATCACCGTGCGCGGCTCGATCGTCGGCACCCGGCTGGACCTGCAGGAGTCGTTGCAGTTCGCTGCCGAAGGCAAGGTTGCCGCCACGGTCAGCACCGATCGCCTGGAAAACATCAACGAGGTGTTCGCGCGCATGCACGCGGGCACCATCGAAGGCCGCGTGGTGCTCGACTTCGCCGCCTGACCGCCTGTGCATGGCCGCCGTCGCTCCGTCCCCCTCTCCCACGGACGCGGCGGCCATGCCGATCCATCGGTAGTACCGGCCGCAGGCCAGCAACCCCAGGCACTTCGCGCAGCCTTACAATGCGCGCATGCCCGCCCTGCTCAAGACCCTGTTCCTGTCCTTCGTCGCCCTGATCGGCGGCGTGCTGTCGCTTGCGCTGGTCAGCAGCGTCGCCAGCTGGCTGCCCCCGCTGGTGGGCATGTCGCCGGACAACAACAGCGTGCAGCTGGGGTGGGACCTGGCCTTCAGCGTGCTCGGTGGCGTCGCCGGCATTTCCTTCGCCACCTACTACGCGCCCTGCTGGCCGCGTTCGCATGGTTTTTCCATCTGGTCACTGATCGCGCTGGGCTGCGGCTACGCGGTGTGGGCCGCAGGCGCTGATTTCCCGCTCTGGTTCGTCATTTCGCTGCTGGCATCGCTGCCGTTGCAGCTGCTGGCCGGCTGGTGGTTCGGCCGCCGCGCGTCGCGCGACGCAAGGTAACGCCGCCCCTGTAGAGCCGAGCCCATGCTCGGCTGCCTGTGTCGATGTGCATGCAAGCCGAGCATGGGCTCGGCTCTACAGGTCCATGCGCGGCAGCGTCTGCTTCAACCGCGCGATGCCCTGCCATGGGTCACCCTTCAGCCGCTTCGCGCGCGCCAGTGCCTTGGCCATCGGAAACGCGTCGGCCGCACTGACGCGTGCAAGCTCTTCCCAGCGCAGCGGCACCGCCACGCCGGCACTGTCGCGCGCGCGCAGCGACCACGAGCACACGCTGGTAGCACCCCTTGTGTTGCGCAGCCAGTCGATGAAGATCACCCCGCCGCGCTTGGCCTTGCTCATCGTCGCCACATAGCGATCAGGCTGCTCCAGCGCCATTGCCTGCGCGAACGCCTCGCAGAACGCCTTCGCCTCGTCCCAGCCTGCCTTGGGCTGCAGCGGCACCACCACGTGCACGCCCTTGCCACCGGACAGGCGTACGAAGCTCTTCAGGCCCACCTGCTGCAGGCGGTCGCGCACATCGCGTGCACCGGCTTTCACCTGTGCCCAGCTGACACCTTCGCCGGGGTCGAGATCGAACACCAGACGATCCGGATGTTCGGGATCGGCCACGGTCGCGCCCCAGGGATGCAGCTCCAGGGTGTTCATCTGCACCAGCTGCAGCAGGCCGCGCGTGTCGTCGATGTAGACGTAATCCTCGCGGCCGCTCTTCTGCTGCAGGGGCACCGCATGTACCGCATCGCCCAGGCCGGGACCATGGTGCTTCTGGAAGAAGCAAGCCTTGCCTACGCCGTCCGGGCAGCGCAGCAGTGACAGTGGACGTCCGGCGATTTCGGGCAGGATCCAGCGCGCCATGCGCTGATAGTAGTCGGCCACGTCGCCCTTGCGCAGTTTCTGCTTTGGAAACACCACCCGCTCCGGATGAGTGATCTGGACCTCACCTCCGGCTTCGGCATCTGCGGTGCTCATTCCCAGGTCCTCCTTCTGCTTGTCGCTGCGCAGCCGCTTGAAACTGGCCTGGCGCAGCAGGCCTTCCTTGCCCCAGCCACGGAACGCCACCTCCGCCACCGCCACTGGTGTCACCCAGCGTACGCTGGCAGCGCGAAACGGCACATGCACCGGCAGCTGCAGCACGGGCGTCTTCACTGCCAACGGCCGCAGTGCCTTGAGCAGCGCGCGCAGGCTTTCATCGTCGAAGCCGGTGCCAACGCGGCCGACATAGCGCAGGCCGGCCTTGTCCGGCGTGGCCAGAAGCAGCGAACCGAATCCCACCCGGGAACCCTTGGGTGCCGTGTAGCCGACAATCACGAACTCGTCGGTGTCTTCGTGCTTCACCTTCACCCAGCTGCGCGCGCGGGTATTCACGTACGGCGCATCCACCTGCTTGCTGACGATGCCTTCAAAGCCGGCCTCGCCGCTGGCATCGAATACCTGCGGCCCATGGTTGATCACGTGTTCGCTGAAGGCCAGGGTGCCGGGCGCTGGCCCGATGAGGTCCTTCAGCAGCGCCTTGCGCTCCACCAGCGGTGCACGACTGATGTCCACGCCGGCCACACCCGGAAGATCGAACACGATGTAGCGCAGTGGTTGTTTCGAACTGCCGTCGATCACGCGCTGCAACGCTGCGAAGTCACTGCGTCCTTTCTTGTCCAGCACCACCAGCTCACCGTCCAGTCGCGCATCACGCACCGGCAGCGCCCGCACGGCCTGCACGACCTCGGGAAAATCGGCCGTCCAGTCCAGGCCGTTGCGCGAGCGGAGTTTCACCTCGCCATCGTGCAGGTCGGCCAGCAGCCGATAGCCATCCCACTTGATCTCATGCAGCCAGCGCTCGCCGTCCGGGGCACTGTCGCGATGATCGGTCAACTGCGGTTTGAACCCGCGGGGATAGGGCGTATCACGTGCGCCGTGCAGCTGCAGTGCGCATGCATGCCAGCGCGCATCGGCCTTGCGTGTGGTCGTCCGTGCGGCGGGGACCGAGCGCACCGCCTTCCCTGCGGAACGCTTCTTCGCCGCAGGTGCTCGTTTCGGCATCGGTGCCGTCAGCAGGTCATCCGCCTCGGCGTCGCGCGCTTCACCATCGTCGCGCTTGATCAGCAGCCATTGCACCTGGCGTCCTTTCATCGCGGTGCGCACCAGCTTCCAGCCACCGGCCAGGCGTTGCCCATGCAGCACGAAGTCGATCTTTCCTGCCGCCAGTGCCTGCAGAGGATCACCTTCGCAGGCCCAGGTACCCTGATCAAACACCTCGACGTGGCCCGCGCCGTAGTGGCCTTCGGGAATGTCTCCCTCGAAGGTGGCGTAGGACAGCGGGTGATCTTCCACTTCCACGGCCAACCGCTTCTCACCGACGCGAAGCGAAGGACCTTTCGGCACCGCCCAGCTCTTCAGCACGCCGTCCATCTCAAGGCGGAAGTCGTAGTGGCGCGAGCTGGCATGGTGCAGCTGGATGACGAAGGTCGGCCGCCGCCTCGGATCACCGCGGACGCGCGTGTCGTCAGGCTCCGGTGTCTGCCCGGCGCCACCGCCAAGTCGGCGTTTGCGCCGGTACTGGTGCAGCGGCATGGTTCAACCTACCTTGCGCCGGGTGGTTTTCTTCACGGCCTTTTTGGCGGTCTTCTTCGCAGCCTTCTTCGCCGGTGCCTTCCGCGTCGCCGTCTTCTTCGCCGGCGTGCGCGTGTTCGCATCCAGGCTCTTCTGCAGCAGCGCCATGAAATCGACCACGTTGGTACTGGCGTCCTCGCGCGGTGCCGGCTCATCGTCCACCCGCGTGGTGCCGCCCCTGGACTTGATGCGCTTGTTCAGCACCTGCTGGAGGCGCTCGCGGAACTCATCGTGGTACTGCGACGGGTCCCAATCACCGGACATCGACTCGATCAACTGCTCGGCCATCGCCGTTTCCTTGCTGGTGATGCGGTAGTCGGCGAGCTTCCCGGTGGGCAGCTTGTAGTCCTCGGGATCCACCAGTTCCTGCGGATAGCGCAGGATCATCAGCACCAGCGCGTCCTCATGCGGCATCACCGCACACAGGTATTCCCGTGTGCGCACCACTACCCGTGCGATGCCCACCTTGCCGGTACTGCGCAATGTCTCGCGCAGCAGCACGTAGCCCTTTTCGGCCTTCTTGCCGGGTACCAGCAGATAGGGTTTCTCGTAGTAGCGCGGGTCGATCTGCGCCGCATCCACGAACGATTCCACCTCCACCGCTTCGTGGCTTTCCGGCGCGGCCGACCGGATATCACCTTCCTCCAGCACGACGTAGCTGCCCTTGTCGTACTCGTAGGCTTTGACGATGTCCTTCCAGGGCACTTCCTCACCGGTGTCGGCGTTGACCCGTTCGAAACGGATCGGCTTGCGATCGCGGGAGTCGAGCATGCGGAACTGCAGATCGACCTTGCGTTCGCCGGACATCAGCGACACGGGCACATTGAGCAGGCCAAACGACAGCGTGCCGGTCCAGATCGGGCGGGCCATGGGCGTACCTTTGGCGGGGCAGGGTGCCCAGCGTGGGCCGGAGGGCGTAAACCAACCGTGTCCGTGCCGTGCACGTCAGGTGGCGCGACCACTTTGCTGTAGAGCCGAGCCCGCGCTCGGCTGCTTCAAGCGCCCGCCACTACTGCAGCAACGGCCTCACCGCCGCCGCCGGAATATGGTCCAGTGCGCGCCAGGCGTCCTCCACCACCGGCCGTGCCTGCGACCAGCTCAACCGCGACTGCCCGCGCATCTGCTCCCAGTGCTCGGCCAGTTCCTCGCAGGTATCGGCGGCATCAGCACGTGGCCAATCCGCGGCATGGGTGGTCAGCGCGAAGGCATACACCGGGCACAGATCACGCCAGTTGCGGTGGCTCTGGCCACGCCTCTCCTCGTAATCGCTGAGCATGTACTGCAGGTAATCCTGCGCCACCGCCTGCGGATCTTCCTGGCGGCGCGTGCGGCGCTGGGCGGTGCGCTGGCCAAGCGGATCGAGCAGGGCGTTGAACACGGACGGTGCGGGTCGTTCAAGACGGGGCATGGCCGGCTCCTGCAGCGGGGCGGGTGGGCAGGAATACGCGCGGTGCCGTTACCGGGGGGTGAGCGAGATGTTCATGACGCCAGGTTCGCAGTGGCTTTACCTGCAGGGCGGTGTAGTGGGAGCCCCGAGTGCAGGTACCAGACCATGAGCCGAGAGACCTCACGAGACCCGATGCGGGAAAACCACCCGCCCCTTCCCGGTGAACAGCGCGGCAAGCGCGATGCCGACAACGCCGACTACCGCGGCACCGGTGCGCCGTTCTTCGATGCCGAGCACGGTGACGACCATCTGCCGGTGAGACATGTGGCTGAACAGGCGGCCCAGGACCGCAAGGATGGCGGTGACCGCCATCGCGGTGGCCAAGAGAGCCCGCTCAAGCGCCGCGAGCGCAAGCAGCGCGCCAGCGACAACCAGGACGAGGCGCTGGAGGAAACCTTCCCCGCCAGCGACCCGACCTCGCCGTTCGTACCGGCCAAGGCCCCCGATTGACGGTAGCGCCGGGCCCTGCCCGGCGCGCGCAGCGGTCCCGCGCTAGCGCCACGACCACTGCACACCCACGCTGGCCCGCCGTCCCGGCCCGGGCTCGTAGTAGCGGCCATTGCCATCGTTGACGATCACCGAGCCGATGTAGGCCTGGTCCAGCACGTTCTCCAGCCGCGCGAAGGCACGCAGTTCACCGCCGGGCAGGGTCCAGCGGCGTCCGCCCTCCACGTGCAACAGGGCAAAGCCCGGCGCCCGTTCGGTGGCGACGTCGTTGACCACGGTATCGCTGCTGGCCGTGGCCTCCAGTGCCCATTGCCAGTCGGCGGGGCTCCACTGCAGGCGGGCGAACGCCTGCTGGCGCGGCACACCCGGCAAGCGACTGCCCGCCGCGACCACGTTGTTCGAGGTCAGGTAAGGCGAGCGCACCTGCGCCTGCAGCCAGGTCCAGGCCAACTGCAGTTCCAATTGCTCGGCCAGCGGCTGTCGGTACTGCAGTTCCACGCCCTGGCGGCGGGTGCGGCCAATGTTGCGATAGGTGCTGCGCCCTCCGGTGTTGCTGGCAACGGCCAGCTCATTGTCGGTATCTGCACGGAACAGGCTGATATCGAGCTGGATTCCGCCCTGCGCGTGCCACTTGCTGCCAATCTCCAGATTGCGGCTGCGGGCGGCCGCCAGATCCAGTGCCAATCCCGCCTGCCCGTCGGCGCGATAGCCCAGTTCGTTGAAGGTGGGGGTTTCGAAACCGCGGCCGACCGCAGCATGCAGCCGCCACTGCGGGCTGGCCTCAAAGCTGATCCCGGCCACCGGCGTGGTGGCCTGGTAGCGCCGGCGGCCACTGTCATCCGGGTTGCGGCCGATGATGTAGCGGTCGTCGGATTCGAAGCGCACGGTGCTGTGGCGCAGGCCAGCCAGCAATGACCAGCGTGGACTCCACTGCCACCACGCCTGCGCGAACTGATCGACGTTATGCACGGTGTCGATCTGGTCTCTGCGCAGGCGCCCCCGTACGCCCAGCGTGCTGCCGAGGAAGTTCTCGTAGCCGGTCCGATGCTGGCGCTGGCGGTCGGCGCTGAGCCCGGCCACCAGGTCCAGCGGTCGCCCGGCCAGATCGCCGTGCCAGCCCCAGCGCGCGTCCAGCCCGCCGTAGCCGGCGTCCAGATCGATCACGCCGCCGGCATGCAGCGGATTGGCCTGCGCCGTGGGCGGAATGGGCAGGAACTGGGTCACCGCGCGCTGCCCGGCATAGCCCATCAACTGCCAGCGCTGCGCTCCCGTTTCACGGGTCCAGCGCAGGCCGGCCTGCTGCTGGCGCACCGATTTGCGGGTGTTGTACGGGTGCGCCACCGCCGTGGCCTGGCGCGGATCAGCCGCCACCTGGGCACGGGTCAGGCCCAGCGGATCCTGTGCATCGGGGGCATCGAGCGCATTGAGCAACAGCTCCAGCCGCCCACCGCCCAGCGCACCACCGATGCGTGCGTTGAGCGATTCACGGCGCGCACGGCTGTGGTCCCGCCAGCCATCGGTGCGGAGGTGATTGGCGGCGATGTTGTAGTCCAGCAGTTGGCCGGCACCCTTCAGCTGCGCGCCGACACTGAGCGTGTTGTCGGCACCAGCGTTGAGCCGCAACCGCCACGGGTCGCCGGCCTGGCCCTGCGCGCTCCAGACCTGCAGCACGCCACCGGAGGAGTTGCCGTACAGCGCCGAGAACGGCCCGCGCAGCACGTCGATGCGCTCGGCGCCCAGCAGGCTGGCGTGTGACAGCTGGCCCTGGCCATCGGGCATGGTGGCCGGCACGCCGTCGATCAACACCCGCACCCCGCGCACACCGAAGGTCGAGCGCGCGCCGAAGCCACGGATCGACAGCTGCGTGTCCTGCGCGAAGTTCTGCCGGTCGCGCGCCAGCAGCCCCGGTACCCCGGCCAGCGCCTCGGACAGCTGCGCGCCGGTGCCAGCGCGGCTGGCATCGATCCAGACCGTGTCCTGGCTGGCCGGCAGCGCGAACGGGTCGATGCCCGGCACCCGTGCGGCCTGTACCTGCACCGCAGGCAGGGCGGTGGGCGCAGGCTCGGCCACCGCTGTCCAGGGCGACAGCAGCAGGGCAGACAGCGGAAGGCAACAGCGTCGTGCGGCGGGATTCATGATTCAGGTTGATGGATCGGGCGGCAACGCACGCCATGGTACGGGGCCGCGGATGACGATGGCGGCGGCCAGCCCCGGCAGGCTTTGTTACGATGGGCTGTTTCCGGCCGAAAAGCCGCGAACCGCGTGGCGCAATTCCTCCCCCTTTCCGTCTACCGAACGAGTACCGCCGTGTCCTTCTTTGCAAACGTGGAACTGGTCCCAGGCGACCCGATCCTG
This sequence comes from Stenotrophomonas sp. YJH_SMC_43, assembly GCF_059372535.1. NCBI lineage: Bacteria > Pseudomonadati > Pseudomonadota > Gammaproteobacteria > Lysobacterales > Lysobacteraceae > Stenotrophomonas > Stenotrophomonas sp. YJH_SMC_43. The sequence goes on from NZ_JCAFVQ010000004.1 coordinate 317,899, forward strand.
GGCCTGACCGAGGCGTACAACGCCGACAGCCGCCCGACCAAGGTCAACCTGGGTGTGGGCATCTACTACGACGAGAGCGGCCGCATTCCGCTGCTGCGCGCCGTCAAGCAGATCGAGCAGCAGCTCGCCGCTGAAGCCAAACCGCGCGGCTATCTGCCGATCGATGGCCTGCCGGCGTACACGCAGGCCACGCGTGAGCTGGTGTTCGGCAAGGACTCGCCGCTGCTGGCCGCCGGCCGCGTCACCACCGCACAGACCGTTGGTGGCAGCGGTGCGCTGCGCGTCGGCGCCGACGTGCTGAAGAAGCTGCTGCCGCACGCCACCGTTGCGCTGAGCAACCCGAGCTGGGAAAACCACCGCGCCGTGTTCAGCGCGGCCGGTTTCGAGGTGCTGGACTACACCTACTTCGACCCGACCACCCATGGGGTTGATTTCGACGGCATGCTGGCCGACCTGGGCAAGCTGGAAGCCGGCACCGTGGTGCTGCTGCATGCCTGCTGCCACAACCCCACCGGTGCCGACCTCACGGTCAGCCAGTGGAAGCAGGTCGCGCAGCTGCTGAAGGACCGCCAGCTGTTCCCCTTCATCGACATGGCCTACCAGGGCTTCGACAAGGGCATCGAACAGGACGGCGCCGCGGTGCGCATCATCGCCGAAGCAGGCATCGACAGCTTCATCGTCGCCAACTCGTACTCCAAGTCGTTCTCGCTGTACGGCGAGCGCGTGGGTGCGCTGTCGATGGTGGCGCCGACCGCCGTTGACGCCAAGGCCGTGCAGTCGCAGGTCAAGCGCGTGATCCGCACCATCTACTCCAGCCCGTCCACCCACGGTGCCGCGCTGGTGGCCGGCGTGCTGACCAACCCGGAACTGCGTGCGATGTGGGAGCAGGAGCTGACCGAGATGCGCGAGCGCATCCACGCCCTGCGCCAGGGCCTGGTCGAGAAGCTGGCTGCCGCTGGCGCACCGCAGTTCGGTTTCATCAACGAACAGGCCGGCATGTTCTCCTACTCCGGCCTGAGCCGCGAGCAGGTCGAACGCCTGCGCGACGAGTTCGGCATCTACGCCGTCGGCACCGGCCGCATCTGCGTGGCCGCGCTGAACCAGAACAACCTGGAGTACGTCGCCAAGGCCGTGGCCACCGTCGCCAAGGGCTGAAGCAACGCTCCAGTGGCTTGAAGACAAAGGCGCCGAAAGGCGCCTTTGTTTTTGCTCCTGCTTTGCCTTTGCCACACTCTCCGCGCTCGCGGCGAACCCTGAAGCGCAGGGCGAGGCACACCGTGGCCAGGACCGTGAGGCGCATGGATGCGCCGATCGAGCCCCCATGGATGGGTTTACGGCGTGTCCTGGCCACGGTGTGCCTCGCCCTGCGCCTCCATGAAGGAAGGCGCCACGAGCGCAACGCATCTGGAAACGATTACGCCTTCCCGCGCTCACGCACGGCCCCGCCATACGGGCGACAATAGGCGTTTTCCCGCTGCCGAGACCTGCCCGACCATGTCCCGTACTTCGTTGACCCGCTTCCTGATCCAGGAACAGCACGCCGGCCGCATCAATGCCGACCTGCGCCAGCTGATCGCCGTGGTCGCCCGCGCCTGCACCAGCATCTCCATCGCCGTCAGCAAGGGCGCCCTCGGTGGCGTGCTCGGCGACGCCGGTACCGGCAACGTGCAGGGCGAAGCGCAGAAGAAGCTGGATGTGATCAGCAACGAGATCCTGCTTGAAGCCAACGCCTGGGGTGGCCACCTCGCCGCCTGCGCCTCCGAAGAAATGGACCACAGCCAGCCGGTGCCGGACATCTACCCGCGTGGTGATTTCCTGCTGCTGTTCGATCCCCTCGACGGCAGCTCCAACATCGACGTCAACGTCTCCGTCGGCACCATCTTCTCGGTACTGCGCTGCCCGACCAACGTCGAACTTCCGGGCGATGACGCCTTCCTGCAGCCGGGCAGCAAGCAGATCGCCGCCGGCTACTGCATTTACGGGCCCAGCACCCAGCTGGTGCTGACCGTCGGCCACGGTACCCATGCCTTCACCCTGGACCGCGAGAAGGGCGAGTTCGTGCTGACCACCGAGAACATGCAGATCCCGGCGGCAACCCAGGAGTTCGCCATCAACATGTCCAACCAGCGTCACTGGGAAGCGCCGATGCAGGCCTACGTCGGCGACCTGCTGGCGGGCAAGGAAGGCGCGCGCGGCAAGAACTTCAACATGCGCTGGATCGCCAGCATGGTGGCCGACGTGCATCGCATCCTGACCCGCGGCGGCATCTTCATCTACCCGTGGGACAAGAAGGATCCGTCCAAGGCCGGCAAGCTGCGCCTGATGTACGAAGCCAACCCGATGGGCCTGCTGGTCGAACAGGCCGGCGGCGCCGCCTGGACCGGCCGCGAGCGCATCCTCGACATCCAGCCCGACCAGCTGCACCAGCGCGTACCGGTGTTCCTCGGTTCGCGCGAGGAAGTGGCTGAAGCCGTGCGCTACCACAACGCGCACGACGACGCACAGGGCTGAGGGCCTATCGCCTGACAGCGGTCATGGCAGTTCGATGACATGACCGTGGGGTGACACCGAGGGCGGCAAACGGCACCATCAAGCCGTTGCCGCCTAAGGAATGCACGCATGCACGAGCAGGGCCCGGTCGATTTCATCGAAGTCATCCACAACGCCGTCCCCAGCGAGGTCTGCGCGGCCATCGTTGAACGCCTGCGCGCCACGCGTGGCCTGCAGCCCGGTGCCGTGGGCAGTGGCGTGTTCCCGGAACTCAAGCACAGCAAGGATCTGCGTATCAGTGGCCTGGACGGCTGGCAGGATGTCGACCAGCAGCTGCAGATCGCGGTGTTCAACGGCCTGCTGACTTATCTACGCCGTTATCCACAGGCTTTGATCGCCCCGCTGATGTTGCAGATCCAGGACAGCAACGGCCAACCGCGACGCCTGTCTGCCGAGGACTTCCCTGACATGCCACCGCAGCAGCTGGCCGACCTGGCTCGCACCTGCCTGCGTCCGGGTGCGATCAACCTGCAGTGGTATGCGGCAGGCGAGGGCGGCTATCCGTACTGGCACTGCGAGCTGTACCCCAAGGATGCGCAGGCCGAGACCCTGCATCGGCACGTGTTGTGGACGCTGTACCTCAACGACGACTTTGACGAAGGCGAGACCGAGTTCCTGTTCCAGGGGCGGAAGATCGCACCTCGTACCGGCAGCCTGCTGATTGCGCCGACTGCGTTCACTCATACCCATCGTGGCAATCGCCCGCAGGGTGGGGACAAGTTCATCGCGACCAGCTGGATCCTGTTCCAGAGTGCGCAGAAGTTGTTCGGGGGGTGACGCCGAGCGGCTCGTCGGCCTCGGATGTAGAGTCGAGCCATGCTCGACGGATGGACTCAGAACAACGACCCCTGCGGCGAATCCTTCTTCGGCGGCAACGGCTTCAGGAACCGGCTGCAATCCAGCTTCGGCCAATGACTGTTCTGCGCGTTGAAGCCGAGGCGCTTGCGCGCCAGCTTGAAGCGGTTGTTCAACAGATCCGCATACACACCCTGGCCCCGCATGCGGGTTCCGAACTGGCTGTCGTAGTCCTTGCCGCCACGCAGCTGCTGGATGGTGCTCATCACATGCGCGGCACGATCGGGATGATGGGTGTCCAGCCAGTCGCGGAACAACGGCGCCACTTCAAGCGGCAAGCGCAGCAGCACGTAACCAGCGGTACTGGCGCCAGCGTCGTGCGCAGCCTCCAGCACGGCCTCCAGCTCGCTGTCGTTGATCCATGGGATCACCGGCGCCACCATCACACCGACCGGAATGCCCGCTTCATGCAGACGCTTCATCGCGCGCAGCCGTGCATGCGGCGCCGATGCGCGCGGTTCCAGCTTTGCGGAAAGATGCGGGTCCAGCGTGGTCACCGAGAAGTGCACGCTGACCAGGTTCTCCGCCGCCAGCGGTGCAAGCAGATCGATATCGCGCTCGACCAGTGCGTTCTTGGTGATCAGCGAAAAAGGATGCTTGGTCTCCAGCATCACTTCGATCAGCTGGCGGGTCAGCTTGAACTTGCGCTCGATCGGCTGGTACGCATCGGTATTGATGCCCAGTGCGATCGGCTGCGGCACGTAACCCGGCTTCGACAGCTCCTTGCGCAGCAGCTGGGGGGCATTGGTCTTGGCGAACAGCTTGGTCTCGAAGTCCAGGCCCGGCGACAGGTTCAGATAGGCATGCGAGGGGCGCGCGAAGCAGTAGGAGCAGCCATGCTCGCAGCCGCGGTAGGGATTTACCGACTGGCTGAAGCCGACGTCCGGCGAGGTGTTGCGGGTGATGATGCTACGCGCGGTCTCGGCACGCACCTCGGTGCGGAGGCGCGGGGCAAGGAACTCCTCGCTCTCGTCCACCGCCCAGCCGTCGTCCACCGCCTCGCTGACGGTGCTTTCAAAGCGCCCGGCAAGGTGGGACGTGGAACCTCGGCCCTTGATCGCAATACCCATTGTGGCAGCGTACATCGTGGCCGTCTCAATGGCTGCGACGGCCGCCTGAAGGGTTCAGGGCGGTGCTGAGCCGAGCATGGGCTCGGCTCTACAGTTGATGCAGAGACCTTGTAGAGCCGAGCCTACGCTCGGCTGCAATGCATCAGAGCAGCGCCAGGTAGCCGCGCACCGTAGCATCCAGCCCGTCATACAGCGCTTCGCCGATCAGCGCGTGGCCGATCGATACTTCCAGCACGTCCGGCACGTTCGCCAGGAAGTCACGCAGGTTGTCCTGCGACAGGTCGTGGCCGGCGTTGACGCCCAGCCCAACCGCCTGTGCGCGGCGTGCGGCGGTGGCAAACAGCGCCAGCATCGCCTCGGCATCACCGGCGGCGTGCGCTTCGGCGTAGGGGCCGGTGTACAGCTCGATGCGATCGGCGCCGACGTCGGCCGCCTGCTCCAGCAGCGGATTACCGGCGTCAACGAACAGGCTGACCCGGCAACCCATCGCCTTCAGTTCGGCCACCAGTGGTCGCAACCGCTCGCCGTCACGCTCGAAGTCGAAACCGTGATCGGACGTGATCTGCCCATCGCCATCCGGCACCAGCGTGGCCTGCGCCGGGCGGGTCTGTTCGCACAGCGGCAGCAGCCCGGGGTAGCCCTCGCGCGGCGGCGCGAACGGGTTGCCTTCGATGTTGAATTCGACGCCACGCGCGCGGGTCAGCGTCGACAGCGCCAGCACGTCCTCGGCGGTGATGTGTCGGCGGTCCGGCCGCGGGTGCACGGTGATGCCATGCGCACCGGCGTCCAGGCAGGCCTGGGCGGCACGCACCACGTCCGGTTCGGCACCGCCGCGCGAATTGCGCAGGACGGCGATCTTGTTGACGTTGACGCTGAGCTGGGTCATGGAACGGAACTACTGGGAAAGAGGGGACGGATCGTGGTCGTTGTGGTCGTCACCAGGGCGGGCCTGGGCCCGCTCGCGCAGGCGGCGCAGTTCCTCGGCATCGACCAGGGTGGCAGGGTCGCGCTGCAGATCGCCGAAGCGGGCCACGTAGCGGCCTCGCACCCAGGCCAGCAGGAAGGCGAGGGCGGCCAGCAGGCACAGAGTCATCAGCCCGGCGCTGGGGGTCTTCAGCGCGAAGGCGAAACAGCCCAGCGCCAGCAGCAGGTACAACCAGTACATAGTGGGGCTCCCCGGGTGATCGCCGCAGTGTAGCGCTGCGTCAGAGCAGCGGCGAGGCCAGCCGGGCGAAGGCCTCGGGCAGGCGGTGCAGCCACAACGAGCGGCCGGCCTGGTCGCGCACCCGCGTGGAACGGTCGAACTCACCCTGCAGCAGTTCGGCCAGGGCAGCCACCCGGTCACGGTCACTGATCATCATCGACAGCTCGAAGTTCAGCCGGAAGCTGCGGTGATCGAAGTTGGCACTGCCAACGATGCAGACATCGTCGTCGGCGATGAAGGCCTTGGTATGCAGCATGCGCGGGCCGTACTCGTAGATCTTCACCCCGGCATGCAGCAGCTCGTCGAAGTAGGAGCGGGCGGCCTGGGTGACGAACCAGGAATCGCTCATCTTCGGTACCAGCAGGCGCACGTCCAGGCCGCCCAGCGCGGCCGAGGTCAACGCCATCCGCGCCGCTTCGCCCGGCACGAAGTAGGGCGTGACCAGCCAGACACGCTCATGCGCTTCCTGGATCGCCGCCACGTGCAGGCGATGGATCGTTTCCCAGCCCGAGTCCGGACCGGAGACCAGCACCTGGGCGTTGATCGCACCATCGCCGCGCAGCGGCATGTCGGCCGGCCACAGACGGGCGATGTCCATGCGCGAGGGATCCTGCCCACTTGCGTAGAGCCAGTCCTCGGCAAACACCAGCTGCAGGCTGCGCACCACGTGGCCGCGGATGCGCATGTGCAGGTCGCGGTAGGCATCCGCCCTGCGGCTTTCATCCTCGTCGTCGGTGATGTTGATGCCACCGGTGAAGGCGAGGCGCCCATCGACGATCACCAGCTTGCGGTGGGTACGCAGGTTCAACCACGGGCGCTTGAACGGCTTCAGCAGCTGCCGTGGGTGGAACCAGATCGCTTCGCCACCGGCGTCGAGCAGCGGCTGCAGGAAGCGGCTGGGCAGGGCGGAAGAGCCTACGGCATCGAGCAGCAGGCGCACCTGCACGCCGGCCTGTGCACGTTCCACCAGCGCGTCACGCAGGGCGGTTCCGGCATGGTCCGGGTTGAAGATGTAGTACTCCAGATGCACGTGGTCGCGTGCCTGTGCGACGGCCTCAAGCAGCGCGGCGTAGGTCGCCGCGCCGTCCACCAGCCAGGTCACTTCGGTGGCGCTGCTCGGCGCAAGCCCGGTCGTGGCCTGGGCGATCTTGGCCAGCTCGGTGCAGTCGGCGTCGGGTGGGCAGACGTCGCTGTAGTGCTCCATGCCCGACCGCGCGCGGCCACGGCGCAAACGCTGCCGCTTCACCTTCTGCGGGCCCAGCAGGTAGTAGATGAAGAGGCCCAGGTACGGCAGCAGCGCCAGCGACAGGATCCAGCTCAGCGTCGCCACCGGCTCGCGCTTCTGCAGCATGATCCAGCCGGTCAGCGCGAGCAGGTACAGCAGATAGGCCACCGCCAGGATGGTACCGAGGTGGGCAATGCCGTCCAGCCAGTGGCGCAGGGAGTCGAAGAGGGCGAGCATCCGCCGATCATAGCGGCGCATGCCACCCGATGGGATCCAACCTCGACCCGTGTGCCAGGATGAGAACAAAAAAAGACGCCCCTGTTTCCAGGGGCGTCTGCAGTCGCGTCATGACTGTTGTGTTGCGGTGTAGCGATTACTGCTGCACAAAACCGATCTTCTTCATCTGAGCGTTCTTCGCAGCGGCCAGAACCTTGGCCATCACGTCGTACTCGGAATCCGGGCTGGCGTCGATGCGCAGTTCCGGCTGGTTGGTCGGGTCACGCTGGACCTCCTGCTCCATCCGCTGCTGCAGCTCGCTGGTATTGATCGGGCTGTTGTTCCACGAGACCTGGTTGCTGGCGTCGATCTTCAGTTCGATCGGCGGCGGCGGTTCGACCAGCTGCGGCGGTGGGTTGAGCACGCGCTGCGGCAGGTCCACGGCGATCGGGTACGTCATGATCGGCGCGGTCACGATGAAGATGATCAGCAGAACCAGCATCACGTCCACGAGGGGCGTGACGTTGATGTCTGCCATGGGGCCCTTGCCACCACCACTACTGAATGCCATGGCTTATTGCCCCTTTTCTTTGGTCGCGACGAAGCCGACGTCAAGCATGCCCTGCTCCTGCGCGACCTTGGTCAGGTCGTTGATGACACGCATCTTGGTGGTGCGGTCACCACGCAGGTTCAGCGGCGGCTGCGGGGTCTGCTGGGCGGCGGTCGCCAAGCGCGACTCGAGAGTCTGCTTGTTGATTTCTTCGTCGTTCCAGTAGATCGAGCCGTCTTCCTTGACTGCCAGGGTGATCGGTCCGGAACGCTTTTCAGCGTCTTCCGGCTTCTGGATCAGGTTGGCTTCCGGCAGATCCACCTTGACCTTGTGGGACATCAGGGGCGCCGTGATGATGAAGATGATCAGCAGCACCAGCATCACGTCCACGAGGGGCGTAACGTTGATGTCGGCCATGGGGCCGCCGCTGTTACCACTACTGAAAGCCATAACGGGCTCCGTCTAGATCTTGGTGACTACTTACGTTCGTCGCTGGGTGACGCGCGCCGCAATTAGCGGACGCGCGAGCCGGTGGCGAAGAAGTCGTGCAGGTCGTGCGCGAAGGTATCGAACTTGCTGATGGTCGCGCTGTTGATCTTGCTGAAGAAGTTGAAGGCGAACACGGCCGGGATCGCGACGAACAGACCGATCGCGGTCATGATCAGCGCTTCACCCACCGGGCCGGCAACGGCGTCGATCGAAGCGGAGCCGGTGGCACCGATCTTGATCAGCGCGCCGTAGATGCCCCACACGGTACCCAGCAGACCGACGAACGGAGCGGTTGCGCCGACGGTGGCCAGCAGGGTCATGCCCGACTGCAGCTTGTTGCTTTCGCGGGTCACGGCCTGACGCAGGGCGCGGTCGACGAACTCCGAACGGCTCAGGTTCTCACCCACGCCGCCGGTGGCGCCGCCTTCAGCGCGCTGGTGGTGGGCAGCCGCCTGGGCAGCGTCCAGGGCGATCTTCGAGAACGGCTCGGAAGCCGGCTGTTCTTCCATCGCACGGATGGCGTCCTGCGCGTTCGGGGTGTCCCAGAACAGGCTGACGACGCGATCGGCGGCGCTCTTCAGGCGGGTAGCACGGAAGATGTTGATGACGGTCCAGTACCAGGACATGGCCGACATGACGACCAGGGTCAGCAGCACGACCCAGGAAACCGCGAAATCACCCGGCTTGGTGGTCATTTCGTGGATCAGGTGCTCGAAGCCCATCTGCGACAGGGCGTTGGACGGATTGCCCCCGGCAGCAGCGGCGATGAAAATTTCCTGCAGCATGACGCTTACCTTTGTTGTGTGTGGTGATAAAGGGTGTAGCTAAGCTAAACAATCGAACCGGGAGCGGGGGTGGCCGGCGGCCACCCGGGCGCATCAGTTCAGCGCAAAGTTGACCGGAACGCGAACGCGACCTGCCGTCTTCTTACCGCCTGCTTCAGCGGCGTTGAAGCGCCACTTGCGAGCCGCTTCCATCGCAGCACGGTCCAGGTCGCGGTTACGGCTGGACTTTTCCACCGTGACATTGGTGACGTTGCCGCTGGCATCGACATCAATGATCAGGATCACTTCGCCTTGGATACCCGCGCGGAAGGCTGCCGGCGGGTAGCGCGGCGGATTCATGGCCTTCGACGAGATGTCCACGCTGGCCTCGATCGAGGTCGGCGGTGCCGGCGGCGCCGGAGGCGACGGCGGGGTGACGATGTCGTTCGGGCGCGGTTCCGGCACGTCCACGACCGGCGCCTGCGGCGGCGGCGGGACCGGCGACGGCTTCGGCGGCGACAGATTCTTCACCGGCGGCGGCGGAGTATCGGTCGGCGGCGGCGGCGGCGGCGGGGGCGGCGGCGGCGGGGCGTCGACGATCGTCACCATGACGTTGCGCTCCTTCTCAGCCACGGCCTTGGGAGCCACGGCGGGGATCAGGAGCATCATGAACGCGGCCAGATGCAGGGCAATTACAAACGCGATGCCGACGATGCGAGGCCAGCTCAGCCCCTTGTCATCGGGTTGTTCGTACCGGTGAACGACTAGTTGTTCCGTCATGCGCCAAGAGCTCAATAGTGGGGCCGGGATGCCGGGGGCGGAATCCCTGATCAGCGGTGCATGACACCGCAGGAACCTCCAAGCTTATACCAATCCTGAGCGCCTGCGCATCAACTGTGCAGGCATTCAGGCGTTATTCCTACTTACTTCAGGTTGATGATTTTTTTGGCATCAGCCTGGTTCTTCACACCCTTCGCCAGCGCCTGCTGGGCGGCCTGCTTGGCCTCCGGGATGCGACCTTCGGCATGCAGGACGCGTGCCAGGTTCAGGTAGGTCTCACCGTCCTTGGACAGCGGGGCGGCCTTCTGCCACGCATCGATCGCCTGCGGCACCTGGTCGGAGTAGTAGTAGGACTGGGCCAGCGCCAGGTAGACCTGGTAATCCGGCTTCAGGATGCCCTTCTGCAACCCTTCGTTGATGACCGCGATGACGTCCTTTTCCTTGTGTTCGGTGTTGGCATAGATCGAGTACAGCTGCTTGTACTCGCGCTCTTCGGTGAGCTGGCCGCTGCTGCGCAGCTTGTCCATCACCGCGGCAGCCTTTTCCATCTGGTCGGCCTGCATGTACATGCTGGCCAGGTTCAGCTGGGCCTTCTTGTCGTTCGGGTTCTTGGCGGCCAGCGCCTCGGCTTCCTTCACCGCTTCGCCGGACTGACCGGCTTCAGCGAGGGCCGCCATCAGCAGCTGGTTCCAGTTGTCCTTCGGTTCGGTGGCACCGGCGATGGCCTGCTTGAGCACCGGGATCGCTTCCTGGTAGCGCTCCAGCTGGTACAGCGCCTGGCCCTTGGCGATCAGTTCTTCCGGCTTGGTCGACTTGCTCTCGGCGAAGTACTTGTCCAGGGTCGCCAGGCCTTCGGCGGTCTGGTCTTCCTGCAGCTGCAGCTGGCCCAGCATCAGCATCGACTGGAAGTGGCCGTTGTTGTCCAGGCCGTTGAACTGCAGGACCTGCTTCAGGTAGGCAACGGCAGCCGGCGTGTCGTCGGTCTGGTAGGCGGCCTGCGAGGCCAGCTGCGCGGCCAGCGACTTGTCGTACTCGTTCGCGGCGCTGTCAGCGAGGATCGCGTCGGCCTGCGTGCGCGTCTCCGGGAACTTTTCCTTGTTGTAGCTGTCGATCATCTTCTGCAGCTTGCTGCCCAGCTTGGCCGATGCCTTGACGGTCGGCTCCTCGCGGGTCGCGTTCGGGTACAGCGCTTCGGCCTTGGCCTGCTTGCCGCCGCGGTTGCCACGCTCGGAGGAACGCGAGGACTGCGCGAAGGCATCGGTGACCACGGCGCCGGTCAGGGCGGTCGCGACGAGGACGGAAAGCACAGCTTTGTGGTTACGGAAAATCATCGTTCACCTCGATCGAACCGCCGGTTAGCGGCAAAGTCGGACTGTCAGAAAAATCTGAGCCGCCAAACGTATCAGAAACAGATGGCGTGAGAAATCGTTTTATGTGCTGCAATACAGCATAGAAATGCGCACTCATCCGCACTTTGGCCGCAGCCCGGCCGCCTGCGCCTGCTGATAGACCGGCGTCAGAGCCGGTGCATCGCGTCGCAGTTCCTGGATCCGGTTGGCTGGGTCGGGGTGGGTGGACAGCCATTGTGGGCTGCGACCGCCACTGGCAGCCATCATGTTCTGCCACAGGTCGACCGCCTGCGCCGGGTTGAAGCCGGCCTGGGCCATCAGTCGCTGGCCGATCACGTCGGCCTCGCTTTCCTGGGTGCGTGAACCGGGCAGCAGGAAGGCGGTCTGCGCGCCCATGCCACCAAGCTGGTTGACGGTGCTGGCAGCGCCTTCGCCGTAGGCCGCGCCGGCCAGCGCACCGAGCACGGCCAGCCCGGTCTGCGCGCCCATCTGCCGGGTGATGCGCTCCTCGTGGTGGCGGGCGATGACGTGGCCGATTTCATGGCCGATTACGGCAGCCAGCTGATCCTGGTTCTTGGCGACGGTGAAGATGCCAGTGTTCACGCCGACCTTGCCGCCGGGCAGGGCGAAGGCGTTGGGCTCCTTGTCGACGAACACCGCCGTCTCCCACCGTACGCCACGGTATTGAGGCGGCAACTGCGCGACCAGGGCATTGACCACGCACTGCACATAACCGTTCTGGCGGCCGTCGGTGCTGATCTTTTCCTTCTGCTTGGTTTCGGCGAACGCCTGAGCGCCGAGCTGATCCAGCTGCGCCTGCGACACCCCGCCCACCATCTGCCGGCGGCCGGTAGGGGAGGTCGTGGTCGCGCAGGCGCTGACCAGGGTGGTGATGACAAGGGCCAGCAGCAGTTGTTTCATGGATCCACCCCCGTGTTCATATGCGCAGTGTGTAGCGTAGCGGCTTAATCTTTCGTCAAGCGGACACGGCGTTACGTTGCCCCGAAGAACACAAGTGCGGCAAGCGCCACACCGTTGTTCAGCGCGTGCGCGGCGATCGCGGCCCAGAGCGTACCGGTGCGCTGGTACAACCAGCAGAACGCAGCCCCCATGCCGCCATAGACCAGCCACAGCTGCGCGATCTCGGCCGGGCCGTTGGCGCTGGTGCCAGGGATTTCATGGATGAGGGCAAAAGCAAGGCTGCTCAGTACCACGCCCAGCCACGGACGCCCGGCTTTCCACAGGCGGCCAAACAGCACGCGGCGGAACAGCAGCTCCTCGTAGGCCGGTGCCAGTACCACCGCGAACAGCACCAGGAACAATGGGAAGCGCGCGATCGCGCTCTGCATCAGCGCCAGGTTGGTGGGAACCGGCTCGATACCGAACTGCTTGGCCAGGAAGGCGATGCCATTGCTGCCGAGCACGATCAGGGTCGCCACCAGCAGGGTCCAGCCCCAGGTGGAGGGACGGCGCAGCGCCTGGCGCGACGCGTGGCGCTCGGCCGTGTTGGCCGGACGTCGCCAGAAGTACAGCAGCAGCGCGGCGCCGCCGGTGGCAAACAGCGCCATGAGAATCTGCGCAAGCGCGCCGGGCTGGCCCAGTGACGCCGCTACCGAACTGGCCTCGGGTGCGCCAGCGCCGGCCTGTGCGTTCGCGTAACCGACCACCACGCCACGGTACAGGCCCCACAGCAGGCCGCTGATCAGGCTCAGGCCGAACAGGGTGACGGCGGCGATGCCCAGGTCGATGAAGAACCCCGCCAACGGCGAAACGGCACGCGGCGCGGCAGAAGCCGGCGGAACCGGGGGCGGAGCGGAAACCGGGGCGGATGCGGACATCAGGTACCTGTGTTCAAGAGTCGAAGGCCGGCGCGCCTCCCCGCGCACCGGCCGTGTCCCGATTGTGTCAGATATCCAGGTTTGCGACCTTCAGCGCGTTGTCTTCGATGAAGTCGCGACGCGGTTCGACGACATCGCCCATCAGCGTGCTGAATATCTGGTCAGCAGCGACAGCGTCTTCGATGCGCACCTGCAGCAGTCGACGGGTTTCCGGATTCACCGTGGTGTCCCACAGCTGCTCCGGATTCATTTCACCCAGGCCCTTGAATCGCTGGATCTGGCGGCCGCGCTTGGCCTCCTCGAGCAGCCAGTTCTGTGCCTTGGCAAAGCTGTCGACTTCGATCGACTTGGCACCGCGGGAAATGGTCGCGCCTTCGCGGACCAGACCGTGCAGCAGCTTCGATGCCTGGTGGATTGCGCGCAGTTCGCCGCTTTCGAAGGCCGACATCGGCAGCACCTGGATGTGCTGTTCACCCATGTGGCGACGGGTCACCAGCACGGCGGCCGGGCGCTCGTCGTTGGCTTCCTGCAGTTCCAGCGTGAAGCGCGGGCTGCCCAGGCTACCCTGGTTGAGGCGCTTGGCCAGTGCGTCCAGTCCTTCACCTTCGCCGGCAGCGCGCAGGCTTTCCAGGTCCATCGGTACGAAGTCGACCAGCGCTTCAAGCAGGTTGCGGTCGTAGCGATGTGCGTTGCGCTCGATCGAATCCAGCGCGGCCGCGTAGGCCAGCAGCAGCTTCTCCAGCGCAAGGCCTTCGATGCCGGGCTCGCCGGTGGCCGGCACCAGTGCAGCGTTTTCCACTGCGCTGCTGGCCAGGTAGCTGTCCAGCGCCGGGTCGTCCTTCAGGTACAGCTCCTGCTTGCCCTGCTTGATCTTGTACAGCGGCGGCAGGCCGATGTAGACGTAACCGCGCTCGATCAGCTCCGGCATCTGACGGTAGAAGAACGTCAGCAGCAGGGTGCGGATGTGGGCGCCGTCGACGTCGGCGTCGGTCATGATGATGATCTTGTGGTACCGCAGCTTGTCCGGGTTGTACTCGTCACGGCCGATGCCGGTGCCCAGCGCGGTGATCAGCGTACCGACCTGGTCGGAGGACAGCATGCGGTCGAAGCGCGCGCGTTCCACGTTGAGGATCTTGCCGCGCAGCGGCAGCACCGCCTGGTTCTTGCGGTTGCGGCCCTGCTTGGCCGAGCCACCTGCCGAGTCACCCTCGACGATGAACAGTTCGGACAGTGCCGGATCCTTTTCCTGGCAGTCGGCCAGCTTGCCCGGCAGGCCAGCGATATCCAGCGCACCCTTGCGGCGGGTCAGGTCGCGGGCCTTGCGCGCAGCTTCACGTGCACGGGCGGCATCGACGATCTTGCCGGCGATCGCCTTGGCTTCGTTCGGGTTTTCCTGCAGGAACTCTTCCAGGCGCGCACCGAAGGCATTTTCCACCGCCGGACGCACGTCGGAGCTGACCAGCTTTTCCTTGGTCTGGCTGGAGAAGCTCGGGTCCGGCACCTTCACCGACAGCACCGCGATCATGCCTTCGCGCATGTCGTCGCCGGTCAGGTTGATCTTGGCCTGCTTGGCGATGCCGTTCTGCTCGATGTAGTTGTTGAGCACCCGGGTCAACGCACCGCGGAAACCGGCCAGGTGGGTACCGCCGTCCTTCTGCGGAATGTTGTTGGTGAAGCAGTACATCGTCTCCTGATAGGAGTCGGTCCACTGCAGCGCCACGTCCACCACGATGCCGTTGTGCTCGCCGGTGACCGAGATGACGTTCGGGTGCAGCGGAGTCTTCAGCTGGGCCAGATGCTCCACGAAGCTGCGGATGCCGCCCTCGTAGTGGAAATCATCGCGACGGCCATCACCACGCTCGTCGGCAAGGACGATCTTGACGCCGGAGTTCAGGAACGACAGCTCGCGCAGGCGGCGGGCCAGGATGTCGTAGTGGAACTCCACGTTGTCGTGGAAGGCGACGGTGGACGGCCAGAAACGCACGGTGGTGCCACGCTTGGTGGTGGCTTCCAGCTTGGCCAGCGCGGTCACGGCTGCGCCGTTGCTGAATTCCTGCTGGTAGTGGGAACCGTTCTGGAACACGTCCACCAGCAGCTTCTGCGACAACGCGTTGACCACGCTGACGCCGACGCCGTGCAGGCCGCCCGAAACCTTGTAGCTGTTGTCGTCGAACTTGCCGCCCGCGTGCAGGACGGTCATGACCACTTCGGCCGCAGACACTTCGCGGCCGAGCTTGGCGCTCATCTGCTCGTGCTTGCCGGTCGGAATGCCGCGGCCGTTGTCGGACACCGAAACCGAGCCGTCGGCGTGGATCGTCACTGCAACATGGTCGGCGTGGCCGGCCAGCGCTTCGTCGATCGAGTTGTCGACGACCTCGAACACCATGTGGTGCAGACCGGTACCGTCATGCACGTCGCCGATGTACATGCCTGGACGCTTGCGGACAGCCTCCAGGCCTTCCAGGGCGGTAATGCTGTTGGCGTCGTAATTGCCGTTGTTTGCCGGGGTGTTCTGTTCGTCGCTCATTGCGCTTGCCGTAGGCTCCGCAGGTCGGCCACCGCTTGGGGCGATGTGCCGAGAATGAAAGGATTCCAACCCGAATTATACCAGCCGGGGTCGAGCGGCCCTGGTGTGCCCACTATGGCACAGCCACGATCTGTGCATGTTCCACGTGGAACCGGGCGATGTGGGTCAGTTCCTGCAGCGCCGCCGGGGTTTCGGTGGCGGTGATGAAGATCTGTGCCGGGCCATTGAGCAGGCGCTCCAATACCCGCGCCTGGTGGGTGCGATCCAGTTCCGAAGCCAGATCATCCAGCGCGATCACCGGCCATTCGCCGCGCTGTTCCGCATAGTCCTCGGCCTGTGCCAGCAGGCACGCCAATGCCGTCAGCTTGGCCTGGCCGCGGGACAGTGCATCACGCCCCGGAATGCTGTCGAAATCCACACTCCAGTCCGCCCGGTGCGGGCCGACCGAGGTATACCCGGCCTGCCGGTCACGTTCCCGGGCCAGAAGCAAGGCATCGGCCAAGGGAAGCTCATGCCGCCGCCATCCAGGACTCAGGTCCAGTCCGTGGATGCCCAGTTGCGGCGCCAGGCTGGCGGCCAAAGCCACAGTGCGCTGCTGCAGACGCTCCAGGTAGTGCTGGCGGCGGCTGGTCAGCGGTTCTCCGGCCTCGGCCAGCTCGTGATCCCAGGTATCGAGCATCCGCGACGGCCCGCCCTGCTTGAGCAGGGCGTTGCGCTGCTTCAGCGCCCGGGAGTAGCGGCGCCACAAGGACAGAAAATCCGGTTCCACGTGGAACAAGCCCCAATCGAGGAAGCGGCGGCGGGGTTCGCCACCACCACTGACCAGTGCATGGCTCCCGGGCTCGAACGTCACCACGGCCAGTGCTGCGCAGAGATTACCCAGCTGCGCGACATCTTCGCCGTCCAATCGCCCCTTCCAGTCCTGGCCACTGTGGCGCAGCCCGGCTTTTCGGCGGTGCGGCGGGTGATTGGCACGCTGTTCGTCCCATTCCACGAAGATTTCCAGCGCTTCCTGGCCCTGACGCACCAGACCGTCGCGCACTCGACCACGGAAGCTGCGCCCATAGGCCATCAGGTGCAGGGCTTCGAGCACGCTGGTCTTGCCGGCACCGTTGTCGCCGGTCAGCAGGTTCAATCCTGGCTGGGGCGACAGGTCCACCGCACTGAAGCGACGCAGTTGATGCAAGGCGAGGCGGCGGATCTGCATGGGGCGCGAAAGACCATCCGCACGAGGCGGTAGAGGGGCAGGGAATCCATCAGCTTACTGCATCGGTCAAGCCGGGCGCGCTGGCAGGCCGGTCGAGCCGAAGGTGCAGCTTCTGCACCCATCGATGGACGCGTTCCACGTGGAATGCGGGTGACGCGCCCGTTCGTTCCGGGCAGGAACGGCCCGAAATTTCTTCAAATCTGCGCGGGGTTCCAAGGCCCATACCCTCAGATTTCGCCAATCTCGCGAGCGCTGCAGGGCCATCGCGGGACACCTCGCGGGTGGTTCCGACGGATGACCCCGCCGATTCCTTCAAATCTGCGATCCGATGCCCTGGAGGGTTCCACAGATTTCAAGAAAATCAGGACGCTAGTTCCACACTGTCCACAGGAGGCATGTATGACTTATACACAAGGTATGGGCAATCTGTGGATAAAAAAGCCCTTTTGCTCAGCGCTGAAAACTATCCACAGGTTCCCCCCCAGCCCGAGGGCCCTCTATACAGGGGGTTTCAGGCTCATAAATCCCTTTAAAAACAAACAGATAATGCATTTCTCCACGAAATCTGGCTCTACCATCACCACCATGCTTTAGATTTATACCCAGATTTAGAAGCTAGGATTGCCCAAGTGTGCCCCCGAGCCGACCAGTGGATAGTGCCGTTTGCAGAAGCGAAGGACCTCCTCCCGGGGAAGATGATCTGCTGCTTCCACCATTGAAGATCAGGACAACGAAGTGGGACATGCGAAGCGCTCGCTGCCAGAACCCAGATCGCATGGAGCCCGACGAGCACTGCAAGAAGAATTCCCCACGTCCTGGATTCCGAGTTGCTTCGAGCAAGCGAGATCGAGTTGGTGTGGGGCCGAGCAGGGCACGTCCAGGAGTTCTACGATCCGTTTCGACAATGCTCCACGTGGAACATAAAAAAACGCCCGGGAGGTCCCGGGCGCTTCTGGGTTCCACGTGAAACAGCGTTTCCGTCAGAGACGCAGCGGCATCACCACGTGGCGCGACTTCTCGCTGCTGGATTCACGCACCAGAGCCGAGGAGTTGGAGTCGCGTAGCTGGATGATCACTTCCTCGTCGCGCAGGGCGGAGAGGGCATCCAACAGGTAGTTCACGTTGAAGCCGATGGCCAGATCGCTGACCGTGGTGTCGGCCTCGATCTCTTCCTGGGCTTCTTCCTGTTCCGGGTTGTGCGCGCTGATCTTCAGGTTGCCCGGCGAGACTTCCACGCGAATGCCGCGGTACTTCTCGTTGGACAGGATCGCGGCGCGCTGCAGCGAGGCACGCAGTGCTTCACGATCCACCTTCACTTCGCGGTCGGCACCGATCGGGATCACCGCTTCGTAGTCCGGGAAACGGCCATCGATCAGCTTCGACGTGAAGGTGACATCGTCGCGCTTGACGCGGACGTGGCTGCGGCCGACTTCCAGCTCGATTTCGCGATCGCCGCTTTCCAGCAGGCGCTGCAGCTCGGTCACGCCCTTGCGCGGCACGATGATCTGGCGCTTCGAACCGCTGGGCTTGGCCAGGTCGGTTTCGCAAAGGGCCAGACGGTGGCCGTCGGTGGCAACGGTGCGCAGTGCATCGCCACGCAGGTCGAACAGCAGACCGTTGAGGTAGTAGCGCACGTCCTGCTGGGCCATCGCGAACGCGGTGCGCTCGATCAGCTCCTTCAGGGTCGCTTCGCCGATGGCCACGCGCTCGGTGGCTTCCACTTCGTCCACCGACGGGAAGTCATTGGACGGCAGGGTGGCCAGGGTGAAGCGGCTGCGACCGGCCTGCACGGTGATCTTGTCACCGGTCTGCGAGACGGTAATCCGGCTGCCGTCGGGCAGGGCGCGGATGATCTCGAACAGCTTGCGGGCGGGAATGGTGGTTTCGCCGTCCTGGGCGTCTTCAACCGCGATCCGCGACACCATCTCCACTTCCAGGTCGGTACCGGTCAGCGACAGCTGGCCGTTCTGCACCTGGACCAGGAAATTGGCCAGAACCGGAAGGGTCTGGCGGCGTTCGACCACGTTGACGACCTGTGCCAACGGCTTGAGAAAGGCTTCGCGCTGCAGTGTGAAACGCATGTGGTTCCGTGCCCCTATGCTTTAAAAAATGTGGAATAAATCAAAAGCTTGGTGGTGCTGGTAGAGACAGAATCGCTGGAAAACAACGCTAAGTCTTTGTAAATAAAAGAATTTCAGACCTCGAAACTCTCTGTATTACCGACCCCCAAGGGGTGGGGAAAGCTGTGGATAAATTCGGAGCGATTTCAAACGCCATTTTTATCCACAACGTGTCCCGCGCTTGCTACCGGATTCTGCACCGTTTTGTGCGATGACGCCTCATCGGCATCCGTGCATCATTCGCTCAGCTTCCGGATCAGCTTGTCCCAGTCCTCGCGGAGCTTGCCGTCGGTTTCCATCAGGGTCCGGATCTGGCGGCAGGCATGCAGCACCGTGGTGTGATCGCGACCGGCAAAGGCGTCGCCGATCTCGGGCAGGCTGTGCTCGGTCAGTTCCTTGGTCAGGGCCATGGCGACCTGGCGGGGCCGGGCCAGCGAACGGGTCCGACGCTTCGACAGCAGATCCTTGATCTGCAGCCCGTAGTAGTCGGCCACGGTTTTCTGGATGTTGGGAATGCTGATCGCCTGCTGCTGGGCGCGCAGCAGGTCGCGCAGGGTTTCCTGGGCGAATTCGGTGGTGATCGCGCGGCCGGTGAAATTGGCGCGGGCGGTCAGGGTATTCAGCGCACCCTCGAGGTCGCGCACGTTGGAGCGCATCTTCTTGGCGATCAGGAACGCAACATCATCGGGAATCTCGGCACCGCGTTCGCGTGCCTTGGCCAGCACGATCGCGGCGCGGGTCTCGAAGTCCGGCGGTTCGATCGCGACCGACAGGCCCCAGGCAAGCCGCGACTTCAGGCGCGCTTCCAGGCCCTCGACTTCGCGCGGATAGCGGTCACAGGTCAGGATGATCTGCTGCTTGCCATCGAACAACGCGTTGAAGGTGTGGAAGAACTCTTCCTGGGTGCGGTCCTTGCCGGCGAAGAACTGGATGTCATCGATCAGCAGCGCGTCGACCTGCTGGAACTGGCGCTTGAACTGATCCATGGTCTTTTCCTGCAGGGCCCGGATCATCGCGCTGAAGAACTGTTCAGAACGCAGGTACAGCACCTTCGCGCCCGGATTGGCCTGGCGCATGGCGTTGCCGGCAGCGAACATCAGGTGGGTCTTGCCCAGGCCGGTGCCTCCGTACAGCAGCAGCGGATTGTGCGCGCGGTCGCCCGGCTTCTGCGCTGCCTGGAAGGCGGCGGCCAGGCCCAGCTGGTTGCTGCGGCCTTCCACGAAGTTGGCGAACGTGTAGTGATTGTCCAGGTTGCCGGCGAAGGGCACCTGCGGTTCGCTGGACACATGCGCCGATGACGCGGAAACCGGCGCGTTCTGCGCCTCCACAGGGCGCGGGCGCGAGCCGATTTCAAGAAAAACGTCGCTGAAGCCGGCGAAATGCGCCAGCAGTTCGCGGATCCGGGCCAGATACAGCTCGCGGACCTGGTCGACGATGAAGGCATTCGGTGCATACAGCACCAGGCTGTCCACGCGCAGATCGGCCTGCAGCGGCTTCAACCAGGTATGAACGTCTTCCGGCGGGAACTCCGCTTCGAGGCGCTCGAGACTACGGGACCAAGCATCCATCAGCAATAATCGTCCGGTGGCCGGGGCATGGACGCGACAAGGCGCCCAAACACAGGCCGGAAAGGGGGGAAATGGATGGCTCAGACTACCACCGAGCGCCCGCCTTCGGAATGCTTGTCCCCTACTTATTCACAAAAACATCCACAGCTATTGCACAGCCCAGTGAATTCGCGTAGCTGCCAGGGGTTGACTTGGGGCGGGGTACCTCTCTAGAATTTCCGGTTCTTTCCGTCCCATTCATACGAGAGGCCCCCAATGGCCACGAAGCGCACCTACCAGCCCAGCAACCTCAAGCGTAAGCGCGACCACGGCTTCCGTGCCCGTATGAAGACCGCTGACGGCCGCAAGATCCTGTCGCGTCGCCGCGCCAAGGGCCGCAAAGTCCTGAGCGCCTGATTGCCATGCCGCACATCGCGGCAGACGCAATCCCTTCGACAGTGAATACTGCAGACCCGCGCAAGCGATTCCCTCGCTCTGCGCGGGTTCGCACGCGTGCCGAATACTCAACGGTCTTCAACGGCGCCCGCCGTGTGTCCGATCCGCTGATGACCCTGCACTGGCTGCCGGCTGACCGGCCGGCCAGGCTGGGTCTGGCGGTTTCCCGCAAGGTTGATCCGAACGCCGTCGGGCGTAACCGGATCAAGCGCGTCCTGCGCGACATCCTGCGTCAGACACGTACCGACATCCAGCCAGGCGACTTTGTCGTCGTGGCTCGTAGTGCTGCGCGTTCCGCCAGCAACGACGAGATCCGCCAGGCCTTCCTGCGCCTGCTGCGTCGCCTGCGTGCATTGCCCACGCCGGGCGTGGACGGCACAATGCCGCCGCCTGATGGCATCGCAACTCCTTCTTTGACCGAGCCGGCATCGCGTCCCGGCCCCGCCGAGCCTGTCCGCTGATGAACCAGACCCGCGTATTCCTCATTTTTGCCTGGCTGATGGTGGCCGTGCTGCTGTGGATGGAGTGGAGCCGTGAAAAGGCTGCTCCGACCCCGGCACCGACGACCACGTCGGCCCCGGCCGCTGCACAGAGCGTTCCGGGCGCAACCCCGGGCGCCATCCCCAGCGCCCAGGTTCCGGGTGCGCCCGGCCAGGCCGCCGTGCAGGCGCAGGCCAGCGCCACCCCCGCCAGCCAGCGCGTGACCGTCACCACCGACGTCCTGCGCCTGGTGCTCGATGGCGGCCGCGTGCTCGACGCCGAGCTGCTGCAGTTCCCGCAGACCAAGGACGAAGGCAGCCCGCCGGTCCGCCTGCTGACCGAAGACCCCGCGCATCCGTACAGCGCGATCAGTGGCTGGGCCAGCGAAGACAAGAACACCCCGGTCCCCGGCGCTGACGGCTTCAAGCTGGTGGGTGACACCAAGGACTTCGTGCTGGCCAAGGGCCAGAATGAGCTGCAGATCCCGTTTGTGTGGACCGCCGACAACGGCGTGACCATCAAGCGCACCCTGACCGTCTCGCGTAACGAGTACGCCGTGCGCTTCAAGGACGAAGTCAGCAACACTGGTGCCGCTCCCTGGAACGGCTACGTCTACCGCACCCTGGACCGCACCCCGACCATCCTGTCGCGGAGCATGACCAACCCGGATTCCTTCAGCTTCAACGGTGCCACCTGGTACGACAACGACAAGAAGTACCAGCGTCGTGCGTTCAAGGACTACCTGGAAGACGGCACGCTGAACCAGAACATCACCGGCGGCTGGCTGGCGATGCTGCAGCACCACTTCTTCACTGCCTGGATCCCGCAGAAGGACCAGACCGCACACTACGTGCTGTCGCAGGTGGCCGGTCGTGACCTGATCGAAGCGCGTGGCCCGGCCTTCACCGTGGCACCGGGCCAGTCCACGAGCACCGAAGCCCGCCTGTGGGTCGGCCCGAAGCTGGTCAACCTGATCGCCAAGGAAGATGTGCCGGGCCTGGACCGCGTGGTCGACTACAGCCGCTTCTCGATGATGGCGGTGATCGGCCAGGGCCTGTTCTGGGTGTTGAACCAGGTGCACAAGCTGGTGGGCAACTGGGGCTGGGCGATCGTCGGCCTGGTGGTGCTGCTGAAGCTGGTGCTGTACCCGCTGTCGGCGACCCAGTACAAGAGCGGTGCGAAGATGCGTCGCTTCCAGCCGCGCATCGCGCAGCTGAAGGAACGCTATGGCGATGACCGCCAGAAGTTCCAGACCGCGATGATGGAGCTGTACAAGAAGGAAAAGATCAATCCGATGGGCGGCTGCCTGCCGATTCTCATCCAGATGCCGATCTTCTTCGCCCTGTACTGGGTGCTGGTGGAATCGGTCGAACTGCGCCAGGCGCCCTGGTTCGGCTGGATCCAGGACCTGACCGCACGCGACCCGTACTTCATCCTGCCGGTGATCAACGTGGCGGTGATGTGGTTCACCCAGAAGCTGACCCCGGCACCGGGCATGGACCCGATGCAGCAGAAGATGATGCAGTTCATGCCGCTGGTGTTCGGCGTCATGATGGCCTTCATGCCGTCCGGCCTGGTCCTGTACTGGGTGGTCAACGGCGGCCTGGGCCTGCTGCAGCAGTGGTGGATGACCAAGCGCCATGGCGGCGAGCCGGTCCCGGCCACCACCGCGCCGGCCCCGGTCAAAAAGAAGTAATCGGTAGAGCCGGCCGCTGGCCGGCTGACCCCAGCAGAAGCCCGCCGCAAGGCGGGCTTTTCGCATCCGGCGTTAGAATCGCCGGCACACCGATCCTGCATCCATCGAGTCCGCCATGCCGCGTGCGTCGTCGTTCCGCCTGTTCCTGCCCTCGCTGTTGTTGACCCTGGTCGTTGCCGGTTGTGGCGATAAGGATGCGAAGGCACCGGCGACCACCGTCACCCAGCCCAGCGCGCAGGCCGCGGCCGCCGCCGATCCGGCCGCGGCGCCGGTGCTGGCCGCGCTGCAGAAGCAGCTCGATGGCTATCGCCGGATCGTCGTGCTGCTGGCCGATGAGGAACAGCAGACCGCGGCCGATCGCAGCACCTCCACCCGCATCGGCCAGCAGCTGTTCCACGACGGCCTGGAACAGCGCAGCGCCATTGCCGCGCAGTTCGACACGCTGCTGCGTGGTAGCAGCCCGCAGCGCTTCGCCACCCTCGGCACCGTGCTGGACTACATCGAGTCGGCGCCGGAGCTGTTCGACGCCGACCGCTTGGCCTTCCGAGAAGTGCTGCGCGATCTGCATGAGCGCGTCGGCGCCGATTCGTCGCTGCCGGCAGTGAAGCTGCACCAGCGCATCGGCGAAGACCTGGAGGCGCTGGACGAGATCGAGCGCAACTACAACCAGGAACTGACCCGCATCTTCAGCCGCTTCGAGCGCACCCGTGCCATCGAACTGAAGCGCGAGAAGTGGGACGACTACATCGCGCACCTGCACAAGGACTACAGCCGCGAAGCGATCCTGCGCGACTACGGGGTGATCGAGCCGTACCCGATGTCGATGAAGGACAGCGACCGCGAGATCTTCGGCCGCGACCTGCCGCCGAAGACGGTGGTGCTGACCTTCGACGATGGCCCGCACAAGGCCTATACCGATGAAGTGGTGGCCATCCTCAAGCGCTACGACGTACCGGCCGTGTTCTTCGAGGTCGGCCGCAACCTCGGCAAGGTCGAGACCGACGGCAAGGTCAGCCTCGGGCCGATGGCGAAGATCAGCCGCAACCTGATGGAAGAGGGCTACGCCGTCGGCAACCACAGCCTGACCCATGCGCAGCTGTCGCGTACCACCGGCGATGCGCTGCGCCAGCAGGTGCTGGACACCGACACGCTGCTGAAGGATGTCGACAGCAAGCGCGCGCCGCTGTTCCGCTTCCCCTATGGCGCGCGTAATGCCGAAGGCCTGCAGCTGCTCAACGAAGCCGGGTTGAAGTCGATCATGTGGAACATCGATTCGATGGACTGGGCCGACCCAGTGCCGGAATCGATCGTGCAGCGCGTGCTCGACCAGGTGAACAAGGAACAGCGCGGCATCATCCTGTTCCATGACATCCACGACCGTGCGGTGAAGGCGTTGCCGCAGATCCTCGACCGGCTGATCGCTGATGGCTACCAGTTCGCCGGGTGGAATGGCCGCGACTTCACCGTCGCCCGCGCGCGCAAGGGTGACACCAGCCCCGCCACCGTCACCACCGGCTACGAGAAGTCGTGGGCGATCGTGGTCGGCATCGACAACTACGCCAAGTGGCCAAAGCTGGAATACGCCAGCCACGATGCGCAGGCGGTGGCCGATACCCTGACCGGGCAGTTCGGCTTCCCGTCTTCGCAGGTGATCGTACTGAAGAACGAGCAGGCCACGCGCAACAACATCCTGGCCGCCTTCCACGACCGCCTGGCCGATGACCGCACCGGAAAGAACGACCGCGTGTTCGTGTTCTTTGCCGGCCACGGCGCCACCCGCCAACTCGCCTCCGGGCGTGACCTGGGCTACATCATTCCGGTCGATTCGGACCCGAAGGAGTTCGCCACCGACGCCATCGCAATGACCGACATCCAGAACATTGCCGAGAGCATGCAGGCCAAGCACGTGATGTTCGTGATGGATGCCTGCTACAGCGGCCTGGGCCTGACCCGTGGTGGCCCTTCGTCGTCGTCGTTCCTGCGCGAGAACGCTCGTCGCAGCGCACGGCAGATGCTGACCGCCGGCGGCGCCGACCAGCAGGTGGCCGATGCCGGCCCGAACGGCCACTCGGTGTTCACCTGGGTGCTGTTGCAGGCGCTGGCTGGCAAGGGCGATCTCAACGGCGATGGCCTGATCACCGGTACCGAACTGGCCGCCTACGTGGCGCCGGCCGTCTCAGCCGTTTCGCACCAGACCCCGGCCTTCGGCAGCCTGCCGGGTTCGCAGGGCGGCGAGTTCGTGTTCCAGGTGCCCGACAGCCAGGAATTCCTCAACGCCGATACGCGCCAGCTGACCGCCGATGCAATCGCACTGAACAACAAGGTTGAAGCCGCCAGCGAAGCCAAGGGCAGCCAGGCGCCGGTGACGGTGGCCGACCTGCAGGGCGGCAAGGCCAAGCTGGTGGTGCCCACCGCCGGCCCGGCCTCCGACCGCCAGCGCGCGCAGCAGGCCAATGACCGCGGCCTGCAGCTGTACCGCGAGAAGCAGTACGACGAAGCGGTAGCCCAGTTCACCGAGGCACTGAAGCTGCGTCCGGACTTCGCCCAGGCCGCCAACAACCTCGGCTTCGTCTACTACCGCCAGCAGCGCTATGCCGAAGCGGCGCGCTGGCTGGAGAACACACTGAAGATCGACCCCTCGCGCGCCGTGGCCTATCTCAACCTGGGCGATGCCTACTTCAACGCAGGCGACAAGGCGAAGGCGAAGCAGGCCTACACCACCTACCTGGCGCTGCAGCCGCAGGGCAGTGGTGCCGCGCAGGCACGGGCGCAGCTGGAGAAACTCTGAGCCATGAATGATGCAATCCGCGCCGATACCATCGTGGCCATCGCCAGTGCCCCCGGCGCGGGCGGTGTCGGCCTGCTGCGCCTGTCCGGTCCGCGCGCAGCGGCCATCGCCAACGCGTTGGGTGCGCCTGCACTGCGCCCGCGCCATGCGCACTACGCACGCCTGCGCGACGCCGATGGCGAGGTCATCGACGATGGCATCGTGCTGTGGTTCCCGGCACCGAACAGCTTCACCGGCGAAGAGGTGGTGGAACTGCAGGGCCACGGCAGTCCGGTCCTGCTGCAGCAACTGGTCGCGCGCTGCATCGCGCTCGGTGCGCGCCAGGCGCGGCCGGGCGAGTTCAGCGAACGCGCGTTCCTCAACGGCAAGCTCGACCTGGCCCAGGCCGAAGCCATCGCCGACCTGATCGCGGCCGGCGACAACCGCGCGGCGCGCGCGGCACGTCGCTCGCTGGACGGCGTGTTCTCGCGCCGCATCGACGCCGTGGTCGAGCAGCTGGTGCTGCTGCGCATCCATGTGGAAGCGGCCATCGACTTCGCCGACGAACCGCTGGATACCCTCGGCGGCGCGCAGGTGCGGCGTGGCCTGGAACAGGCGCGCAGCGACCTGGCCCTGCTGCGCCGCGACGCCGAACGTGGCCGCCGCCTGCGCGATGGCCTGCATGCCGTGCTGATCGGTCCGCCGAATGCCGGCAAGAGCTCACTGCTGAACGCACTGGCCGGCAGCGAACGCGCCATCGTTACCGACATCGCCGGCACCACCCGCGACACCCTGCGCGAGACCATCCGCCTGGATGGCCTGGAACTGACCCTGGTCGACACCGCCGGCCTGCGCGACGGCGGTGACGCCATCGAACGCGAAGGCATGCGCCGCGCCCATGTGGAGATCGAGCGCACCGACCTGGCCCTGATCGTGCTGGATGCGCGCGATCCGGCGGCGGGTGAAGCCGCGCTGGGCGAGGCCGTGGCAGCGGTGCCGCACAAGGTCTACATCCACAACAAATCGGATCTGCTCGATGTGCTGCCGGCGCTGGACGATCCGGACCGCGTGTTCGTCTCCGCTGCGACCGGTGCCGGCCTGGAGGATCTGCACGCGCGCCTGCGTTCGATCGCATCGGCCGGGGCAGGGGAGCAGGTGGATGGCGAGTTCTCGGCGCGCACGCGGCATGTGGATGCAATCGAGCGTGCGCAGGAACACGCGCAGCGCGCCGATGGCGAGCTGGCGCATGAGCACCTGGAACTGGCTGCTGAGGAACTACGGCTGGCGCATGACGCGCTGGGCGAGATCACCGGGCAGATGAGTGCCGATGACCTGCTTGGAAGGATCTTCTCCAGTTTCTGCATCGGCAAGTAACTGTAGAGCCGAGCCCATGCTCGGCTGCTTTAGGTCTCAGCAACTCGGGGTAAGATCCGCGAAGGGCCTCTGACCCCGTGAAATAACGTGATCAGCTCCAATACTCCGGAGTCTTGTCCGGTACGTCTTGAGTACCGGCGCCGACCGAGCTAGCGTGCAGGAAATTCAGGCAAAGGAATTGCGGATGCATCCGGACCATGTTTCCTACGTTCACTTCACAAGCCCGGCGCAGCTCACTCGTGCGTTGAACTCACTGGCGGGCATCATCGAAGGGATCTCCATTGACAGAGAGATCAACGCCGATGAGCGTCGCTTCTTGGCGCACTGGATCCAAGATCATTTGCATCAGCGCCAGCAGCATCCGTTCACTGAACTGATGCCTGTGCTCGAGCGCTCACTTGGCGAAGGTCGCATGGATGAAGATGCGGCGGAGGATCTGCGATGGTTGATCGACCGGATGTGCTCAAGTGATCGGGTCAATGCCACCACAGCAGATCTCCAGCGACTTCATGCCGTACTGGGCGGAATAATCGCTGATGGCCAGATTTCAGAGGCCGAGCTGCGTGGTCTTTCGGACTGGATGGATGAGCATTCCCATCTACAGGGATGCTGGCCGTACGACGAAATCGGACACCTCGTAGCCAAGGTACTGGCTGATGGTGTGGTGGATGCGCAGGAACAAGATCTGCTTCGCCAGTTCTTCAGCGAGTTCGTCGTCCTCGGCGATGACCGCACCTTGACCGATCCGTCGTTGCAGATCGCCGGTAGTCTGGTCGGGCTTTGTGCGGTGGCTCCCGAGATCCATTTCGAGGAGAGGGGATTCTGCTTTACGGGTGCATCGTCCCGAGGGTCGCGTGCCGATATCCAGGCGCTGGTAACGGCGCGAGGAGGGCGGGTGCACAGTGCACCTTCGAAAAAGGTTGACTACCTGGTGATTGGCGCTGAGGGAAACCCTTGCTGGAGCTACGCCTGCTACGGCCGCAAGGTGGAACGCGCAGTGGAACTGCGCAAGGAAGAACTGCGGATCATGATCGTTCACGAACGCGATTTCCATGACGCCTTGGTCGATTGAAGACGCGGGATCGGAGCCCCTTCGGGGATCCGATCCCAGGTCCCCCACCTGTCACATTGCCGCCGCATACTGACGCCCATCACATACCGCTTGGGGAAGTCGCAGTGAAGTCGTGGGGTTGTGCGTTGCTGTTGTCGCTGGCCGTGGCACCATCGGTGGCCATGAGTGCTGAATCCTCCACCCCGGCCGCGCACAAGGTGTCGGTCTACGGCCATCGCGGCGCAAGCGCGCTGTTGCCGGAGCACACCCTGGCGGCCTACGCCCAGGCGATCGCCGATGGCGCCGACTACATCGAACCGGACCTGGTGATGACGAAGGACGGGGTGATGGTGGCCCGCCACGAGAACGAGATCGGTGGCACCACCGACGTCGCCTCGCATCCGGAGTTCGCCAGCCGCCGCACCAGCAAGGTCATCGACGGGCAGAAGGTCGACGGCTGGTTCACCGAAGACTTCACCCTGGCCGAGCTGAAGACCCTGTACGCGCGCGAGCGCCTGCCGGAGCTGCGCAGCACCGCCTACGACGGCCAGTTCCGCATCGCCAGCCTGGACGAGATCCTGGCCTTCCTGGTCCAGCAGGCCGGCCGCGCCAACCGCGGCATCGGCCTGGTGCCGGAGATCAAGCACCCGACCTACTTCCAGTCGATCGGCCTGCCGATGGAAGACAAGCTGCTGGCCGCGCTGCGCGGCAACGCCTATACCAACGTCGGCCCGGTCACCATCCAGTCGTTCGAGACCGCCAACCTGCGTTACCTGCGCGGCAAGATCCCGCGTGGCAGCAACATCCGCCTGCTGCAGCTGCTGTGGAAGGGCGACACCCAGCCGGCCGACATCGCCAAGGCCGGTGGCACGCTGACCTACGCGCAGATGATGACGCCGGCCGGATTGAAGGATATCGCCAGCTACGCCGACAGCATCGGCCCGGAGCTGCGCTCGATCATTCCGCTGGATGACAAGGGCGCACTGGGCACGCCGACCACGCTGGTGCGCGATGCGCATGCGGTGGGCCTGATGGTGATTCCGTACACCTTCCGCCCGGAGAACCACTTCCAGGCCAGCAACCTGCGCAAGGGTGCCGACAACGCGCGCAATGCAGAGGGATCGATCGCCGAAATGCGTGCCTACCTGGCGACCGGCATCGATGCGTTCTTCACCGATGACCCGGCACTGGGCCGGCAGGCGGTGGATGGGATGGGTGCGGCCGGGAATGCGGCGAACTGACGGGCTCTGGTAGATGCCAACCTTGGTTGGCACACAACAACCGCGCCGACCAAGGTCGGCCACTACTGGGTCATGAGGTTGCCGGCCAGCGGCCGGCACTACCGTCACCTAGCTGCGCGGCTCGTCCGGCCGGCGGAACGGGATCACCACGTAGTCCTGGCCTTCGCGCGGCTGCCACAGCACCGGCACGCGCTGCGGTGACGGCGGCTCCAGCTCGTCGTCGGGCAGCGGTTCGATGTCTTCTTCCTCGTCTTCCCAGCTGTAGCGCGGGCGCGGCGGTAGCGGGTCGGCATTGCGGAACAGCAGCGCGGCGATGATGCCGGCGAAGGCGCCGCCCATGTGCGACTGCCAGGACACGCCGTCGGCGTGCGGCAGGATGGTCATCAGCATGCCGCCGTAGAACAGCATGCCGATCAGGCCGGTGGCAATCGCCGCGCGATCGCGGCGCAGCAGGCCCAGGCTGGCCAGCAGGAACATCAGGCCATGGGTCACGCCACTGGCGCCCAGGTGCACGCTGCCCGGATTGCCAAGCATCCACGCGCCGATGCCCGAGCCCAGCCACAGCAGGGGCAGCGCGCGAACGGTGGCTTTCGGGTAGACGCTGCCGGCCAGCGTGCCGAGGATCAGGATCGCAATGCTGTTGGCGACGATGTGCTCGACCGAGGCATGCAGCATCGGGCCGCCGATCAGGCCAAGCAGGCCCTTGGCTTCCAGCGGCGCGACCGCCCACGGTCGCCAGTCGAACGTGCCCTGCAGCGCGAACACGGCCACCAGCACCAGCACGGCGGCCAGGCTGGCATTGAACGCCCGCAGGATGCGCGAGCGGTCATTGCGGGGGGCCGGCACGTCGCCAGCGGGCAGGGGCGCGTTGTTGTTCATACCTCAGCAATGGCGGTGGTTGGCGCGAAACCAAGGCCACCGCGGCGGGAGAGTGGAAACGGCCGGCGGGACAATCCCACCGGCCGCGCCATCCAGCGGGTCGGGCTCAGGCCTGGCCTTCGCCTTCCTTCGGCGGGTACTTCAGGCTCAGCACCACGGTGGCGGCGATGATCACCGCCACCACGCCCAGCGACACCGGGGTCGGGATCTTGAACAGGTCGATGATCATCATCTTGATGCCGATGAAGCCCAGCACCAGTGCCAGGCCATACGGCAGCAGGTGGAAGCGGTCGGCCATGCCGGCCAGCAGGAAGAACATCGCACGCAGGCCCAGCACCGCGAACACGTTGGAGGTGAGCACGATGAACGGGTCGGTGGTGATCGCGAAGATCGCCGGGATGCTGTCCACCGCGAAGATCACGTCGGTGACCGCGATCAGGATCAGCACCGCGAACAGCGGGGTGAACCAGCGCACGCCATCACGCTTCACGCTCAGCGCGTTGCCCGCGTAGTCCGGCAGCAGGCGCAGGTGCTTGCGCATCCAGCGCAGGGCCGGGTTGGTCTCCAGGTCGGGCTCCTGGCCGGCGGCGAACCACATCTTCCAGCCGGTGAACAGCAGGAAGGCACCGAACACGTAGAGCAGCCAATGGAACTGGCTGATCAGCACACTACCGGCGAAGATCATGATCGTACGCAGCACGATCGCGCCCAGGATGCCGATGATCAGCACCTTCTGGCGCTGTTCCTCCGGCACCGCGAAGTAGCTCATGATCATCAGGAAGACAAAGATGTTGTCGACCGCCAGCGCCTTTTCGACCAGGTAGCCGGTCAGGAACTCGAGGCCGACCTTGTTGGCCACTACCTGGCCGGCAGTCTCATTCAGGTAGTACCAGAGGCCCGCATTGAACAGCAGGGCCAGCGCAACCCAGCCGATGGACCACCACAGGGCCTCCTTGAAGGTGACCTTGTGCGGTCCACCATGGCGCATCAACACGAGGTCGACCAGCAGGGCGATGACCACCACCGCTGCGAAGCCGCCCCACAACCACACGTTACCGATCGTCTGCATTGGGAATGTCCGTTGGAAAGATGAATGCCAGGCCGGACGGCGAGGATCTGCAACGGAGGATCGGGAGGGGGATCCAGGGACAGAGCTTCGCCAGTACGGCGAAGGTCTCGCTCGCAGTTCCAGTCGGCTGGAACTGCCGTTGCACCGGAGCCTGCGGGCTCGAAATGACGGCGACAACGTCTGGGAGCTACTCCCCTTCTGACGCCGATTCTGCGGCCTGGCCGGGCCGCCGTCAAATGCCCCTGCACTGGGGTCGAGTCCCCAACCGGGCTCCGCACCCCCGCTCTGGTAGATGCCAACCTTGGTTGGCATACCGGCCGGGGGCAGAGCCCCTACGGGAATCTGACCCCGGCGCCCGGTTTACAATAGGTGGATGAATACCCCCCTTCCGATTGTCCGCCTCAAGAATGCGTGGCGTTCCAGCCACCCGTGGATCTTCCAGAAACTGGTCGAGAAGCCGACCGTCCGGCCCAAGCCCGGTTCCATCGTCGACGTGGTCGGCATCGATGGTGAGTTCATTGGCCGCGGGTTCTACAACGGGCACTCGCGCATCGCCGTGCGCATCCTCGAAACCGATCAGAACGTGCCGGTCGATGCCGGCTGGTTCTCGCGCAAGATCGCCCAGGCGGTGTCGCTGCGCCGTGAGGTGCTCAAGCTCGATGCGGTCTCCGATGCCTGGCGCGTGGTGCACAGCGAAGGCGACGGCCTGTCCGGCCTGGTGGTCGATCGCTATGGCGATCTGGTGGTGGTCGAGTTCTTCGCCGCCGGCATGTTCCGCCATCGCGAGTGGATCTACGACGCCCTGCGCGAGCAGTTCCCGGGTTGCCGCTTCCACAGCTTCGCCGACGAGCACGTGCAGAAGCAGGAAAGTTTCGACTTCCACGGCAACACCACCACCGAAGCGTCGGTGATCACCGAGTACGGCATCAAGTTCCGCGCCGACCCGGCCGGTGCGCACAAGACCGGTTTCTTTGCCGACCAGCGCGAGAACCGCGAATGGCTGAGCCAGCAGGTGGAAGGCAAGAGCGTGCTGGACCTGTGCTGCAACACCGGCGGTTTCGCCGTGTATGCGGCGGCGCGTGGCGCTTCGGAAGTGGTCGGCATCGACATCGATGAAGACGTCATCCAGATCGCCAAGGGCAATTCGCGCCTGAACAACGTGCGCCCGAAGTTCGTCCAGTCCGACATCTTCCCGTGGCTGCGCGATGCCGCCAACCGCGGCGAGCAGTACGACGTGGTGATCCTGGACCCGGCGAAGATGACCCGCGACCGCGACCAGGTCATCACCGCGCTGAAGAAGTACCTGGACATGAACAAGCTGGCGCTGGGCGTGGTGAAGCCGGGCGGCCTGTTCGCCACGTTCTCGTGCACCGGCCTGGTGGCCGAGGACCAGTTCCTCGACATGCTGCGCCGCGCGGCCTACTTCTCTGGCCGCACGATCCAGATCCTGAAGGTCGCTGGTGCGGGTCCGGACCATCCGTTCATGGCCCACGTGCAGGAATCGCGCTACCTGAAGGCTGTGTTCTGCCGCGTGGTGGATTGACCGCGGGACGCTGTAGAGCCGAGCCCATGCTCGGCTGATCTGCCTGACAGCCTCAAGATCCGCCGGGCGTGGCCCGGCGCTACCCAATGCGCGGCCGCAGCGCTATGGTCGGGCTCTTCCCATTGCCGGTGAGAGCCCATGCCATCGTTGCGCCACCTGTCCGTCGTGCTTGCCCTGGCGCTCTGCGCGCCGCTGTCGGCTCATGCCATCGAGTTCAGCGCACAGGAACTGGCCCGCGCCAAGGCCCTGCAGCAGCGCCTGGTCACCCTCGACAGCCATCTGGATACGCCGGCCAATTTCGGCCGCAGCGGCTTCGACATCGAGCAGCGCCACGACCGCAACGCGCTCTCGCAGGTGGACTACCCGCGCATGGTCGAAGGCGCGCTGGACGGCGGTTTCTGGGCGATCTACACCGACCAGGGCGACCGCACCGCCGCCGCCCATCTGGCCGAGCGTGACCACGGCCTGCAGCGGCTGCTGGAGATCCGCGAAATGCTGGCCGCCAATCCCGAGCGTTTCGCGCTGGCATTGACCGCCGATGACGCGGCGCGGATCAAGGCTGCCGGCAAGCGCGTGGTCTACATCAGCATGGAAAATGCCAGCCCGCTGGTTGCCGATTCCAGCCTGCTCTCGTTCTACCACCGCGCCGGCCTGCGCCTGCTCAGCACCGTGCATTTCGCCAACAACGAGTTCGCCGATTCGGCCACCGACCCCAAGGGCGCGGAATGGAAAGGACTTAGCCCGGCCGGCAAGGAGCTGGTGCGGCAGGCGGTGAAGCTGGGCATCGTGATCGACCAGTCACATGCGTCGGACGCGGTGTTCGATGACCTGCTGGCAATGATGCCGGTACCGTTCGTGCTGTCGCACAGCTCGGCCAAGGCGGTCTACGACCACCCGCGCAATCTCGACGACGCGCGCCTGCGCAAGCTGGCCAAGGCCGGCGGCGTGATCCAGGTGAATGCCTATGGCGGTTACCTGATCGACACCGCAAAGACGCCCGAGCGCAAGCAGGCCGAGGAAGCGCTGAGCAAACAGCTGGGTGGCTGGGAAGGCATGGGCATCGAGCAGGGCGTTGCCCTGCTGAAGGCCGAGCAGGCGCTGGACCACGAGCATCCAGTGCGCCATGCCAGCCTGGACGATTTCTTCGCCCACTTCGAGCACATCCTCAAGGTGGTCGGCCCCGAGCACGTGGGCATTGGCCTGGACTGGGATGGCGGCGGTGGCCTGAGTGACCTGCCCGATGTCAGCCAGCTGCCGAAGATCACCGCGTGGCTGCTGCGCAAGGGCTATACCGAGAAGCAGATTGCCGGCATCTGGGGCGGCAACCTGCTGCGGGTGATGCGCCAGGCGCAGGAGTACGCCGCTGCTCCGTAGAGTCGAGTGGTGCTCGACTCTACAGAGGGGCGCCGGGCCATGCCCGGCGGCGCCCTTATTTCGCGATCAACGCATGGCGACGGCTGTACAGGAAGTACAGCACCAGGCCGGCCACGTTCCACAGCAGGAAGTACAGCTGGGTGGTATGCGGCAGGCTGATGAACAGGTAGATGCAGCCCAGCGCGGCCAGCGGGCCGACCACGAAGGCCAGCGGCGTACGGAACGTGCGTTCGCGGTTGGGCTCGCGCAGGCGCAGCACCACCAGGCAGATGCCTACCGCAGTGAACGCGGCCAGGGTACCGGCGTTGGCCAGTGCGGCGATCTCGTCCAGGCGGGCGACACCGGCCAGCGCCGACACCACCACCGCAGTGAACAGCGTGGTCGCCACCGGCGTGCCGGTACGTGCGTTCACCTTGGACAGGCGACGCGGCAGCAGGCCATCGCGGCTCATCACGAAGAAGATGCGGCTCTGGCCGTACAGGAAGGCCAACAGCACGGTCGGCAGGGCGATGATCGCAATCACGCCGATCACCATCGCCGCGGTCGGATGGCCCAGCTGGCGCATGATCAGGGCCAGCGGCTCGGCGCTGTGGCCGAACACCGCGTAGCTCATCGCACCCACGGCGGCCAGCGCCACCAGCACGTAGACGATGGTGCAGCCGATCATCGAACCGATGATGCCGATCGACAGGTCGCGGCCCGGGTTCTTGGTTTCCTCGGCGGCGGTGGAGATCGCATCGAAGCCGTAGAAGGCGAAGAAGATGATGGCCGCTGCCGCCATCACGCCGTGCTCGACGCCATCAGGGCCCATCGACTTGGCGAAACCGTAGGGCATGAACGGCTGCAGGTTGGCGCTGTCGAACGCAGGCAGGGCCACGGCCACGAAGATGGCCAGCGCGATCAGCTTGAACACCACCAGGATGGCGTTGAGCGTCGCGCTCTCCTTGGTGCCGGCCATCAGCATGCCGGCCACCAGCCAGGTGATGATGATCGCCGGCAGATTGATCATGCCGCCTTCCACATGCGGGCCGGCCGCCAGCCAGGCCGGCAGGTGCACGTTCCAGCCGAACTGGGTATGGACCCATTCGAGGAAGCCGACGAAGTAGCCGGACCAGCCCACCGCCACCGTACTCACCACCAGCGAGTACTCCAGGATCAGGCTCCAGCCCACCACCCAGGCAAACACCTCGCCCAGCGCGCTGTAGCTGTAGGTGTAGGCACTGCCGGCGGCCGGCATCATCGTCGACAGCTCGGCGTAGGACAGCGCCGCACAGGCGCAGACCGCACCGGCGATGGCGAAGGAGATCAGCACGGCCGGGCCGGCCAGGTTGGCACCCACGCCGATCAGCGTATAGATGCCGGTACCGACGATGGCGCCGATGCCCAGCGCGATCAGGTGCGGCCAGCTGAGCGTGGGGATCAGGCGCCTGCCGGCTTCGTGGACGGTGACGGAATCTAGGGACTTGCGCCGGAACAGGGACATGCAGGCCTCGGAAGGGGTGACTAAGAACGACAAGTTCCCGAGTGTGACCGAACGCAGCGCAGCATTACCACTGACGGGGGTCATGCATAGCGGGGCGCGCGCTGCGCCCCGGCCAGGCTGCCGGAATCGGCACAATCCGGCGGCAGCCACCGGTGTGCAATGGTCCCGGCCGCTGCTACGACTGGATGTTAGCCATGCCGCTGACCGAATAGCGCTCACCGGCCGCGGCATGCGGCGGGAAGGCCGCATCCAGTGCGTCCAGCGTGGCCGCATCCAGTTCCACCTGCAGCGCACCGAGGTTCTCGTCCAGCCGTACCCGCCGCGTCGTGCCCGGAATCGGCACGATGTGCTCGCCGCGCGACAGCACCCAGGCCAGCGCCAGCTGCGAGGCGGCGATGCCGCGCTCGGCGGCCAGCGTCTGTACGGTGTCCACCAGTGCAAGGTTGCGCTGGAAGTTTTCGCCTTCGAAGCGGGGCGAGGTGCGCCGGTAATCGTCGGCGTCGAAGTCGTCCGGGCTGCGGATGGCGCCGGTCAGGAAGCCACGGCCCAGCGGCGAATACGGCACGAAGCCGATGCCCAGTTCCGCCGTGGTGGCCAGCACTCCGTTCTGCTCCGGATCGCGCGACCACAGCGAGTACTCGCTCTGCACCGCCGTGATCGGGTGGACCGCATGGGCACGGCGGAGGGTGGCCGCCGAGGCCTCGGACAGGCCCAGCCAGCGCACCTTGCCCTGTTCCACCAGGCGTGCCATCGCACCTACGGTGTCCTCAATCGGCACGGTCGGGTCGACGCGGTGCTGGTAGTACAGGTCGATGTGGTCCACGCCCAGGCGGCGCAGGCTGGCCTCGCAGGCGGCCTGCACATAGTCCGGGTGGCCGTTGACCGGCCGCCCCTTCGGGTCGGTCGGGTCCAGGCCGATACCGAACTTGCTGGCCAGGAACACCTGGTTGCGGTGGCCGGCAATCGCGCGGCCGACCAGCACCTCGTTGGTGTGCGGGCCATACACATCGGCGGTGTCGAGCAGGGTCACGCCCCGGTCCAGCGCGTGCCGGATGACGGCAATGCCGTCATCGTCACTGCCGCGGCCGCCGTAGTAGGCGCTCATGCCCATGCAGCCCAGGCCGAGGGTGGACACGGTGGGGCCGGCGCGGCCGAGAGTACGGGTCTTCATGCGGATCTCCTTGGGGAAGGCGCCACGCCTGGATGGGCAGTGACGAGGGGCACAGCATCCTCCACGTCATCATGTGGATAAACTGCGTGCCACCGGACTTACCTTGAAGACTGGCTTCACAATGGATGCCTCCGTCCCCCTCACCGCTGTGGTCGCCTTCGTCCACGTGGCCGAGCACGCCAGCTTTACCCGCGCCGCCGATGCCCTGGGCGTGTCGACCTCGGCGCTGTCACAGAGCGTGCGCGCGCTGGAAGCGCGGATGGGCGTGCGCCTGCTGCAGCGGACCACACGGCGGGTCAGCCTGACCGAACACGGCGCGCGCTTCCTGCAGCGCGTGCGCGGCGGCCTGGATCAGATCGACCAGGCCTTTGCCGAACTGGACAGCGCGCGCTCGGTGCCTGCCGGGCGGCTGCGTGTGACCCTGCCGCGCATCGTCGCCGATCGCATGGTCCTGCCGCGGCTGCCCGATTTCCTTGCGCGCTACCCGCAGGTGCAGGTGGAACTGTGCGTCGACCCGGCGCTGACCGATCTGGTGGCCGAGGGCTTCGACGCCGGCATCCGCCTCGGCGAATCACTCGCACAGGGCATGATCGCGGTGCCGGTCGGGCCACCTGAGCGCCAGGTGGTGGTGGCCACGCCGGCCTATTTCGAACGCCATGGCGTGCCGCAGACCCCGCATGACCTGCAGCGCCACGCCTGCATCGTGCACCGCCTGGCCAATGGCCGGCTGATGCCCTGGGAGTTCAGCCGCGAAGGCCACGACCTGGACGTGGAAGTGAGCGGGCGGCTGGTGTTCAACGATGCCGGTGTCGCCCATCACGCTGTGCTGGCGGGGCTGGGCATGGCCCAAGGCTTCGCTTCGCTGATGGCCGACGACATCGCCGCTGGGCGACTGCAGAGTGTGTTGCAGGACTGGCAGCCGCCGTTCCCCGGGTTCCACCTGTACTACCCCGCGCGCGAGCAGATGGCGCCCAAGCTGCGGGTGTTCATCGATCACCTGCGCGCGGAGATGCAGGACCGGTAGATGCCAACCTTGGTTGGCATGCTTCAATCGACCACGCGCGCCGCTACGCCTCCCGGCCAATGGCAGCCATCCTCGTGCCACGCCTCGACGTCCTCGTTGAACTCGGTACGTCGCCCGTCGCGGGCGCGCTCGTAGCTGAAACCGTAGACGTGCGCGCCCTGGGTGCTCAGGTAGTAGCGCCCATTGAGGCGGCCACCGATGCGTTCTTCCCAGACGCTGTCGAACTGGTATGGGCGGTCTTCGTCCAGCACCGTCGTTTCCTGCGACACCTGTTGCACCTGCAGGCGGCCGCGCTGCCCAGCGTACTGCACGTCGGCGCTGCCATCGTCCAGCCAGCGCCACAGCAGGTGGATGCCGTCGTTGCGGCCCCCGGTGAGGCAGCGATGGTGCTGCGCGCTGGCCGCTGCGGTGTCGGCCAGCAGACCGATGAACCCCACCACCAGCAGCCACCGGATCATCCGTTCAGCCCCAACCGGATGCCGAAGCCCACCAGGAACAGGCCGGCCACGCGGCGCAATGCATCACTGACGCGTGGATGCTGGATCAACCGGCGACGGGCCAGGTTGCCCACGCCGATCAGCATCGAGCAGTAGGCGATGCTGACCACCAGGATGATGCCGGCCAGTGCCGCGAAGGTGGCGATGCCCTGGTGTGCCTTCGGGTCGATGAACAGCGGCAGGAAGGCCATGTAGAACAGGATCGCCTTCGGGTTGAGCAGGCTGACCAGGATCGCCTGCTGGAAGTAGCGGCCCGGCTGCATGCGGATCGGGCCGGCGTCATCACCCTCGTGCTTCGGCGTGCGCAGCAGGCTGATCCCCACCCACACCAGGTAGGCCGCACCCAGGTACTGCACGGCGTGGAACACCAGCGGGTTGGCCTTCAGCAATGCGGCCACACCGGCCAGCGCCAGCCACATCAGGATCTGGTCGCCGACCAGCAGGCCGGCCAGCGCGGTGTAGCCGCCACGCACGCCGCCACGGCCGGTGGCGGTCAGCAGGGTGAAGGTGCCGGGGCCGGGCAGGGCGAGAAACACCAGCACAGCGACCAGAAACGTCCACAGGTCCTGGATGCCCATCCACGGCATGGCAGTGTTCTCTCTTACGGGGGGCCGCCATTGTCGGCCAGCGCCGGGACTGGCGACAGGGGGCCGGCAGGACCTTCGGGCATGCCAGACAGCAGAGGTTGCAGGTGCTGGCGCAGCTGCGCGTGCAGCTGCCGCACCGCCGGCGAGAACTGCTTGCGGTGTGGGCACACCAGATGCAGTGGAATGTGGCTGCCGACGCCGTCGAGCAGCAGCTGCAGGCGCCCGGCCAGCACGTCTTCGCGCAGGTCCAGCCAGGATTTGTAGGTGATGCCTTCGCCGGCCACGGCCCAGCGCCGCACCACATCGGCGTCATCGCAGACCAGCGGACCGCGCACCGGAATCACGCTGCGGCGCCCGTCGACCTCGAACGACCAGCGATCGTAGGCGCGGCCACTGAGCTGGTAGACCAGGCAGTCGTGCTCACGCAGTTCGTCCAGGCGCGTGGGCGTACCGCGCCGCTGCAGGTAGCCGGGCGAGGCCGCGAGTACGCGCCGATTGCCTTCCAGCAGGGGCAGGGCGACGTAGTTGGCGTCGTCGAAGTGGCCGATGCGGATGGCCACGTCGACCGGGTCGCGGAACACATCAGCCACTTCGTCGGACAGGCGCAGGTGGAGGCGCAGCCGCGGGTGCGCGGCGCGGAAGGCGCTCAGCCAGGGCAGCAGCAGGTTGCGGCCGAGGTCCGAGGGCGCCGACAGCTGCAGGGTGCCGTGCAGCTCGGTGTCCTCGCCCTGCACGCGCGCCTGGCCCTCGCGCAGGGTGGCCAGCACCTCCTGCGCGTACGGCAGGTACAGCGCGCCCTCGCCGGTCAGGCGCAGGCTGCGGGTGGTGCGCACGAACAGGCGCAGGTCCAGCTCGCGTTCCAGCCGCGCCACTGCCGCGGCAACCTGCCCCGGCAGCAGGTCGGCCTCGCGCGCCGCCTGCGAGAAGCTGCCCAGCGCGGCAGTGCGGACGAACAGCTGCAGATCGTCGAAGCGGATCATCTTCATTGCCAGAGTGAAAGTGCTGCCCGATTCTGCGCCTTTCTGCGGGAGCGCGCGCGGCGCAACCTGTCGCCTCCTTCCCCACTGGACCGCTGCCATGCGCGCCATTGCCTACACCCAAGCCGGCCTGCCGATCGATGATGCCCAGGCCCTGATCGACATCGAACTGGAGCTGCCGCAGCCCGGCCCGCGTGACCTGCGCGTGGCGGTGCGCGCGGTGGCGGTGAACCCGGTCGACACCAAGGTCCGCCGTGGCGTGGCCACCGACGGCCCGCGCGTGCTGGGCTGGGATGCGGTCGGCATCGTCGATGCGGTGGGAAGCGAGGTGACCCTGTTCCAGCCCGGCGACGCGGTCTACTACGCCGGCGTCATCGACCGCCCGGGCAGCAATGCCGAGTACCAGCTGGTGGACGAGCGCAGCGTCGGCCGCAAGCCGGCCAGTCTCGACGATGCGGCCGCCGCCGCGTTGCCACTGACAGCAATCACTGCCTGGGAGCTGCTGTTCGACCGTCTGCGTATTCCCGAGGGCGGTGGCGAGGGCCAGGCCCTGCTGGTGATCGGTGCTGCCGGTGGTGTCGGTTCGATCCTGGTGCAGCTGGCGCGGAAGCTGACCAAGCTGACCGTGATCGGCACCGCTTCGCGTCCGGATACCCAGGACTGGGTCTACGCGATGGGCGCGCACCACGTGATCGACCACAGCCTGCCGCTGGCCGAGGGCCTGGCACGGCTCGGCATCAGCGAGGTGCAGCACGTGGCCAGCCTGACCCACTCCGACCAGCACTACGCGCAGATCGTGGAGCTGCTGGCGCCGCAGGGCCAGCTCGGCCTGATCGATGACCCGGGCCAGGTGGATGTGATGGCGCTCAAGCGCAAGGCGCTGTCACTGCACTGGGAATCGATGTTCACCCGGCCGCTGTACCGCACCGCCGACATGCAGCGCCAGCACGATCTGTTGAACCGGGTGGCCGAGCTGATCGACACGGGCGTGCTGCAGACCACCCTGGGCGAGCATTTCGGACGCATCGACGCAGCCAACCTGCGCCGTGCCCATGCGCTGCTGGAGAGCCATCGCGCCAAGGGCAAGATCGTGCTGGAAGGCTGGTAGGAGCAGACGCTGT
Organism: Stenotrophomonas sp. YJH_SMC_43; assembly: GCF_059372535.1. NCBI lineage: Bacteria > Pseudomonadati > Pseudomonadota > Gammaproteobacteria > Lysobacterales > Lysobacteraceae > Stenotrophomonas > Stenotrophomonas sp. YJH_SMC_43. The sequence goes on from NZ_JCAFVQ010000004.1 coordinate 358,980, forward strand.
CTGTAGAGCCGGGCCCACGCTCGGCTGCCGTTCGCGCGTGGGCGTCAGCCGAGCATAGGCTCGGCTCTACGGAGCTTCATCCACGCATGGCGTGGATCAGCCGTGTCGACCAGGGGCGACACCTACCAACAGCTGCGGGAACCACGGCTCACGCCACGCCGTTGTCGACGTGTTCGGCGAAACCGGGCTGCTCTCGCAGGCGCTCGAACCATGCGACGAGGTGGGGCAGCGCGGGCTTGCTGCCCGGCGTGCTGCGCCAGCGTTGGGTCGACAGCCCCAGCACGATATCTGCAAGGGTGAAGGTGCTGCCTGCCACGTAGGCATCGGTGGCGGCCAGCTGGGCTTCAAGCACACCCATCAGCCGGTTCCACTGCGCCAGGCTGGCCTCGGCGCGGGCATCGTCCGGGTAGTCCGGATGCTGGCGTACGCGCGCCATGAACACGTGGCGCCAGGCGCTGTTGAGGTCGCTGGCCTGCCAGTCCATCCACTGCTCCACCCGGGCCCGGTCCTTCGCTGCAGGTGGCAGCAGATCCTCGCGACCGGCGCGTGCGGCCAGGTAGCGGCAGATGCTGTTGGATTCCCACAGCACGAAGTCGCCATCGCGCAGCACCGGCACCTGCCGGTTGGGGTTCAGCGCGGCCAGCAGGTCCGGCGGGGGGGCCGGTTCGTGGTGCAGGGGCAAGTCCAGACCGGCGCACAGCCACAGCACCTTGCGCACATTGATGGAGGTGGGCTTTCCGTACAGAGCGAGCATGGTCCTGACGCAGCAGCTGAGACTCGGCCAGCCTACACTTGCCCCATGCAAACCGAATATCTGCTCATTGGCGGTCTTCTATTGGCCGTGCTCATCCTGCAGCTGGTCGCCCTGCTGCGCCGCCCGCCGCACGACCGCCTGGAGCAGGCGGTGCGGGAGGAGGCGCGCGCCGGGCGCAGCGAACTGCGCGAACAGCTCGATGGCTTCGCCCGCGCGCTGACCGATCTGTCCACCCGCACCGACCAGCGCCTGGACCTGCTGCGCGAAGCGCTGGGCGAAGATGCCCGCAAGGCGCGCGCCGAAGCGGCCGAGAGCCAGCAGAGGGGCGCGGCGTTGATGGGACAGCGGCTGCAGGAACTGCGGGGCCAGCTGGAGACCTTCGGCCAGCAGCAGGAAGCGCGCATCCATGCGTTTGGCCAGCAGCTGCAGGAGCTCACCGGGCGTACCGATACCCAGCTCGGCGCGCTGCGCCAGACCCTGGTGGACGATGCACGCAAGGGCCGCGAGGAGGGCGCGCAGTCGCAGCAGCGCCTGACCGAAAGCCTTGGCCTGCGCCTGCAGGAACTGACCCAGCGCAACGAGCAGCGCATCGCCGAGATGCGCACGACGCTGGAAGAACAGCTGCGCGCGCTGCAGAACGACAACGCGCAGAAGCTGGAGCAGATGCGCCACACCGTGGACGAGAAGCTGCAGTCCACGCTGGAAACGCGGCTGGGCAATTCCTTCAAGCTGGTCTCCGAGCGCCTGGAACAGGTGCAGCGTGGCCTCGGCGAAATGCAGCAGCTGGCCACCGGCGTCGGCGACCTCAAGCGCGTGCTGACCAACGTCAAGAACCGTGGCAGCTGGGGTGAAGTGCAGCTGGAGAACATCCTCGAGCAGACGCTCACCCAGGAGCAGTACGCGCGTGCGGTGAAGGTGCGCCCGGATAGTGGCGAGATGGTCGATATCGCCGTGCGCCTGCCGGGCCGCAGCAGCGACGATACGCCGGTGTGGCTGCCGATCGACTCCAAGTTCCCGCGCGAGGACTACGAGCGCCTACTGGACGCGCAGGAACAGGGAGACGCCGAGGGTGTGCGCCTGCAGGGCATCCAGCTTGAACGCGCGGTGCGCGTGCAGGCCAAGTCGATCTGCGACAAGTACATCGCGCCGCCGCACACCACCGACTTCGCGGTGATGTTCCTGCCCACCGAGGGCCTGTATGCCGAAGTGATCCGGCGCCCGGGCCTGGTCGACCTGCTGCAGCGCGAGCACCGCGTGGTGGTGGCCGGCCCGACCACGGTCACCGCGCTGCTCAACAGCCTGCAGATGGGCTTCCGCACGCTGGCCATCGAGCAGCGTTCCAGCGAGGTGTGGAGCCTGCTGGGTGCGGTGAAGAGCGAGTTCGGCAAGTTCGCCGGCATCCTCGAAAAGGCCGAGAAGCAGATCACCACGGTGGGTCGCAGCATCGGCGAAGCCAGCCGCAAGACCCGCACCATCGAACGGCGCCTGCGTGGCGTGGAGTCGCTGGCGTCCGAACAGGCACAGTCGTTGCTCGGCGATCTGGCCGAGGGTGATGCGGCCGTCGAGGACGAGGGCAGTGAAGGCGACGGCGACGAGGCCTGAGCCACGCTGACACGCCGCCTGCATCGCCGATGCGTATGCTGGCGGCCTGTCCGCTTCGATCAGGTATCGTCATGCGCCTGCGCCGCTTCACCAGCCTAGTCCTGACCGCGCTGCTTGCCGCCTGCAGCAGCACACCACCGGCTGCCGATACAGCGGCGGCATCCGCCGCAGCCACCAGCCCCGAAGCGGCCGAGGCGTACCGCGAAGCGCGCGACGTCGACTGCCAGGCCGCTGGCGGCACCCTGCAGCGGCTGGGCCGGCTGCAGCGCGAACAGTGCGTGATTCCTTACGCCGACGCCGGCAAGGCCTGCAGCCGCAAGAGCGACTGCATGGGCCAGTGCCTGGCCGGCGGCGAGGTGACTGTCGGCAGCGTCGCCACCGGGACCTGCCAGCGCGATGTGCGCCAGAACTTCGGATGCCGCCAGCGCATTGATGAGGGCAAGGCGCAGGGCACGATCTGCGTGGATTGAATCCTGCCTGTAGCGCCGAGCCCACGCTCGGCTGCTGTGGCATCAGCCGAGCGTGGGTTCGGCTCTACAAGAGCGCGCGCGGCGCTATGCTGGTGGGCCATTCCCCGCTGTTGCCGGAGCCCCCGCGTGAGCACCCCGATCCAGGACATTTCCCTCACCACCATCGACGGCAAGCCGTCCTCGCTTGCCGACTACCAGGGCAAGGTGCTGCTGCTGGTCAACGTCGCCTCCAAGTGCGGCCTCACTCCGCAGTACGAAGGCCTGCAGGCGCTGTATGCGGAAAAGCACGCGCAGGGCCTGGAAGTGCTGGGCTTCCCCGCCAACAACTTCCTCGGCCAGGAGCCGGGCAGCGAGGCGGAGATCCAGCAGTTCTGCCAGCTCACCTACGACGTCAGTTTCCCGATGTTCTCCAAGATCAGTGTGGCCGGTGATGACACCCACCCGCTGTACCAGCAGCTGACCGCCGCCCAGCCGCAGTCGATCGGCGAAGGCCCGCTGCGTGAGCGCCTGGCGAGCAAGGAGATTCCGATCCACGCAGCACCGGCGGTGCTGTGGAACTTCGAGAAGTTCCTGGTTGGCCGCGACGGCAAGGTCATCGCGCGCTTCGCCCCGGACGTGGCTGCCGATGACGCGCGCCTGCGCGAAGCCATCGAGGCCGCGCTGGCGGCCTGAGGAAAGCGTGCCAACCGAGGTTGGCACCTACCGGAAAAGAAAAACCCCGCCGAGGCGGGGTTTTTTCATGCACGGGCTGCAGCGATCAGTTGCTCCAGTTCGGCATCGGCATGGCATCGACCGGGATCGGCGAATTGGCATCGTCGTGGCCACGGTCGCGCTTGCTGCGCAGATCGTTCTCGATCTGGTAGTTGCGGCGCTGCATCCACGCATCGCGTACCAGCGAGTACTCGTCCACGGCGGTGTCACGCAGGTTGTCGATCGCCAGCAGCTGCGCGCGGGTATCGACCAGCTGCAGGCCCTGCAGGCCGATGCGGATCTTGTCCTCTTCGATACGGCGGATCGGCGACAGCGGAATGTCACCGGCCAGGCCGAACACATCACGCACGGTACGCGGGCCGAAGAACGGCAGTTCCACGTAGCGCGAACGCCGCCAGCCCCAGGCACCCAGGGTCTGGCCGAAGTCTTCATTGCGACGCGGTACCATCGCCTTGCTGGCCGGATCGAACAGGCCGCCGATACCCAGCGTGCTGTTCATCAGGAAGCGGCCGAGGCTGTCCCACGCATCGGCGCCGCGGCCCTGCAGCAGCTGGTTGGTGATGGTCACCGGTGCGCGCAGGTTGCTGAAGAAGTTGCTGACGCCGGTGCGGGCGAAGCGCGGCACCACGTGGGTGTAGGCGGTGGCCAGCGGGCGCGCGATGCCGCGGTCAACCGCGTTGTTGAAGGTGTGCACCTTGCGGTTGAACGGTTCCCACGGATCGTAGGCCGCCGCGCTGCCGGTGTTGCCGGCACCACCATAGAGGGCATCGAAGTCGTCATCACCACCGGGGGCGGTCGCCGCTGCGGCCCTGGCCGCATCGGTGTCGGCGCTGCGGGCCGGTGCCGATGGCGGCGTGGCCGGCGCAGGTGCGGCAACCACGGCTGCGGCCGGTGCGGCATCGACCGCAGCGGCATCGGCGGTGGGGGCGGAGGCCTCGGCGATGGTACTGGCCGGGACCACGGTGCTGGCCGCCGGCGCATCGCTGCGTGCGGGCTTGCCGGCGCAGGCGGTCAGGGCGGTGGCCAGGACGATCAGGGGGAAAGTGCGTACGACGTTCATGTCAGCTCGCAGCAGAAGTAGCGTTGAAATCCAGGTCGGGCGACAGCCGGTAGGCTGCGCTCAGCTCGTTGTAGCCGGCCGGCGCGCCGGAGACTGCCAGCGGGTGACCGCTCTTGCGCGCGCGTGCGGCAAGTTCGGCCAGCAGCGCCAGGCCGGCGCTGTCCACGCGTTCGACCTCACCCAGCTCCAGCCGTGACAGCTTCGCCGGCAGGGCCTGCAGCTGCGGCCACAGCGCGATCACCGCGGCACGGTCGAGCACCCCGCGCAGGCGCAGGGTGTCGCCTTCCAGCAGCGCCAGTGCGTTACTTGCCATTGCCCGCGGGCCCGGCCTGCATGCTGCCGCTGTGCAGTTCGTTGGCCACCTGCTTGATGCCCTTCTGGCGCAGCGGGGTATCGAACTGGTTGCGGAAGGTCTGCACGTAGGAAATGCCTTCGATGTTGACGTCGAAGATCTTCCACTGGCCATTCACGTTGCGCATCCAGTACTCGACCGGGGTCGGCTCGTTGCCGGCACGCACCAGTTCGGTGCTCACGCGCACGCCACGATTGCCCGGCAGCGGGCTTTCACCCTTCAGGCGGAAGCTCGGCTTGCCCTGGATGTTGAGCAGGGTCGAGCCGTAGCGCTGCATCAGGCTGTCGGCCATGGCATCGGCAAACAGCTTGATGTCGGCGTCGGAGGCGCCGCGGGCGTGCGGGCCCAGCACCAGGCGCGCGGCGTAGTCGCGGTCGAAGGTGCGGGTCAGCTCGCTGTCAATGTAGCTGCGCAGGCTGGCCGGGTTGCTGGTGAACTCGCTCTTGCGCTGCTGCAGCGTGGACAGGATGCGGCTGCTGGCATCGATCACCACCTTGCCGGCCTGGCTCTGCGTTGCGGCAGCGGCAGGCGCGGCGGCCTGGGCCTGGGCCAGGAACGGGGTGGCTGCCAGCAGCGCCGAGGCGAGCAGGGCCGGGATCAGTTTCATCTTCATGGTTGCGGTTCCGTTGCAGGCGCCTGCGCGCCATCGTTGGGCTTCTGAGCAGCGCCGCCACCGGCGCCGCCACTGAACATGTACTTGCCGACCAGCTGGATCAGGTCCACTGCCGGCTGGGTGAAGACGATCTCGTCGCCGGCCTTCAGCACGTCCGGATCACCGCCCGGCTGCAGACCGATATAGCTCTCGCCGAGCAAACCACTGGTGAAGATGCCGGCCGAGGTGTCCGCCGGCAGGTCCTTGACCTTGCTGTCCATGCGCAGGGTCACGATCGATTCGAACTTCACCGGGTCCAGATCGATCGACGCGACCTGGCCGACGGTGACGCCGCCGATCTTCACCGGCGCCTGCTTGCGCAGCTGGCCGACCTGGGAGAAGCGCGCCTTCAGGTCATAGCCTTCACTGCCCCAGCTCCAGCGCTGGTTGGTCGAGGCCACGGCCAGCACCATCAGCGAGGCCAGGGCCAGCAGCAGGAAAGCGCCGACGGAGAATTCGAGTCTGGGACCGCGGATGGCCATGTGGATTACCTGATCGAGTCGTGGTGGCCGCGCGCGCCTGCGCACCGCCGGTGGAGGGGTTAGGTGAACAACATTGCCGACAGCACGAAGTTGAACATCAGTACCAGCAGCGAGGCGTTGACCACCGCACGGGTGGTCGCCACCGAAGTGCCTTCAATGGTCGGCTCGGCATGGAAACCAACGTAGGCGGCGACCAGCGCGGCAGTGCCGCCAAAGATCGCCGACTTCAGCATTGCCACGCCGAAGTCGTCCCAGAAGTCCACGCTGTTGCGCAGCGCCGACCAGAACACGCCGTTGTCCAGGCCCAGCACGTGCACGGCTTCGAAGTAGCTGGCGCTGATCGCCAGCGAACAGAAGATGCCGGTCAGCAACGGCACAGTCAGCACCGCCGCCCAGAAGCGCGGCGCCACCGCCTTGGCTACCGGATCGATCGCCATCAGCTCCAGCGCCTTGATCTGGTCGGTGGCACGCATCAGGCCCAGTTCGGCGGCGATCGAACTGCCGGCGCGGCCGATGAACAGCAACGCGGTCAGCACCGGTGCCAGCTCGCGGTACAGCGAAAGGCCGAGCAGGGTCGACAGCGCGTCGGCCGCGCCGAAGGTGGTCAGCGTGCGGTAGCCCTGCAGGGTCAGCACCAGGCCGACGAAGGCACCGCCGACGGCGATGATCGGCAGCGAGCGTGCGCCGATCTTGTAGATCTCGCGGGTCAGCTCGGCCAGGAAATCACGCGTGGGCAGCGAACCGCGCAGCACGGTCAGCGAGAACAGGCCGGCGCGGCCAAGCGAGCGGGTGGCTTGGACGAACGGCATCAGGCAACCCTCGCGCGTGGCGCGGCATCGAACGGAATCGGGCCATCGGGCTGGCCGTGCAGGAACTGCCGCAGCAGCGGGTCCTGGCTGGACTGCAGTGCCTCGGGCGTGCCCTGGAACACGATGCCGCCATTGGCGATCGCGATCACCTGGTCGCAGATCGGCAGGGTCTCGTGCACGTGGTGGCTGACGATGATGCTGGTCAGGCCCAGGCTGTGGTTGAGGCGCTGGATCAGGCTCATGATCACCCCCGAGGCGATCGGGTCCAGCCCGGTCAGCGGCTCGTCGTAGATCATCAGCGGCGGGTCCAGCGCCAGTGCACGGGCCAGCGCCACACGGCGCGCCATGCCACCGGACAGCTCGCGCGGCCAGGCATCGGCGGCGGCCAGCAGGCCCACCGCATGCAGCTTCATCTGCACCAGCCGGCGCAGCACGGCGGTCGGCAGGCGGGTGTGCGTACGCAGCGGCAGGGCGACGTTCTCGGCCACGGTGAGGTCGGTCAGCAGGCCGTTGCCCTGCAACAGCACGCCCACGCTCTTGCGCATTTCCAGCAGCGCGCCGCTGTCATGCGGGATCGGCTTGCCGAACAGGGTGACCTCGCCGGCGACCGGGCGCAGTTCGCCGGTCAGCGCCGCCAGCAGGGTCGACTTGCCGCTGCCGGACGGACCGAGCACCGCGGTGATGCTGCCCTTGGGCACCTGCAGCGACACGTCGCGCAGGATCGTGCGTCCGCTCCGGTCGATGCGGACGTTGGATAACTGCACCAGACTGGAGGAGGAAGCCGACATGGGCACCATTAACGTTTTTTAGACATCGAAGGATCGGGCCCGTCGGCTGAACATAAGCAGACTGGACGGTCCAGTATTGTTGCACGGCAAGGCCTCGCACAGGCCGGGACAATCGCCCGGCAGCCCGGAACAATCCGTACCGGCGATGGGCTGACCATTGAATACTGCCTGCCGTCCTGCACACTGTGCATGATGAGTGACCCAGGCAGCGATTTCCGCCTCTACCATTCCAACTCCCTGGACGTGCTGGCCGCGCTGCTGGCGCGCAACGTGCGTGCGCCGGTACCGGGCCAGCCGCTGCTGGCGCCGGAAGTGGTGCTGATCCCGCAGGTGGCGATGCGGCGTTGGCTGCAGGCGACACTGGCGGCCGAGTTCGGCGTTGCTGCCAACCTCGAGTTCCTGACCCCGGGCGAGTTCGTGGCGCGCGCGCTGAAGGCCAACGTCAGCGGTGAGCAGGACGATCTGGACGCCGCCGGCCTGCACTGGAAGCTGTACCAGGCGCTGCGCGATCCGTCGCTGCTGGCGCAGCCACCGATGCGCGCGCTGCAGTCGTATCTTGCCGGCGATGATGCTCTGAAGCCGTGGGCGCTGGCCGGCGAGCTGGCCTCGGTGTTCGAAAAGTACCAGGCCTGGCGGCGTGACTGGCTGCTGCGCTGGGCGGCCGGCGCCGATCCGGCCGATCCACAGGCAATCCTGTGGCGCACCATCACCCGGGGCCACGACTATCGCGCCCGCCGCATCCAGGAGTACCTGGACCGCTTCGAAGGCGCCGGCCAGCCGCTGCCGCAAGGCCTGCCGCCGCGCATGTCTGCGTTCGCGACGCTCAACATCTCGCCCGACGTGCTGCGGGTGATGGCCACCCAGGCCCGGGTGGGCGAGCTGCACTTCTACATGCCCACCCCGGTTCAGTCGTACTGGGGCGACCTGCAGACGCTGGCTGAGCGCCTGCGCAGCGGCGCGCCCGATCCCTTCGGTGAAGCGGCCGGCGAGAACCGCCTGCTGGAAGCCTGGGGTGCGGCCGGCCGCGACTTCATGGCGGTGCTGGGCAGTTACGAGGTGGTGCATCCGGCCGGCGAGATCGCCGCCTATTCCGATCCGGAGGAGGACACCCGGCCGACCCTGGACGAAGGCGGCCTGTCCGACAGCCTGCTGCATCGCCTGCAGCGCGATCTGTTCCACCGCCGCGCACTGCCCTCGGGCGAGCTGCGCGAAGGCCTGCGCAGTGACGACCCCAGCCTGCAGGTGCACGCCTGCCATACCCGGCTGCGCGAGCTGCAGGTGCTGCACGACCAGCTGCGCAGCCTGCTGCAGGATCCGCGCTTCGACCCGCCGCTGCAGGCGCGCGAGATCGCGGTGCTTGCACCGGACATCGATCCCTATGTGCCGTACCTGGAAGCCGTGTTCGGCGGTCGCGGCGGCGAGGAGGAGCACATTCCGTATGCGCTGGCCGACAGCAGTCCACTGGCGGGCGAGCCGCTGGCCGATGTGTTCGTGCATCTGCTGGGCCTGCCGGTCTCGCGCTTTGGCTTGAACGAAGTGCTGGACCTGCTGGCCAGCGCGCCGCTGGCCGAAGCGGCCGGGCTGGAAGCGGTGGACTTCGATCGCCTGCATGGCTGGCTGCAGCAGGCCGGTGCACGCTGGGGCCTGGATGCGAAGCATCGCAACCAGCACCAGGCACCGGCCGACGACGCCTACACCTGGCAGTTCGCGCTGGATCGCCTGGTACTCGGCCATGCCACCGGCAGTGAGGCTGACCTGGCCGGCGTGGCGCCGTGGATCGAACTGGAAGGCGGCGCGTTGGACGCGCTGGACCGGCTGCTGCGCCTGTTGCGCGTGCTGGCGATCTATCAGCGTCGCCTCGGCGAGCTGCTGACCCCGGCGCAGTGGCGGCAGCGCCTGCTGTCGCTGCTGGATGCACTGCTGCCCACCGCGCCCAGCTCGCCCAACAGCCAGCGCGCGCTGGAGCGCCTGCGCAAGCTGCTCAACCAGTTCGCCGACGATGCCGCCAAGGCCGGTTTCGAAGACGGCGTGCCGTCGGAGGTGGTGCGTTCGCACTTCGCCGGCGTACTGGGGGAGGCCGATACGCGCGCACCGCTGCTGACCGGTGGCATCAGTTTCGGCCGCATGGTGCCGATGCGGCTGCTGCCGTTCCGGGTGATCTGCGTGCTCGGTCTCAATGATGGCGATTTCCCCCGCCGTGACCCTGCCGCCGGTCTCAACCAGCTCACCGCCGAGCTGGATACGCCGCGCCGCCGTCCGGGCGACCGCTCCACCCGCGAGGATGACCGCTTCCTGTTCCTGCAGCTGTTCGCGGCCGCGCAGGAGGTGTTCTATCTCAGCTATCTCGGCGCCGATCCGCGCGATGGCAGCGTGCGTGAGCCGTCGGTACTGGTCAGCGAACTGATCGATGCCGCCGCCGCGTATCACCTCGATCCGACTGCGGCGGTCCGCGACTTCACCGTGCGTCACGCCTTGCAGCCGTTCTCGCCAGCCGCGTTCGGTGATGGCGATCCACGCCGCTTCAGCTATCGCCGCCAGTGGCATCCGGCCGCCGGTCGCCTGACCGGCCAGCGCGGTGGCCTGCAACCATGGTTCGATGCACCGTTGCCGCCGCCGCTCGACGATGCGGTGGAAGAGGAGGTCGCGCTCGATACCCTGCGCCGCTTCCTGTGCGACCCGGCCGGGCAGTTCCTCGCACAGTCGCTGGGCCTGCGCCTGGCCGACGATGTCGAGGAGGTCGATGACCTGGAACCGCTGGTGCTGTCGTCGCGCGGGCCGGAAAAGCGCAGCGTGCAGGCGGCGGTGGTACGCGCCACGCTCAGCGGCGATACCGAGCCCTTGTACCCGCGGCTGCGCGCGCGTGGCCTGCTGCCGTCAGGTCCATTGGGCCAGCGCCAGTTCGAGGTGGAGCAGTTGAAGACACGCCCGTATGCCAGTGCGCTGCTGGGCTGGATGCAGGGCGATCCACTGGAAAGCCGCCGCTACGAAGTGGACATCGATGGCGTGCGCCTGCATGGCCGCGTGGCCGATCGGCATCCCGAAGGGCTGGTGCGCCTGCGTGCCGGCACGCTCAATGGCAATGCAGTGATCCGCCAGGGCCTGGACTGGCTGCTGGCCAACGCCGCTGGCGACGCGCTGCCCCTCGTGCAGTTCCACGATGGCGGCGATGCCGGCCCCGGCCCGCATGTGCTGCCGGCATTGAGCGTTCCGGCGGCGCGCGCGGCGCTGCGTGCGCTGCTGCAGCTGCGCCAGCGTGGCCTGCGCGAGCCGCTGCGCTTTGCCCCGTATACCGGCTGGGTGCTGTACAACGCGCCGACAGAAAAACAGCGCAGCGAAGGCTGGAAGCAATGGCACGGCAGCGACCGCACCTGGGGTGAATCCAGCAGCGACGCCTGGCAGCTGCTGCTGCGCGGCGCAGACCCGTTCGCCACCGATGCCAGTTATGCCGACCTGCTGCGTAACAGCCAGGTGGTCTTCAGCGCGGTGCGCGAAGGCCGCACTCTCGGCGCCGAAGCACGCCAGGAGGGCAACGCATGAGCACCGCCATCGCCGAAGACGGCATCGAATCCCTCAGCCGTGATCCCTACCTGACCCTGCCGCTGGACGGCATCCGCCTCATCGAAGCCAGCGCCGGCACCGGCAAGACCTTCACCCTGGCCACGCTGTTCACCCGCCTGGTGGTGGAGCAGGGCCTGCGCATCGGCCAGATCCTGGCAGTGACCTTCACCGACGCCGCTACCCAGGAACTGCGCAAGCGCATCCGCGAGCGCCTGGCGCTGGCCGCACGCCTGGTCGATCTGGAACCGGCCGAGGGCGAAGCGCCGGACGTGCGCCTCACCCGCGAGGTGCTGCAGCGTCATCTGCACGAGGGCAGCGAAAGCGCCGCCGCATTGAAACGCCGCCTGCAGGTGGCCGCAGACGAGATCGATCTGGCGTCCATCTTCACCATCCACGGCTTCTGCACCCGCGTGCTGCGCGAGCATGCGCTGGAGAGCGGCCATACCTTCGATCCGCCGGAACTGCTGGCCAGTGACCGCGAGCTGCTGGAGGAGCTGGCGGCCGACCTGTGGCGGGTGCACGCCAACGACCCGGTCACGCTGGAGCCGCTGACCTGGCTGTGGTCCAACCCGGACGCGCTGGCCGCCGATCTGCGCGCGTTGCTGGGCACGCCACCGCTGCATCCGCTGCCACAGCCGGTGACACTGGCCGATCCACACCCGGCATTGCAGAGCGCGGCAGAAGCACTGTCCGCAAGCGTGCGCGAGCATGGCGAGCAGTTCTTCATCGACCTCTGCGATGCGGTCGACAACAAGTGGCTCAACGGCGTGTCCTACAAGTTGGGTTGGCTGCATCCGCTGGGCCGGCAGCTGCTGGCCTGGGCCGAGCGCGCCGACCCGCGCGAGCTGCTGATAAGCGAACGCCTGCCGGCGCTGCTGCCGGAGGCGTTGGCCGCCAAGACCAACAAGAAATTCGCCGAGCGCACGCCGTCGTCGCCATTGCAGGCACCGCTGGCGCGCTATGTCGTGCTGCTGGCCGAACGCGATGCCTGGTTGCGTGCCACCGCATTGAATTTCCTGCACGCGCTTCGCGCCGACGCCACGCAGCGGCTGCTGGCACTGAAGCGCATCCGCCGGGTGCAGACCTACGACGATCTGATCGATGGCGTAGCGCTCGCCCTGGAAGGCCCGCAGCGACTGACGCTGGTCAGGCAGCTGCGCGCGCAGTACCGCATCGCGCTGGTTGATGAGTTCCAGGATACCGACGATCGCCAGTGGGGCATCTTCCACACCGTGTTCGGTGATTCGCCGGAGGTGCGCGAGCTGGGCCTGGCACCGGCGTTGTTCCTGATTGGCGACCCCAAGCAGGCGATCTACGGTTTCCGCGGCGGTGATATCCACACTTACCTGAAGGCCAAGCAGGTGGCGCAGCAGGCGCCGGTGCTGGACCAGAACTTCCGCTCGCGACCCGCTGTGCTGCGCGCGCTGCAGGCGCTGTACGACAACGCCGGCGAAGACGCCTTCCTCGAACGCGACATCCAGTTCGAGCCGGTGCGGCCCGGTGGCGTGCGCAGCGATGCGGACTACCAGCGCGACGGCCATGCCGCCGCGGCGCTCACCCTGCGCGTGCTGCGCAGTGGCGGTGACAAGGCGATGAGCGCCGATGCCTCGCGCGATGCGGCGACCCAGGCCTGCGTGGCCGCGATTCACCAGATCCTGGTCGAGGCGCGTGCGGGCAATGCCGTGTTGCGTGGGCGCCCGGTGCAGCCCGGTGACATCGCGGTGCTGGTGCGCTCGCATCGCGAGGCCACCCTGGTGCAGCGCGCACTGGCCGCGGTCGGCATTCCGGCAGTGGCAGCCGGCAAACAGAGCCTGTTTTCCACGCCTGAAGCGCGTGATCTGCGTGCGCTGCTGCTGGCACTGCTGCAACCGGCCGACGAGGGCCGCCTGCGCGCAGCGCTGGCCACGGTACTGCTCGGCCAGCGCGCAAGTGCGATTGCGGCGATGGAACGCGAGGGCGACCTGCAACGCGGGTTCCAGGCGCAGCTGCTGCACTGGCGAGAGCGCTGGCAGCGCGGCGGGCCGTTCGCGGTGATCGCCGATGTCTGTGCCGCGCAGGGCGAGCGTCTGCTGGCGCTGATCGATGGCGAGCGCCGCCTCACCAATTACCTGCAGCTGGGTGAACTGCTGCAGGAAGCCTCCGCGCAGGCGCTGGGCATGCACGGGCTGCTGGACTGGTTGCAGGGGCAGATGGCCAGCGCCGACCAGGATGACGAGCAGCAGCTGCTGCGCCTGGAATCGGACGCGCGCCGCGTGCAGATCATCACCCTGCACAAGAGCAAGGGCCTGGAGTATCCGCTGGTGTTTCTGCCCTTCGTCGGCATCGACGGCGGCGCACCGAACACGGCCTCGCACTGCACCGTGCACGTCGGCGGCCAGCGCCAGTTGCACTGGAAGCTGGACAAGGACGAGGCCTGGGAAGTGGCCACCGCGCAGCGCGAACGCGAGCAGCGCGCCGAGGATGCGCGCCTGCTGTATGTGGGACTGACCCGCGCCGAGCATGCGCTGTGGATCGCCGTGGGTGATCTGGCCGGGCTCGGCAAGACGCGGCTGGCGCCGCTGCTGGGTGACCTGCAGGCGCTGCGCGCGCTCGCCGATGTGCACATCGATGACAGCGAGGCGCCGGCCACGCTGCCGCAGCTGGCGGCCGAAGTGGAAGGTGAGCTTCCAGCCGTGCGTGCACTGACCCGGCGCGTGCCGCACGACTGGTGGGTGTACAGCTTTACCCAGCTGGCCCACGCAGATGCAGGCGTTGGCAGCGATATCGAAGCGGCCGCGACCGAGCTGCCGGCACCGGCCGCCGACGAACCGGCCGGCCCGGAACTGCCATTGGAACCGGCGCTGCCTGAACCCACCGCGGCCGCCGAGGACAACGCCCCGCTCGATCCGCGCTTCATGGGCAGTCGCTTCGGCAACGTGCTGCATGAGGCGATGGAGAACGTCGACTTTGCTGCCTGGGCTGACTGGCAGCCGGGCCTGGAAGCCCCTGAGGGGCAGGCCGAGGTGCTGCGCAAGGCGCTGCACGACGAAGGCTATGCCGATGTCGATCTGGACGACGGCGTGGCCGTGCTGGTGCCGCTGGTTGGCCACACGCTGACCGTGCCGCTACCTGAAGGCGGTGCGCTGCACAGCCTGGGTGAAGGCGAGCGCCGCGCAGAAATCGACTTCCATTTCGCCATCGAACCGACCACGGTGCCGGCGCTGCTGCAGGTCCTTCATGCGCACGGCGTTTCCAGTGGTCGTCGAGGCTTCGGCCAGCGTCGCCGCCTGGAAGGGCTGATGACCGGCATGATCGACCTGACCTACGTGCGCGACGGGCGCTGGTACGTGCTCGACTACAAGTCCAACCGCCTGCCCGGCTACAGCCCGGACCTGCTGGCCATTGCCATGCGGCACAGCGAGTACGACCTGCAGGCGCTGATCTACACCGTGGCCCTGCATCGCTGGTTGCGCTTCCGCCTGGGCGCGGCCTACGACTACGAACGTGACATGGGCGGCATCCGCTACCTGTTCTGCCGCGGCCTGGATGGCACCGGCAATGGCGTGCATGTGGACCGTTTCCCGCTGGCGTTGGTGGATGCCCTGGATGCGTTGTTCGCCGGTGGCGAGCAGGCCCAGGCCGAACTGGCCGCACGTGCGCGGGGGGCCAGCGCATGAGCCTGCTGAAGGAACTGCACCAGAAGGGCCAGCTGCGCACTCTTGATCACGCGTTGGCGACCAGCCTGCAGCGGCTGCGCGACGACACGCCCGAGAGTGTGGCGCTGGCGGCGGCGCTGGCCTCGCTGGCGGTATCGCAGGGCCACGCCGCGTTCGATCCGGCACAGCCGCAGCGGTTGCTGGAAGGCGTGCCCGAGTGGCCTGCCGCGCAGGACTGGCTGGCGCAGCTGCGCGCATCGCCCTGGGTAGCGACGCCGGAGCAGGCCGATGCCATCGCCGAGGATGCGCCGCTGGTGCTGGAGAACGGCCTGCTCTACCTGCGCCGCTATCGCGAGTACGAGCGTCAGTTGGCGGCCGGGCTGCAGCGCATCGGCCGGCATCCGCTGCCGGCGCCGGACATGACGGCGTTGGCGCCGCTGTTCGCGCAGCTGTTCCCGCAGGCATTGAACAGTGAAGATCACCAGGCACGCGCAGCCGGCGTGACCCTGCGCCATCCGCTGGCACTGGTCACCGGCGGCCCCGGCACCGGCAAGACCACCACCATCGCGCGCCTGTTGCTGCTGCTGGCGGCGCAGGCCCGGCATGCCGGCCAGCCGCTGCCCGAGGTGGCGTTGGCCGCCCCGACCGGTCGCGCTGCCGAGCGCATGGCCGAGAGCCTGCGCATGGCCGTGCAACGCTTGCAGGAACAGGGACTGGATCCGACGCTGTGCGCGGCACTGCCCAGCAGCGGCACCACCCTGCATCGACTGCTCGGCGTGATTCCGGATTCGCCGCGCTTCCGCCACCACGCCGACAATCCGCTGGCGGTGGACGTGGTGGTGGTCGACGAAGCGTCGATGATCGATCTGCCAATGATGGCCAAGCTGGTCGATGCGATTGCCAGCGGCACCCGCCTGATCCTGCTCGGCGATCCCGATCAGTTGCCGTCGGTCGAAGCCGGTGATGTGCTCAGCGCGATCCTGCGCGCCAGCGGCGATGGCATCGGCACCCGCGCCGACGACGCGCAGGCACTGCATGGACTGCTGGCGCCGGCCACCTTGCAGCCGCAGGCGGCACCACGCGCCTTTGCTGGCCGCCGCGTGCAGCTGCAGCGCGGTTACCGTCAGAGTGATGCGCTGGACCTGGCGCCGCTGGCGCATGCCGTGCGCGAAGGCGACAGCAGCACCGCATTGCAGCTGCTGCGTGGCGGTTCACTGGCTGGCGTGCATTTCCATGAAGGCGAAGCCGATCCATTGCGTGGCCAACGCGAGCATCTGCTCGGCCACTGGCGCGCGCTGGCCGAGGCCGCTGATCCGGTAAGTGCCCTGCAGCAGGCCGGGCGCCTGCGCGTGCTGACCGCATTGCGCGAAGGCCCGCAGGGCGCGCGCGGGCTCAACAGCCGTATCGAACAGCTGCTGGCAGGCAACACCCCGGGCTACTTCCAGGGCCGCCTGCTGCTGGTCACCGAGAACAGCTACCGGCACCGCCTGTTCAACGGCGATATCGGCATCTGCCTGCGCGATGGCAGCGGCGCGATGGTGGCCTGGTTCCCCGGCGATACCGTCGAGCAGCCACGCGCCTTCCACCCGGCCGCGTTGCCCACGCACGAAAGCGCGTTCGCGATGACCGTACACAAGGCACAGGGCTCGGAGTTCGACGAAGTGTGGTTGCAGCTGCCACGCCAGGACGGCCGCGTGCTGTCGCGCGAGCTGGTCTACACCGGCCTGACCCGTGCCCGCCAACGCCTGTACGTAGCAGGCAGCGCAGAGGTGCTGCAGGCCGCATTGAAACGCCACGCCAGTCGATTGGGTGGCCTGGCCTGGCGCTTGGGTGCGGAAGACGTGATCGAAGCACCATCGATACCGATCGAAGAACCGACGGTGCAGGGCCAGCTGTTCTGACCTCAGTCCTTCCAATTCCTCCAATCACAACGCGCACCTTCATCCACGCAGGGCGTGGATCTACCGTGTCGACCAAGGTCGACACCCACCAGAAGCAAGCCATGCCATTCCGACAGATCGCGGGAAACTGTCGAAGGCGGGGTGGGCCCGGTTGTGGGGGCGTGAGCCGCATGATGCGGCGACCGAGCTTACAGAGATGTACTTGCAGTGTCCCCCGCAACCGGACCGCCCCCGCCAACCCACGGATAGCACGCATCTGACGTTGCCGTTGCTGTTGATTCGGCAGGTGCAGGGCGCAGCCCTGCCGCCATACCTACTCCGGCATCAGCACCAGGCCATCGGGGAACACGATCGCCGCTTCATCGGCGCTCACATCGAAGAACCCCACGCCGTGCTTCTCGGCCAGGTCCTGCACGCGACCATGCGCGCGCTCGGCCACCGAATAGGCGAATGCGCCATAGATCACCTCGCGGCCGATGCTGTACTCGGTCACTTCGGCACGATCGTCATCGTCGTTGCTCAATGGGCCGTTCAACGGCGGGAAGTCCTGCGCCATCTCCGTGAACCACGCCTGCAGCGCCGGGCTGCTGACGGCCGGGTCGTCATACTCGTGGCGCTCGTTCCACTGCGTCTGCTTTTCGAACCAGGCGATGAAAGCCGCCGCCTCACGTGGGGCGGCGCTGGCCTCGAACACCATCATGTCGTAACTCATTGAACCGTCCTGTGGGGATCGCGAGTGGCCGCCGGGCATGGCCCGGCGCTACCGAACCACGATGGTAGCGCCGGGCCGCGCCTGGCGGATCGCATTACACGGACGGCGATTCGGCGCCTTCCCATCCCGGCGCCAACGCCTTCGCCTCCGGGAACAGCGCGAAGCGCAGGCCGATCAGGCCCATCAGCGCCTCGTCGCGGGCCTTGCAGGCGCCCACGCTGCCGACCCGGCCCAGCGAAGTATCCAGCCGCTCACGCAGCGCCTCGCCCGCCACAATGGGTTTGCGCGCGGCGATCTGACGGCGGTAATGCACGGCGATCTCTTCCAGGATGTGCTCGACCGCTTCGCGGCTGCGCTCGGGCAGCTCCAGCCGCGCACGGCGCAGCTGCAGGATGTTCAGGCCGATGCGCGCCTCATTGAGCATGTCCACCGAAGCGATGTCACTGCCCTCGGGCGTCGCCGCCAGGCGCGGTGCGAGCAGGCCCAGCAGGTCGAGCATGCGCGCGGCGAAGCGCTGGCGGTCCTGCTGGCCACGTCCTTCGGCGGCTTCGGCCAGCGTGGTCCAGCCCTGCCGCACCAGCCGGCGCGCGGTCCATTCGGCACCCACCGAACGGAACAGGCGGGTCATCACCACCGCAAAGCCAATGCCGATGAACATTGCGATGGACGAGTTGAGGAAGGTCTGGATGTTGGCGCTGTAGGTGTTCTGCAGGCTCAGCAGCGCGGCCAGGTTCACTGTCAGCGGCAGCGCGAACAACGCGCTCTTGGGGTGGTGCAGCATCAGCCCCAGGGGCAGGAACGCCACCGCCAGCACCAGTGCCAGCAGGCCAAAGTCGTGCACGGCCGGGAACACGCCGAACAGGTACACGCCGGCCACCACCGAGGCGACCATCGCCCACACCAGGAACGACACCATGCTCGGTGCCGGATCGTCCTGTGCGGCGAAGAACGCGGCGGTCACCGCGGCCATCATCGCGCCGTTGCCGCCGCCTTCCCATCCCAGCGCGATCCACAGCACGCAGTAGCTCATCAGCGCCACGCCGGCACTGAGCGCGGAGAACAGCGCCATGCCGTAGTCGACGTGCTTGTCGGCGGCCACCCGTTCGGTGCGGATGCGGTAGTGCGCGCGGTCCAGCGGCGCGGTGCCGTGGTCGATGGCATGCTGCAGGGTGCGGCAGTCCTGCCACAGGTCCACCAGTTCTTCCAGGCGCAGCAGCAGGCTGGCCAGCTGCAGGTGCTGCAGGTCGCGGTCCACCTGCGGCTTCAGCGCGCTGATGCGCGCGCGCAGGCGGGCGTATTCACTGGCGTTGGTCGGGCCATCCAGCCAATCGTGGATGTCATCGACCAGCGCCGGCAGCCCTTCGGGCAGGGCCTGGCCGTCGCTGCGCAGCGCACTCAGGCGATCGGCAATCGAGGACAGCACTGGCAACAGCAGCAGCATGCGCTCACGCAGGCGCTCCATCGACACCGCAGACCCGGCATGGCGCGGATCATCGCGGCGCAGGAACTCGATCAGTGCCTCGAACTGCACCAGGTCGGCGGCCAGCCGGTTGCGCGGCGCGTGCGCGCGTCCACGTTCAAGGATCTGCCGGCACCACTGCGCGGCGTCCTCCATCCAGTTGCCGATGCGCGCGCGCAGCATCGGGCGTACCGAAGCCGGGAACAGCAGCGAGGCGAACAGCACCGCCACCACCGTGCCGAGGATGATCTCCTCGCTGCGCGCCACCACCGTGTCGAAGATGGTTTCCGGCGAGGTCACTGCGGGGAAGCCGATGAAGGCGGTGGTGTAGCCGGCCAACAGGAACGCGTAGCCGCGCGGCCCGCGGTTGAGCAGGGCCATGAACAGGCAGCCGGCCAGCCAGATCGACATCGCCGCGCTCAGGACCAGCGGCGTTTCCACCAGTGCCGGCAGCACCAGCAGGGTGGCCAGGCCGGCCACCAGGGTGCCGACGATGCGGTACACGCCCTTGGCACGGGTCGGGCCCAGCAGCGGCTGGCTGACGATGTACACCGTGCCCATCGCCCAGTACGGGCGCGACAGGTTGCCGGCCATGGCGATGTACAGCGCGGCCACCGCGGCCAGGTAGGTCTTGATCGAGAACAGCCAGGCCTGGCGGTCGGTCAGCGCGTTCATGGCTTACTTCGCTGCGGTCGGGGTGCCGGCCGCAGCGGTGCTGGCTTGCCAGCCGCCGCCCAGCACCAGGAACAGATGGATCTGGTCGCGTGAGACCTGCGCTTCGGCGGCGGCCAGGGTGGCATCGCTGGTGGCCAGGCTGCGGTCGGCATCCAGGCTGGACAGGTACGGCGTGCGGCCACCCTGGTACAGCCGGCGGTTCTGCTCGGCAGCCAGTGCGGCCTGCTCCTGCGCGATGCGCAGCGACTGCAGCCGGCGCAGGTCCTGCGCATAGCGGTCCAGCGCGGTCTGGGTCTCGCGCAGCGCCTGCAGGACCGTGTGGTCGAACTCGGCCAGCGCCGCGTCGGCACCGGCTTCGGCGGCGTGGATGCGCGCGTGCGTGCCCGACGACGGCAACGTCCACGAGATCAGCGGGCCGATCGACCATTGCTGGGTCATCGGCGTGCCGAAGTCTTCCAGCAGGCCGGCGGCACCCACCGAGGCACCCAGGCGGATGTCCGGATACAGCTCGGCGGTGGCCACGCCAATGCGCGCGGTGGCCGAGGCCAACTTGCGTTCGGCCTGGCGCACGTCCGGGCGGCGCTGCAGCAGCGCGCGGCCATCACCGACCGGCAGCGGCTGCGCCAGGCCGGGGGCGTGTGCACAGTCGATCACGCCAGCCGGCAGCTGGCCCGGGGTCTGCCCGAGCAGGGCGGCCAGCGAATAGGCGGCCGCCGAGCGCTGCGCATGCAGCGGCGGCAGTGCAGCTTCCAGCAGCGCCACCTGGGCATTGGCGCGGGCCAGCTCCGGCGGCGTGCCACGGCCAGCCGCGATCAGGCGCTCGGTAACGGTGCGGCTGCGCTGTTGCAGCTGCAGCGAATGCTCGGCCACGTGCAGTTCGTGGTTGGCATGGCAGATTTCCAGGTAGCTGTCGGCCACCTGGGCGACCACACTGACCTGGGCCAGATCGCGTGCCGCCGCCACCGACTGCTCGTCGGCACGCGCCGCTTCGGCGCCGCGCTTGAGCTTGCCGAACAGGTCGAACTGGTAGCTGACCGCGAACTTGCCATCGGCCAGGTTGATCACCGGCAGCTCGTGCTCCTGCAGGAACGATTCGGCCGACAGCTGCGCGCGGCTGACGCCGGCCTCGGCCTCGTACTCGAAGCCGCCGGCGTCCAGCGCCTGTTCGTACACGGCGGCGGCGCGGCGCAGGTGCGCATCGGCGGCCTTCAGTTCCACGTTGTCACGCAGCGCCTGGGTGATCAGCCCGTCCAGCACCGGGTCGTTGTACAACGACCACCAGCGGTCGGGCAGCGCCTGGTTGGCGGCCACCTGCGGGTTCTGCGTATCGATGAAGGCCGCATTGGCCTCCGGGCGCTTGAACGCCGAGCCTTCCGGCAGCGCGTAGTCCGGGCCGACGGTCCTGCACGCGGCCAGGCTGGCCAGCGCGACGATCAGGCCGAGACGGGGCAGGGTGGCGTTCACAGGCCCGCCTGTGTCGGCGCGGTGCCGACCTTGTCTGCATGCTTGGTGCTGTTGGTCTGTACGGTCACCGTGGCGGTACGGCCGGCAATCAGCTCAACGCCCTTTGGCACTTCGTCGATGGCGATGCGCACCGGAATGCGCTGCGCCAGCCGCACCCAGTCGAAGGCCGGGGTCACGTTCGGCAGCAGGGTGCTGCCGTTGCTGCGGTAGCGATCCTCGATGCCGGCGGCGATGCTCTCGACATGGCCGCGCAGCGGCGCCGATTCGCCCATCAGGCGGATGTCCACGCGCTGCCCCGGGGCCACGCCGCGCAGGCGGGTTTCCTCGAAGTAGCCGTCGATGCGGAACGAGCCGGTGTCCAGCAGCGCCAGCACCGGCTTGCCGGCCATCACGTAGTCGCCCACGCGCATGGTGCGGTCGTTGACCCGGCCATCGGCCGGTGCGCGCACCTCGGTGCGGCCCAGGTTGAGCTCGGCCAGGTCGACCGCCGCCTGTGCGGTGCCCAGCGCAGCCTGTGCAGCCTGCAGCTTGGCGCGGCGCACTTCGGCGTCCTCGGCGGCGACCAGATCCTGCAGGCTGCGGTCACGGCCGATTTCGCGGCGCAGCTGCGCCACCGAGGCCTGGCGCTCGGCCAGGCTGGCCTGGGCCTGTTCCAGCGCGATGCGGTAGCGCGCGCGGTCGATCACGAACAGCACGTCGCCCTTCTTCACCGCCTGGTTGTCGGCCACGTTCACCGTTTCCACCAGCCCGGACACGTCCGGTGCCACCTGCACCACGTCGGCACCGACATGGGCGTCGCGGGTCCACGGCTCATCCATGTAATAGACCCACAGCTGGCGCAGCACCAGCAGGGCGACGATCACGGCTGCGCTGGTCAGCAGTATGGGCAGGGTCTTCTTCACGATCTTGTTCACGATTGCATCCAACGCAGGAGGTGGAACAGCAGGCCAAGCACGATCCCGTACAGCGCCAGGTTGAACAGCGCCGGGTGCCATACATGGCGATAGGCGCCGGCACGCTGCAGCAGCGCGTGCAGGCCGCTGTTGACCAAGTAGGCCAACAACATCAACCCGAGCAGGGTCGGGACGAACACTCCATGGAGACTGAATTCACCGGGCATCGGAAGGGGCGGGGGCGAGGTGGGGGAGGGGAGGGACAACAGAACAACGGCAACGGGCAAAAGCCGCTGGCGTATGCACGGCAGCGGCGGTGTTCGGGGGCAGCGCTCTTACGTGATGCGGTCGGCGGCCTCGGCCAGCAGGCGCCAGGCCTTCAGCACGGCGTGCAGTTCATCCATGGAAAGCTCGCCGAACACGTCCTGGCGCAGGCCGATCAGCTGGTCTTCCAGCTCGCTGACCAGCGCCTGCCCGGCGTCGGTCAGCCACAGCAGGTTGGCGCGGCGGTCGCTGGCATCGCTTTCGCGGCGGACCAGGTCGCTGGCGCACAGCTTGTCCAGCAGGCGCACCAGGGAGGGCCCTTCCATGCCCAGCTGCTGGGCCAGTGCCACCTGGCGGATGCCACCGCCGGAGCGGCCGATCATCAACAGGGGCATGGTGCAGGCGGTGGAGATGCCGTAGCTGCCGAGCCGACTGTCGGCCAGGCGCTGCCACTGCCGCCCTGCGTACAGCAGGCCGGAGCTGAGCTGCATCTGCAGCACGGTGCGCTCGTCGAGGGGTCGGTCCATAAGAGATAGATAGGATACTACTAATTTCATTCCTATCAATGGTTTTTGCTGAATGGGTGGGTGGGTTGAGGAAAGCGTTGCGCCTGCCTGGTGCCGGGTGGGGCGGCGGGGGCCGGACGGGGCAGGACACGCCGTAAACCCGTCCCTGGGGGCTCGGCCGCGGCATCCATGCCGCGGACGGTCCTGCCCCGCCCGGCCCCCGCTGCCCGCCCAACACCCCGCGAGCGCGGTGGGTTGGCTCTTAGAAGCAAGAGCGGAAGCAGTGCGGACCAACGGTCCGCACCCACCAGGGCGGCGGCGGGCCGCCTCCGAGGCCATGAACCCCCGCTTTTGACCCCGCTTTCGGGCGGTCCGGCCGCGCCCGCAGGAAATTGTCGGAGAGGGGGAGGGGCAGGCCGGGCAGGACCGTCCACGGCATGGATGCCGTGGCCGAGCCTACAGGGACGTACTTGCGGCGTGTCCTGCCTGGCCTGCCCCTCCCCCTCTCGCTCAGCTGCAACGAGGCGCTGCAAGAGACCCCCGATGAACCGTCCCAACAGGACGACCCACCCCCCGGTCGGGTACGATGCTCGCCCCCCGTTCGGGACGCTGTACGCAATGAGCAAGAACAACGAAAAGGCCGCCCCGCAGGGCGACGTGACCCAGGACCAGGCCGAGGATGCCGTGCGCACCCTGCTGCGCTGGGCCGGTGAGGACCCGTCCCGTGAAGGCCTGCTGGATACCCCCCGCCGTGTCGCCGAAGCCTATGGCGACTGGTTCAGCGGTTACCGCGACGACCCGCGCGCCTACATGGAGCGGACCTTCGAGGAAGTGGCCGGCTACGACGAACTGATCGTCCTGCGGGACATCGAGTACGAAAGCCACTGCGAGCACCACATGGCGCCGATCATCGGCCGCGTGCACGTCGGCTACCTGCCGGCCGGCAAGGTGGTGGGCATCAGCAAGCTGGCCCGCGTCGTCGAAGCCTACGCCCGTCGTTTCCAGGTGCAGGAGAAAATGACCGCGCAGATCGCCCAGTGCATCCAGGATGTGCTGCAGCCGATCGGTGTCGGCGTGGTCGTCGAAGGCGCCCACGAGTGCATGACCACGCGCGGCATCCACAAGCGCGGCGTCAGCATGGTCACCTCCAAGATGCTGGGCAGCTTCCGCGACGACGCGCGCACCCGCGCCGAGTTCCTGCGCTTCATCGAAGTGGGCGGCAAGCGCTGAGCCGCTTGCCCGCACCGCGCCGGCCCCTGCAGGCCGGCATGCCCACGGCTGCCCCCGCGGCAGCCGTGCATGGCGGCTCGTCCCTGTCAGCCCTACAGACTTCTTTCGCTGCATGAAGCATCGCGAACGCATTGCCCGTTACCGCCACCTGCGCGAACAGCCCCAGTGGAAGCTGCTTGCCGCCGACCACGCCCCGGAAATCATCGGCCTGTTGCAGGGCCTGCTGATGGACGGCGAGCGCACGTTGCCTTCGTCGGTGCTCAACGAGCGCCTGCAGCGCGCGCTGGACCAGCTGGCCGGCGATGAACTCTCGCGCGAGCTGCCGCGTACCGCGCAGGCCTACATCGCGCACTGGCTGGCCCAGGGCTGGCTGGAACGCCGTTTGCCCGAAGGCGCCGACCAGGAGCAGTACGAGCTGTCCACCGCCGCACTGCAGGCGATCCGCTTCGCCGACGGCCTCGAGCAGGCCCGCGTGGCCGCCACCGAAAGCCGCCTGGCGCTGGTCATTGAGCAGCTCTCGGCGCTGGCTGCGCAGACCGAAGCCGATCCTGATGCGCGCCTGTCCGCGCTGCACGACGAGCGCGACCGCATCGATGCCGAAATCGCCCGGGTCGGCACTGGCCGCGTGGTTGCGCTGGACGGCAAGCGCGCGCTGGAACGCACCCGCCAGATCATCGGCCTGGCCGACGAGCTGACCGAGGACTTCCGCCGTGTGCGCGATGACTTCGAGCAGCTCAATCGCGATTTCCGCGAACGCATCATCGACGACGAGGGCGAGCGCGGCGATGTGTTGTCGCAGCTGTTCGAAGGTGTGGACGTCATCGGCGAGAGCGATGCCGGGCGCAGTTTCCAGGCGTTCTGGCGCCTGCTCAACGACGCCGAGCAGAGCGCCCAGCTCGATGCCGCGCTGGAAGCGGTGCTGGCGCGTGGCTTTGCGCGCCGCCTGGACCGCAACGAACGCAACTTCCTGCGCAGCTTCACCAGCACCATGCTCGAACGCGGTGGCCAGGTGCACGACGTGCTGCAGAACTTCGCGCGCAGCCTGCGCGGCTTCGTGCAGAGCCGTGGCTACCTGGAACAGCGTCGCCTCAACCAGCTGCTGAAGCAGGCGCAGTCCGAAGCACTGGCTCTGCGCGACGAATTCCCCGCACAGCGTGGCATCGGCCGTGACCTGCAGTTGACCACCAGCCGCCTGCGCTCGTGGTCGCAGTGGAGGCTGCACGATCCGCGCAGTGCCCAGGTCGATGGCAATGTCGAGTACAACGACGCCGCGGCCATCAGCCTGGAAAGCGTCGGTGATCTGGTCGCTTCGTCCGAAATCGATTTCCGTACCCTGCGCCGCGACCTGCACGACCTGCTCGATGCACAGCCGCGGCTCAGCATCGCCCAGGCCCTGTCGCAGCGCGAAGCGCCGCAGGGCCTCGGCAGTGTCATCGGCTACCTGTCGCTGGGCACGCGCTTCGGCAACGTGGTTGCCGGCGAGCAGGAGCTTGCGCAATGGCGTGGTGGCGACGGCCAGATCCGTCGCGCCCGCATCCCGCTGGTTTGGTTCACTCAGGAGAGACGCCATGAGCTGGCATGAAGATCCCATCGACGCACCGCAGGCCGACGTGGCGGAAGACGCCTACGAGGCCGAGCCGGTGGCGGCCATGGCGCAGCCCCGCCGTGGCAACGACGTGTATTACCTCGGCGATACCGGGCGCCTGCCGCTGGATGCACGCCGCGCGCTGTGCCAGCTGCTGATCGGCCCCAGCATCGACCAGCTGCGCCACGCCAAACTGTGGCCGGCGCTGATCCGCAGCGAGGCGGCCATCCGCTCGTCGCTGGCGGACCTGTTCCTGGAACTGGTGCTCGATCGTGACAGCGGCGTGGCGTTCACCCGCCAGGCCGATACCGAAGACGTCGATGCGCCGGTGCTGCTGCGCACCTCGCCGCTGACCTTCATCGACTCGGTGCTGCTGCTGTACCTTCGCCAGCAGCTGGCCGAGGCCGATGCGCGCGGCAACCGCGCGGTGGTCGCCGATGCCGAGATGGCCGAAGCGCTGGCCATCTACGAAAAGAACCTGTCCACCGACCGCGCCGGCTTCAACCGCCGTGTCGCTTCGGCGGTGCAGAAGATGAAGGACAACCACATCCTGACCCGCCTCAGCGGCCAGGAAGACCGCCACGAAGTCTCGCCGGCGCTGAAGCTGCTGTTCTCCGCCGAAGACGTGTCCCAGCTCTCGGCGGTCTACCGCCAGCTGCGCGAAACCCCGGCCGCCGAGGCCTGAGAGACCCGACCATCGCATGGCTATCTCCAAGCACACTCCCGCCCTGTTCAACGAAGGCCTGCCGGACCCGCGCCTGCAGCAGTTCCGCATGCGCCGCCTGCAGGTGCACAACTGGGGCACCTTCAACGGCCTGACCGAAGTGCCGATCGCCGAGCGCGGCTTCCTGTTCGTCGGCCGTTCCGGCTCGGGCAAGTCGACCCTGCTCGATGCCATGTCCGCGCTGCTGACGCCGCCGGCCATCGTTGACTTCAACGCCGCCGCGCGTGAAGCCGAGCGCAGTGGCCGCGACCGCAACCTGGTGTCCTACGTGCGTGGCGCGTGGGCCGACCAGCAGGACAGCGGTACCGGCGAAATCGCCACCCAGTACCTGCGCAAGGGCGCCACCTGGACCGCGCTGGTGCTGGAATACCGCGCCGGCGATGGCCGCGTGGTCAGCCTGGTGCGCCTGCTGTGGATCTCCGGCAACGGCACCTCGGCTGGCGATGTGCGCAAGCACTACATGATCGCCGAGCGCCCGTTCGACATCGCCAAGGATCTTGGTGGTTTCGACCTGGACCTGCGCAAGCTCAAGCAGAAGCTGTCCGACCTGCACCACTTCGACACCTTCTCCGGTTACGCCGAGCGCTTCCGCGACCTGCTCGGCATCGACAACGAGATGGCGCTGCGCCTGCTGCACAAGACGCAGTCGGCGAAGAACCTGGGCGACCTCAATGTCTTCCTGCGCGACTTCATGCTCGACACGCCGAAGACCTTCGACGCCGCCGAGCGCCTGGTCAGCGACTTCGCCGAGCTTGATGGCGCGCACCAGGCGGTGGTCACTGCCCGCCGCCAGGTGGAAACCCTGTTGCCGGCGCGCGCCTACTACAACGACCTGAAGGAAATGCATCGCCGGCGTGGCGACGACGAAGCGCTGAAGCTCGGTGTTGACAGCTTCCGCGAAAGCCGGCGCCAGGCGCTGATCGAGGCGCGCCTGCGCGAGATGGACGTGCGTGACCGCGGCCTGCTTGGCGAAGAAGCCCAGCGCCGTGCCGCACTGGACAACCACACCGAGCGCCTGGCCGAACTGGAGCTGCAGCGCCGCCAGCAGGGCGGTGAGCGCATCGAGGAACTGGAACGCGAGCAGGGTCGTGCCGAAGCTGAGCGCGACCGCCGCCAGGCCAAGCGCGAGCAGGCACGCCAGGCGGCGCAGCAGCTGCAGGCGGAACTGCCGGACGACGCCCACGGCTTCGCCGAGCTGGTCGAGCGCGCGCAGAACGAGCTGCAGGACCGCCAGCGTGCCTCTTCGGCGCTGGACGACGCGATCAGCGATCGCCTGGGTGGCAAGCGCGATGACGAGCGCCGCTTCGGCGAAGTCCGTGCGGAACTCGAAGCGATGCAGCGCACGCCGTCCAACATCCCTGCGCCGATGCAGAAGCTGCGCGCGCGCCTGGCCGAGGAAACGGGCATCGCCGAAGCAGCGCTGCCGTTCGTTGGCGAACTGATCCAGGTCCGCTCCGAAGAGCAGGGCTGGCAGGGTGCCATCGAGCGCGTGCTGGGCGGTTTCGCGCTGTCGCTGCTGGTCGATGACAAGCATTACAACGACGTCGCCGAGTGGGTGAACCGCACCCACCTGGGCATGCGCTTCACCTACTACCGCGTGCGCCGCAACGATGATGCGTTCGCGCGCGAGCCGTCGGCGAAGTCCCTGCTGCACAAGCTGGAACTGCGCGAGCACGTGTTCGAAAGCTGGCTGCGCCGTGAGCTTGGCAAGCGCTTCGACTACGAGTGCGTCGATGCCAAGCAGCTGCGCAACGTCGATCGCGGCATCACCCGCGAAGGCCAGGTCAAGCATCCGGGCGACCGCTTCGAGAAGGACGACCGCAGTGCCGTGGGTGACCGCCGTCGCTGGATTCTCGGCTTCAACAACCACGACAAGGTCGGCGCCTTCGAGCGTGAAGCACAGGAGCTGGCCAAGCGCATCGCCAGCTGCGAGACCGACATCGCGCGCCTGCGTGGCCAGCGTGATCGCGACAACGAACGCCGCCTGGCCTGCCACGAGCTGGTCAGCATCAGCTGGAACGAGATCGATATCGCCGCCCCGCAGCAGCGCCTCAGCGATATCGAAGCGACGCTGCGCGACCTGCGCGAAGGCAATGCCGACCTCGCCAAGCTGGCCAAGCAGATCGACGCGGTGCGCGCGGACATCGAACAGTCGCGCCGCACCTATGAAGACGTGCGTGTCGAGCGCGGCCAGCTGGTCAAGGAGCGCGATCGCCTTGACCGCGCACGCCAGCAGAGCCGTGCGCTGGTGCTGCCGAGCCTGGCCCAGGAGCAGGAAGCCGGCCTCGCCGAGCGCCTTCAGGAGCAGGGCCCGCTCAGTCTGGAAACGCTGGAAGCGCACATGCGCCAGGTCAGCAACGCGCTGAACGAGCAGCTGTCTTCCTCGCAGCAGGACCTCAACCGCATCGAGAACCAGCTGATCGGCTGCTTCCGTCGCTTCATCCAGCAGTGGCCGGAGGAATCGGGCGACTTCACCGTCTCGGTGGCCTCGGCCGAGGACTTCCTCGCGCGCCTCGAACGCCTGGAACGCGATGGCCTGCCGCAGCACGAAGAGCGCTTCTTCGATCTGCTGCAGAACCAGAGCAAGAACAACCTGCTGGCCCTGCAGCGGCACAGCGCCGAGGCCCGCAAGTCGATCGGCCAGCGCCTGGACGAAGTGAACGCCAGCCTGGAACAGGTGCCGTTCAACCGAGGCACGCTGCTGACCATCGAACTGAACGACCGACGCCTGCCGGAAGTCGGCGAGTTCCACCTGCAGCTGCGCGAAGTGCTGTCGCAGCAGCAGACCGAGCAGCGCGAGCTGGCCGAATCGCAGTTCACCGTGCTGCGCCAGCTGGTCAACCGCCTGGGCTCGCAGGAAGGCGAGGACAAGCGTTGGCGCGAGCTGGTGCTGGACGTGCGCATGCACGTGGAGTTCATCGGCGTCGAGCTGGATGCGGAAACGCGCCAGCAGGTCGAGATCTACCGCAGCGGCGCCGGCAAGTCCGGTGGCCAGCGCCAGAAGCTGGCCACGACCTGCCTGGCGGCCGCGCTGCGCTACCAGCTCGGTGGTGCCGACAGCCAGCTGCCCAGCTACGCCGCAGTGGTGCTCGACGAAGCCTTCGACAAGGCCGATAACGAGTTCACCGCGCTGGCGATGAACATCTTCGACAACTTCGGCTTCCAGATGGTGGTCGCCACCCCGCTGAAGTCGGTGATGACGCTGGAACCGTTCATCGGCGGCGCCTGCTTCGTCGAGATCAGCGGCCGCCACGACTCCGGCGTGCTGCTGATCGAGTACGACGAAGAAGGCAAGCGCCTGAAGCTGCCCGAGCGCAGCCGCCAGCAGGCCAACGAACCGGAAGAAGCCGAGGCCTGAGCGCCTCGGGCAATCCACCTGTAGGGCCGAGCCATGCTCGGCTGCTCTTCGCGACCTGAAACAATGTGCCAACGAAGGTTGGCACCTGCCATTTCATAACGTCCCTCACGCACCGCGGAACGTATCCCACGCCATCCGCGCGATCAGCACCACCACCAGCCCCACGAACAGCTTGCGGATGAACGGCGTGCCGCCCTTCAGCGCCAGTCGCGTGCCCACCACCGAACCGATGATGTTGGCCGCTGCCATCGGCAGCGCGAATAGCCACAGGATGTTGCCGGTCGGCACAAAGAACGAGATCGCCGCCACATTCGTCGCCAGGTTCACCACCTTCGATGCCGCTGACGCGCGCAGGAAATCCAGCCCGAAGAAGCGCACGAACAGGAAGATCAGGAAGCTGCCGGTGCCCGGCCCGAAGAAGCCGTCGTAGAACCCGATCGCCGCACCGATCGCCAGCGCGATCGCCAGCTCGCGGCGACCGATCTCCTGCGGGCGGTGCAGCGCGCCGAAGTCCTTCTTCCACAGTGTGTAGCCCAGCATCGCGATCAGCAGCACCAGCACCAGTGGGCGCACCGCGTCCTTGGGCAGCAGGCTTACCGCCGTGGCCCCGGCGAAGGAGAAGATGAAGGCCGTACCGGCCGCGAACAGCACCGGCTTCCACGGGAAGCGCACATTGCGCGCATAGCGCCAGGCCGCCGCACCGGTACCGAACATCGAACTGAACTTGTTGGTACCAAACAGCATCGCCGGCGTTTGCTGCGGCAGCACCGTGAACAGTCCAGGCAGCTGCACCAGGCCACCGCCACCCACGGCGGCATCCACAAGACCGGCGATGAAGGCGATCACCACCAGCCACCACAACTCGGGGGGAACCAGTTCCAGCACGGCGATCAATCAAGGTGGGGGCGCGACAGCATACGCCTGTCCTGTACCCGGCGACCTGTGCCGTGCGTGGATCAATCCGCGCAACCCGGCGACAATGCTGATATGAGCCGAAAACCTGCCGATCCCTGTCCCTGCGGCCTGCCCGCCGACTATGCCGCCTGCTGCGGCCGCTACCACGCCGGTGAAGCCGCGCCGGATGCCGAGCGCTTGATGCGTTCGCGCTACAGCGCCTATGTGCGGGGCGTGGCCGACTACCTGCGCCAGAGCTGGCACCCGGACACGCGTCCGGCCGAGTTGTCGCTGGATGATGCGCCCGGTCAGCGTACGCATTGGCTGGGCCTGACCGTGCACGAGCACACCGTCACCGGCGCCGACAGCGCTGAGGTCCGGTTCACCGCGCGCTACCGGGTGGGCGGCGGCAGCGCGGTGAAGATGACCGAGCACAGCCGCTTCCTGCGCATCGAAGGCCGCTGGTATTACCTCGACGCGCTCTGAGCCTCAGCCACCGCGTACTGCCAGCACGCCCTGCCCGGCATAGGCGCGCACCTGGTTGCGGCCGCCGTCCTTGGCGACGTACAGCGCCTGGTCGGCAGCCTTGACCACGGCCGTCGGCCGCGGACCGACGCGGGTGTCGGCCAGACCGATGCTTACCGTTACCTGCACTACCTGTCCGCTGCCGCCGCGCCCGCGCTGCTGGCGCCCGGCGTCATCGTCGCGGCTGCGGGTGCTGCGGTCACGCAGCTGCATGCGCGTGTCCTCGATGCTCTGCCGCAAGGCTTCCACGGCATCGACACAGGCCATTGCCGGGCGGTCCAGGAACACCACCGCGAACTCCTCGCCGCCATAGCGGAACGCACGTCCACCATCACCGACCCGCGCCAGCCGCGAGGCCACCAGGCGCAGCACGTCGTCGCCGGTGTCGTGGCCGTGGGTATCGTTGAACGATTTGAAGTGGTCCACGTCCACCATCGCGATGCTGTAGGTGCCGCGTGCCCGCTGCAGGGTCTCGTTGAACGCGCGGCGCCCGGGCAGGCCGGTCAGCTCATCGCGGAAGGCCATGTGGAAGGACTCCTGCAGCATCGCACCCAGCATCAGCAGCAGGGCAGCGCTGCTCAGCGCTGGCAGCAGCACCGGCTGCAGGAATACCCGTGGCAGCATCCACCACAGGCACAGCAGGGCCAGCAGCATCGCCGTGTGCAGCGGCCGCGGATGCCGCCAGGCCTGCCAGCCCAGCGCCGCCGTGGCCAGCAGGAACAGCAGCGCCGGCAGCTGCGCCAGCGCGTTCCAGTCGGCCGGGATCCACGCCCAGTGACGGTTCGACAGCAGATCGTGCATGCCGCGCGGCTGCTGCGTGGCCAGCAGCAGGAAGATCAGCAATGCCGTACCGCTGGCGACGGAGCGCAACAGCAGGTCGTGGCGGCGACGCCCGCGCTCCGGCCACAACGACAGGCCGGCGAACAGCAATGGCAGCCACGCCGAGATGGCATGGAAGCGCAGGGGTGTCAGCGCGCCGACATGGCCGCTGCGCAGGTAGCCGCCCACGTCCTGGTGCAGCAGCGCGAACATGACCGCCACCACCAGCAGCAGGCAGAGCGGACGTACCTGGTGGTAGAGCAGGGCCAGGCCGGCACCGAGGCAGGCCAGCAGCCAGGGCAGGATGCGCTGCGCCGGGCTGGCCACGTCTGCGGTATCCAATGCGGTCCATACCACTACGGCAACCAGCAGGACGGGCAGCACGAACAGGTAGTGCGCAGGCTGGCGGAGCGGATGCAGGGGCAAGCAGGAATTCCAGCGCGGTGACGACGCGGCGCAGCATTGCCGTTAGCGGCGTTCGGGGTGGCTTCTTGAATGCGGCAGGCTCATCCATGTGAACGAAGTGACGCTGAACCATGACATTGCACTCACCGTCCAGCGCCGATGCTGCCCACATGGACAGCGTACCCGCCGCCGTCGCTGCCCCGCAGCACGATCTCGCCCACCAGTTCGCACGGGTGCGTGCGCGCAGCATGCAACTGGCCGCGCCGCTCAGCGCCGAGGACGCCATGCTGCAGAGCATGGCCGATGCCAGCCCGAGCAAATGGCACCTGGCCCACACCACCTGGTTCTTCGAACGCTTCGTGCTGGCGGGTTTCACCGCTGCACCGGCGCATGACCCGGCCTGGGATTACCTGTTCAACAGCTACTACAAGAGCATCGGGCCGGCGCATGCCCGGCCGCAGCGTGGGCTGCTGTCGCGGCCATCGCTGCAGCAGGTGCGCGACTACCGCCAGCAGGTCGATGCACAGGTGCAATCGCGGCTGGCGGCAGGCGACCTTGATGAGCAGGCACTGCAGCATCTGCAGTTGGGCCTGCAGCACGAACAGCAGCACCAGGAACTGCTGCTCACCGACATCAAGCATGCGTTCTGGTGCAACCCGTTGCAGCCCGCCTACCGCGAGGACCTGCAGCCTGCCGCCAGCGCTGCCAGTGCGCAGGGCTGGATCGAATCACCCGAGCGCATCGTCACCGTCGGTGCCGCAGCCTGGCCGCAGCACGCCGCCTTCGCCTACGACAACGAATCGCCGGCGCATCGCGTGCTGCTCCCCGCGCATGCGCTCGCTGAGCGTCCCGTCAGCAATGCCGAGTACCGCGCCTTCATCGACGCCGGCGGCTACCGCGAGCCGCGCTGGTGGCTCAGTGAAGGCTGGGCAATGCGTGAAGCCGAGGACTGGCGGCATCCGCTGTACTGGGATGACGCCCTGCAGCGCGAGTACACCCTGGGCGGTTGGCGCGGACTGGATCCGCACGCGCCGGTCTGCCACCTCAGCTACTACGAGGCCGACGCCTTCGCCCGCTGGGCCGGCGCGCGCCTGCCCAGCGAGTTCGAGTGGGAGGCCGCTGCCGCGTTGCAGCCGCTGCGCGGCCATTTCGCCGATGATGATCGGCTGCACCCGCAGGCAGCGCAGGGCCGTGGACTGCGGCAGCTGTTCGGCGATGTATGGGAATGGACCCACAGCGCGTATGGCGCCTACCCGGGCTTCCGCCCCTTCGCCGGCAACCTCGGTGAATACAACGGCAAGTTCATGTGCGGGCAATGGGTACTGCGCGGCGGCAGCTGCGTGACGCCCCGCGGCCATGTGCGCGCCAGCTACCGCAACTTCTTCATGCCACCGGCGCGCTGGCAGTTCTCCGGGCTGCGTCTGGCCAGGGACCTCGCATGAGTACGGTGCAGGATGCGCTGCAGGCGTTGACCGATCTCACCCCCGGCCGCCAGCAGGTCCTCACCGACGTGGTGGCCGGGTTGTCGCGCACGCCCCGCCAGCTGCCGTCCAAATACTTCTACGATGCACGCGGCTCGCGCCTGTTCGAGCAGATCACGCAGACCCCCGAGTACTACCCCACGCGCACCGAGCTGGCCCTGCTGGCGCGCGTGCTGCCGGACATCGCCCGCACCGCTGGCCCGCGCCTGCACGTGGTGGAGCTGGGCAGCGGCAGCGGACGCAAGACCGCGCTGCTGCTGGCCGCGCTGCAGAACCCCGTGGCCTACACCCCGATCGAGATCTCGCGCGCCGCGCTGCTGTCCAGCATCGACCATCTGGCACCGGCGCTGCCCGAGGTGGAGATGCTGCCGGTCTGTGCCGACTTCACCCATCCCGTGGCCGTGCCCCTGCCCGAACGCGAGCCCGCGCGACGACTGCTGTTCTTCCCCGGTTCCACGCTGGGCAACTTTGAAGGCGAAGACGCCGTCGCCCTGCTGCGGGCGATGCGCCAGACGATGGGGCGCGACGGCCTGGCCCTGGTCGGGATCGATCTGCACAAGGACCCGGCCCTGATCGAGGCGGCCTACAACGACGCGCAGGGCCTCACCGCCGCATTCACCCTCAACCTGCTGGCGCGCCTCAACCGCGAGATCGGCAGCGACTTCGATCTCGATGGCTTCCGTCATCGTGCCCGCTACAGCGTCGCGCGGCTGCGCATCGAGACCGATCTGGTCAGCCAGCGGGCACAGGACGTCCATCTGGATGGCCGCACCTTCCATTTCGAGGCCAACGAACCGATCCGCGTCGAATACAGCCACAAGTACACCGACGACAGCTTCGAAGCGCTGCTGCAGCCCGCTGGCCTGCAGGTCATGCAGCGCTGGGATGCTGAAGGCCCGGCCTATGGCCTGCGCCTGTTGCGCGGCATATAGGCGCCGGCAGCCGGCGCCGCTTCAGGTTCGATGGCGACGCTCCGCCTAAGATGGCCCTGCAACGGCAACACGGAGGACGCCATGCCCATTCTGACCACGCTCGGCCTGGCGGCCGCTCTTGCCTCGGCACCGACAGCGCCTGCCGCGCCTGCCGCCGGCATCGATCCGGCGTTCAGCCGCTGCCTGTCGGGCCTGCAGGCCACTGCTGCGACACAAGGCATCAGTCCCGACCGCTTCAATGAGATCACCGCCGGCGTCTCGCCCGACCCCAGCGTGCTCGGCCTGCTCGACGCACAGCCCGAATTCACCACGCCGATCTGGGACTACCTGGCCGCGTTGGTCGATCGCCAGCGCGTGGACGATGGGCGCGCCCTGCTGCAGCAGCACCGCGACCTGCTCGATCGCGTGTCGGCGCAGTACGGCGTCGATCCGGCCACCATCGTCGCGGTCTGGGGCGTGGAGAGCGACTACGGCCGCGTGTTCGGCAAGCGCCCGCTGCTGCAGTCATTGGCTACGCTGTCCTGTGCCGGCCGCCGCCAGCCCTTCTTCCGCGGTGAGCTGCTGGCCCTGCTCAAGCTGATCGACCGCGGCGACCTGCAGGCGCAGGGGCTTACCGGTTCCTGGGCCGGTGCCTTCGGGCACACGCAGTTCATGCCCAGCACCTATGCACGCATCGCCGTGGATGGTGATGGCGATGGCCGCCGCGACCTGGTCGGCAGCATTCCCGATGCACTGGCCTCCACCGCCAACTACCTCAAGCGCGCCGGCTGGCGCAGCGGCGAGCCGTGGGGCATGGAAGTGCGGATCCCGGCGGGTTTCAATGCCGGCCAGGCGGGGCGTACCCAACGTCGGGCCCTGGCTGACTGGCGCGCGCAGGGCGTGACCGCGCTGGATGGGAGCGTGCTGGCCCCGGCCAATCTCCCGGCCGATGCGCGTGCCGCCCTGCTGTTGCCGGCCGGCAGCAAGGGCCCGGCGCTGCTGGTGTTCCGCAACTACGACGCGATCTACAGCTACAACGCCGCCGAAAGCTACGCGCTGGCGATCGCCACGCTGGCCGACCAGCTGCGTGGCGGTACCGGGCTGGCCACCGCCTGGCCGACCGACGATCCCGGCATCGGCCGTGATGAGCGCCGCCAGCTGCAGACGCTGCTGCTGGCCCGCGGCCACGATATCGGCACCGCCGACGGCATGATCGGTACGGCCACGCGTCGCGCTATCCAGGTCGAGCAGCAGCGCCTGGGCTGGGCCAACGCAGATGGGCGCGCGGGACAGCGTATCCTTCGCACTCTGCAGAACGCGCCGCGCACTGCACCGGTGCCCACGCGTTTCATGCTTCCCAGCAACTACAGTGCCGTGCAATCGCCGGCCATACGGAGTCGATCCCACGTGCAGCAGATCCAGGGTGTACGCAGCGGGCAGTACCAGGGGCTCGATGCCTGGCTGGTGGAAACCGGCGACGCCAGCGCGGCCATCAGTGTGTTTGGCGGCCAGCTGCTTTCCTTCGTGCCCAAGGGCCAGCCGGATCTGATGTGGCTGTCCCCCCGGCGCGCCGAACTGCCCACGCCGATCCGCGGAGGCAGCCCCGTCTGCTGGCCGTACTTCGGCCGCCAAGGCCAGGGCAACGACGTGCCCGCCCACGGTTTCGTCCGTACCGTGCCGTGGGAACTGCAACAGGCCCGTCGCTTGGACGACGGCAGCATCGAGCTCACGCTGGCACCCCCGGTGCTGCAGAGCCTGGACCTGCGATTGAGGATGACTGTGCGTGTAGGCCGCCAGTTGACCCAGCGACTGATCACCGAGAACGTCGGCAGTTCCCCTGCCAGCATCACCCAGGCGCTGCACAACTATTTCCGCGTGGGTGATGCCAGCGCGGTGGATGTGGACGGCGTGGACGGACTGGACTATCTGGACAAGTTCGAGAACTATGCGACGCCGCGTCGGCAGCAGGGCGCCTGGACGTTGCGCGATCCCCGTGATCCCGGGCGCAGCGACCGCATCTACACGCAGGCCAAGGGTCACTATGTCCTGCGTGATCCGGTGCTGAAACGCCGCATCGACATCCGTACGGAAGGAAGCCGCTCGCTGGTGGCGTGGAATCCCGGTGCCGAGGCTGCAGCGAAGATGGCAGATGTGGGTGAGGGCTGGCGCGACTACGTCTGCCTGGAAGCGGCCAACGCCGGACCCGACGTGGTGACCCTGCCGCCGGGTGGCAGCCATGTGCTGTCACAGACATTGTCCGCGGCACCGTGGACACCGGTAACCCGGTAACGAATCAACGCAGCAAGGATGTTTTCATGCAGGACGCACAGTGGTGGTACGCCAACAGCAGGCAGAGCGAAGGACCGGTGGACCTGGCCGCCCTGCGTCGCCTGCAGCAGGATGGCACGGTGACGGCACGCACGCTGCTGTGGCGCGAAGGCATGCCCTCGTGGCGCCCCTTGGCGGAGCTGGAACAGGATTCAACGCCCATCGAGATGGCGCCGGCTCCGGATATCGACACAGCCCCACCGGTTGAGGTCGTTGCGCCAAGTGTCGGCGATCCGTCCGATCCGTATCGAGCCCCCGCCGCTGCACCGGATACGGCTGCCGCCGCGGGGCTGGAGGGCGAGATGGCCTTGTACGCCAGCGTGGTCGGCGGCAACTTCCCGATCTATCGCCAGCGCTGGCGGCTGGATCAGGGCATTGCCACCGCCAGTGGAACCTGGCACTGGCCGGCCTTCCTGCTCGGCCCGATCTGGATGATGTACCGCAGGATGTACCGCCTGGCGGCAATGTGGGTCGGCCTGCTGCTGCTGATCAGCGTGGTGGAGACCTTGCTGGATGTGCCCGAAGGCGTGTCGCTGGTCATCACCATCGCGCTCAGCGTCACCACCGGCACCTTTGGCAACACCTGGTACCTGGCACACTGCCAACGCCTGATCGCCCAAGCCCGTGCCGTCAGCGGCGGCGATGACGCACGGCTGCGCAGCGAGCTGACCGCACGCGGCGGCACCAGCGTGGTCGCCACACTGGCCGCCATCGTCATCTCGGTGGTGTTGAGCACCGTCGGCGCCGCACTGGCGGGGTAGGACAGGTCAGCGGCCCTGACGGGGCCGCAGCACCAGCAGGCACAGCGCACCGGCCACCAGGCCCCAGAACGCCGAGCCGATGCCGGCCAGTGAAACGCCCGAGGCGGTGACCAGGAAGGTGACCAGTGCCGCCTCGCGGTCCCGCTCCACCGCCAGCGCACTGGCCAGGCTGTTGGCGATGGTGCCGAACAGCGCAATACCGGCCACGCAGGCCACCAGCTCCTTCGGGAACGCAGCGAACAGCGCGGCCACGGTGGCACCGAATAGTCCGATGACGATGTAGAAGGCACCTGCCGCCATGGCGGCGGTATAGCGTCGTGCCGGGTCCTCATGCGCATCGCGACCCATGCAGATCGCCGCGGTGATTGCCGCCAGGTTCAGCGCGTACGCCCCGAATGGTGCCAGCAGCGTATTGACCACACCGATCCAGCCGATCAGCGGCGACACCGGGGCGTCGTAGCCGGAGGCCCGCATCACCGCCACGCCCGGAATGTTCTGCGAGGCCATGGTGACCACGAACAGGGGCAGGGCGATGCCGGCCACCGCCGTCCAGGACAAGGATGGGGTCACCCATTGCGGTACCGCCAGTTGCAGCTGTACCTGCTGTGCGTGCAGCAGGCCACGGCTGGCCGCGACCGCGATGCCGACCAGCAGGGTGGCGATGACCGCATAGCGCGGGAACAGGCGGCGTCCGGCCAGCCAGGTGGCAAACATCGCCAGCGCCAGCACCAGCTGGGTGTTCATGGCCACGAACACGTCCAGACCGAAGCGCAGCAGGACGCCGGCCAGCATGCCGGCGGCCAGCGCCATCGGCACCCGCTGCATCAATCGGGCGAAGATGCCGGAGAAGCCTGCCAGCATGCCCAGCACCGCGGCGAGCAGGAATGCACCGGTGGCTTCAGCGAGCGAGGCGCCACCGGCACCGACCACCAGCATTGCCGCGCCCGGTGTCGACCACGCGGTCACCACCGGCACGCGATAGCGCAGCGACAGCCCGATGCAGGTGACACCCATGCCCAGTCCCAGTGCCCACATCCATGAGGCGATCTGTGCCTGGTTGGCACCGACGGCTTGTGCAGCCTGGAACACGATGACGGCCGAACTGGCGAAGCCAACCAGCACAGTAATGAAGCCGGCAACGAGGGCCGGTACTGAAAGGTCGCGCCACCATGCTTGCCGCACCTGCATGTTCATTGCCGTCTCTCCTGTGTGCATCCATGCATTGATAGCGGTTGCGGCGTTGACCGCGCAACGCGCGGGCAACGCCGCAGCGATCTTCGAGCGTACGCCATGCCTGATGTCGCGGTGCTTCTGTCATCACCATGCAAAAAAGCGCTTGACGAAATCTGCAGGATCTCTAGAATTCGCTCCCTTGCTGCAGCGCACCGCTTCTTCGGAAACGGCACGCAAACAGCAACGCCACCACCGACGAACGAGATGATCGAACGAAGGTGTTGACGGACTCGAAAAGTCCGGCATAATAGGCGGCTCGCAACGACGAAAGACCATCGGGTCCAACGACGAAGCAGCATCGGCAACAACGTCCACCCCGGTGAGACGGCCTTGAAAAAAGGTGTTGACGAAACGGAAAAGCCGGCTATAATGGGCGGCTCGCTACGAAGGAAACTTCGCAGCATACGGGAACGGCGCTGAGGCCACTTCCCCGGATCTTTGAAAGTATGCGCAGGTATCTTGTGAAGGCGCCTGCAGGAAGGATGATTGTCCATCTTGCAGACGTTTGATCAAGCAACTATTAATTGTTTTAAAGCAAGCGATAC
>NZ_JCAFVQ010000005.1:0-174422 GCF_059372535.1 Stenotrophomonas sp. YJH_SMC_43
CAAACAACCGCCCACCTCACACTTTCTTCACGAGTTGCAGGCTTATACGTCACCCCGCTGAACAGGGGTTTCCGGTTGTCATGCAGTGTCCCGCTCGCTTCTCTCTGCAAAGGACAAGACCATGCACCTTCATCCTGCCCGTCCCCTGTCGCTGTGCCCGTTGGCCCGCAGCCTGCTGCTGGCGCTTTCCACGCTCTCCACCAGCGCCGCATTGGCGGGCGATCTCGATGGCCAGTCCGCCGAGGTCGTCGCAGGTGATCCGGTGGAATCCTGGACACTGAAGAATGGCTCCACGCTGGTCGGCCACGAGGCGGCGATGAACGGGATCTCCGCCGAGGATACGTCGACCATCACACTCCAGGGCGGCACCGTGACGTCGATAAGCAGGTCTGGTGCAGTGACGCTCGCGGGCAACGCCACGTTGACGACGGTCGGCACTCATTTTCGCGGTGGTGGCATTGCACTGAATGGTGACGCTGTAGCTCGAATGACGGGCGGCTCCATCATCGTGGCCGCTGCCGATCTGGCGCCCCAGAGTCTCGCGGTGGGTGTCGACCTGCGCAGCCTGCCCAGCGGCTCAGGAAACCGCAACCCGCTTGCTGTACTTGATGCCATGCAGGTCCGCGTAGAGGACAATCCTGGCACGGCCGCCGCCTACAACAGCGGCCTGGGCGTTCGCCTGCAGTTCGGCACGATGGACATCCTCAACGGCTCCCATGTGACCGGCGCCAACGTGGGCGCGATGCTGTGGGCCGAGCTCAATCCGGCGGGTGCGGTGACGCTCAACGTTGACGATTCCACGCTGGTGTCCCAGCGCGGTGCGGCCATCCAGGTCATGCCGTTGGAAGACAACGACTACAACATCACAATCCGCAACGACGCCAAATTGCTGGGAGCAGACGGCAACCTGCTATTGATCAGGAGTGAGTTCGGCCCCCTGCGCGGGCGTACCGACGTCAACTTC
The DNA here is from genome assembly GCF_059372535.1 of Stenotrophomonas sp. YJH_SMC_43. NCBI lineage: Bacteria > Pseudomonadati > Pseudomonadota > Gammaproteobacteria > Lysobacterales > Lysobacteraceae > Stenotrophomonas > Stenotrophomonas sp. YJH_SMC_43. The sequence continues at coordinate 965 of NZ_JCAFVQ010000005.1, forward strand.
ACCGTTGATGATTCCCGGCTGGCCGGCAACGTGACCTTCGACCCGACAACGGTCACCAATGGCACGCTGGACGTGATCCTGCGCAACAAAGCCCAGATCGACGGCCGCTTCATCAACGTCACCACCGCCAGCATCGACAGCGATGCCACCTGGCTGATGACCGGCGACAGCAGCGTGGGCCATCTCACCCTGGGCGCGGGCGGTACCGTGGCGCTGGGCAATGGCAGCAGCTTCAACACGCTCAGCCTGGACGAGTTCACTGGCAACGGCGGCACGCTGCTGTTCAATACCCAGCTGGGTGACGACACTTCGCTGACCGATAAGCTGGTCATCGCTGGCGATGCCAATGGCCAGGCCAATGTGCGCGTGCTCAATGCCGGCGGTGCCGGTGCCAAGACCGATCGCGGCATCGAGCTGATCGATATCGGCGGCACCTCCAACGCGCAGTTCGATCTGGTCGGCCGAGCTGTGGGCGGTCAGTACGAGTACTTCCTGGTGAAGGATGCCAACGGCAACTGGTACCTGCGCTCGGAGCTGGCAACCACGCCGGACCCGTGCCTGGCTGACCCGTCGCTGGCGCAGTGCAAGCCGATCATTGATCCGGTTGACCCCATTGACCCGATCAACCCGATCCCGGTGCTACGCCCGGAAACCGGCGCGTATCTGGCCAACCAGTTCGCGCTGGACCAGATGCTGCGCCACAGCTACCGCGACCGCCAGGGCGGCGCCGCTGCGGCGGAGGGCATCCGTGGTTGGGCCCGTGTTGACGCCACCCAGAGCAAGCTGGGTGCAGTAGATGACCAGCTCGACCTGCGCGTGGACCGCTCGCGCCTGCAGCTGGGTGCGGACATCGGCGTGTTCGATGACGGCCGTGGCCGCGTCGGCCTGATGGGCACCGCCGCACGCAGCAGCGCCACCTCGCGTTCGGACGTGACCGGTTTCAGTGCACGCGGCAAGGTGGAAGGTGGCGCGCTGGGTGTGTACGGCAACTGGGCCAACGATGCGATGTACGTGGATGCCAGCGTGCAGCGCGGCCAGTTCCGCAACCGTGTACAGGGCGAAGGCCTGGCCGAAGAGCGTTACGACTCGGATCTGTGGCAGTCGTCGCTGGAAGCCGGTTACCGCATCGGTGTTGGCGCAATCGGCAGCACCGCGCTGAGCCTGCAGCCGGAGCTGCAGCTGGTCTACACCGACGCCAATACCGATCGCCACGAAGAAGGCAACGGCACCGTGGTGCGCAGCCTGGGCGACAGTGGTCTGTCTGGCCGTGTTGGCCTGCGCCTGCAGGGTGAAGGCCACAGCGCTGCCGGCGCCTCGGTCAGCCCGTACCTGGTAGCAAACTGGTACCGCGATGGCGCCAGCAACGGCGTGGCCTTTGACGATGAAGCGTTGAAGGCCAGCGTACCGCGCAACCGCTACGAGTTGAATGCCGGTGCACGCGTGGACTTCCGTTCGAGCCTGAGTGCCTGGGGTGGCTTGGGCGTGATGCGCGGTGACAGTGGGTATCGCGAGGCCAACGCCAACCTGTCTGTGGCGTACAGCTGGTAATGGAAAGAGAACGGCGCCGGAACAATCCGGCGCCGTTCCGCATTACGCGATGCGCTTTCTGTAGAGCCGAGCCACGCTCGGCTGCTCTCCGGTCAGATCACGATGCACCCGCACTTCGCGCGGTGAGCCGAGCATGGGCTCGGCTCTACAGAGGTCCGCGTGCCGAAACGGTTGGGGTCGGATCCCATTGCCAAGCAATGGGCTCCGACCCCGTCACGCCCGCTTACCAGGCCATGCGCAGGCCCACCTGGCCACCCACGTTGCGGTAGCCGTGCTCACCGCGCTGTACGCTCAGCCCGCCCCATGCGCCCCAGCGCTGGCCCAGCTTGAACTCGGCACCGGCCTGCACTTCATAACGATTGCGCGGCACATCCGCGCCCAGCGTGTCATCGTTGAACTGCAACGTGCTGGTACCACTGCCACGCAGCCAGTTAACACCCAGGTACGGCTGCACGGTGTTGCCGGCTGCAGTGCCATGGCCGAACACGCGCACGCCCAGGCGCCCGCTCAGGCCACCGACATCGGCGTGGTCGATCACCGTGCCATTGCTCTCCACGTGGCGATCAGCGCGGAAATCGACATAGCTCAGCTGCAGCTGCGGCTGCACATACAGCGCGCTGGCGATGCCCTGCCACACGTTGAAGGTGTAGCCGGCCTCCAGCGACGCACTTGTCATGCGCGAATCGTAGTGCTCCGGCTCCAGGCCGATGCCCTGCACCCGGTTATCGAAACGGCCGTGCTGCAGGTTTGCATCCATGTACGCACCCTGCGTGCCGTCAGCGGCCTGCAACCAGGTGCCGTACACACCCACCGCGCTGCCGCGCACCCGACCCTTGGCGCTGTAGCCGGTCAGATCGGACACTGCACTGCTGTCGGCACGCCCCGTGCCCAGCATCACGCCGAACGCTGCATTGCCTCGGCGAACCAGATCAGTGCCAATCTGCAGCACCGAGGTGTTGCCATCAATCGACAGCTGACCACCGACCGCGCTGAAGTCCGCCTGCTGCCGGCCCACGCGCGCCCACGCGGCACGCCCTTCATCCAGCGAAACGGCACCGATACGGTCGTTCAGACGAAGAGAAAACATGTTGATGGCTGCCGACTGATTGGCCAGGTACGCCCCGGCTTCGGGACGCAGCACCGGCACTGGGTCCACCGGATCCACGGGGTCCACCGGATCGATGGGGTCAACCGGATCAACCGGGTCCACCACACAGCCCGGCGCGGCCGGATTGTCCTTGCAGACATCAAACCATTGCGAACGCAGATACCAGTTGCCATCGGTGGGATCAGTCACGCCCCCCTTGAACAGGAAATACTCATAGGAGCCACCCACCGCGCGCCCAGCCAGGGCATAGGTAGCCAGCGACGCGCCATCCACCTCGATCAGCTGGATGCCGTCGGTCGTCTGCGCGCCAACGCCGCCAATGTTCTTCACCGCGATGCTTGCATCTCCTGAGGTATCACCCCGCACATGCAGGCGATCAAAGGCGCTGTCGTCACCGCCCAAGGCGCCCTGGAACAGGAACGTGGCGCCTTCGCTGTGCAGATCGCCCTCCACGGTGAGCGTGTTGAAGCGGCCACTGCCGTCGGACAACGCCACGCCGCTGTTGCGCACATCCAGCTCGCCCACCGTAGCGTCGCCGGTCAGTGTCCACTGGCTACCGCTTTCAATCGCCATGGTCTGCACCAAGTCGGAAGACCCCTGCCACAGCGAGCCGTCAGCCAGCCGCACGTGTACATCGGACTGCGGCACCAGACCGGCATCCTCGTCTTCGGGGGTGATGACGATGTCGCCGATCATCTGCGAACCACCCTGGACGACCACATCGAAGCGACCGGCCACCGCCGCATCCAGCGCGATTGCGATGCCGTTGCCACCGGATACGTAAGCGTTGCTGGACAACGTCAAACCCGAGTCACGGCTGCTCCGCACCCAGACACCACCATGCTGGGCACTCACCAGCGAACTGCCGTCGATACCCAGGCTGCCGTTGTCATTGATCACCGCAGCCCACGCGCCCTCACCCTCGGTGCGGACATGCGTACCGGTCAACGTCATCCCGCCGGTGCCACCGGCCAGCACACCGTACGCCTCGCGACCCTCGGTGCGGATGATGCTGTCGGCCAGGTGGATGGTGCCGCCCTTGCGTGCCACGGCGCCGATCGCGCCATCGCCGAAGGTCTGGACCTGGGTCGCACGTGCGCTGATGGTCGGATCGGTTCCGATGCCAGTGAAGTCGGCATACAACCCATGGCTGCCCGCACCCGACGTGGTCACATCCACGCTGTCCAGATCGACCGTACCGGTTCGCACATCGATGCCGACAGCGCGATCACCCTCGCTGATGACGGAACTGCGTGCCATCGCCAAGGTTGAATCGGAGAACATCTTGACGGTTCCCGTCCCATCGCCGGTGCTATGGAAGCTGGAGTCCACCACAGTGACTGCATTGCCGCGGCCATTGATGTCCAGCGCGATGCCGCTGGCCCTCACGGTGCTTCCCGCAAGGTCGAGCTGGTTGTTATCGGCCAGCCAGATGCCGGACGCACCCTCAATCTCAACGCCGGTCAGGCTCATGTTCGCTCCGGTGGCCGACACCGCCCGGCTGCCCAGCCCCATTGCCGAGATCGAGCCACCGGTCATCGTGATGTCACCGCCGCCGGAGAGACCCACTGACGACACCCCCTCCATGCGGATGTTCACGTCCTGCAGCGTGGCCTGGCTCCCGGTATGGGCCACAACGCCCATGCCGGTGCCCTTGTTGATCACGTCGGTCGCCGTCAGATTCAGTTCACCGCCCGTCGTCGCCAGTGCCGTGGTGGCACCGAAGCCGGTGGTGACCAAGGTCGAACCGTTCAGTTCGATACGACTACCAGCGCCTTCGGCACGGGCCGCGGATGCACCATCGCCATCCGTACTCACGTTGATCGCACCCAACGGCACGATGCTGCCGCCATTTAGCGCATGGAACGCATGATTGCCCACTCCGGTTGCACTGTAATCGCCCGCTGCCGGGGTTTGCGCGTCACCGTCCGCAATGACCTGCTGTGCGTGTGCCTTGATGGGAATGCCAACGGCGAGTGCAGCCGTCAGTGCCAAGGCCAACGCCGAGTAGTGGACCTGATCGGTTTGCATGTCCGGATCTCCATTTGTCGAGACCGGCATGGTGGATGTCGCGTTACCCACCCACCATGCAATTAGTTGCAATGTGGAATACGGCATAGCCACAGCACTTGCGTCACCACTTGTCGCGACACAACCGAATTAGCCTGTCAGCGCTCCACCAACATCGCGCAGATTGACGCGTTGCCCCTGCTGGTGGCCCGCCCCTGTGAAGGTCAACGGCAGCCTGCCCCCTGCAACGAGCGGTGCTACATTCATTCAAGAAAAATGGCGGGAATGCGAAGACATTGCGAAACCGGAATCATTCAGCACCTGCTACAGCAACTGCGCTCGTACCCCAGCTTTCGTGAAGTCCAGTCTCTGGCGTGACAGCTGTGACGGTTCCGCGGAAGGTCACATCAGCGCCATCCTCACGGACTGAAGGTTGGTGCAAGATAGTAGTAGGCACTGCTGTCCAGGCTTGGGTACATCGGCGAGCGCAGCGAAATGACTCCGGTGCGGATGCTGGAGGACTGCATCCGTCCGCCGCGCGAGAACACAAGCGCTGTGTAGTTGATGGTGTATTGCAGGCCATCGCCGGCGCGCGTTTCGTACATGATTTCCATCTCCTCACCCAGACGCAGCGGCGTGCGGTCGAGAGCATTCCAGTACACGTCGAAGGCCAACAGGGCCGATTCGGCAGAGGTGGCGTAGGACGCATACGTCCTGCCTTCATACTGCAGCTCCCCCACATAGGTAAGCCCCGGCACGTCCAGACGCACGAAGATCGGAATCGGTCCTCCGGGGAATGAGCACTTCCTCATTGCCGAGCGCCCGCGCTCCTGGTCCATGAACATCCGAGGTTGTGTCGGAGCGGATGCATAGAAAGAATCAAGCACAACGTCGGGGTACGCCGAGTACTGCTCGCATGCCGCTGCCGTACCGAAGACCATCAGCGCACCGGCCAGAACCACCGCCTTCAACTGGAGCGGGGCGCGCAACACTCGTTTGCTGCCGGTGTTGGCCGCACGTGATGCGCGGGATGCGTTGGTGCGGCGCGGCGGAGGTAATAGTGCGGAACGAATGCGGTCATGAGTCATGCTGGCACCTCGGAAAAGATCGAACCATCCTCGCCGAGGCCGCCATGCTGCGCCATCAAACTGGTTGCAGAATCACCAACGCACCACACCTGCAGGAGATCGTCGCGCGCACATCATGTGCACGCGCGATCCGCTGCACGGCCTTACCAATAGCTCACGTTGAGCACCGCCTCACCCTTGATAAGACCCGGCATCAACGGCTCATCGGTGCGGATGTAGCGAGCCGTGAATGCGATGTCATGCGTCCCGCCAACACCCGGCTCGAAATTCCAGATTCGTCCAAAGTTCACTTCGCCTCCCGCTTGCAGCAGTTGCACCCGCACGCCCTTCGCATTCGAATCGGCCGTGGGTGTCAGCTGGCTCCCCGAATTTTTCGGGTCGCCAGCATCGGTCAATGTTATCTGCGCGCGCGGTGCATCCGTGCCGCAGTTCAGGCGGACCGCCACCGGCTTCTCCTTGGCAGTGCTGCCCGGCGTGGACAACTCAGCCCACTGGACATCCTGAAGCGTTTCCGAGACATCCCGCACCGGACACGTCACGGCCGGGAACTTGGGTGCCAGGTAGTAGGGCGCACTGGAATCCAGACCAGGATGCGCGGGAGATCGCAGCGAGATACTACCTGTGCGAATACTGGAAGTGCGCATCCGTCCTCCGCGCGAGAACACCAGCGCGGTGTATGAGATCACGTACTGTACACCGTCTCCAGCGGTGGTCTCGTACTCCATTTCAAGCTCTTCGCCCAGGCGAAGAGGCTTGCGGTCAGTCTCATTCCAGTACACATCGAACGCCAGTAGAGCCGAGTCTTCAGAAGTGGCATACGATGCGTAGGTTCTACCCTGATACTGCAGGTCACCCACGTAGGTAAGTCCCGGAACGTCCAAGCGCACGAAGACAGGAATTGGGCCGCCCGGGAACGAGCACCGCCTCAGTGATGACCGGCCTCTTTCCTGGATCATGAACCTCTGCGGGTCCTCCGGGGCATTCGTAAAGACGGTATCAAGGACAACGTCTGGAAACGCGGTGTAGTGCTCGCACGCCGCTGCCGTTCCGGAGAAAACCAGTACACCGGCAAGGGCAGCCGACCTCGGCCGGAGTTGGCCGCGCGACACGTGCTTGTTGCCGGCCTTGGCAAATTCGGCTGCGCGGGACAGATTGGTTCCGCGCAGCGGAAAGAAGAATGCGGAACGAATGGGGTCAAGCCTCATGTTGGCGCCTCGGCGACGGTGGCCCATCGTCGCCGCCACCGCTATGCAGCGCCATCGAACTGGTTGCAGAATCGCGGGCACACAGGCACTCGCGCACATCTCCAGCGGAAGCGAGCCGCTACACGGTCTTACCAGTAGTCGACGTTGAGCACCGCCTCTCCCTTGATCAGACCAGGCACCAGTGCCTCGCTGGTGCGGATGTAGCGCGCGGTGAAGGCGTGATCGTGCACGCCGCCGACGCCAGGCTCGAAGTCCCAGGTCTGGCCGAACTGCACTTCGGTGCCATTGCGCAGCAGCTGCACGCGCACGCCTTCAGCATCGGAATCGGCTGTGGGCGTCAGCTGGCTCCCGGTGTTGCCCGCATCGCCGGCGTCACTCAACGTCATCCGGGCGCGCGGCGGATCGACACCGCAGTTCATGCGAATCGCCACCCGCTTTTCCTTGGCGGTCCCACCAGGAGTGGACAGCTCTGCAGTCTGCACGTCGTCCAGCGTCTCGTCGCTGTCCTGCAACGGACACGTCGCCACAGGAAAGTGCAGGGTGTAGGAGCTGTTGTAGGCACCATCAATTGCCGGGTGCTGCGGGGAAGTCCAGGTCAAGGACACGTCAAACGTATACGTACGCATCCGCCCACCTCTGGAGAAGAACTCGGGCCGGAAATCGACGTTCGCATTCATCGGCGTCTGTACCTGGATGGGATAGGTCTGTTCGCGTCCCACTTCAAGCGGAACGCGCTCCCAGCCAACAACCTGCTCAAAGGTGAAGATCACCAAGGGAGATTCCGGCCCGAACTCGTAAGCCGGAAAGGTCATGCCCAGATAGTCGAGGGTGCCGACATAGGTCAGCCCTGGCGCGTCCAGGTGCAGATTCAGATCGAAGTCGGCCGTGCAGTTATTGAATGTTGTGGGGCCATTGCTCCCTCTGAACCATCGGCCACGCTGCTCCGGATAGGTGTCATGGGTGTATTCCCGATGCCTTGGAGTGTTGCTGAAACCTGTGCACGCCTGGACCATCGCGGACACCGTCAGCAGTGAGAGGCCAATCACCAGTGCCGCTGCACGCAATCGCGTGTTCTTTGCCATTGGCTCTCGTTTGAATGCAACGTTCATTGTCATGCTCCCTGGGCGTTGACCCGCCGCCTCACTCGTAGTCAGCAGTAACCACGATCTCAGTGGAAACTTCACCGGCACTCAGCGAAGCACCGGTCGGTGCGTGATACGCCGCCCGCAGGTCATAGCGCGCGGTGGCACCGGTCACCGGCACGTCAATGCCCGTGTCGCCGTCTTTCAGATAGTTGCTGCCGGTCGTGCCGGACAGCAGCGAGATCGACACACCGTCGGCGGCATCGGTGGCAGCCGTGTTCTTCCAGCGATCGGCATCACCGTCGGCCGGCGTACCGGAGAACGACAGCACCGCCTTGCTGACGCCCACGCAACCGGTGAACTCCAGCGCGCCGGCCTTGATCTGGCTGTCCTGCCCAGGGGTCAAGTCGCTGGCTTTGACCTCGTCCAAGGCGATCGGCGCAGCGGTGAGCGTGCAGGTGCCGGGCAGAACGCGCCCGGTGATGGTCAGGGTGGCGCTGTCGGCCCGGGCCAGCGGCGCAGCGGCCAGCAGCACGGTGGACAGGGTGAGTCGGTTGATCAGGTTCATGGGGTACTCCAAGGTGAAAGAAGAAGTCGGGATCAGGGGGTTGATTCGCTTGCTGCATCCAGCGCGGCCTGCAGGCCGGGGCTTGGCTTCGGCAGCGGCGTGCACACTGCCTGGCTCCACGACAGCCCATAGGCATCGGGCGCGTCGGGTGTGGTGTACCGCAGGCGGCAACGGTTGGGGCCTTCAGGGTCGACAATCAGCTCGCCCTGTTCCGGTGCGCCGCGCAGCTGGATTACGCCGCCCTGGCCAACGGCGCCGTAGGCACGGCCGCTGTCGTCCTCGATGCGCGCGGCAAACGGCAACGGTTGGCCCAGCGCATCGGTGGCATCGATGAACAGCGTGCGTTCGCGCTTGGCATTGAACGCCACGCGCACAATGCTGCCCGCCGTGGGTGCCACCCGCTGCGAGGTCTGCAGCAGCTCCACGTCCATCGGCAGGCCCGACGGATCCAGTTCGATCTGGTTCCAGCGGTAGGGGCTGACATGCGGCAGCAGCGCGTAGCCGTTGCGGCCGATGCGGACATCATCGCCATAGCCGATGCGTGCACCTTGCGCGCCGTCGGCCTGCACCAGCGCAAAGCCATCACCCAGGGGGGCGCCGAAGTTGATGCCATCCCGGTGCAGCACCACGCTGCCCGCCGCGCTGGCATTGACGGCGCTGTAGTCGCCCGAGCGGCTGTAGCCGGCCGTCACTGTGCCGTGGCCACCACGATAGGTGGCATATGCACTGGTGCTGCGCTGGCCGCCGCTGCCGTCGCTGGCACCCACGCTGTAGCTGAGCTGCTGCGATTCGCCCAGCGTGCCGCTCAGGCCCAGCTGGCCCTGTTCGCCACGGGCAGAATGGGCCAGCTGCGTGCTCAGGCGCGGGGCGCGCGGCGCGGTGCCCAGCGGAATGCTGAGGCTGGCGGTGTAGCGCGTATCCTGGCGGCCGTCACCCAGGCGGTAGCGCATGGCAGACAGGCTGTAGGTGGCGCGGCCGATGCTGCTCTGGAAGCGCAGCTGCAGGTCGTTCTGCTGCGGAGAATCGCCCCAGTAGCGCACATGGCCGCCACTGAGCGAAAGGCTGCTGCGCTCGCCCAGGCGCTGCGAGAAATTCACCTGGAAGCGCTGGCGCGCGCGGCCAGCGTGGCCCCAATCGTCACTGCGCGACAGCGCGAAGTCGTTCAGGGTCATGTAGCCGCGCGTGCTGTAGCGGTGCGCAGCCAGGCCGAAGTTGGTGCCGGTGGCGGCCACGTAGCGCTGGTAGTTCAGCCGGAAGCTGTTGCCGGTAACCTGTTCACCGTTACCCATACGCGCACGCGAGTGGGTCACGTCGGCACCGAATGCACCAATGGGCGTGTTGACGGCGCCACCGAACAGCGCCGCCTGGAAATCCTCGGCGATCTGCACACCGCCCAGCGCAGTGAAATGATTGCTGATGCCACGCGCGTAGGTGCCTTCGGCGAACCGCAGCGTTTCGCGCTCGCCGCGCGCGTCGCGCAGCTCACCGGCGGTGGCACTGAAGCGGCTGGCGCCCGGGCGCAGCGCCTGCGGTACCGCGGAGAAGTTCACGGTGAATCGCTGGGTGCGGCCATCGGCTTCGGTAACGGTGACCTCCAGATCACCGCCGAAGTTGGTCGGGTACAGGTCCTCGATGGAGAACGGCCCCGGGGCAACGCTCACCTCGTGAATGATGTTGCCGTTCTGACGGATGGTCACCAGCGCATTGCCCTCGGCAATGCCCTGCACCACCGGCGCGAACCCGCGCAGGGAATCGGGCAGCATGCGTTCATCGCTGGCCACGCGCGCGCCGGTGAACGACAGCGATTCAAACAACTCGCCCCCGGTATTGCCCTGCCCCAGCAACAGCTGGCTGTTCCAGGCCGGAAGATCGCGTTGCAGGTAACTGCTGATCACATCGTGGCGGGTGCCATGGCTGCTCTGGCTGAAGGACGAACGGTGGCGCAGGCGCCAGGCCCCCAGGTTCAGGCCCGTGTTCAAGCCCAGATAGGTCGCATCCTGGCCTTGGGCACGGTTGTGGTTGACGTTGTAGTCGAAGAACGCAGCGGTAACGCCATGGTCGCGCTGGTCCGGTGCCACGTAGCCGCGTGCATTGCGCGCCTGTGCGGCCTGCGGCACGTTCACAAGCAACTTCAGGTTGCCTGCATCGAATTCCACGGTGGCGCCTTCCACCAGCGCAGGCAATGCAATGCAGCCCTCTGCATCTTCCTGCAGATCGGCCAGGTAGCTGTCCTTCAGATTCAAGCGGCCCAGCAGCGCCATCGGCAGGCAGGGCGTGGCACCCACCGGCGCCGGTGCCTCGACAAAGCGGATGTCGCGGTTCTCCAGGAACTGCCCGTTCACCACCACGTCCAGCGGATAGTCACCTGGCTCCATCGGATTGCCCTGCGCATAGCGCTGCATGTCGATGGCCTTGCCGCCAATCAGGAACCCTGCGCTGAACTGCAGCGGCTCACCGTCGCCGGCATGGGCGTGGCTGGCCACTGCCATGGCCATTGCAACGGCAATGGCCACGCCCAGCGGACGGCTGATCAGGCGGCAATGATTGCGGCAAGGGAAAGCGCGCTTTTGCATAGCAAACGTCACTCGATGAGGCCAAAGCCGACATCGCTCGTAGTCGAAGTGGGCCGAAGCGTAGACAGCCCCCCGCCGCCTTCCCATGCAATTTGTTGCAAAGCGACAACACGGAACGAAAAGACGCGGCTTTCCGTGAATGCGCCGTTTTATGGCGATTCAGCGTTGTTTTCACGATGCGACGATGGTCAATCGAATGCGTTGCAGATCACGCACCTCCCGCTTTCAATCGACGGTCGCAGGGTCGAATGTCGTTTCCTGACTGCGCGCTTTACCGCAAGCACGAACCCGCAGGCTGCACAAGCACCTTGCAACTAATTGCATGTTCCCGACGGGCATGCTCGGGAACACTGGGTGCATCCGCTGGGCACGCCCAATGCGGATTCACTGATCCCCCTTCAAAGGACATCCGTATGTCGAACACGTTGAACATGATTGTTGCCGGTGCGCTCGCACTGGCTGCTTCCCCCGCCGCCTTCGCTGAAAAGCTGGAGATCACCGGCGAACTGATGACCAGCACCTGCGCGGTGGATGCTGTGGGCGGCACCATCACGGTGCCGATGGGCAAGGTTGATGTGGCTTCGGTCAATGCGTCCGAGCGCGCTGGCATGAAGAACTTCAGTATCCAGCTGGACTGCACCGGCTCCGGCGCGACGCAGGATGTGGGCGTGCGCTTCGGCGGCACCCCGGACGGCAGCACCGGCAACCTGGCGCTGAACCCCGACCCGAACGCGGCCTCCAACGTGGGCGTCGCCCTGTACGACGTGGCCGGCAATCACCAGAAGCTGGGCGAGGACCCGCTGCAGTGGGTGACCATTCCGGCCGCTGGCAAGGGCCAGCTGGATTACAGCGCGTGGTACGCCTCGCCGGGGCAGAACGCTACCGCCGGTGTTGCCAATGCGTCCGGCGACTTCGTCGTGCTCTACAAGTAATCCCTTCTGCACGCCGGCCCAGGGACGGGCTGGCACGCACTCAACCGAGGTATCTGCAATGAAGTTCCGTGCAATGACGTGGATGACCGCGCTGCTGGCTGGCGCATTGGCGCTGCCGGCATCGGCAGCGGTAACGCTGCAGGGCACGCGTATCGTGCATGACGCAGCCAAGGGCCGCGACGTGACCGTAAAGGCCACCAATACCGGTGAGCAGGCGGCGATGGTGCAGGTCTGGATTGACGATGGCGACAGCCATGCACGTCCTGAGAACGTGCGCACGCCGTTCCGGCTGACCCCGGCCGAACCGCGCCTGCTGCAGGCGCACCAGGGCCAGGCCTATCGCATCACCTACGCGCCGCGTCCGTCGGAAGCACCGCTGCCGACTGATCGCGAATCGGTGTTCTATTTCAATCTGCTGGACATTCCGCCCAAGCCCAGCGATGCCAGCGGCAAGAACCTGCTGCAGTTCGCGGTGCGCACGCGCGTGAAGTTGTTCCATCGACCTGCCGGCCTGCCCGGCAACGCGCGCGATGCGGCAGCGCAGCTGCAATGGCGCGCCGAGGGCAACGCGCTGCAGGTGAGCAACCCAACGCCCTACCACGTAACCCTCAGCTCGCTGACGCTGGCCGACGGGCGCACGGTGGACGTGGACATGGTGGCACCGGGTGCACAGGTACGTCTGCCGCTGCCGGCCGGTGCAGCGATGCCGGCCACGGCCAACTTCACCTGGCTGGATGACTACGGTACGCCGCGCGAGGCCGAGGCACGTATCGAGCGGTAAGCGCCGCGTAGCGCAACCTGCTCTGTGTAGAGCGAGCCATGCTCGGCTGCTGTCCGGTCAGATCGCGAAAAGCGCCGCGCTTCGCGCGGTAAGCCGAGCATGGCCCGGCTCTACAAGGACGCTGCGCGAATGCTGACGCATTCGCCTCACTCTGCATGACGATCTTCCGCGCACATGCAGATTGCAACAAACTTGAATTTGAAACTTTTCTCATTGGTACAGCGACACCTACGTGCGCAAGATGTAGATGCCACCGACAACGGGTGGCACGGGCTTGCAATCCCGTTTGGTAACTACGTTGTTTACGCTTGTCTGTCGGCGTCGCTCATCCATCGGGCGGCGTCGGCAGACATTCTGTCCGCGCTTACATGGCGGACGGTGTGTGGGGGCCTCGTGCCCGCCGGCGTTTCGCGTAGTTACCACCGGTATTGCAACCACGCACCGTCCGCCACCCTCGCTGTTAAGCGGGGTGGCCCCTTGCTTCGCACACAAGGACGCCGCCATGACCACGTCACACTATCCCCATCTGTCTGCCACCTTGGGCGAGGCCGCCACGCGCCTGCCTGACGATCTGGCACGCACGCTGGAAAGCACCTTCGCCGCACTGCAGGAAGGCGAAGCGCCCGGCACCATTACGCTGCTGCACTGCCTGCAGCACATCCGCCAGGGCGACGCCGCCGATGGGCAGCCGTGGCCGGGCAAAGGCCGCACGCCGGGGCAGCGGCTGGCACTGGCGCGTATTGACCGCGCCAATGCCGGGCTGACATTTCTACTTGAACTGCTGCACGCCACCGAGCGCGTACGCGTGGATGGCGATATCAGCCAGCAGGTGGACGATAACGCGCGCGAGGGGTTGCTGCTGGCGTGCCGGGGGTTGGCCGAGTATGTGGATGTGCAGCTGCACGCAGCTTAGCGGCTTCTGTAGAGCCGAGCCCATGCCCGGCTTGCCTGGAGCCTGACCGAAGAGCAGCCGAGCGTGGGCTCGGCTCTACAGGGCCGTACCGGCTTTCAATCGTATGCGGCGGTGACCACGATCTCGGTGGAGATATTGCCGGCGTTGATACCACTGGTGTTGGGAATGAAGTAGCCCGCGCGCAGCGGGTAGGACGCCGTCGCGCCAGAGACAGCCACCGGAATGTCGGTGTCGCCCTTCTTCAGGTAGGTGTTGCCGGTCGCGCCAGCCAGCAGCGCGACCGTCACACCCGTTGCTGGCGTGGTGGCGGCGGTGTTCTTCCAGCGCTCCGGATCACCGTCGGCGGCCGTGCCATCGAACGACAGGCGCGCGCCGCTGACGCCCACACAGCCGGTGAAGTTCAACGCACCTGCCTTCACGCTGTTGGCGGCACCTGGCGTCATCTCATCGGCCTTCACCGGATCCAGTGCAATGGTGGGCGCTGCCAGCGTGCAGGTGCCCGGCAGCACACGGCCGCTGATGGTGAGAGTGACCTGGCCATGCGCGGCTGAAGCAATCAGGCACAGCATCGGCACTGCAATCAGTTGAAATCGGGTAGGGAACATGGCGTTGCACCTGCAGGTTGATTTGAGGAAACGAGGGATCACGGTGCGGTGATGTCCAATGGATCGGATCCACGTACTTGCAGACCTTCCGGCGGCAGCGGCTGCGGCACGCACACGGCCTGGCTCCACGACAGCCCGTAGGCATCCGGCGCATCGGGCATGCGGTAGTCGATGCGGCAGCGTCGCTTGCCATCGGGGTCGACGATCAAACTGCCGTTGTCCTGTGCACCGCGCAGCTGGATCACCCCGCCCTGCCCCACCGCGCCGACCGGCGCGCCGTCTTCGCTCTGCACCACCGCCGCAAACGGCAGCGACTGACCCAGGGCATCGGTGGCGTCGATGAACAGCGTGCGCTCGCGGCGCACCTGGAACGGCACGCGCACGATGCCACCGGCGGTGGGCGCCACACGTTGCGAGGTCTGCAGCAGCTCCACCTCGATCGGCAGGCCGGACGGATCCAGGTCAATGGTGTTCCAGCGATAGGGGCTGATGTGCGGCAGCAGCGCGTAGCCATTGCGCGCTACGCGCAGGTCAGTGCTGCTGCCGATGCGCGCGCCCTGCGCACCCGGCGCCTGCACCAGTACGAAGCCGTCGCCCACGGGAGCGCCCAGGTTCAGGCCACCGCTGTGCAGCGCCACGCTGCCCGATGCGCCAAGCGACAGGCTGCGGTAGTCGCCACTGCGGCTGTAGCCAGCATTGAGATTGCCACGGCTGCCTTGCCACGCGGCATAAGCACTATGGCTGTTCTGTCCATTGCCTTGTGAGCCGGACAGGCTGTAGCTCAGCGCACGTGACTCACCCAGGCTGCCGGTGATGCCCAGCTGCGACTGCCTGCCACTATCGGCGTGGCTGAGCTGGGTGCTGGCACGCGGTGCGTTGGCGCTACGGCCCAGCGGCACGCTGAGGGTGAATGCATAGCGGGTGTCCTGGCGGCCATCGCCCACGCGGAAGCGCAGCGCGGACACACCGTAGTTGACCCGCCCCAGCGTGCTCTGGAAGCCCACCTGGAAATCGTTGCGGCGTCGGGCGCTGTCCCAGTAAGACACATGGCCGCCGCTGAGATACAGGTTGCTGCGCTGGCCGACCTTCTGCGAGAAGTTCACCTGGTAGCGCTGGCGGGCGCGCTGGCCGTAACCCCAGTCGTCGCTCTGCGCGCGTGCCACATCGTTGAGGCTGAGGAAGCCGCGCGTACTGTAGCGATACGCGGCCAGGCCGAAGTTGGTACCGGTGCGCGCCACGTAACGTTGGTAATTCACGCGGAAGCTGTTGCCGGTGGCGGTGTCGTTGCCGCGCAGGCGGGCGCGCGAATGGGTGACATCGGCACCGAATGCACCGATGGCCGTGTTGACCGCAGCACCGGCGAGCAGGGCGCGATAGTCCTCACCCAGCTGCGCGCCACCCAGCACGGTAAGCCGGTTGTTCAGGCCGCGCGCGTAGGTGCCCTCGGTGAAGCGCAGCGCCTGCAGCGTGTTGCCGGTGTCGCGCAGCTCGCCGGCGGTGACTGCGAAGCGCGACGACCCAGCGCGCAGCGCCTGCGGTACAGCGGAGAAGTTGACGCTGAAGCGTTGCACGCGGCCATCGGCTTCGGTAACGCTGACGTCCAGATCGCCGCCGAAGTTGGTGGGATACAGATCCTCGATGGTGAACGGGCCCGGCGCCACATTGCTTTCGTGAATGATGCTGCCGTTCTGACGGATGGTGACCACCGCATTGCCTTCGGCAATGCCCTGCACCACCGGCGCATAGCCGCGCAGCGAATCGGGCAGCATGCGTTCGTCGCTGGCCACGCGCACGCCAGTAAACGGCACGCTTTCGAACAGCTCGCCACCGGTGTTGCCCTGGCCCAGCAGCAGCTGGCTGTTCCAGCGCGGAATGTCGCGCTGTAGATGGCTGCTGATGACCTCGTGGCGGGTGCCTTGGCTGCCATGGGTGAACGACGCGCGGTGGCGCAGGCGCCATGCGCCCAGGTTCAGGCCCGCCTGAAGGCCGAGGTAGCTGCTGTCGCTGCCCTGGCTGCGGTAGTGGTTGGCGCTGTAGTCGATGAAGGCGGCGGTGATGCCGTCGTCGCGCAGTTCCGGTGCCACGAAGCCACGCGCGGCGATGGCCTGGGCCGCTTGCGGAATACTCAGGGACAACTGCAACTCGCCGCTGTCAAAGGTGGTACTGGCACCCTCCACCAGCGCGGGCAGATCCACACAGGTGTTCTCTTCGGACGGCAGGGCCTCAAGAAACGCAGGCTTCAATGGCAACCCGCGTACCAGCATCGGAGAAAGGCATGGCACCGCGATCTGCGGGTCGTCCTGGTTGACAAAGCGGATGTCCTGGCTGCGCAGGAACTGGCCGTTCACATGCACGTCCACCGCGTAATCGCCAGCCGGCAACGGATTGCCGTTGGCGTATCGCGCCATGTCGATGGCTTCGCCGCCGATCAGGAAGCCTTCGCTGAACTCAACCGGCGCAGCGGCGGCATCGAACGCCAGCCCCGTCGACAACACCGCACCGATGGCAGTGCAGAGCGAACGCGTGGCGGCACGGGCATGGCCAACGGCCATCATCGGTAGTCGGCGGTCAGCACCGCCTCGCCTTTGACGTCGCCGGGCACCAGCGGATCGGCTGTACGCAGATAGCGCGCACTGAACGGGATGGCCTGCTGGCCCTTGCTGGACCAGCCATGCGACCACGCCTGGCCGAACTGCACTGGCTGGCCACCGCGTAGCAGCTGCACCTGCACGCCGCCGGCGGTGGTGCCGGGGGCAGGTGCGAGCTGGCCGTTGCTGCTGCCAGGATCATTGGCATCGGCCAACGACAGCTGCACGTCGATGTTATCCATCGGGCAGTTCATCGCGACGTCGAAGCTGGATTCCTTCGCGTTGCTGCCGCTGGCGGCGAGTTCGTTGGCGAGAACGTCGTCGAGGGTGTGGGAGGCGTTGGCGAGGGTGCAGGTAAGAAGCGGGATATTCAGTTCCAGCGTAAAGGAATGTCGGAAGCGATTCCCGGGGTCGTTTTCCGACCAGACCTCGATTGTTCCCAGATGCGTACGCGGCACACGCTCCATTGCGCCACCACGAAAGAAGACACGCATCTGCACAAAGTGGTCGATTGTTCGAGAAGCGGGCAGAACCGCAGCCACATGTCGATTGACCTGCCCGTTGTGCAACGCGACTCCCGAACCCAAACCCGATTGGAGCGGCAGGGCGTGACTGAAGATGAGGAGAGGCGAACGTTCACTTACCTGATAGGCGGGGTAGACCCTCCCGTCCGAGACGATGTCTCGCACATAGGTCAAGCCTGGAAGTGTCATTTCCACCAGAAACACCATCTGCCCCTGGGGACAGTCGAACGAATCGGTGATTGAGCTTCCCGTGCCAGCAAAGTAGCGATCAGGAAAGTCGACATTGGGCATCGAACGCGATATTTCTTCGTCACGATCTTCGAAACTCAGTCTCTGGCAGGCCGATGCATCGGCAACGACCGCTGCATGTAGGCCCGCAAATGCGAGAGCAAGCGCATACGGCATGACCCCGTGAGCCCGCGAGATATTCATGAAGGTTGCTTTGAAAGCCAATCGAGGCCGCGCAGTCTAGGCAGCGGCACTGTCACTTCCTATCGGATTTATTGCAGTTCGCGAACGTCAACGCGCTTTTGCAACTTGTTGCATTCCTCGGCCTGGCGCGCGCATCGAAACTGGTCGCACTGGCTGCCTTGGGCGGTCACCGCGTGCCTCCATTCCACTACAGAGAACTGTCATGCCACTCACACTCCGCCTCCTGTCGCTTTCCGCCCTCGCGGTCGCCGCGCCGTCGGTGTCTGCCGAAACGCTGGAAATCACCGGCGAACTGATGACCTCCACCTGCTCGGTGGGCTCCACCGGCGGCACCATCACCGTGCCGATGGGCAAGGTCGATCTGGCCTCGGTAAACGCCAGCACCCGTGCCGGCCAGAAGAACTTCACCATCGCGCTGGACTGCTCCGGCTCGGGTGCATCGCAGGATGTGGGTGTGCGCTTCGGCGGTACGCCCGATGGCAGCACCGGCAACCTGGCACTGACGGCAGCGTCCTCTGCAGCCAATGTTGGCGTGGCCCTGTACGACGCGGCCGGCAACCAGCAGAAGATCGGTGAAGATCCGGCGGTGTGGGTGACGATCGCCGCCGGTGGCAGCGGCCAGCTGGACTACAGCGCGTGGTACGCCTCACCGGCGCAGAACGCGCGGGCTGGCACCGCCAATGCCTCGGGCGACTTCGTGGTGGTCTACAAGTAACGCGCTTCCGGCAGGCTGGCGCCACGCAGCGACGGCCTGCCCCTTTCAACGAGGTTGACCATGAAACTCCGCGCCAGGACGTGGATATGCGCGCTGCTGGCCGTGTCGGCGGCGCTGCCGGCATCGGCCGCGGTGACGCTGCAGGGCACGCGCATCGTGCACGATGCCAGCAAGGGCCGCGACGTGACAGTCAGGGCGAGCAACGTGGGTGAACTGCCGGCGATGACCCAGGTGTGGATCGATGACGGCGACAGCCAGTCGCGCCCGGAGAACGTACGCACGCCGTTCCGGCTGACACCGGCCGAGCCACGGCTGCTACAACCGAAGCAGGGCCAGGCCTATCGCGTCACCTACGCACCGCGCCCGTCGGAGTCACCGCTGCCAACCGATCGCGAATCGGTGTTCTATTTCAATCTGCTGGACATTCCGCCCAAGCCCAGCGATGCCAGTAGCAAGAACCTGCTGCAGTTCGCGGTGCGTACGCGGGTGAAGCTGTTCCATCGCCCGGCCGGGCTGCCGGGCAGTGCACGCGATGCAGCGGCCACGCTGCAGTGGTCTGCCGATGGTGATGGCCTGCGGGTTCGCAATCCGAGCGCGTACCACGTCTCGTTGAGTTCATTGACGCTGGCCGATGGCCGCAGCGTGGACGTGGATATGATCGCGCCGGGGGCACAGGTGCGCTATGCGCTGCCGGAAGGTGCAGCGATGCCCGCAACGGTGGCGTTCAAATGGCTGGATGATTACGGCACGCCCCGTGAGGCCGAGGCGCGCGTTGATCGGTAAACGTAGATCGGGCTTCCGCAGTGCTCCGGCAATGACTTGCACTGAGGGTGGCATACGCGTCACGCTGCACGCCACAGCCTCACAACCCAGGTTCGCACCATGGCGTCACCCCCGGGCTCCGTGCTTGCCACCCTGCAAGGCCTGCAGCGCCGGCTGCTGTTCGGCGGCGGTGCCATCTTGACCCTGCTTCTCCTGGCCGCCGGCTGCGCGGCGCTGTGGCTGCGGCTGGAAACGGTGCACCTCAACGAGCGCGAGGCGCTGCAGCGCGGCCAGCAGACGGTGGATCGCTACATTGGCGAGCGCAGGCGGGCCTACGTGGCCAGCTTGAACACCAACGCCATGCTGTGGGCTACCCAGCAAACCGCACTGGTGGCCGGTGGCCTGCCTGTTGCTGCCCGCTTTTCAGCACAGGATGGCCAGGCCGGCGTGGTGGCCCCCGGCGCCCTGTCCGTCCCTTGGCTGGCGCTGTCCCCGCGCGAGGGCCGTCTTCCGCCACAGGTGGAGGCGGCGTACCTGGGCATGGTGCAGACCTATTCGGCGTACATGGCCGCCACCGTAGCGGCGCAGGATTCGCCCACTTCCTTGATCTCCTTCGCCTTCGAACCGGAAGGGCGCCTGTTTGCTATCGCCGGGCTGCATGATGAAGCGCAGCTGCTGCAACTCATGAAGGTGCCTACCCGTGAACAGGCACTGGCCGCGCTGGCACAGACCGCCGATGCCGGCTGGCAGTCAGCGGGGGCGGAGTCCGAGCTTCAACTGGCCAGCGGCCAGCTTCGCGCCTACTTCGGCCGCAATCCGTTCACCGGCGAGGATGCACTGGTCACCCAGATGCGCCTGCGCAGCAATGGCGTCCCCTTCATCAACCGGCTGACGTTTGAACCGCTTCAAGGCCTGCGCGAGCGGTTGGAGGAGGCCAGCCCGGGAATGTGGGTGGTGCTGGACCGGCAGGGAAACGATGTTCTGCGCAGTGCTGCAGACGCTGCGATTTCCGGGCCTGCGCTGCGCGCCGCGCCATCGCCCCGGCCTACGCTATTGGCACTGCCTGCCGGCCGTGCCTTCGTGATGTCCGCACCCTTGCAGGGCATCGACTGGACGCTGCTGCGGCTCTACCGCTGGACCGACATCTGGGCGGCGCAGCGGACCTATCTGCTCGGCGGTGGGCTGGCCCTGGCCGCCCTGCTGGCCGCACTGTGGACGCTGTTGCTGCTGGTGGACCGGCGCGTGCTGCGGCCGGCACTGGAAGAAGCCGCACGGGTGCATGAAAGCGAAGCGTTGAGCCGCACCTTGATCGAAACGTCGCCGGTCGGCCTGTGCCTGCTCGATCAGCAGAGCGGGCAGGTGATCCTGCACAACCAGGCACTGCAGCAGCTGATCGGCGACACCACCGGCGACCTGTTGGACGCACTGGTCGGCCGCCTGGTGCAACGCGTTGACGGCCAGGTACACGGGCAGCTGTTCGAGGCGCCGTCCGCGGACGAGCACGGTCCATCGCGCTACCTGCAATCCATCGTGGCCGCCGCGCGCTACCAGCGGCGGGCGATCTGGGTCTGCGCGGTGACCGATGTGACCGCACAGACCGAAACCCAGCAGCGTCTGCTGGATGCACGGCGTCATGCCGAACAGGCCCAGCACGATGCCGAGGCTGCGGACCAGGCCAAGACCGCCTTCGTGGCGATGATCAGCCATGAAATCCGCACCCCTTTGAGCGGCGTGCTCGGCCATCTTGAACTGCTTGCCCGCCAGACCATGCCGGCGGCGGCGCATACGCATGTCACGCGCGCGCGCAGCGCGGCCGATGTGCTGCAGGGGCTGGTGAACGACACCCTGGATCTTTCCCGTATCGAAGCCGGGCTGATGACGCTGGAACCGGCGCCTTTCGACCCGCGTGTGTTGCTGCAGCAGACCGCGACGCTGTTTGAACCACAGGCCACCGCGAAGGGCCTGCGCCTGGAGCTGCACACCGGCGATGCACTGGGGCCGGCCTACGTGGCCGACGCAGGCCGCGTGGCGCAGGTGATCAACAACCTGGTGGGCAACGCGGTGAAGTTCACGGCATCGGGAACGGTTGCGGTCAGCATTGATGCCTCGGTGCAGCCCGATGGCAGCGAGTGGCTGCACGTGGAGGTGCGCGATACCGGCCCGGGCATCGATGCCGAAGCACAGGCCGTGTTGTTCAAACCGTTCGTGCAGGTCGGTGCCGGCTCGGCACGGCAGCACGGCGGCAGCGGCCTGGGGCTGGCCTTGTGCCAACGCTTCGCCGAACTGCTCGGCGGCACCCTCGGCGTGCGCAGCACCCCGGGCACCGGCAGCGTTTTCCGCCTGGACATTCCAGCACGCCGGACCACCGCCGTGGCAGGCACGCCGCCACGGCCAGCGCCTGTAGAGCGCGCGCATTCCCCGCGTGGCCACGCCTTGCTGGTGGATGACAGCGTGATCAGCCGTGACGTGACGCTGGGGCAACTGCATGCGCTGGGTTGGCAGGTCACCCTCGCGGCCGACGGCGAGGAGGCGTGGCACCGCTGGCGCGCGGGCCGGTTCGACATCGTGCTGACTGATCTGAACATGCCGCACCTGGACGGATACGGGCTGGCCCGGAAACTGCGTGCGGATGACCCCTCCATCCCCATCGTCGCACTCACCGCCAATGCGATGCCCGAGGACGCGCAGCGCGTACGCGAGGCCGGTATGTCCACACTGCTGCTGAAGCCGCTCGATCTGCCGTCGCTGGAGGCCGCGCTGCATGGATTCGACCTCGATCGCTCGGCACAGCCACCCTTACCTCCGGTGGTGAGCGAGGCGGTTCAGCGGCAGATGCGCGAGGCGTTCCTGCAGACCGCGCATCGCGACTACGCGGCGCTGACCCAGGCGCTGGACTGTGCCGATGCACCGGCCATGATCGATCAGCTGCACAGCTTCGCCGGCGCGCTGGTATTTCTGGGAGAGCCCCAGGCGGCGCGCAGCTGCCAGCAGGCCGAGCAGGCCTTGCGCAGCACCGGTGCGACAGATGCGACGTTGAAGGCAATCGTCATTGAGGCCATCGCGTTGATCGCGGCTAGCATCGAACGTCAGGTTGTCGCGCAGCAGGCTTGAGCCCGCACCCTCAACCGGCGAAGTGCTGGTAGCCGCCGCCGGCGGCTTCGCCATCCACGTGCACGCCCTGCCCTTCGGCAATGCGGCCGATACGGGTCAGCGGCACATCCAGCGATTCGGCGAGGTAATGCAGCGCGTCGCGCTGGTCGGCAGCTGCCGTGAAGCACAGTTCGTAGTCGTCGCCACCCCTCAGTGCGCATTCGCGGGCGTTTTCGCGCCCAAGCAACTCACGCAGCGCATTCGAGATCGGCAACAGATCGGCATCAACATGCGCGGCCACCGCGCTGCGCGTGGCGATGTGGCCCAGATCGGCCAGCAGGCCATCAGACACGTCCACGGCCGCATGCGCGAACGCACGCAGGCGCAGGCCGAGGGTGACGCGCGGGGTCGGCCGCAGCAGGCGCAGGCGCAGGGTTTCGTAATCGGCCAGCAGCGTGGCGGTGGCCACGTTCAGCGCCCCCTGCTGCCACAACCGCAGTGCACCGGCAGCGTCGCCGAGGGTGCCGCTGACCCAGATGTCATCGCCAATCTGTGCGCGATCACGACGCAGCGCCTGGCCGCGCGACACCTGCCCCATCGCTGTGACCGACAGCGACAGCGGGCCACGCGTGGTGTCGCCACCAATCAGGGCGATGTCGTGCTGGTCGGCCAGCGCGAAGAAACCGTCGGCGAAGGCTTCGATCCAATCCTCGCTCGCATCGGGCAATGACAGCGCCAACGTGCACCAGGCCGGGCGCGCGCCCATCGCAGCCAGGTCCGACAGGTTGACGGCCAACGTCTTCCAGCCAATGTCGAACGCCGGCGTTTCGGCCGGGAAGTGCACGCCGCTGTTGAGTGTGTCGGCGGTGACCACCAGCTGTTCGTTCGGGCGCGGCTGCAGCAGTGCAGCGTCATCACCAATACCGAGCACGATGTCGTCGCGCTCGACGGTGCGGGCGCGGATGCGGTCGATGAGGGCGAATTCAGCCAGGGACATGGGGCGTTCCCGTGGGGGTGGCGGCGATCTCGGGCATCGGTGCCAACCAGGGTTGGCACCCACCAGAAGCGGATTCAGGGCCGGTATCGACCCAGCAGGTCACGGCCCGTCCAGGACGAGCAGAACCGGGTCAGTGACCCGATTCGACCTTGCGCCATTCCACGGCGGCACGATCCAGCACGCCGTTGACGTAGGTGTGGCCGTGTTCGGAACCGAAACGCTTGGCCGATTCGATGGCTTCGTTGATCACCACGCGGTATGGCACGTCCAGGCGGTAACGCAACTCGTAGGCGGCCAGGCGCAGCACCGCGCGTTCGATCGCGTCCACTTCTTCGATGCCACGGTCCAGGTACGGGCCGAGCGCTTCGTCGATGTCGCGTCGGTTGTCGAGCACGCCGTGCACCAGCGCCTCGAAGTACGCCAGGTCGGCGATTTCGCGGGCCTGCTCGTGGGCGAACTGGGCGATCAGCGACTGGGCGTTGCCGCCGGAGATCTGCCAGGCGTAGATGGCCTGCACGGCACGACGGCGGGCGCGCGAGCGCAGCACCGGATCGACGCCATCGCGGCGGACGGGTTTACCGGAGGGCTTGCCCTGGGTGTTCTTGTTCATGGCAGCTGCTCCAGAAGATTGACCATTTCCAATGCGGCGAGTGCGACTTCCTCGCCCTTGTTGCCGTGGCTGCCGCCTGCGCGGGCCTCGGCGTCTTCAACGCGTTCCACCGCCAGCACGCCGTTCAGCACCGGCACGCCGAAGTCCAGCTGCACGCGCATCAGGCCTTCGGCGCAGCGGTCGGCCACGTGTTCGTAGTGGCGGGTATCGCCACGGATCACGCAGCCCAGGGTGAGGATGGCGGCGTGTTCATGGGCGGCAGCCAGGCGCGCGGCCACCAGCGGCAGCTCCCAGGCACCCGGCACGCGGATCACGTCGATGTTGGCTTCGGTGATGCCGTTGCCGGCCAGGCTCTGGCGGGCGCCAGCGACCAGCGTATCGGTGATGCGGGCGTTCCAGCGGCTGGCCAGGATGGCGAAGCGCGCCGATTCGGGAGTGCGAAGATCGCCTTCGTAGTGGCTCATATGCGGCTTGGGGGACTCGATAAGGGGGTAATTCTAGCGTGGATGGGCCCCGGCCGTGGCTGGCGGGGGCCTGGGGAACCCGCCGGGCATGGCCCGGCGCTACCGGATTAGGGGGCGCCGGGGTAGCGCCGGGCCATGCCCGGCGAGCGCAGCGGGCGCGTTACGGGGTAACCGTCTCCACCACTTCCAGGCCGTACCCGGCCAGGCCGATCTGGCGGCGTGGGGTGCCCAGCACGCGCAGCTTGCCCAGGCCCAGGTCGGACAGGATCTGCGCGCCGGCACCGTTGCGGCGCCACTGGCTCACGTCCTTGTCCTTGCCCGGCACCACCGGCGCCGGCTGCTGGCGCAGGCGGGCCAGCAGGGCCTCGCCATCACGCGGGGCCTGCAGCACCACCATCACGCCACTGCCTTCAGCATCGATCGCACGCAGGGCATCGGTGGCGGCCACGCCGAAGTCATCACGGCGCCAGTGCAGCAGGTCGGCCAGCGGGTTTTCCACCTGCACCCGCACCAGGGTGGGGGTGTCGGCATCCGGCGTGCCACGGACCAGGGCGAAATGCAGGTCGTGGGCGATGCGGTCGCGGTAGGTGACCAGCTTGAACGGGCCGAATTCGGTGTCGATCTCGCGCTCGTCCACGCGTTCGACGGTCTTTTCGGTGGCCAAGCGGTAGGCGATCAGATCGGCGATGGAGCCCATCTTCAGGCCGTGCTCACGGGCGAACACTTCCAGCTCCGGGCGGCGCGCCATGCTGCCATCCGGGTTCAGGATCTCCACCAGCACGCCGGCCGGTTCCAGCCCCGCCAGCATGGCCAGGTCAACGCCGGCTTCGGTATGGCCGGCACGGGTCAGCACGCCGCCCGGCTGGGCGATCAGCGGGAAGATGTGGCCCGGCTGGTGCAGGTCCGACGGTTTGGCGTTGGGTTTCACCGCAGTGCGGATGGTGTGGGCGCGGTCGTGCGCCGAGATACCGGTGGTGACGCCCTCGGCGGCTTCGATACTGACGGTGAAGTTGGTCTGGAACTGCGCGGTATTGGCCTGCACCATCGGCGCCAGGCCGAGGTCGGCGGCGCGGGTGCGGGTCAGTGGCAGGCACACCAGGCCACGGCCGTGGGTGACCATGAAGTTGATGTCGCTGGCCTTGACCAGCTCGGCGGCCATGATCAGGTCGCCTTCGTTCTCGCGGTCTTCGTCATCGACGATGACGACCATGCGGCCCAGACGGATGTCTTCCAGGATGTCCGGAATCGGGGCGAAATTCATGCGGCATCTCCCTGTGGGGGCTGACCGTTGGTCGGCACACTGATCAGGCGCTCCACATACCGGGCGACCAGATCGATTTCAAGATTGACCGCGCTGCCCACGCCTGCGGCGGAGAAGGCGGTGTTGGCGACGGTGTGCGGAATGAGGGCGACTTCGAAGCCTTCATCGTCCACTTCGTTGACCGTGAGGCTGACGCCATCCACGCAGATCGAGCCCTTCTTGGCGATGTAGCGGCGCAGCGCGGCCGGCGCGGCGAAACGCCAGCGCTGGGCACGCGCGTCTTCGTGGATGGACAGCACCTGGCCCAGGCCATCGACGTGGCCACTGACCAGATGGCCGCCGAGGCGGTCGGTCGGGCGCATGGCACGTTCCAGGTTGATGACTGCCCCTTCACCCAGCTGGCCCAGCGTGGTCAGGCCCAGGGTCTCGGTGGAGGCATCGGCCTGGAAGCTGCTGGCGTCGAATGCGATGACGGTGAGGCAGACGCCGTTGATGGCAATGCTCTCGCCCATCTGCACGTTGTCGAACGGCAGATTCCCGACATTGAAGGTGAAGCGGACATCGCCGCCGATGGATTCGCGTGCGGCCAGACGGCCGACGCCTTCGATGATTCCAGTAAACAAGAAACGTTCTCCGCGAAAAGTGAGCGAAAAACGCCGCAAGGCAAACAGGCACGCGCAGGGCATGAGCCCTGTGGCACCGTCTTCTTTCATCCGGACTATGACCGTCGGCTCCGGCATTGGACCGGATCTGCTGACCCCCGGCCGTGGGCCGGGGCGCTCGCGGGCTCGTGCTTGCGCACCTACCGCCGGTGGGGAATTGCACCCCGCCCTGAAGACGTTTGTGTACCGGCGAACCGGCCTGGCTAGTGTACCAGCCCGGGCTGAACGGGGTCGGATGCCACAGCTGTGACGGCCGTCGCTCGCAATTTGTAAAACTTTCATTAAAATTCCACCCTGGACGACATGAGGTCGCCACGGGCAGCCCGCTGGGGCAGGCCCGCCAAAGGACTGAAATTCACAGGAATTCCCATGCGCAAGATGCTGATCGTGGCCGCCCTGCTGGCCGCCGCCCCGCTCTCGGCTTCGGCCGACGCCCTGAGCTACACCTACGTCGAAGGCGGTTGGACGCAGGTCAAGGTTGACGACAACGCACTGGACGACCCGAAGGTCGACGGCGGCTACCTGCGTGGCTCTGTGGCCATCGCCGAACAGGTCTACGTGTTCGGTGGCTGGTCGCGCACCAGCAAGACCTACCATTACAGCGACGGCTCGCTGAAGCTGGAACTGAACCAGCCGGAGCTGGGCATCGGCTACCACATGCCGTGGACCGACCGCCTGGACTTCACCGCCGATATCGCCTGGGTGCGCCAGAGCGCTGAACTGACCGACCGTTACGACGGCTACAGCGACCGCTACAAGGACCACACCAACCTGGGCCGCGCCACCCTGGGCATCCGCGGCAAGCCGTCGCGCATGACCGAAGCCTGGGCCAAGGCCGGCTACATGGACGGCGGCAACAACTTCAAGGGCACCTGGGTCGGCACCGTCGGCGGCCAGATCAACTTCACCAGGACCTGGGGTCTGGTGGGCGAGATCTCCGGCTACC
Source organism: Stenotrophomonas sp. YJH_SMC_43 (assembly GCF_059372535.1). Taxonomy (NCBI): domain Bacteria; kingdom Pseudomonadati; phylum Pseudomonadota; class Gammaproteobacteria; order Lysobacterales; family Lysobacteraceae; genus Stenotrophomonas; species Stenotrophomonas sp. YJH_SMC_43. Next base: position 28,429 of record NZ_JCAFVQ010000005.1, read on the forward strand.
GTGACGTCACCCAGTACTCGGCCGGCGTGCGCGCCAGCTTCTGATCCAACGATCGCTCCTCGTCGTGCGATCGAACGGGCCCCGCAAGGGGCCCGTTTTTTTGGCCGGGGTACACCGCCATGTGACCTCTGGCCGCCATCGAAAGTAGCGCTGGATGCGCTAGGCTTGCGCGCCTCTGGAACAGGAAAACACCGTCATGAAGACCCCCACCCGTACCCTTCTGGCCAGCGTGCTGCTGTGCGCCCCGCTGATTGCCAGCGCTGCACCGGCCCAGCTGACGCCCGAGCAGGCCTTCGACCTGTACGCACGCGTGCTGCTGGAAGACGACGCGGCCGCCACGCGCACGCTCAACGACGCACTGAAGCCGGCGTTCGAAGGCCAGGACGCCGTGACCCCCAACCCGGGTGCGCTGGCCAAGGCATTGGCCGAGCCGTGGCAGACCGTGCTGGCCAGCGCCGGTGACAAGTCCGACGCTGCGGCCACCGAAGCGCTGTATGCCAAGGCGCTGCGTGATTCGAAGTGCCGCGCGACCAAGAGCGTGGTCGAAGACAACGAATACGTCGAAGACCAGAAGCTGGCGCGGATCACCTACAGCTGCCAGCTGCCCGACCTGGGCAAGGTCCGCCCGCTGTTTGCCGCCAGTCTCGCGTCTGATGCCAGCCCGGCCGCGCGCAAGCAGTTCACCGATGCCTACACCCAGGCACTGCAGAGTGGCGTGCGCGTGCCGGTCAGCGGCACCTTCACCCTGTACCCGGCCAAGGACAACGGCTACTGGTACAGCGGTAATTTCGATGATCTGGTGGGCACCGTAGCCGGTGCGCTGGCGCCGTTCGAGGACTGGATGCAGGATGCACAGGCCGCCAGCGCGCCGAAAGTAACCGGCGTACCGGGCTGCGACCTGCTGCTGCAGCAGCACCGCGCCTGCGTGGCGAAGATCGCGCCGGAGCAGATCAGCGGCGTGGATGCGATGGCCGAGGAACTGAAGGCCAAGGCGCAGGTGCAGTCGGCCGAGGAGATGACGCAGGAGTGCAAGGCACTGCGCCCGATCGCCGAGATGATGTGGACCGACGAATGCGCGTGAGGTGGTAAGCGGTAGCGCCGGGCCATGCCCGGCGGTTCCATCCCACGACATGCGCCGGACAATGCCCGGCGCATGTCATTGCGCTACGACCGCAGCAACAAGCGGATGTCCTCACCCACCTGCCGCTGATCCACCACGTGCAGCCGCCGCTGCTGGTCCATCGCCTCGATGCCGAGGCCGGCCAGCAGCGGACGACCGTTATCGCCCAGCAGCGTGGGCGCCTGATACAGCAGCAGTTCGTCCACCCAGCCGCCGCGCAGCAAGGCACCGGCCAGCGTCGCGCCGGCTTCGGTATGCACTTCGTTGATGCCACGTTCGGCCAGCAGCGCCAGTACCGCGCCCAGGTCCAACCGCCCATCAACACAGGGCACGCTGGCAAATTCGGCGTCGGCCGCATCCGGTGCGCTTACTGCTGTGCCATGCAGGTACAACGTCGGCGCCCCACCCTCGCGCACACGGCTGCATTCCAGCGAGCGCAGGCGTGAATCGAGCACCACGCGCAGCGGTGGCATCACCTCGGTATCGGCCAGGCGCACGGTCAGCATCGGGTCGTCGGCCAGCACGGTGTCGGCGCCGGTCAGGATCGCACCCGCACGTGCGCGCCAGTGCTGCACGTCTTCGCGCGCGGCCGGACCGGTAATCCACTTGGAGCTGCCATCGGCCATCGCGGTACGGCCATCCAGGCTGGCGGCCAGCTTCACCCGCAGCCACGGGCGGTTGCGCTCCACGCGCGACAGGAAGCCCTTGTTGAGCTCGCGCGCCTGTGCCGCCATCAGCCCTTCGGCGACCTCGATGCCGGCATTGCGCAGCAGATCGAAGCCACCGCCATCGACCTTGGGGAACGGATCGCGCATCGCCGCGACCACACGCGACACGCCCGCTTCGATCAGTGCCAGCGCACACGGTGGTGTGCGCCCGTAGTGCGCGCAGGGTTCCAGGGTGACGTAGGCGGTGGCGCCACGGGCGTCGCTGCCGGCCTCGCGCAGCGCGAACACTTCAGCATGCGGGCCACCGGCGCGCTGGTGCCAGCCCTGCCCGACCACGCGTTCGCCATGGGCGATCACGCAGCCGACCATCGGGTTGGGGCGGGTGGTGTAGGCGGCACGCTCGGCCAGGCGAAGTGCGTTGGCCATGTGCAGGTGGTCGAGGACGGAGAACGGGGTGGTCATGCGGCCATGGTAACGCCGCCGGTGTGCATCCATGCCATCAGTGCCAACCAAGGTTGGCATCTACCAGGGAAAAGGCGGTCAGCCCTTCTTCTTCTTGGTCAGGGCAATCACGTCGCCCAGCAGCTGCAGCTGTTCGGTGCTGGACGGCAGGTCGCGTTCCAGCTTCTCGATCTCCTCGCGGAAATCGGCCACGTCCTCGAAGCTGCGGTACACCGAAGCGAAGCGCACGTAGCCCACGTGGTCGAGCTTGCGCAGTTCGTTCATGACGAACTCGCCAACCTTGATCGAGGGCACTTCGCGCTCGCCGCTGATACGCAGCTGGTGCACCACCGCACGTACCGCCGCTTCGATCTTGTCTTCGGCCACCGCACGCTTCTGCAGCGCGCGGTCGAAGCCAGCGCGGACCTTGCGCTGGTCGAACGCCTCGCGGGTGCCATCGCTCTTGACGATGGCCGGCAGCTTCAGTTCAACCGTTTCCAGGGTGCTGAAGCGCTCGCCGCAGGCTTCGCATTCACGCCGACGACGGATCGTCGCGCCGTCTTCGGAGACGCGCGAGTCGATGACCCGGGTATCGGCATGTTGGCAGAAGGGGCAATGCATGGAACGCCTGGCTCAGGGAAGTACCTATTGCCACGGTCATGGCAGCGTCGCAAAGGTACCTGAGAAAGGGCCCCGCAGCAAATGCTGTCTGCGCGGAAGTGCCTGCACAGCGCGCCTGTAGCGCTCGCGGCGGGACGCTGAGCCGGTCCTGCCGACGTCAGGGACGGTCTGCCCCCAGCGCAGCCACGCCAAGTGCCCCGCCATGACCAGCAACGGCGGCCCAAGCCCAAGGAACGCCGGCATCGATATCTCACCTTGCTTGAAGGTGAAGTACAGCATGACGGCGACCACGCCGAAGGCGTATCGGAACGCCTGGCTCAGGGGAATACATGCTGGCACGGTCATGACAGAGTCGCAACAGCACTTGAGAATAGACCAACCAGCAAACTCCGCTTTACTTCACTGGCCCGCTGGATTTCGACAGCCATCGGAAGTGGCAGGCAAGGCTGATCCAGGGAGCCCCCCAACCGATTGCCAGTATCAGTAGTATCGGATCCACTCCAAAACTTGAAACTGTTATCACCAACGCGGACACAGCCTGAGCAGCTGACACTAGAAGCAGCGTCCCCAGAACTCGCGCGGCGGGTTTCAATCCATCCGGTCCGCGCATCTGCCACGTGTTTGCCAGCTGGAAAACAAGCGGGATCGCCGTCACAGAGAGCAGACCCCACATCGCAAGCAATGCAAGAAGTGCGCTGTTGTCACCGCCGTGTGCCCATACCCATAGAAACAGCAGCGAACCCAACAGGCCAGCCAACGCGCAGGGGATGGAAAAAAGAAGGCTGTGGAGAAGCAGGTAGAGGCCGTGGCGGCGGCGCCAGGATTGCATCGGGGGCTCCTTTCAGTAGTTCGGAAGACCCTAGTCGTGACGCCTGCAGCACACCATGCAATTTATCTGAAACTTCCAACCACCAGTCACACAGCGTCGGTCGCGCCCCAGCGCAACCACACCAGGTGCCCTGCCATCACCAGCAACGGTGGGCCAAAGCCGAGGAAGGCCAATGTCGATATCTCCCCGTGCTTGAAGGTGAAGTACAGCGTGGCGGCAACCACGGCCAATGCGGCCAGTCCCCCCAGCGCCAACCCCACCCAGGCGACAACCGGGGAATCGCGCAGGCCGACAAGGCCACGCCCCAGGAACAGGCCGCTCAGCCACAACCACGACAGCAGGCCGATGATTCCAGCCGTCGACCACAGCAGCAACAGTGTGTGCTCGTCGCCTGTCAGGTACTTGCCATCCCATACGACCATCAGCCCCAGAACGGCACCCGTGCCGCCTGCCGCCACGGTGGGCAGGCCTGCCAGCAGGCCGGCGATCGCCATCCAGCGTTTGTGCAGACGCTCATCCATGCGTTCGATTTCCTTCCATGGGCCACGTCATGCGCAGCGTTTGATCCACACCAGCATCGCAGCCGGCACCAGCATCGACGGGCCCAGCAGCAACAGGGTGATGCCTTCGGCGTGCACGGTGACGCCCCACCACAGCGCCAGCCCCAGCGGGGGCAAGGCGGCGAGACCGCCCGCCAGCAGCATCCACCACCAGAGACGGTGCACGTGCAGCCCGGCACGCCCCTGCATCAGAAAACCCGCACTGAGCCACAACCAGGCCAGGCAGCCGGCAATGCCGGCCAGGCCCCACAGCGGCATCACCGTCACCGAGGCCAGCGTGCCGTGACCGAACTGGCCCAGCCCCATCAGCAGCAGCATGGTCGCTGCCGCGCCGCCCATCGCCAGGCTGGGCAGGCCAAACAGCACCGCCAAGGCGGTGTACAGATACTTGAGGTGGCGCTCATCCATGCGCGGTTGCTCCAATGCTGGGGTCAGAGCCCTTCCCTGCGGGAAGGGATCCGACTCCACTCCCCGATCAGCCGTAGACCGGGTACTTGCGGCACTGCGCGCTGACGGCGTCGCGCACGCGGGCGATCACGGCGTCATCGTTCGGCGCGTCGAGCACGTCGGCGATCCAGTTGGCCAGGTCCACGCAGTCCTGTTCAACGTAACCACGGGTGGTCACCGCCGGGGTACCCAGGCGCAGGCCCGAGGTCACGAACGGCGAACGCGGGTCGTTCGGCACCGAGTTCTTGTTGACGGTGATGTGCGCCTTGCCCAGCGCCGCTTCCGCGTCCTTGCCGGACACGTCCTTGCCGATCATGTCGACCAGCATCAGGTGGTTCTGGGTGCCACCGGAGACGATCTTGTAGCCGCGCGCGATCAGCGTGTTGGCCATCGCCTGGGCGTTCTTCACCACCTGCTGCTGGTAGGCCTTGAAGCCCGGCTCCAGTGCTTCCTTGAAGGCCACGGCCTTGCCGGCGATGACGTGCATCAGCGGGCCGCCCTGGATGCCCGGGAACACGATCGACTGCAGCTTCTTGACCAGGTCTTCGTCGGCGCCCTTGGCGACGATGATGCCGCCGCGCGGGCCGCGCAGGGTCTTGTGGGTGGTGGAGGTGACCACGTGGGCGTGCTCCAGCGGGCTGGGGTACACGCCTGCGGCGACCAGGCCGGCAACGTGGGCCATGTCGACGAACAGGTAGGCACCGACCTTGTCGGCGATGGCGCGGAAGCGCGCCCAGTCGATCACCTGCGAATAGGCCGAGAAGCCGGCCACGACCATCTTCGGCTTGTGCTCCAGGGCCAGGCGCTCGACTTCGTCGTAATCGATCAGGCCCTGGTCGTTCACGCCGTACTGCACGGCGTTGAACAGCTTGCCCGAGGCGTTGACCTTGGCACCGTGGGTGAGGTGGCCACCATGGGCCAGGCTCATGCCGAGGATGGTGTCACCCGGCTGCAGCAGGGCGAAGTACACCGCCTGGTTGGCCTGCGAACCACTGTGCGGCTGCACGTTGGCGTAGTCGGCCCCGAACAGCTGCTTCAGGCGGTCGATCGCAAGCTGCTCGGCGATGTCCACGTATTCGCAGCCACCGTAGTAGCGCTTGCCCGGGTAGCCTTCGGCATACTTGTTGGTCAGCTGGCTGCCCTGCGCTTCCATCACCGCCGGGCTGGTGTAGTTCTCGCTGGCGATCAGCTCGACGTGGTCTTCCTGGCGCTGGGTTTCAGCGGCGATGGCCTTGGCCAGTTCGGGATCGTAGGATTCGATGCGGACGTCACGCGGGAACATCGGGTACTCCAGCAGGCAGGGAAAAGGGGGTACGGCTCAGCCCCCGATTGTAGCCCCGCACCGGCCTGCTGGGGCCGAAACGGACGGGGCCGGCATCCCCGAAGGAATCCGGCCCCGTATGGTTTCGATTGCGCTGCCCCGCCGTGCCGGTAGATCCACGCCATGCGCGGATATGACCGCCGACTCAGCGGTTGCTGAGCACGTACTGGGCGATCACACCGGTGGCGATGGCAACCAGCAGCATGTTGCCGCGGTCATCGCGGATCCAGTGGTGCCCGTAGGGCGGGCGACGCAGGTGATAGCGTGGGTAGTCGTTCACCACATAGATCGGGCCGCGGTAATAGTCGCGGTAGCGATGGCCGACCTTCCAGCCATAGCCCGGGCCATAGGCCGGGCGGTACACCACACGCGGCGGTGCCGGGCGGTAGTAGCGGTCATGATCACGGTGCCACTCGCGGCGATCCTGGCGGTAGTCGCGCCGGGCCTCGCGGCGGTCGCGCTCCCAGTCACGGCGGTCGTGGCGCCACTCACGGCGATCCTCGCGCCATTCGCGGCGGTCGTGGTTGCGGCGATGGTCGTTGTCGGCGAACGCCGGGGCCACGGCGCCCAGCGCCAGCACAGAGGCCACGGCACTGGCCATTACTCGATTGATGCGCATGTCAGACCTCTGCTCGGGTGGGTGGTGAGCCCATATTGCGCAACCGATCTGAACCGTTTCCGGCTGGAAACGCTTCCCGTTGCAGGACTGTGACGCAGTATTCAGGCGGCGGCCAGCCCGGCGCCCCCTTCCCGGGCGCGGCCCGGAACCGGTTCCGGCTATAATTGGCGGTATTCCATTTCAGTCTGTGCCCGCTGCCGCAACGGGATCTTCCCGTGACGGACCGGGCGCAGGGCCGCGCCTACGGAGACCGCATGTCCTCGCAATACATCTACACCATGAACCGCGTGTCCAAGGTGGTCCCGCCCAAGCGGCAGATCATCAAGGACATCTCGCTGTCCTTCTTCCCGGGCGCGAAGATCGGCCTGCTGGGCCTGAACGGCGCCGGCAAGTCCACCGTGCTGAAGATCATGGCCGGCGTGGACACCGATTTCGAGGGCGAAGCCCGCCCGCAGCCGGGCATCAAGGTCGGCTACCTGGCGCAGGAACCGGAGCTGGACCCGACCAAGACCGTGCGTGAAGCGGTGGAGGAAGGCGTGGGCGAAGTGCTGCAGGCCCAGGCCGCGCTGGAAGCGGTGTACGCCGCCTACGCCGAGGAAGGCGCCGACTTCGACGCGCTGGCCAAGGAACAGGAGCGCCTGGAGGCGATCCTGGCCGCTGGCGACGCACACACCCTGGAAAACCAGCTGGACGTGGCCGCCGATGCGCTGCGCCTGCCGCCGTGGGATGCCGTGGTCGGCAAGCTGTCCGGTGGTGAAAAGCGCCGCGTGGCCCTGTGCCGCCTGCTGCTGCAGAAGCCGGACATGCTGCTGCTCGACGAACCGACCAACCACCTCGACGCCGAGTCGGTGGAATGGCTGGAACAGTTCCTGGCGCGCTACACCGGCACCGTGGTGGCGGTCACCCACGATCGCTACTTCCTGGACAACGCCGCCGAATGGATCCTGGAACTGGACCGCGGCCGCGGCATTCCGTGGAAGGGCAACTACACCGACTGGCTGACCCAGAAGGACGAGCGCCTGAAGCAGGAAGACAACCAGGAAAAGGCCCGCCAGAAGGCGATCCAGAAGGAACTGGAGTGGTCGCGCCAGAACGCCAAGGGCGGCCGCACCAAGGGCAAGGCCCGTCTGGCCCGCCTGGAAGAGCTGCAGTCGGTCGATTACCAGAAGCGCAACGAGACCAATGAAATCTTCATCCCGCCGGGCGAGCGCCTGGGCAATGCGGTGATGGAGTTCAAGAACGTCTCCAAGAAGTTCGGCGACCGCCTGCTGTTCGACAACCTGAGCTTCCTGGTGCCGGCCGGCGCCATCGTCGGCATCATCGGCCCGAACGGTGCCGGTAAGTCGACCCTGTTCAAGATGATCACCGGCCAGGAAAAGCCGGACACCGGCGAGATCGTGGTCGGCCCGACCGTGAAGCTGTCCTACGTGGACCAGAGCCGCGACGCGCTGGAAGGCAACCACAACGTCTTCCAGGAAATCGCGGGCGGCCTGGACATCCTCAACATCAACGGCATCGAGATCCAGTCGCGCGCCTACATCGGCCGCTTCAACTTCAAGGGCCAGGACCAGCAGAAGATGGTCGGTTCGCTGTCCGGTGGTGAGCGTGGCCGCCTGCACATGGCCAAGACCCTGCTGCAGGGTGGCAACGTGCTGCTGCTCGACGAACCGTCCAACGACCTGGACATCGAAACCCTGCGTGCACTGGAAGATGCGCTGCTGGAGTTCCCGGGCAACACCTTCGTCATCTCGCATGACCGCTGGTTCCTGGATCGCATCGCGACCCACATCCTGGCGTTCGAAGGCGACTCGCACGTGGAGTTCTTCCAGGGCAACTACCGCGAGTACGAAGAAGACAAGCGCCGCCGCATGGGCGACGACGCTGCGCCGAAGCGCCTGCGCTTCAAGGCGCTGAAATAAGGCAACCGGAAAGGCCGCGCTCGCGCGGCCTTTCTCCTTTCGGTAGGTCACCACCGTTGGTGGTGACGCTTCAAGGCGTACCGACCAACGGTCGGTACCCACGTTCTGCATTCGGGTAGGTCACGACCGTTGGTCGTGACACCTTATCGTCGCGAGAATCTCCATGTCCCTGTTCGAGCGCCTGTTCCAGCTGCAGCAGCACGGCACCACCGTGCGTACCGAGCTGCTGGCCGGTGTCACCACCTTCCTGACGATGTCCTACATCGTCTTCGTGAACCCCGAGATCCTCGGCACCACCGGCATGGACGCGGGCGCGGTGTTCGTGGCCACCTGCCTGGCTGCGGCGCTGGGTTCGGCGGTGATGGCGCTGGCCGCCAACTTCCCCGTGGGCATGGCACCGGGCATGGGCCTGAACGCGTTCTTCGCCTTCACCGTGGTCGGTGCCGCTGGCCTGCCGTGGCAGCAGGCGCTGGGTGCGGTGTTCATCTCCGGCCTGGTGTTCCTGGTGCTGTCGCTGACCGGCGTGCGTGCGTGGCTGGTGTCCGGCATCCCCTCGTCGCTGCGCTCGGCCATCGTGGCCGGCATCGGCCTGTTCCTGGCGATCATCGCGCTGCAGAAGTCTGGCGTGATCGTCGGCAATGAAGACACGCTGGTGGCGCTGGGCCCGTTGAACACGGCGCCGCCGCTGCTGGCACTGGCCGGCTTCCTGCTGATCGCGGTGCTGGAAGCACGCCGCATCCGCGGTGCGATCCTGATCGGCATCCTGGCGGTGACCGGCGCGGGCTGGGCGTTGGGCGACGTGCAGTACCAGGGCCTGGTCTCGCTGCCGCCGAGCCTCGCACCCACCTTCCTGCAGCTGGACCTGCCGGGCCTGCTGCACCATGACGGCGGCGCACCGATCGCCGTGCTGCTGCAGGTGGTGCTGGTGTTCGTGCTGGTGGAAGTGTTCGATGCCACCGGCACGCTGTACGGCGTGGTCGGTCGCGCCGGCCTGCTGAAGCTGCCGGGCGCGCAGAAGCGTTTCGGCCGTGCGCTGCTGGCCGACAGCACCGCGATCGTGGCCGGTTCGATGCTTGGCACCAGCAGCACCACGGCCTTTGCCGAAAGCGCCTCGGGCGTGCAGGTGGGCGGCCGCACCGGCCTGACCGCGCTGGTGGTGTCGGCGCTGTTCCTGGCGGCGCTGCTGTTCTCGCCGCTTGCGGCAATGGTGCCCAGCTATGCCACCGCGCCGGCACTGCTGTTCGTGGCTGGCCTGATGCTGCGTGAGCTGGTGGAAGTGGACTGGAGCGACCTGACCGAATCGGTGCCAGCCGCACTCTGTGCGCTGGCGATGCCGTTCACCTACTCGATCGCCAACGGCCTGGCGTTCGGCTTCATTGCCTATGCCGCGCTGAAGGCCGGTACCGGGCGCTGGCGCGAAGTGCATCCGGCCGTGTGGCTGGTGGCGGTGCTGTTTACCCTGCGCTACGCGCTGGAGTAAGCGGTAGGCAATGCCGGCCAGCGGCCGGCGCTACCAGAGCACGCTTCGGCCCGCGACCGGGACTACCGGACGCGGGGTTCACCCGCCACGCACGGCGCTCTGGGATGATGCGGGCATGGTTCGGCCCGACCTTCCCGCGGATCCTTCTTCGCCGTTGCGCCGTCGCTTGCTGCGCGCGGCAGTGCTGGCGCCGTTGGCCGCTACGCTCGCCACCCTGCCCGGCTGCTCGCTGCCGGTGCAGGTCGATGGCACCTTCCTGCAGCCGTGGCGCAGCCACCTGCAATGGGGCCTGGCCGACTGGCAGCGATCCTTGAAGCTTGCGCATACGCTGGGCTGCCGTCAGCTGGTGCTGCAATGGACCGGCATCGTCGGTGGCAGCGACGGCGACTGGTCACTGCCCGACGGCAGCCTGCAGCAGCTGTTCACCGCCGCCGGCGAGAACGGCATCCGCATCCGCGTCGGCCTGCCCTTCCAGCAACGCTGGTGGCAGGCCATCGCCGCGGACGACGCCACGCTGCAGGCCTTCCTGGCCGAGAGCCTGGCGTACGCACGCAGCTGGTTGGCACAGGCACCCTGGGCGCAGCAGCCGGCCTTCGGGGGCTGGTACCTGCCCTACGAACTGGAGCAGTACCACTGGGCCGATCCGGCCCGCCAGCAATGGCTGGCGCAGTGGCTGCACGGGCTGGTGCAGGCCGCCAGCACGCGCGGCGGTGACTGTGCGATCTCCTGTTACTTCAGCCGCCTGCAGACCGATGGCAACCTGGTCACGCTGTGGCAGGCGGTGCTGGCACAGGCCACGCTACGGCCGATGGTGCAGGATGGCGTGGGGGTGGCCGGTGCCGGCAACGTGCAGCAGCTCCAGCCGTTGCTCGATCATTTCCATGCACACGGCATCGGTTTCGATGTGATCGTCGAACTGTTCCGCGAACTGCCCGGCGGCCCTGCCGACGGCAGCGGATTCAAGGGCGAAACCGCCGATGCCGCACGTATCCAGCGGCAGTTGGCATGGGCACGCGACAGCGGCGCACAGCACGTGCTGGTCTATGCACTGGAGCCATGGCTGACCCAGGACACGCCGCAGGCCGCAGCGCTGCGGCGACGCTGGGGCCTGCGTCAATAGTAGAGGATGGCGGTAGCGAACAGGCCCTTGGCGCGCTGTGTATCACCGCCACCGATCGCGAAGCGGTACTGCACGGTCAGGTCCAGGTAGGAACGCGGCGTGTTGTAGTGGTCCTCGCGGAACCCGTAACGCACGCCCACGCCCGGCCCTGCGCCAAGTGACCAGCTGCGCTGCGTATCGTTGAGCGCGAACGACTGCGCCGGGAACGGCGGATAACGGATGTCGCGCACGCGCGAGCGCTGGTCCAGCCAATCGGCACCCACCACGACATAGGGTGTGACCACCCAATGCGTCTGCCCTGCACCGAAGCGGAAACTGCGCCCGGCGCGCAGTTCACCGGCAGCGAACCACTGTTCGCGATGCAGGCGCCCATTGGCCTCACCCAGGCGCCGCACCGGCGTGCCGTTGGCATCGAGCGCGTCGAGGGTGAAGGTGGCACCGTTGTCGTCCCAGGTGTATCCCCCCTGCGCGTAGCCACTGACCATCCACCACTGGTTCACATCGGTGCGCAGATCGGTGCCATGGTAGTAGCCATAAGTCAGGTAGGACATCCAGCCACCGGAACCACTGGCGAGCCGGTAGCGCGCCAGCGTGCTGGCTTCCAGTGGCCGGTTCAGGGCCAGCTGCAGGCGGCACTGCACTGCGGCCGATTCGGGGTAGACCTCGCCCTGGCGGGTTGCACTGCCGAGGAACTGTCGGCGCTCGATGCCAGCACTCAGACCGGTCTGGCCAAACGCGTAGCGCATGCCGAAGGACGCGATCGTGGATGGCCAGCCGGTAGTGGAACGCGAGTGGCTGAGGCGCTCGGCGCGTGCACGCGCATCCGGCGTTGATTCGCCGGTGCACGGGTCCACCGCGCGGATCGATTCGTACGTGCCGCCCTCGTCGTACAGCGTGTTGAGCAGGCGTGCGTAGAGTTCCAGCGTGCCATGCTGGTCGTTGAAGGCCGGGGGCCGCCAGAACGCCTCCAGCGTGCTGAACACCGAATCGCCGGGCGTACTGATCGCCGCACCGCCGACATTGGTCGCCGCCTGGCGAGCACCACGGAAACCCGCCGAGGCGATCACGCCCCACTCGCGCGAGTAATTGGCGATGGCATTGCGTACGTTGTAGCGCTGGTGCGCATCCAGTGGCAACTCACCGGCATCGGCGCGATCAATGGCGCTGCGCAGCAGCATCACCGCCTGCGGATGGTCGCCGTTGGCTGCGCTGGCGTAGGCCTGATCGAGCACTACGCTTTTCGGTGCCTTTCCGGTGGCCTCGGCGGCACGGAAGTCGGCTAGTGCGCGCGCCGGTTCGTGGGCCCTCTGGTTGAGGTAGCCGCGCTGCATCAGTGCACCCGCGTCATCAGGACGCTGTGCCAGTGCCGTATCCAGGCGCTGCCGCGCTTCGTCCTGCTGGGCACGGTTGCCCGCCGCCAGCGTGGTGGTCAGCAGGCCTTGCAGGTTCGCGTCGTCCGGTGCGAGTTGCACGGCCTGCCGCGCCTCACCGATGGCATCGGCGTAATCCTGGCGCGCGTAGGCAGCGTAGGCACGCTGTGCGGCACCGCCATCCCCCTGCAGATCGGCCGGCACCAGTTCGCAGACGTTGCCGCTGTCACCGGACTGGCAGTGCTGGACCGGTGCCGGGTAGGCCTCGGCGCTGATGCGGGGAGGCTCGCGACTGGCACGGGTCGCCCGGCTGCGCTGCTCGATGCCCTGCTGCAGCAGCTGCCGTGTCCGTGCATCGCCTTCAACTGCCGGTAGCGCCGCCTGCAACGGTGCCAGCAGTGCAGCTGCGCGTACCCGATCACCTGCGGCCAGCGCCGCATCCACCGCCAGCAGCCGCACGTTGCGCTGCTGCGCGGTTGATCCCGGCGTGGCGAGCGCGGCATCGAAATCCTCATTGGCCCGCAGCGTACTGCCCTGGCGCTGGCGCAGGTAGCCACGCATCACCCGGGCATTGAGATCGTTGGCGTCCACCTGCAATGCCTGATCAGCACTGTGCTCAGCGTCGGCCAGCTGATCGCCCTGCAGCTGCGCGGTGATCAGCAGCAACCGGTATGAAGCAACGTCGGGTGCCAGTTCCACGGCGGCGTGCGCCTGCTCAATGGCGGCGGCATCCTCACCTGCGGACAGCAATTGATAGGCCTGCTGTGCCTGCAGCAGCGCGCGTTGGCGGCCCAGTGTCACGCGCCGCGCGCGCAGCGCTTCGACATTCGGTGCACCCAACTGCAGCGCGGTGCCGATGGCGGCGTCGGCCTGTTCGGGCTGTTGCTGTGCCTCCAGCGCCGCCACCCACAGCAGGGCCCATGCGCCCTGTTCCGGCTGCTGCCGGAACGCCTGTTCGGCCTTGCTGGCGGCGATGCCCATCTGCCCGGCGTCGTAGGCCGCATAGGCTTCGGTTGCCAGCATGTAGGCCTGCCGGTTGTTACGGTCGGCCACCGTTGCGGGTGCACGCGGCACCGCTGTGCTACGCGCTGCACCTGTGGTCGTCCTGGGCGCGGCGGCCAGCGCAGGCAAGGCCGGATCCTTCATCCCCGCGTCCAGCGCACGGCGCGCCTGCTGCTGCGCTTCTGCGCCACGACCAAGCTTCTGCAGCGCATAGATCTGCAGCAGGCGCAGCCGCACCACGTCCGGGCGCAGCCGGATCGCTTCGCTGGACTGCCGGTAGGCCGTGGGGTAATCGCCACGTTCATAGGCAGCAAACGCCTGCTCGGCGATGCGGTAGGCCGCACCGGACAGCGGCAGGGGCACCTCGGCCTGCGCCATCACCGGCGCGGCGGCCGTGGCCAGTGCCACGGCAATGACGGTGGACAGCAGCGTGGTCTTCATGCCGGCAAGGCTCCGGGCGGCGGCGACTGCAGCGTGGCCGCACGCCGGCGCTGCTCCTGCATGGCCTGGGCCACGGCCTCCTCGGTGGTGATGCCCTGCTTGACCAGGTAGTCGCCGATGCGACCGTCGCGCTGCGGCATGTAGTCGTCCAGTGCGATCTCGAAGCGTGCGTGATCGATCAGGCGCATTTCCACCAGCAGGTCGCCCAGCAATGGCACGTTGTCCAGGTGCCACTGCCGTTCGCCACCGATCAGGCGCAGACCCGCGTTGATCTCGCTTTCGCGGGCAATGCTCTGTTCGATGTGCTCGCTGCGCGTTTCCTGCTTCAGCAATGCCACGGCGTCCTCGGGCAGCGGACTGGCCACGGCCAGTCGCAGGGTGCCTTCCTGGCGCGGCGGCAGCGGCAGCATGCGCCATTGCACGCAGGCATCGGCACTGACCGGGAACTGGCAGGCACGCAGGTAATCCACGTCGATCACCGCGCGTGGCAGGTCACCCTGGAACGCGATGGCCTCGGCCAGGGTCTCGTCATCCAGCCAGCCCTGGGTGAGCAGGATGCGGCCCAGCGGCTGCTGGCGGCCTGCCTGCTGCTGGTCCAGCGCCTGCTGCAGGCGCTCGGGTTCCACCGCCTGCCAGGTGGTCAACAGCTCACCGAGTTGCTTGCGGGTCTGCACCAGCTGCGCTGCAGCCGGGAAGTCGTGCATGGTCTTGTCCCAGACCATGCGCTTGCCGAACAGCAGGTAGGCCAGGAACACCTTCCAGGCACGGGCGGTGGCCATGAAATTGATCATGTTGCCGACCACCATGCGCGGGATCGACATCAGCGCGTGCTCCCAGCCGTACAGCCGGTTGACGAAGTAGAAGCGCTGCACGACCCGGGTCGCCAGCGCTGCGGTGGTCAGCAGCGCGACATTCATCTGCCAGGTACCGGCCTGGAACACGCTGGGGAACTGCATCGTCCACAGCCCGGTCATCTTCAACAGCCAGAACAGCAGCAGCTGCAGGAAGATGATGTAGGCGATGATGCTGACGAACGAGGTGATGATGCCCTTGCGGTCGCGCGCCAGCAGGTACTTGGTGGCCAGTGATCCACGCCAGCCCAGCGACTCCCAGCTCTGCAGGCCGATGCCCAGCACCCACCGCGCCTTCTGCCGGTACGAGGCACGGAAGTTGTCGGGGAAGTACTCGCGCACGCACAGCGCCATCTGCTGGGTACGCTCGCGCACCGGCCCCCAGCCGAACCATGACGGACGGCGCACGCGGAACTGCACCGGGAAGCGGGCGAAGATCGACTGCATGCCCATCGCCGCCAGCCGCGCACCGACGTCGTAATCCTCGGTGAGGCTGTCGGTATTGAAGGGCTGGTTGTCGGTCTGTGCGCTCAGCGCCAGCAGCGCGCGCCGCGAGAAGCAGGTACCCACGCCCGCGGAGGGCACCATGCCGGACACGCTCTCGCGCACCACCAGATCCTTTGCGTGCCATTCGGCGAACTCGTCCATGTAGACGCCGGCCACCAGTTCGTACCACTCGCGGTCCAGCGAGGTCACCGGCAACTGGATCATGTCCTTGCGTGGCAGCAGGTAGTTGTAGAAGCGCAGTTCCATCGGGTGCAGCACGTCCTCGCTGTCGTGCAGGATCACCCCGGCGAATTCGATGTCGTGGCGCTTCTCGTAATCGAAGATGGCCAGGATCAGCCAGTTCAGGCAGTCGGCCTTGCTGGTCGGCCCGTCGTGCGGCACCTCCACGCGGCGCAGGCGCTTGTAGCGGCGGCGCATGCGCTCCACTTCGTCGATGGTCTGCTGGTCGTTGGGATAGGTGCCGACGAACACGACGTACTCGCGGTAGTCGAGCACGTTGATCATGTTCTCCACCATCTGCGCGATGACGTCGTATTCCATCCACGCCGGCACCATGATCGCCAGCGGCTGTTGCGGCCGCTGCATCAGGTCTTCCTGGGTCAGCGGCCGGTAGGCTTCGCGACGCTTGATGGTGAGCGCGCGCCAGCTCTCGCGAACCCAGTACCAGACATCGATGAACAGGTCATCGAGGCTGGAGATCAGGATCAGCACGGCCACCGCCGCCGCCGTGGTTTCCAGGGCGGCGTAATAGTTGGCCAGCTGGATGTTCCAGAACAGACCGTCCACGGTGGATCAGTGCCCTGTGTTGGCGGACTTGCGGCGGCGCACCTGGGTGACGCGGGCGGCCAGCAGCGCGAACACGATCACGCCGACCAGCAGCAGCAACCAGACCATGTGCCGTTCCCACTTCGATTGCGGATTGCCATCCTGGGCAACGCGGCTTCCGTAAGGATCCTGGCGATCGAACTCGCGCACGGCATCACTGCCGTCGAGCACCGCAAGATCACCGCGCAGCAGCCGGAACGGTGCGCCGAACGACGGTGCCTGTGCGCCCAGGTCGCTGTACAGCACCCCGAGCTGGCCGCCGGAGGTGCCAACCTGCACCACCGCAGCGCGATCCAGGCCGCCGACATCCAGCAGCGGCTGCGGCTTCCCGCCGATCAGCAGGTGGCCGTCCTTCAGGCCGGCCACATCAACACCCGACGGCGCCACACCGAAGGCCAGCCACGGCGTACCCGGGCTGACCGCCGCACCGGCATCGACCACCTTCAGCGCCGACGCCTCCGGCGAGGCGCCCACTGCACTGGCCACCGCGATCACCTTGCGCAGCGATGCCGGCGCATCCTGCAGCCACGTGGCGGGCACGAACACCTGGTTGCCGCGTGACAGCTGGCTGCTGGCACCGACGAAATCACTGCCCAGCGAACGCTTGGCCAGGGTCAGGTGACTGCTGGGCAGGATCGATACCGGATAGGCGGTGGCCGGATCGTGGCAATAGGGGCGTGCCGGCTGGCGCAGGAAGCTGACCCGGATCTCGTTGCGCGCCGACAGCGCATAGGCCGGCACCCTGGCCACCAGCCGCTGCGGCTGGCCGTTGGCCGACAACACCTTGCCCCCCAGCAGGTAATCGTTGAAATGGATGGTGGCCACCGCGCCCTGCCCGGCCGCATTGGGGGCCGCCGAGACGTCGATCACCACCTCTTCGGGCAGGCGCCCATCGGCCGACAGCGCGCCGAGGTCGAAGGTGGCACTGCGGTCCGCGCGGGTGACGACATCCATCGTGCCGGCGATGTTGCCGAGCCGGCTCAGCAGCACCTGGTCACCGTCCAGCTTCGGCGTGCCCGCTGCGCTGACCTGCAGGCTGCGGCCCAGCGCATAGCTGCGCCACTGTTCGGCGAACAACCCGGCGACCTTGCCCGCCGCCGCCGGGTCGACCACCAGCGTCGGACGGCCGGCAACGGCCACCACGCTGACCGAGGCGCTGGTCGCGGGCTTTTCCAGGCCACCCATGTCGGTACCGCGCCACGCGGCGAACGCCGTGCCCGCGTCGGCGCCAGTGGTGGCAACCTGTGCGGCCAGCGCATCCAGCGCCGCGCGCACGCCGGCCCGCAGCGCATCACTGCCGATCATCACATCGGCGGCCAACGGCCCGCTGTCCCGCAGCGACAGCAGCGCACCGACTTCGGCCAGATCCTTGATCGCGTATGCCCGCTCGCCCGCGGCCAGCGCGGCATAGGCCGGCACGCCCTGCAGGCTGGCCGGGATGCTGATGCCGGTCAGGTCGACACGGTCACCAACCTTGGGCAGCGCCACCACCTGCACCTGCTTGCCACCGGCCTGCATTGCGGTACCGATGCGCCAGGCCGCATCGTAGGCGGGCGCCTGCAGTGCCTTGCCATCCACCAGCAGGCGCACCTGCGGGGGCAGCGCGCCCCACGCCTTGGCCACGGTATCCACGGCGCGGCCGTCGAAGCGGTAGCTGAAACGCGAGTCCGGCGACAGCCGCAGCACGTTGGCCGGCGCGCTCTGGTCGGCACATTGGTAGTCGGACACGATCGACCACCAGCCGACGCCGACCCGCACGAAGCCGTTCTGGCGGGGTTCGCCATCGATGGCCAGCAGCTGGCTGGCATCGCCCTGGGCATCGGTGATCGAACGCGCGGCGATTGGATCGCCATCCACCGACCACAAGCCCGAGGTACGCCCAGCGTGCCCGCGTACATAGCGCCCATCGAGCTGCAGCTGTGCATCGCGAGTGGCAACGCCAGCCGGCACCGGCAGATAGACCTCGCGCTGGCTCTCCTGCCCGCTGAGCACCAGCGGTTGGCGGAAACCGAGTTCGCGCAGGGTCATCTGCCGGCTGACCGTGCTGTCGCCGCTCCATTCGACGAACTGGCCGGCGACGCTGTCGGCGGCATGGGCACTGCCAACCACGCCCGACAGGACGAACGCGGCGGCGGATGCAAACAGGGGAGAGCGGCCGGTCTGGGTCATGGCGTCACTTCGCGTGGATGGGAGTGGGCGGCACCGCCGCTGCGGAGGCCGGGCGAGAATTCGGGAAGGGGCGTGCCACGCAGGGCGGCGACGATGCGCGCGCTGGCACGGCCATCGCCGTAGGGGCTGGCGTCGGGATCGAAGCGGGTCGGGTGCGGTGGTTGTGCCAGTGCCGCGTTGACCGCTTCGACAATGCGCGAGGGCGTGGTGCCGACCAGCGTCACCACACCGGCCTCGACCGCCTCCGGGCGTTCGGTGACGTCGCGCATGACCAGCACGGGCTTGGCCAGCGCCGGCGCTTCTTCCTGCACGCCACCGGAGTCGGTGAGGATGACGTCGGCGCGCTGCATCAGGCGCACGAAGCGCAGGTAGTCCTGCGGCGGCACCAGGTGCACGTTGTCGAGATGGCCAAGGTGGGCGTTGACCGGGCCCTGCACGTTCGGGTTGAGATGCACCGGGTACAGCACCTGCAGGTCCGGCCGCCGGGCCAGCTCGGCCAGCGCGCGGCAGATGTCCTCGAAGCCCTGGCCGAAGCTCTCGCGACGGTGGCCAGTGACCAGCAGCAGGCGACGATCGGGATCAAGCATGTGGAAGGGTTCGTCAGCCTGCGCACGCAACGCCGGGGCGGCATCCAGGCGCTCCACGGTCTGCTGCAGGGCATCGATGACGGTGTTGCCGGTGACCAGGATCTGCCCGCCGAGATGTTCACCGGCCAAGTTGGCGCGCGAGCTGGGCGTGGGCGCGTACAGCTGGTGGCCGACTACATCGATCACCCGCCGGTTCATTTCTTCCGGCCACGGCCGGTTGATGTCGCCGGTGCGCAGTCCGGCCTCGACATGACCAATCGGAATGCGGTGGTGGAACGCGGCCAGAGCGGCGGTCATCGCGGTGGTGGTATCGCCGTGCACCAGCACCCGATCCGGACGAACCTGCGTGTACAGCGCGTCAAGCCGCTCGAACAGCTTCGCGCACAAGCCATTGAGGGTCTGGTTGGGCACCATGACATCGAGGTCATGGTCGGCGGTGATCTCGAACAGCGACATCACCTGGTCCAGCATTGCCCGGTGCTGGCCGGTGATGCAGACCACCGATTCGATGTCCGCAGCCTCGGCCAGGGCACGCACCAGCGGCCCCATCTTGATCGCTTCCGGTCGCGTGCCGAACACCGACAGGACCTTCACCGCAGCGCTCCGGACGGACGGCGCGAGGGAATGCCAGGAGCTGTAGCCACGTCTGGATCCTTTCGGCGTTCCCGTCCAACACCCGCAGGCAGGAGACGGTCACCTCATGAGGAAACTCCAAAATCGCGACGTACATCACATTCGAATGATGGTACGCGCGTCGTGGCATTGATCTTCATCGTTGGAAGATCAAGACGCAGTCAACGCCGCCCGTGGAACGGGCGACGTTGCGGTGGAACGCAGCAGGGGCAGCCGCCTGGGGCGGCCTTACTCGTACTGGATGGTGAAGGTGGCCTGGCCGTTCGCGACACCCGCACCCACCGTGCCGGCCTGGGTCTGCACATAGCGGGCGCGCAGCGGCAGCGCCATGACGCTGGTGCCCGGCGCGGTGGTGCCGACGTTGATGGTCTGGCCGAAGCGGACTTCGCGCTCGGTGGTGCCGTCACGCTGGACCATCTGGATGCCGATGCGGGTGGCGCTGTTGCTGGCGGCGCTCAGCTTCAGCACGCCCGGCATGTTCGAGCTGTCCTGGTCGGCATCCAGGCGGATGCCGATCTTGCTCTGGTAGGCCGCAACATTGCTGCCCTGGCAGTTCAGGCGGATCTCGAAGTCACGATTGACCGCCTTGGAACCGACACCGGTGAAGCTGGTGTTGGGCACGCTGCCGAAATCGACGGCGATGTTGCGGCTGCCGGCCTGCACTTCACAGGTCGGGCTGACCACGGTGGTGCCCGAGCCCTTGAAGGTTGAAGTCAGCACTGGGCGGCTGGCACTGTCACCGTCGAAGTAGTATGTGGTGAAGCGCCCATTGGGCGCGATCACGCCCGAGCCAGTCTGTGCTGCGGTCTTGATCAGCTGGATGCGGAAGCGACCGCCAATCAGCGTAACGGTGCTACCACCGCCAAAGCTGAGCTGATGCGGGTAGTAGACCTGGATCGCCCCGGAATCACGGAACAGCTTGATGCCAACACCGGGGACGTCGGTTTCATAGGTATTCGCAAAACCAGGAACCGGACGCTTCTGCGCCGCGTTGACGTACTCGCCGATCGAACGACCACCGTTCCAGTCGCAGCTGGCCACACGGTCGCGCTGGGTGATCGACTCGCTGATTTCCTTGATCACGCCGCCAACCGGTGTGCTGGGCAGGATCACGATCTGGCCCATGTCCATGGTGACGTCCTGGGCCGTGAACCAGCTGGAGCTGATCCGGCACGCAGCACTGGCCTGCTGCGCCAGCAACACACCACCGAGCACGGCCACGGCAGCCAGCGCCTTGCGGCCTCGGGAAGAAATCATCGGCATGCTGCCTCCAGCGGGATGAAGCCGGTCTTGGACGCATCGGCGCCCGCCGGAACCTGGTAATCGACGGTGCAGCGCTGGTCGGCGCCTGCGCCCCATTCCACCAGCAGGCGGCCCTGGTTCTTTTCACTGCGCACGTACAGGCGGCCGCCCTGGCTGACCATGCCCACCGGCTGGCCCTGCTCGTCCTTGACCTGCGCACCGAACGGCATGGTGCGACCATCCGGGTTGCGCACCTGGATCAGCAGCGCGTTGCCCTTGCGGGTATCGAAGCGCAGGTAGCTGATGGCACCGGCGAACGGCGCGATCGACTGGCTGGTGCTTTCCAGCTCGACGTCGTGGGCCATGCCCTGCGGGTCGAGGGTGACGGTGTTGAGGCGGTACGGCGACACGTACGGCACCACGGCGTAGCCGCGGCCATCGACGCGCAGGCCCGGGGCGTTGCTGACGATCGCATCGCGCGCGCCCGGTGCTTCCACCAGCACCATGGTGTCGCCACGCTGCGGGGTGAAGGTGAAACCACCCGGATGCACGACCACGCTGCCATTGGCACCCACCGAAGCCTGGCGGAAGTCACGCGAGTGGCTGTAGCTGGCGTTCAATGCGGAATAGCGGCTGCGGTATTCGACGTTGCCGATCGCGGTGGTGCTGCCCTCGCGGGAATCGGACAGGGCCGCGCCATAGCTGAAGTTGTTGTCGACACCGGCCGAACCGGTGATGCCAACGCGGCTGTTGTCGTAGCCCCCGCGGTCGCGCACGCCAAGATCAGCACTGAACGACACAGGGTGGGTACCACGGCCCAGCGGCACGCTCATCGACAGCAGGTACTGGGTATCCGAGCGGCCGAGTACGCCCTCTTCGGTGCGCAGCGCCGAGAAGCCGTAGTTCACCGAACGCCAGGCGTTGTTGTAGCCGACCTGGTACTGCTTGGAGGTGCCGGAACGGTCGTAGAAGTCGCGCACCGAGCCGGTCACGTACAGCGCGCCGCCACGACGGCCCAACGGCTGGTTCAGGGTCACCTGGAACTGGCTGCGCTGGCGGCCACGGGTGGTCGGATCGATGCCACGCTTGTCCGAATCACGGCCGTACAGCGCATCCTGCAGGCTGTAGAAGCCTTCGGTCGAATAGCGGTAGGCGGCCAGGGTCAGGTTGGTCCCGGTCTCGCCGATCATGTTGCTGTAGCTCAAGCGCACGCTGGCACCGGTGTGGTTGCCGTAGTGGTCGAACGTCGTACGTGCGTGGGTGACGTCGGCGGCGAACGCGCCAACCGGCGTGGACAGGCCGACGCCGTACAGCAGCGACAGGTAGCCGTCGCTCAGTGCACTGCCGCCGTACAGGGTCAGCTGGTTGCCGATTCCGCGCTGGTAGGTGCCCTGCACCAGCCACGGCTCATCGGCCAGCAGCTTGTTGCGCACCTGGCCGGCGGTCAGCGAGTAACGCGACACGCCTTCGCGCAGCATCTGCGGCACCGAACCGAACGGCACCTTGAATTCGCGGCGGCGGCCATCGGCCTCGATCACGCTCACTTCCAGATCGCCGCCGTAGCCGGTCGGGTACAGGTCGTCGATGACGAAGCTGCCCGGCGACACGGTGGAGGAGTAGATCAGCTGCTCGTTCTGGCGCACTTCGATGCGTGCATTGGTCTCGGCGATGCCGCGCACGACCGGCGCGTAGCCGCGCAGCGAATCGGGCAGCATGCGGTCGTCGCTGGCCAGGCTGGCACCGCGGTAACCGATCGAGTCGAACAGTTCACCGGTGGTGTAGGCCTCACCGATGGTGAGCATGCCACGCACCTGCGGAATGCCGCGCTGTGCATAGGTGGCGATGCTCTGCCAATGGCGGCCATCGCCCTCGGACCAGGTCAGGTTCGAATCGTGGCGGAACTGCCAACCACCCAGGTTCATGCCGGCGTTGAGGCCGAGGTAGGCACTGCGGTTGCGCTGGCCACCTTCGACACGGCTGTCGCTGTCGATGGCATTGAAGCTGTAGCCGACGAAGCCGGCATTGATGCCGCGGTCCCACAGCGCCGGGTTGACGTAGCCGCGTGCCTCACGGCGCAGGAACACCTGC
Organism: Stenotrophomonas sp. YJH_SMC_43; assembly: GCF_059372535.1. Lineage (NCBI taxonomy): Bacteria > Pseudomonadati > Pseudomonadota > Gammaproteobacteria > Lysobacterales > Lysobacteraceae > Stenotrophomonas > Stenotrophomonas sp. YJH_SMC_43. The sequence goes on from NZ_JCAFVQ010000005.1 coordinate 51,289, forward strand.
GGGATGCTCAGGTCGTAGCGCAGGTTGCCGCTGTCATAGACACCATAGGCATTGGCCATACGCTGCTGGACCGGCACGCAGCTGGTCTTGTCGGTCGGCACGGACGGATCCTGCTGCAGCAGCACGGCTTCGCTGTCCACGCCCATTTCTTCCAGCATCGGCAGCGGCAGGCAGGCGTCGACACGGCCCTGCGCATCGGCCTTGAACTGCAGATCGCGACGGCCCTGCCAGGCACCGTTGACGTAGACGTCGACACGATAGTTGCCGGCCACCATCGGGTTGCCGTTGCTGAAGGCCGCCAGGTCGACCTGCTTGGCCTGGCCAGACAGGAAGCTGGAATTGAACTGGGCCGACTCCGGTGCGCGCGCATTGGCCGCACCACTCTGCGCCATCAGCGCCTGTTCGCCGAGATTGGCCGGGGCAGCCAGCGCCCATCCTGGGCAGGCCACGCCAGCAACCAGCAGGCAAAGCGCCTGATGGATCGACAATGTCAATCTGTTTCCGATCACACTGACATTCCTTCAATTCGCCGCACAGCGGCGGTGGCGGGATGCGCAGGCCAAGGGCCAGCGCGGCGCGTTCAGCCCCCGGTGCTGCCGAGGCGGATGGTGTGTTCCACCCGGCCGCCGTAGTCGTTGATGGTGATGAAGCGGACCTGGTCGGTGCCCGCCGGTGCGGCGAACTCCAGGCTCTGCTTCGGCGCGACCATCGCGCCCTTGTCCTCGACGGCCTTTTCACTGCTGCCGGTCACGGCATGTACTTCGGCCAGAGTGACGTGGAAGGGGCTCGGGTTTTCCACCCGCAGGCGGTCGCCGGTGCGGGTCCAGCGCAGCGCTGCCGGCGCGTCGTTGGCGACGCCCTTCAGGCCCTGCGGCCGGTAGAAAAGCTTCAGGCGCGAACGGAACGCGACCTGCAGGTAATTCTGTTCGCCGCTGTCGGCGTTGTCCGGGGACGGCGGAACATCCAGCACGTTGAGCCAGAACACCGACTCACGGTCGGTCGGCAGCTGCGCGCCGGAGAAGATCAGGCGAAGCGCCTGGCTGCGGCCCGGTTCGACGCGCGCGATCGGCGGCGTCAGCACGAACGGGGCATCGCTGGTATCGGCGGTCTGGTTGGCGTCGCCGCTGTCGATCCAGGCCTGCACCAGCGCCGGCGAATCGCCCACGTTGTCGACCTGCACGGTGACTTCGCGCGCCTGCGCCGGATAGATCACTCGCGTGCCATTGACCACCACGCCGGCCAGAGCGTTCTGGCAGAAGGGCAGCGTGAACGCTGCCAGCAGCAGCGCCCGGGGAAAGATTGCTTTCATCGGAAGTACTACGCTCGAGGTATGTGGCCTGGGGCCGCGATGCACTGGCCGGCGCGTACGCCGGCCAGTGCGGGTACGACTACGATCAGTTGTAGATGATCGTGTACTTGACGCTGCTGGTGACGTCGCCCGGGGTGGCGGCGGCAGTGGCGTAGTACTCAGCGTAGTAGTTCAGGTTGGCGGTGCCGTCGCCGGCCACGGTCACCCACTGCGAGTTGTCCTGGGCCAGGCCGGTACCAGCCGCCTTGATCGGCAGGAACGTGTTGTTCGAGCCCAGCAGCTGCAGCTGCACGTTGGTGGCAGCGTTGGCCGAAGCCTGGTTGACCAGGCGGCCGCTGTTGAAGTCAACGGTGGAACCCGGCTCGAAGTAGGTGGCGACGTTGCCGGCGCTGCACTTGCTCAGGTTGATGGCGAACGGGGTACGGCCCGCAACGGCACCGGCGGTGGCCAGGGTGTTCTTGGACACGGTCGGCAGGTTGACGGCGAAGTCCTTGCCGCCCGGGGTCGAGATGGTGCAGGTCTTGTCGGTCACCTTGCCGTTGAAGGTGATGGTGCCGTCGGCGGCGTTGGCGGCCAGCGGAGCGGCGGCCAGCATCAGAGCGGCGATGATATTGATCTTGTGCATTCGCTTTTACCTAACCCTACTGAAGAGATGAGAAGTAGAGGAGGAAGCAAGGAGCACTGCCGGGCTATCAAGACCCATCCTTGCGTCTCACCTGTGGCCGGACTCGGACATACCTTCCCCTGAATCCGTGACGCAAGTATAGGCACAACTGTGATGAAAGTCTCATTATTTTTCTGAACGCCAATTCATTGACGCTTTAAATGTGACGTGATAGGCAAAATTGAGATTCAGGGAGCGCGGGGAACGTGACGGTGGCCGGATCAGGTCACAAACGACCCTGCATGACGCTCCTGGTGACGCGTTCGGCATGCGCGGAAACAGGCTTTTTTCAAGTGGAAATCGCCTTATTTGATGCGCATCACTCTTTCTTGGTGATGGCCCTAGCAGATTCGGATTTGTCCTATTAAAGACGGATCGTACCTGTCGCTAACTAGGACACACCGAACCAGAGAACGTGTCATGAGGAACTCCATTCTGCTGTGCGTGGCCCTGATGTCCGTCAGCGCACTGGCCCAGGCCAGCAGCGGCAGCATCCGTTTCAGCGGCCGCATCGCCGAGCCGGGCTGCACGACGGCCCTGTCCCAGGGTGAGCTGAGCCTGGCCGCCTGCCCGCCGTCGGCCAAGGGCTCGACGGTTGCCGTGACGGCCCTTGCCGATGGCCAGGCCGCCACGCTGCGCGACGGCAAGCGCCAGGGCCAGAAGCTGTCGGTGTCGGCCAGCGCGATGCGCGCCGGCGATATCGCCTTCTCCGAGCGTTACAGCGTGCAGGCTTCGAAGCAGCAGCCGCTGCAGGGAGCCTACCTGGTGGTGGTCGACTACCTGTAAGCCGGCGTGCTGCAAGCCGACGCGTTTACGCCGGCGGCAGCTCGAAGACCTGGCGCAGATAGGCCAGGTAGCCCGGGTCGTCGCACATGCTCTTGCCCGGCGAATCGCTGAGCTTGGCCACCGGCTGGCCGTTGCAGCGGACCATCTTGATGACGATGTTGAGCGGCGTTGGCCCCAGATCATTGGTCAGGTGGGTGCCGACGCCGAAGGCGACCTGGCAGCGACCACGGAAGTAGTCGTACAGGCGCATCACCTTGGCGATGTCGAGCCCATCGCTGAACACCAGCACCTTGCTGCGTGCATCCACCCGGCGCTGCTGGAAGTGCGCCAGCATGCGGTCGCCCCAGTCGAACGGATCGCCCGAATCGTGGCGGACACCGTCGAACAGCTTGCAGAAGTACATATCGAAGTCGCGCAGGAACGCATCCAGGCCGACCACGTCGGACAGCGCGATGCCCAGATCGCCGCGGTACTCGCGTGCCCACGATTCCAGTGCCGCCACCTGCGAATCGCGCAGGCGCGGGCCCAGCGCCTGGAAGGCCTGCAGATACTCATGGGCCATGGTGCCGTGCGGGGTCATGCCGTACAGGCGGGCGAAGTGCACGTTGCTGGTGCCGACCAGCTGCGGGCCGAGCGCGTCGCGCAGCAGCGGCAGCAGACGGGCGTGCCAGTCACGCGAGTAGCGGCGGCGGCTGCCGTAGTCGGCAATGCGGCACTGCTCGAAACCAGGGGTATCGCGCAGCAGCGCAGCCTTGGCCTGCAGGCGGCGCTCACCCTCGGCGAAGTCGGCGGTGGTGGTGTTGCGGAACCAGACTTCGTTGATGATCGCCAGCAGCGGCACTTCGAACAGGATGGTGTGCAGCCACGGGCCGGTGATGTCCAGTTCGATCTCACCGGGCACGGTCTTCGACGCGCGCAGCTGGATGTACTTGCGGTCGAGGTGGAACAGGCCGAGGAAATCGGCGAAGTCGGGCTTCACGAACCGCAGGCCACGCATGTAGTCCAGCTCCGCGTCGCTGAAACGCAGGCTGCACAGGTGGTCGATTTCTTCGTCGATCTGGTCGATGTAGTGGGCCAGGTCGATGCCGGGCGTGCGGCACTTGAACCGGTACTGCACCTGGGCACCGGGGTGCTGGTGGAGCACCGCCTGCATCATGGTGAACTTGTACAGGTCGGTGTCGAGCAGGGACTGGATGATAGGCATGGGGCGGATTATGCGCCCGGCGGAGTGAACCGTGGGCGCGCCTGCCTTCCGTAGAGCCGGGCCCACGCCCGGCTGGATTGTTGCCTGAGCCGAGCGTGGGCTCGGCTCTACAACGACCTGCGCAGCAGGCGCGGCACCAGCATCAGGGCGTGCGCCCAGATCGCGCCCCACACCGCCACCCGTACCGGCAGCGAACGCTGCCTGGCCTCGAACTTCTGGAAATAGCGCCACAGGCCCTTGTGCTTGTGCCATTCGACGAAGAACGGCCGCGAGCGGCTGGAGACGCCACGAACGTGGGTGACCTGCAGATCATTGGCGATCGCCACCACCGCCCCCGCTTCGCGCGCGCGCCGGCACAGGTCCAGGTCTTCAGCGTGCAGACGATAGCCGGCGTCCCAGCCTCCGATGCAGTCGAACAATGCACGCGGCATCATCAGCAGCGCGCCAGACAACGCCGGCACCCGCTGCAGCGCCTGCTGCGGGTCACGCGGCACCGCCAGCTTCGAGCCCTTGCCTGGCGAGCGCAGCATCATCAGGAAGTCCGGGTCGCGGCGGCGCACGGCCTCGTCGGCAAGGCCCTGCTCGTCGACCTGTTCGACGCCGAGCAGGCAATCGCCCAGCGCTTCCGCGCGGCTGCGCAGTGCGGCCAGTGTTTCCGGTTCAACCATCAGGTCCGGGTTGATGAAGGCCAGCCATGGGCTGTGCGAATCGGCCACGCCCTGGTTGTTGGCGGCGGCAAAGCCGGGATTGTCCGGATTGCCGACGAAACGCACGCGCGGGTCGTGGCTGGCATGGCGCTGCACGATATCCAGCGTGCCATCCATCGAGCCATTGTCGATCACCCGGATCTCGGCCACGTCCTGCGCCTGGCGCAGGCGCGAGAGGCAGGCATCGATGGTGCTGCCACTCTGGTAGGTGACGACGATGGCGGCAATGGCAACATTCAAGCAGGAGGCTCCGGCGCGGAAGACGGGACGAACAGGTCCCCCTGTTCCTTCGGCATTATCGCCTGCCGCATGCGCTGCTGCAGGTCGGCACGCAGCCCGTGCAGTGGATCATGCATCAGGAAGTCAGCCAGCCGAGGCACCCAGCCCGGCCAGCGCGCGGCCAGGGCCTCGAGATCGCCATCACGGCTGACCGCCTCCCCTGCCCGGCTGACGAAGGCGGTCTCGCACAACACGTTGCGCCATCCCAGGCCGGCCATGCGCAGGCTCAGGTCCACCAGCGCCGCGTTCCAGCCGGCATAGCTGTCCACGTCCAGGCCGCCGGCACGCCGGCGCGCGTTGCCCCGCACCAGCACCGCGTGGGTGACCGCCGACGGCAGCTCCGGGTGCAGCGCTGGCAGGCCGGCACAGGTCTGCGCCAGCAGCGCGGCATCGTCGGGTTCCGGATTGATCTCGCCCAGCCGGGGCCACGCAGCGGTTTCGCCGGCATTGCACCATGGGGTTGCGGTCGCGATGGCGGCATCGCGGGCGAAGGCGTCCTGCAGCTGCTGCAGCCAGCCCGGTGCGGGCACGCTGTCCGGTGCCAGCACCGCCACGTCCATGCCATCGCAGGCGCGCAGCATCTCGTCCAGGTGGGCGACTTCACCCAGTGGCCGTGCACGCCGGGTGTACTCGGCCTGCAGTGGCGTGTGCGCCAACCAGTGTTCCACCACCGCCTGCGCACGCGGCCCGGTCTGCGCGTCGTCGGCCAGCCAGACCGCGGTCCCCGGCGCGGTGCCCGCATCCAGTGCGGCCAGGCAGCGGTCGAGCGCGGCGTCGTCCACGCACAGCGGCAACAACACGATCGCCCCCATCCCGCCTCCGTGGTTGTCGGTAGCCACAGCCTAGCACTGGGAGGGTATCGGCCGGGTTGCACCCGGCACCCGCCTCAGGCCAGGGCAACAGCAACAGCCGAAGCAAAAGCTGGGTTCCTGGGGGTTGGCGGGGTGGGTCCGGTTGCGGGGGACGCTGCAAGTACGTCCATGTAAGCTCGGTCGCCGCATCCATGCGGCTCACGCCCCCGCAACCGGACCCACCCCGCCTTCGACAGATTTCCGCGACCTGCCTGCTCTTCTGTAGAGCCGAGCCATGCTCGGCTCAGATCTCACAGATATCGAAATATTCGATTTCGATGGAGAGTCATCCACGCATGGCGTGGATCGTGTCGACCAAGGTCGACACCTACCAACAGCAGCAGGAAACTGTCGAAGGCGGGGCACTGTGGGTTTGCGGGGTGTGAGCCGCATGGATGCGGCGACCAAGCCCCCATGGACGGGTTTACGGCGTCCCCGCAAACCCACAGTGCCCCGCCATCCCTCAGTAAACCCGCTGTTGCTGTTGCTGTTGCTGTTGCTGTTGCTGTTGCTGTTGCTGTTGCCGTTGCTCCAGCTTCAGCCTCTGCGGGTGCAGGGCGCAGCCCTGCCGCAACCCCCTTACTTCTTTGCGCGCGGCTGGTTCAGCGGTTCCATCGCGCGGAAGCGCTGGCTGTACTCGTCGGTCAGATTGCGTGCTTCCTGGCTGTTGCGCACGATGCTCGGGGTCAACAGCACGATCACCTCCGAACGGCGGCTGGTGCGGCTCTTCTGCCCGAACAGCGCGCCCACCACCGGAATCCGGCTCAGGCCGGGAATGCCGCTGCTGCCATCAGTGGCCGAATCGGTGATCAGGCCGGCCAGCATGATGGTGTCGCCGCTCTGCACCGCTGCTTCGGTCGAGAGCTTCTTGGTGGAAATTCTCGGGTTGCAGTTACGCTCGGTCGGATTGCAGTTGTCAGGTACGTTCGAGGCGCTGCTCACTTCCTGCACGATGTCGAGGAACACCGTGCCATCGCGGGTCACGCGCGGGCGCACCTTCAGGATCACGCCGGTGTCGATGTACTGCACCGAACTGTAGGTGCCGGTGCCCAGGCCGGTGTTCACCGTGGTGGTGTTGATCGGCACCTTGTCGCCCACGTTGAGCGTGGCCTCGGCGTTGTTGCGCACGAACACCGAAGGGGTCTGCAGCAGGCGTACATCGGTGACCTTGTCCAGCGCGCTCACCACCGCCGCACCATTGTGGCCGGTGAACGCCCAGCCCAGGCCTTCGCCACCGGTCGCGGCACCGGCGAAGCTGCTCCAGGAGCCACCCGCTGCTGCCGGCAGGGTCACGCCGCCCAAGGCTCCCGTCAGTGCACGCCCGGCCACGGCGTTGTCAAAGAACCAGTTCACGCCGTACTTCAGGTCACCGTCCAGCGAGACTTCGGCCACCTGCGCTTCGATGTGCACCTGCAGCGGCATCACGTCCAGCTTCTCGATCACCTCGCGGATCGAGCGCCAGGCTTGCGGGGTCGAGCGCACCAGCAGGGTATTGGTTTCCTCCACCGCCGACACGCCCACGCGATCGCCCTCCACTTCCAGGCTGACGCTGACGTTGCCGGACTGGCGCTGCGGCAGGTTCATGCTGCCGTTGCCGGCACCACTGGAACCGCTGCCCGGGGTCGAGCCGAAACTGCTGTTGTTGTTGCTGTCCATGCCACGGTCGCCGTCGCTGCCCAGCTGCGACGGCATCGCACCCGGGGCCAGCGAGGCCGGGCTGGAACCGCCACGGTTGCCGCTGCTGGCGAAGGCTTCACTGAGCCGTTCGGCCAGGTCACGCGCCTTGATGTAGCGCAGCTCGTAGGAGAACAGGCGGGCACTGCCACCGGCCGTATCAATGCGGTCCAGCCACTGCTGGATCTGGTCCAGGTAGCGCACCTGCGGGGTGATCACCAGCACCGCGTTGGCGTTTTCCAGGGGCAGGAAGCGGAACATGCCGGCGCTGGGCGTCTTGCTCTCCTCGCCGAACACTTTCTCCAGGTCGGCAGCCACCTGTTCGGCCTTGCCCGACTGGATCGGGAACACGCCCACCGACATGCCCGACAGCCAGTCGACGTCGAAGATCTCGACGGTGCGCATGTAGTTTTCCAGCTCGGCGCGGGTACCACCCAGGGTGATCACGTTGCGGCCGCTGTCGACGTTGACGATGGCATTGGGCCGCGCATACGGCTCCAGTACCTTCTTCATTTCGGTGGCGGAGATGAACTGCAGCGGGATGACCCGTACCTCGAAGCCTCGCGCACTGGCAGCGGGCGCCGTGCTCGGCGCGACCGTACCGGCCAGCGCCTGGTCGGCGGCGACGATGTTGTAGCGGCCACCGCTGTAGACCATGCGTGCGTTGTTCCAGCCCAGCACCATCTCCAGCAGGTTCAACGCCTGCGCCGGCGACACCGGCTTGGGCGTGGCCAGGGTGACCGTGCCCTGCACCCCCGGTGCGATCACGTAGTTCTGGCCCAGCATGTCACCGAGGATGGCCTTGACCACCGCATGCACCGATTCGCCTTCGAAATTGAAGGTTGCTTCACCGGTGCTGGCGCCATGCAGTGCCGGTGCCGGTGCGCGTGCTGCTTCGCGGTTGATCATGGTGCCGGTGCCACGGCGGATCACTGCCTGCGGAGCGCCCTGGGCGTCACGGGCAGCATCCGCGGCGACATTGGCCGCCTGGCCGGCCTCGGCAGTGGGCGACAGATTGCCCTTGCGCTGCACGTGCGGCGCGGACACGGTGCTGCAGCCGACCAGCAGCGCGAGGGCAAAGGACCAGGGAAGGAAACGCAGGCTCATGCATTCACTCTATCGGTTGGTGCCATCGCCCGGGGGCGGCGACGGTTGTTGCTGCTGTTGTTGTTGCTGCAGCTGGCGGCGACGGGCCTGGATGCGTTCGCGGATGGCCTGCATCTGCGCTTCGCTGGGGCCGTTGTTGGTGGCAGGCGGTGTGGCGGCCGCCGCAGCCGAGGGCGCGGGCGTACTGGCAGCAGGCGACGGCGATGGAGTTGCCGCAGCCGGCGGCGGTGTCGGCGGAGCACCTGCCGGGGGCGGCACAACGATCGCACCTGCCGGCGGCGCACCGTTGGCGCCGCGCAGCACGGTCGGCGGCTCACCGCCCTGGCCGTTGAAGACCGCCAGTTCCAGCACCTGGTTGCCACCGGGGCCGATCACGGTGGCCTGGCGCGGCTGCAGTGCCACCAGCTGCCAGCCGTCGACGGCTTCACCGTTGAGGCGCAGGCGCAACGAACGGTTCTGTTCGGTGGTGAAGGTGGCCATGCCGAAGTCGCCGGTCAGCAGCACGCCGGTCAGGCGCAGCGCGGCGCTGGCGGCAGGCTCGCTGCCACCGAGCAGGTAGGGCTTCGGCCTGCGGTCCTCGGCGAACAGCGGTCGCTCGCCGATGGCACTGTAGCTGTCGGCGCTGGCCATGCGTTCTGCGGCCAACGGCGGCAGCACCGGCAACGAAGGCACTGCATCGGCATCGCCATCCGCACCTGGCAGCTGGCTGCCCAGGCCGAAGCCGGTGGCCAGCCAGACCGCTGCCGCCCAGCCGGCCAGTGCCAGCAGGAAACCGGTGCGCAGGCTGATCTGCTCAAGCTTCATCGGCCACCTCCTGCCCCTCTTCCGGCACAGCCGGTGAGGGTGCCGGTGCAGCCGAAGGCGGTTGCGGCGCCGCGCCCGGCTCGGCTGCAGGTGCCGGCGCAGCGCCATCGGCAGCGGCACCGGGCAGCAGGTAGCCGGCCAGTTCGAACGACACGTCCAGGCCCAGCCCGGATTCATTCGGCGACTGCTGGAAGCGCTGCGCGATCAGGTTGAGGTTGTCGACGAACAGGCGCGGGCTGCCGGTTTCCAGGCTGTGCAGCACCGTGGCCAGTTCGGCCACACCGCAACGCAGGCGCACCTGCATGGCAACGCGCACGAACTCGGCGTCACGACGGTTGTCGGTCAGTGGCGTGCGGTTGCTGATGGTGCAGCTGCGGTTGCCCGGGCTGGCCATCGCCACCGCATCCTGCAGCTTCGCGCCGAGCGCAGCGGCTGCAGCTTCGGCGGTGGCTTCACGCAGGAAGCCCGGCCGCTGCTGCAGTGCCTCGCGGGTGGCGCGCAGGCGTTGTTCGATCTGCGGCTGCTGCTGCAGCTGCGCCTGCACGCGCTGTTCGCGCTCGCGCAGGGCGGCCACGTCGGCATCGATTTCGCGCAGCGGCTGGGTGAACCAGGGGTGCACCAGCAGCAGGTAGGCCAGGCCCAGCACTGCCAGCAGCAGCGCCAGTGCCAGCCAGCGGTCACGGCGTGCGCTTGGCATCGGCATCGGCCGCCTCCCGGGTCGGGGCCGCAGCCGGCAACGGCTGCAGTTCGGCGGTCATGGTGAAGCGGTCACGGCCACTGGCGGCGCCATCGGCCTGCAGTACGCCGGTCAGATTGACCTTGCGCCACTGCGGCGCATCCTGCAGCAGCTGCACCAGCTGCGAGGCCTCGCGGCTCAGGCCGATCAGCTGCAGGTTGTTGTTCTCGATGGCCAGCTTTTCCAGGTAGGTGCCCTCCGGCAGGCGCCGGGTCAGTTCATTCCAGACTTCCACCGTTCCGGCGCGCTGGCTGCGCTGCTTTTCCAGGAATGCGGCACCATCGATCAGTGCCTGCAGCTGCGCGCGTTCGCTGGCGACACCACGCGCACTGCGCGCACTGCGTTCAACCTGCGCACGCAGCTCATCGGCGGCGGCACGGCGGTTGTCGAGCAGCTGCAGGGCCGCCAGCACCAGCATCACCAGCGCGGCCACGGCCAGCAGCACATTCCAGCGCCGCGTCGGATCCACCCGCAGCTGGCGCTGCCCCGGCGGCAACAGATTCACCTGCAGGGGGTCACCGTGGGCGTCGATGGCATCGACACCGGCCAGCGCATCGGCCCACTCGCCCACGCTGGCTCGCCACGCTTCAAGCTGGCGCAATGGCCAGGCAACCAGTTCGACCTGCAGCTGGCCTTCGGCCGCGCTCCCGAGTTCACGCACGTCATAGCTGACCTGGCTGGATTCGAACGGCGTCTGGCGGTCGATCTCGAAACCGACCACGGCGCGCAGGCGGTCGGCCGCAGCCGCAGGCAGGCGCAGATGACGACGCAGTACTTCGCTGGCCGGCAGCAGCCACGCCCGCGGCAGGCTGCGCAGTCGCGGTTCCAGCACGCGGTCCAGTTCGGCCGGCGACAGCGGCCACGGCACGCTGGCCACCGCTTCGCGGCGCTCACCGGCCTCTCGCCAGACCTGCAGCTGGTCACCCTGGCGCTGCAGCAGCAGGCGCGCCTGTGCCCAGCCCAGTGCCCACTGCCAACGCGCCGGCACCCAGGCCAGCAGCGATTGCCGCCACCAGCGCAGGAAACGGCCGGCGCCAGGGCCGATCCGGCCCTGCACCTGCCGCACACTGTCCTGCCATGCCGTCATCTTGCTGTCATTCCCTGCTCCCAGCGAAGCACTGTGTAGGACCGCCCGGGAACCCCGCCCGAGCCATTGCGTACCACTGCCTGCAACACCGACCGGCGTCCACTGCCATCGGTTGCACGAGACTCGATACTATAGGTGCCGCTGCTGCTGGCAAGCGTTGTCGCACCGCCAGCGGCATCTGCGTCACGCTCCTGCTGCGCGCGCTGCGCCAGCACGGTATCCGCATCCAGGCCCAGTGCGGTCAGCACCGGCGCGCTGGCGAACTGGGGATCCGGGCGCGCCTGGCGGCTGTACAGGGTCAGGTGCGGCAGCATGGCCTTGTACAGCGGACCGCGCATCCCCAGTACCCGCTGCAGTTCGCCGAGCGTCTCGAAACGCTTGTTGCGCGGGCCATACGGCAACCCGGCCGCCGCATAGTCCGGCGCTTCGGCGCCACCACCCGGCTGCAGCAGGCTGTCTTCATCACGCCAGTCGACAATGGCGCCGGCCATCTGCCGGGCCGCCCCTTCGTCTTCGCCGAGCGCCTTGAGGAACGCGGTCAGCAGGGTCACGTCGGCCAGGTTCAGGTTGATCTTGCCGTTCTCGTCCAGCACCTTGATCTCGATGCTGGCGTCATCGAACTGCCAGCGGTAGGTGCGGCCATCGGCACGCCAGGGCGCCCGCAGCGGATCGGCGGACAGCCGCAGCAGCGCGTACTCCAGGCCGGCGCGCGCCCGTTCCTGGCCGCGTGCGTCGTCATCCAGCACCCGCTGCTGCAGATGCTCGACCCGTGCGCTCAGCGCGAACGCACCGACCAGCGCGGTCATCAATGCGATCAACCACAGCACCAGGACCAGTGCCGCACCGTGTTGCCGGTTCATCGCGCGCCTCCGCTGCCACCAGCGCGCGGTGCCACCACCAGCGTGGGCCAGGGCGCCCCCTTGGCGGGCACGATCTGGATCTCCACCAGCATCGGCAGGCGACGGGTATCGTCCCAGCGCGGCATCCAGTCGCTCATCTGGCCGGTACTGGCATCGATGCCGCGATAGCGCAGCTGCACCGACTTCAGGTTCTCCACCAGCACTTCCGGTGGGCGCGGCGGATTCTCGGCGATGCGCTCGCCTTCCTGCAGCAGCACCAGGTCCAGCAGCAGGCGCTGCTGGCCATCGCGGCCGTCCACCTGCAGCGCGTGCAGGTAGGCTCCGCCACGGCCGAGGTAACCCGGGAGATCAGCGGCGAACATCATGCGCTGTTCTTCGCCCTGGAAGAAGATCGGTTCGCGGGTGGGATCGGGGACTTCCAGCGGCGTGCGCAGCGCACCGGCCAGCTGCCGCCGCAACAGGGCCTGCACCGCGCGCATGCGCTCACTCTCGGCCGCAATCTGCTCGCCACGCTGGCTGACCGCCATCGCCGAGCGCACGCTGGCGAACGCCAGCGCCAGGCCACCGGCCAACAGCACCGTGGCCAGCATCACTTCAACCAGCGTGAAACCTGCAGCACGGCGCGTCATCGCGCACGCTCCAGATCCGGCGGCAGCAGGCGCAGGCTGCGCCAGCGCAGCTGCTCGCGTTCGCTGTCACCCCACCGCACCTGCAGCTGCAGTTCGGCCAGCCAGGGGGCACCGGCTGACTGTGTCTGCACGACGCTGCCTGCACGTGGCTCCACCCACGGCTGCACCTGCAGTTCCCAGTGGTAGCGTCCCTGCTCCCAGTCGCCCTGCTGGCTGCCCACCTGCAGCGGCGTGGCGACGCCGGTTTCGGCCAGCAACGACTGCGCATGCAGTATTGCGCGCGTGCGCAGTTCGGCCTCACGCACCTGCCTGGCGCCGCCTGACAGGCTGCCCAGCAGCAGGGTCAGCGCCAGCCCGAGCAGGGCAAAGGCGATGATCACTTCCAGCAGGGTGAAGCCGCGGGCGCGCCGCTTCATTGCGCCCGCCAGGGGCCGGAGCGGACCTCACCGGTCAGCCAGCCCACGTCGATGCGCCATTCGGCATCATCACGCTGCAGCCGGATGCGGCCGCCGCTGGAGCCGCCGTCGGGATGGAACTCGATCACGCCCTGCCCTGGCGCGGTGGCCAGCTGCGCGGCGCCTTCGAACTGGACCTGCAGCTGTGCCGGCACGTCGCCGTGGCGCTGGTTGGCGCCTTCCCAGCGCCGCTTGGCCGGCTCGATGACAAAGCGCTGCGGTTCGCCCCGGGCGATCGCCTGCGCGCGCACCACGCGCAGCTGGTTGGCGATGTCCTTGCCGGCGCTGCGCAGCTGCATGCCGGCGAAACCGCGCGACAGGCCGGCAGCGGTGATCAGGCCGATCGCGGCGATCAGCGCGATCACCAGCAGCATTTCCAGCAGCGACAGGCCCGCTGCGCGCCTGCCGGGCAGGCGCGGGCGTGGCAACCGGCGCGGCAGGAAATGCGACATGCCCGGTTACGGCTGGTAGCGGATGTCAGCGTCGACGCTGCTGCCGCCGGCCTTGCCGTCCTTGCCCAGGCTGATCAGCTCATACGGCTGGCCTTCGCCCGGCGTGCGGTATTCCAGCGCATGGCCCCACGGATCGTTCAGATCGGCCGGCTTGGCATACGGGCCCAACCAGCCACCGACGCCAGCCGGTGCAGTCACCAGATCGTTGAGCGAGCCGGGCAGCTTGCCGGTATCGATCTGGTAGTTGTCGACCTTGGATGCGACGGTCTGCACCTGTGCCTTGGCGATGTTGGCCTTGCCGCGGTCGGCGCCACCCAGCACGCGGCTGGCGACCAGGGTCAGCACCGCGCCGATCAGCACGATGACGATGATGATCTCCAGCAGGCTCATGCCCGACTGGTTGCGCGCGGCGGTGAAGGAAAGGCGGATCGGTCGACGGGAAGCAATCATGGTCGGTCCTTTCAGTTGCGGAGTGTCGGGGTTGCGTAGGGATCCATCGTCAACCGATGGCATTGGTCAGGTCATACAGCGGCACCAGCACGGCGACGATCACCGCGCCGACCACCGAGGCCAGTACGAGGGTGATCGCCGGCACCATCGCCGCCAGCAGGCGGTCGATGCGCCGGGCGCTGTCCTGTTCGAAGGTATCGGCCGCTTTCAGCAGCATGGTATCGAGTGCACCGGATTCCTCGCCGACCTGGATCATCTGCAGTGCCAGGCGCGGGAAACGCTTGCCGCGCGACAGTGCCAGCGACAGGCCGGTACCATTCTTCACTTCATCCGCGGCAGCTTCCACATCGGCGGCCAGCGCGCGGTTGCCCAGTACGTTGCGGGCGATGCCCAGGGCACCCAGCAGCGGCACCCCATTGCGCAGCAGGGTGCCCAGCGTGCGGGCCAGCCGCGCGGTTTCCAGTTCACCCAGCAGGCGGCCGATGCTGCGACGCTGCAGCAGCCAGCCATCCAGCGCCAGCCGGAAGGCCGGTTGCCGTGCCTTGCGTTCGAAGAACAGCGCAAGTACTGCCGGCACCACCAGCAGCAACACCCACCAGTCACGCACGAACAGGCCCAGCTGCAATACCGCGTTGGTGAACCACGGCAGCGCAACATCCAGGCTCTCGTACATCTGCGCGAACTGCGGCACCACGTAGCCGAGCAGGAACAGCAGCGCACCGCCCACCACCACCAGCAGGATGGCCGGGTACACCAGCGCGTTGATCACCTTGCCCTGCAGGGCCCGGCTGCGTTCGAGGTAGTCGGCCAGGCGCTGCAGGGTTTCGTGCAGGCTGCCGCCGGCCTCACCGGCACGCACCATGTTCACGTACAGGCGCGAGAACAACCCATGCTGGCGCTCCAGTGCGGTCGACAGCGGCGCACCACCGCGCACCACATCGCGGATGTCGGTGATCGCGCGGCGCGAGCGTTCGTCTTCCGGCAGGCCGAGCAGGATCGACAGCGCGCGATCCAGCGGCTGGCCTGCACCGAGCAGTGTCGCCAGCTGCTGGGTGAACTGCAGCAATGCCGCACCCTGCAGCGGCCGTTGGCGGAACAGGTTGCGCCAATTGCTGCCACCGATCGCACCGCCATCGGCCAGCTGGGTCTCCATCGGCAGATGACCCTGGTCCTGCAGGCGCGCGACCAGTTCGGCCTCGCTGGCCGCTTCCATCTGCCCGTCGAAGATCTCGCCGTGCGGATTCAGTGCCTTGTAACGGTAGGTCGGCATGTCAGCCCCGGCGTCCTGCGCGCATCAGCTTTCCTCGGTGACACGCAGGACTTCCTCGATGGTCGTCTGGCCACTGAGGGCCTTGGACAGGCCATCTTCGTACATCGTGCGCATGCCCGCTTCGCGGGCGATGCGTTCGATCTCGCCCATGCCATCGCGGCGCATCACCGCGCGCCGCAGCGCATCGTTCATCACCAGGAATTCCATGATGGTGGTGCGGCCGAGATAACCGGTCGGCGCCAGCGCGGAGGGCTTCGGGCGATACAGGTGGATCGGCCCTTCCGGCTGCAGGCGGCGCAGCTCGAATCGTTCGATTTCCTCCGGCGAGGCCTCATAGCGCTCGGCGTGGGTCGGTTCCAGCCGGCGCACCAGGCGCTGGGCAAGGATGCCGTTGATGGTGGACGTGAGCAGGTAGTCTTCCACGCCCATGTCGAGCAGGCGGGTGATGCCACCCGCTGCGTTGTTGGTATGCAGGGTGGACAGCACCAGGTGGCCGGTCAACGCCGACTGGATCGCAATGCGCGCGGTTTCCAGGTCGCGCATTTCGCCGATCATGATGATGTCCGGATCCTGGCGCACGATGCTGCGCAGGGCGTTGGCGAAGTCCAGGCCGATCTGCGGCTTGGCCTGGATCTGGTTGATGCCCTCGATCTGGTATTCCACCGGGTCTTCGACCGTGATGATCTTGACGTCGGCGGTATTGAGCTGGCTCAGCGCGGTATACAGCGTGGTGGTCTTGCCCGAGCCGGTGGGGCCGGTCACCAGCAGGATGCCATGCGGCTGCTCCAGCACCTTGCGGAACTGCGGCAGGAACGCATCGGTGAAGCCGAGGCGGTGGAAATCGAACACCACCGTTTCGCGGTCCAGCAATCGCATCACCACGCTTTCGCCATGCGCGGTCGGGACCGTGCTCACGCGCAGGTCCAGCTCCTTGCCCTGCACGCGCAGCATGATGCGGCCATCCTGCGGCAGGCGGCGCTCTGCGATGTTGAGCCGGGCCATGATCTTGATGCGGCTGATCACCGCCGCGGTGAGGTTGGCCGGCGGGCTTTCGCCCTCCACCAGTACACCGTCGACGCGGTAGCGCACCTTCAGCCGGCTCTCGAATGGTTCGACATGGATGTCCGAAGCGCGCAGCTCCACTGCACGCTGGATCACCAGGTTGACCAGGCGGATCACCGGCGCTTCCGAGGCGAGGTCGCGCAGGTGCTCGATGTCATCGACCGCACCGCCCTCGCCATCGGCGGTTTCGACGATCGCGCCCATCGCGCTGCGGCCCTGGCCGAACCAGCGCTCGACCAGGTCATCGATCTCCGCACGCATGCCCAGAACCGGCGTCACCGGCACGCCCAGTGCCAGCTGCACCGCCTGCTGCGGGTAGGGATCATGGGCGTCGGCCAGCCACAGCCGTACGCCCTGTTCATCCAGGGCCAGCGGGCAGACGTGGAACTGCTTGAGGAAGCGCAGTGACAACGGCAGGCCTTCCGCCAGCCCTTGTGGCGGTGCTTCCGGCAGCTGCTTGCCTTCCAGCAGCGGCAGGCCCAGCACTTCGGCGCTGGCCTGTGCCTGGTCACGCTCGGACACCAGCCCCAGCCGCACCAGCAGGCCCAGCAGGCTGCCGCCGGCCTCTGCGTGCAGCGGCCGCGCACGTGCCAGATCGCCTTCCTTCAGCCGGCCGCGCGCCAGCAGCGCATCCAGGATGCGGCCTTCAGCGTTGTCGGCAGCGGCGGTAGCAGCAAGCGCGTTCACATGACTCTCCTGTCAATCGGCTCGACTTTAACAGTTAAGCCATGATTTCCGCCGCCCCTCCACCACCTTTCGTAAAAAGACGAAGCCCGTCACACGGGATGACGGGCTTCGGCCATTCAATTACGACAGTTCCAGCTTACTGCGTGGCAAGGATGCTCACGCCGTTGTAGGCCGCTTCGCCGACTACCTTGATGTAGTAGGTACCGGCCACCGGCTTGTTCACCCGCACCGTCTCGGACGTGCCCGGACGGGTCGACTTGGCGTCGTTGTCGCTGGCGCTCGGTTCACGCCCCTGCGCGATGTAGACCGAGACATTGCCGGTGCCACCGTAGGTGATCACGCTGAGCTGCTTGCCGGCGACGGCTTCGAAGCTGTACAGGCGGCTGCTGGCGGCGGCACCGTTCAGGCCACCCACGGCGGCCTTGTTGGTCAGCGGCGTGGCCACCGGCCCGCAGTTCTCGGTGCACGGTTCTTCCAGTGCCTTGGCCAGCGCGGCCTTGGCATCGAGAATACCGGTACCGATCGGGGTCGCCGCCGGAATGGCGACCGGGAACGGACGTGCGGTTTCCTTCAACAGGGTACGCATCGCGGCCGGGGTCAACGGATCCTTGCCCTTGGCGATCAGCGCGCTCTGCACCAGTGCGGCAACGGCGGCCACATGCGGCGAGGCCATCGAGGTACCGCCCATGCCCATGTAGCCCGGCGTGCCCGATTCCGGCGTGGTGGCCGCATTGGAGCCGGTCTGCCAGATGTAGCCGCCCGGGTTGCCGTCCACACTGCCACCGCCACCCGGACCGGACAGGTCCACGCGGGTGCCGTAGTTGGAGTAGTAGGTGATGCCACCGGTGATGCGGGTGGCACCCACGGTCACCACGCCTTCGCAGCTGGCCGGCTGGTACTTGGACGCGTTGTCGGCTTCATTGCCGGCCGCCACCACCACGGTGGTACCGCGCGAGATCGCGCCGTTGATCGCGTCCTGGTAGGTGCTGGCGCAGGCGCCACCGCCACCCAGGCTCATGTTGATGATCTCGGCCGGATTGGTGTTGGCCGGAATGCCGGCCACCGTGCCACCCGATGCCCAGACCACCGCATCGGCGATGTCGGACAGGTAGCCACCGCACTTACCGAGCACGCGCACCGGCAGTACCTTGGCCTTGTAGGCGACACCGGCCATGCCGACGCCGTTGTTGGTCTGCTCGGCCACGGTGCCGGCGACGTGGGTGCCGTGCCAGGAACTGTCCTCGGCCAGCGAACCGTCATAGCACTCGTTGTCGTTCTCGACCCAATCACCGTAGTCCTGCGCACCCGGCACGCGATCGTTGGTCGGGCGCCGCGAGGTCTCCGCGTCGCTGATGAAGTCATAACCCTCCAGCAGGTTGCCGACCAGGTCCGGATGCTGCGGCAGGATGCCGGTATCGATCACCGCCACCACGATGCCCTCACCCTGCGAGACATCCCATGCCGCCGGTGCGTTGATGCCGCCGACCGCATTATGCAGATGCCACTGGTTCTGCTGGTAGAAGGGATCGTTCGGCACCAGCGCCGGCTGTACGTTGCCGGCACGCAGTTCGGTGCGGCGCAGCTTCACGTCGGCTTCGGCGTACTGCACCGACGGGTCGGCCTTCAGCTCCTTCAGTACGCGCTGCAGTTCGGCCGGGGCCAGGCGGCCCTGCACACGGATGAGGTCCGCCCCGGTAGACAGCTTGCGGACCACCTGCGGGCCGAGCGTGCTGGCGCGGGATGTGCCGCCGGAAAGGCTGGCACGGGTCAGTGCGGACTGCACGGTGGACAGCTTCGCCGAGCGGTCAGTGGCGGCAGCAGCACCGGCCCGGTACTTGACGATGATGCGCTCGGTTCCCGGCTGGGCGGTGCTGGCCTGGCGCACCGGTTCACGGGTCGGCAGTCCAGCGGCGTGGACGGCACCGACAGCCGTCATCGACAGCACGGCGGCGGCAAGCACATTGATGCGAAGGTTCTGCTTCTTGATCACGTCGAATTCCTCTTCTGGGTCATGGATCGAACCAACACTGCGGCCATCATTCCTTGACGACTCCCGGCCGGCCCAGCCGGGATTGCCGTGACCTCCCCCCAGGCCCTCACTGCAGGTGCTGCGCCGGCGTGGGTGGCCGCCGGCGCGATGGAGTGGCTTACCAGCCGAAGCCGGCACCGACGCCAACCGAGCTGTCGTCGCTGCTGAAGGCACCACCGAAGGTCACCGTGGCGCGATCGCTGATCGCACGCTGGTAGCCCAGCGACAACGCCGACTCGCCGCCCTGGAAGCCAATGCCGACGCCGACCCGGTTCTGGGTGCGGATACCGGCGGCACTGGTGGCCATGTTGAGCATCGCCGCGCTCATCGCCCCCTGGCGGTCGATGCGGCGATCCATGTGGCGCAGGCGTCCATCGATTTCACCCTTGAACACATCGAAGCTGTCGGCGACGGCCTGGACGCGGCTGTCGGTGTAGCTGTTCGCCGTGGCCACGCCACGGTCCAGCTGGCCCTTGTTGACGGCGTCGGTGACGGTGGTGCCGGCGGCGACGTTGGTGACCTGGCGTTCGTTGCCTTCGCTGCCGACCGACACGGTGTTGGCACGATCGGCGACCGAACCCTGGCCCAGTGCCACGGCGTTGGCAGCCGTGGCACTGGCACCCTGGCCGACGGCGGTGGACGAAGCACCGCTGGCGACCGCGCCCTCGCCCATGGCGACGGCATTGAAGCCCGTCGCGGGAGTGCCAACCGGAATCCCGGCACCGGCGGCGGCAGCGGTCGGCGTGCCCTGCACGCGCGCGGTGCTGGCCGGTGCCGCGTCGGCCGTTGCAGGTGCATCGGCGGCGCTGGCCAGCGGGCTGTCATCCAGCGGGGTACTCATTGCGCGCAGGCTGGCAGTCCCGGCACGCGTGCCACCGGCGGTGCGGCGGTCGATCTCGCTGACCTTGCGGTCCAGCGCGCCGAGCGCATCGCCGACATTGCTGTAGGTGGCGCCCTGGATCACATAGTTCGGCGCCACGAACACACCCTGCATGCCAACGCTGGCACCACCGCCGAGGAAGCTGGCGGCATCACTGAGCGACTGGAACAGCTGGCCGCCGTTGATCGCCTGGCGACTGCCCGCAGCGATGCTGCCGGCACCGACGTTGTCGATGGTGGTGCCCTGGAAACCGGACAGGGTCAGGCGGTCACGGCTGGCGTCGTCATAGCTGACCGCGCTGGCCGCCGTGGTTTCCACGGTGGCGATGCGCGAATCGAAATCACCGACGCGGGTTTCCACCGCGCCCACCCGCTGGTTGGTGACGTTGAGCTGCGAACCGGTGATGGCATCGCTGCTGCCGGCGGCGATGCGGCCATCGGCCACATTGACGATGCGGCGCGTGGCCGGACCATCGGTGCCATTGCCACCGCCGACCGACACCACGTTGGCATCGAGTGCACGCGAACCGGCACCCAGCGCCACCGAGTTCGCGCCCGATGCGCCGGCGCTGGTGCCCAGTGCCAAGGCACCGTTGCCGATGGCCATCGCATTGGCACCCAGGGCATTGCTGCGTGCGCCGCTGGCAGTGGCTGCCGAACCGATCGCGGCGGCATCGCTGCCGTTGGCACTGGCGGTACCTGCGCCGGTGGCCTTGACGTAGCGGGCCGTGCCATCGGCGGTCGCCGCGACCGCATCGAGCTGGCCACGATTGACCGCATCGGTGCGCTCGGTACCGGCAGCGACACGGGTGATCTGACGATCACTGCTCGCGCTGCCGACCGACACAGTGTTGGCACGGTCGGCGACCGAGCCCGCGCCCAACGCCACGCTGCCTGCGGCACTGGCGGTGGCACTCACACCTACCGCCGTGGCATTGGCGCCGGTTGCCTTGCTGCCGTAGCCGACCGCGGTACCCAGGCGACCGCTGGCCTCGGCATAGCTGCCCAGCGCAGACGCACCATCGGCCGAGGCATTGGCGCGGAAACCACTGGCCTGCGACTGGGTGCCGCTGGCCGTGGCCTGCGCACCGCTGGCGGTACTGTAGGCACCCTTGGCCTGGGCACCGGCGCCGGTAGCACTGGCGCCGAGTTCGCTGGCGCTGGCGCCACTGCCCACGGCTACGCTGTCGACACCTCCGGCCTGCGCCGCGTTGCCGAGCGCCGCCGCATTGTTGCCGGTGGCCAGCGCATCGAAGCCCACGGCAGTGGCATTGGCGGCCATGGCATTGGCGCCGCTGCCCAGCGCGGTGGCGCCGTTGCCGATGGCATTGGCCGCATTGCCGGCTGCCAGTGCGTTGTCGCCGTCGACCAGTGCACCGGCTTCGCCATCGGCATTGCCGCTGGCCTGGAACTGCCGGCTGGTCTTGTCGGCGACGCTGGCGACCGCATCCAGCTGGCCCTTGTTCACCGCATCGGTGGCTTCGGTGCCGGCCGCGACGTGGGTCACCTGGCGCTCACCGCCGGCCTTGCCGACGGCTACGGTGTTGTCACGGTCAGCCTTGGAGCCGGCGCCGAGCGCGACGCTGTTGCTGCCATTGGCAGTGGCGTTGGCACCCAGCGCGGTGGCGCTACTGCCTGCCGCCCACGAGTTCCAGCCAATCGCGGTCGCGTAGTCTTCGGTGGCCCATGCACCAGCGCCGAACGCCGCCGCACCGGTCCCACTGGCACGCGACGGGATCAAGCCGAAGAAGGTGCTGCCGCCGATGGCCACGCTCTCCTCGCCACTGGCTTCGCTGGACTGACCCACGGCAACGGCACCGGTACCGGCCGCCGCGGCACCGAAGCCGACTGCAGTGGTGTTGGCAGCGCTGGCCGCCGAGCCATAGCCCAGAGCGGTGCCGAGGCGACCGCTGGCTTCGGCGTAGCCACCCACCGCGGTGGTGCCATCAGCCGAAGCCGCGCTGCGGAAACCGCTGGCGAGCGCCTGCCCGCCGCTGGCATTGGCTTCTGTACCTGTGGCTGTGCTGTAGGCGCCGCTGGCCTGTGCACGCGCACCCACCGCGCTTGCACCAACCTCGCTGGCGCCGGCACCGCTGCCCAGGGCCAGGCTGTCCTCGCCGGTGGCCTGTGCCGTGCTGCCCAGGGCAGCCGCGTTGCTGCCGGTGGCCAGCGCATCGATGCCCACCGCGGTGGCGTTGGCGGCCAGCGCATTGGCACCGCTGCCGAGCGCGGTGGCACCGTTGCCGATCGCGTTGGCCGCATCACCGGCCGCCAGCGCGTTATCGCCCTCCACAAGCGCGCCGGTTTCACCGTCGGCGTTGCCACTGGCCTGGAACTGCCGGCGGGTCTTTTCCGCTGCCGCGGCGACGGCGTCGAGCTGGTTCTTGTTGACCGCATCATTGCCCTGCGTGCCATCGGCCACATTGGTGATCTGGCGGGTGTTGCCACCGCCGCCCACCGACACGGTGTTGTCGCGATCGGCGATCGAATCGGCACCCAGCGCCACGCTGTTGGCACCGCGCGATTCGGCGGCATTGCCCAGCGCGGTGCTGTTGATGCCGCCCGACCAGGCACCACCACCCACCGCGGTGGAGTAGTTGCCCGAGGCCTCGGTGGCCAGCACGCCGAACAACGAACCACCGACGGCGACGCTGTTGGTGCCGGTCGCCAGGCTGCCCTGGCCGGTGGCGGTGCTGTAGGCGCCGGAGGCTTCCGAATCGCCACCCACCGCCACACTGTTGGAACCAGAGGCATTGGCGAAGTTGCCGAACGCGGTGGCATTGAAGGCCGAGGCCTGTGCATAGCCACCGATGGCAGTGCTGTAACCGCCGCTGGCTTCGGCACCGATACCAAAGGCCGCCGACGCCGTACCACTGGCCACGCTC
This sequence comes from Stenotrophomonas sp. YJH_SMC_43, assembly GCF_059372535.1. Taxonomy (NCBI): domain Bacteria; kingdom Pseudomonadati; phylum Pseudomonadota; class Gammaproteobacteria; order Lysobacterales; family Lysobacteraceae; genus Stenotrophomonas; species Stenotrophomonas sp. YJH_SMC_43. The sequence continues at coordinate 74,155 of NZ_JCAFVQ010000005.1, forward strand.
TCGCTGCCGACAGCGGTGGCCGCGTCGCCGCTGGCATTGCTGAAGTAGCCCACGGCCACGGCTTCTTCGCCGGACGCTTCGGACAGCACGCCATTGGCAGTGCTACCGGCGCCGCTGGCGATGCTGGCCGCACCGAATGCCGCGCTCTGTTCGCCGCTGGCTTCGCTTTCCGCACCGTGCGCGGTGGCGTACTCGCCCGTGGCCTGTGCGTTGGCACCGACAGCGCTGGCGTTGGCTGCGGTCGCCAATGCATTGAAGCCCAGCGCCTGTGCGTTGCTGGCCAGCGCGTTGGCGCCGCTGCCCAGTGCGGTGGCGCCATTGCCGATGGCGTTGGCGGCATCACCGGCCGCCAGTGCGTTGTCACCCTCCACCAGTGCACCGGCTACGTCGTCGCCGTTGCCGGTGGCCTGGAAGAAGCGGCTGGTGGTGGTGGCGGTGGTCGCAACCGCATCCAGCTGTGCCTTGTTCACTGCGTCGGTGGCCTGGGTGCCCGCGGCGACGTTGGTGACCTGGCGTTCGTTGCCGCTGCTACCCACCGATACCGTACGTGCACGACTGGCAACCGAACCGGCACCGAGCGCGACAGCGTTGCTGGCGCTGGCGTTACTGCCGGCGCCAAGCGCGATCGCGCTTTCACCACCGGCCACTGTATTGGTGCCGATGGCGATGCTGTTGAGGCTGTTGCCCAGCGCCTGGAAGCCCAGTGCCACGCTGTTGTCGCCATAGCCGAAGGCACCGCGGCCGACCGCCGTGGAACTGGCGCCGTTGGCCCAGCTGTTGTAACCGATGGACGTGGCGCCGCTGCCACTGGCCCACGCCGCATTACCGAACGCCGAGGCATTGGTGGCGGTGGCCCATGCACCCGAACCGAATGCTGCTGCACCACTGGCAGTGGCCCAGCTGTAGCCGCCTACTGCGGTGCTGTCATCGCTGCTGGCGAAGGCGCTGTCGCCGACCGCGACCGCATAGCTGCCGGTGGCGCGCGACTTGCCGCCGGCGGCGAAGCTGTTGTCACCACTGGCCTTGGCCGCGTTGCCGAAGGCGCTGCTGGCAGCCCCGGTGGCCTGCGCGCCACTGCCCACCGCAGTGGCATCGGCGACGGCAGTGGTGCCCACCTGCTGTGCCGTGCCATCGGCACCGATGATCGGCTGGTTGAACTCGTCGTAGGCTTGGCCGAGGCCACCGATGGCGACACCGCCATTGCCGGTGGCTGCGCTGTTGCGGCCCACGGCCACGCTGTCATCGCCGATGGCCGACGCAGCCGCGCCATGGGCTACTGCGCCGGCGCCGATCGCATTGCTCGACGAACCGGCGGCGACGGCGCCCTCGCCCTCGGCCAGCGCGCCGGCATCGCTGTCGGCTTCCGGCTGTGCCTGGAAGAAGCGCGCGGTGCTGTCGGCGGTGCTGGCCACGGCATCGAGCTGCGCCTTGTTCACTGCATCGGTGGCTTCGCTGCCCGCAGCAACGCTGGTGATCTGCCGCTCGTTGCCTGCACTGCCAACGGCCACGCTGTTGGCACGCACCGCTTCGGAGTTCGCGCCAAGCGCGACGCTGTTGGCGCCGCGTGCGGTGGCGTAGTAACCCACGGCCGTGCTCTGCGCACCGCTGGCCCAGGTCTGCGCACCCAGCGCGCTGGCGTTCTCACCCGGTGCATAGGCGAAGTAGCCAACAGCGGAGGCTTCAGCACCGGAGGCTTCGCTCAGGCTGCCGTTGGCCACCGCACGATCGCCACTGGCGATGGCGCCGGCACCGACGGCGGTCGCGGCTTCGCCGCTGGCCTGGGTCTGCACGAAGAAGCCCAGGCCGGGAATCAGGTCGGCCGGGCCACCGATGGCGACGCTGCTGGTGCCGGTCGCATTGCTCTGGGTACCCAGTGCGGTGGAATAGTCGCCGATGGCATTGGCCACCGCACCGAACGCGGATGCCTGCGCGCCGGCCGCATAGGCACCCACACCGTAGGACGACGCCGCAAATCCGCTGGCTTCGGCACTGGCGCCCACCGCGGTGCCACCGACGCCTGCGCTGGTCGCGCCGGTTTCCACCGGTACGCCGCCACTGGTGATCAGCGGGTTGCCGTCGGCATCCACCGCAGCACCACCCACGGCAACGCTGCCTGGACCGTTGGCCTGCGCGTTGTTGCCGAACGCGGCACTGTTCTGGCCCGAGGCCAGTGCGTTGTTGCCCACGGCGGTCGCGTTCTGCGCGACCGCCGTTGCCCCGGCACCGACGGCCGTGGTGCCGTTGCCGAGGGCATTGGCGGCCTCGCCGGCCGCCAGTGCATCGTCACCTTCGGCCAGTGCACCGGCATCGCTGTTGCTGCTGCCGGTGGCCTGGAAGCGCTTGGCGGTGGCATCGGCCACGGCGGCCACGTCCTTCAACTGGCCGACATTGACCGCATCGTTGTCTTCGGTGCCTGCGGCAACGCTGGTGATCTGCCGGGTCAGGCCGTATTCGGCGGCACCGACTGACACGGTATCGACGCGGTCGGCCAGCGAACCCGCGCCCAGCGCCACGCTGCCGGTGGCAACCGCAGCGGAATTCGAACCCAGCGCGGTGCTGTATTCACCGACAGCAGTGCTGAACGCACCGACTGCGATCGACGCTTCGTTGGCGGCGGTGGCGCCGCGGCCCAATGCGGTGCTGCCCGGGCCCATCGCCACGGCACCGCCGCCGACAGCGGTCGCGCCATCGGCGGTGGCTTCGGACAAGGCACCCAGTGCGGTGGCAGCGCCGTTTTCGCTTGCGGCATAGGCACTGGCGCCGACGGCGGTGTCACCAAGACCGAACGCGGCAGCACTCTGCCCGACCACCACGCTGGCGTCACCGATCGCCAATGCGCCCTGGCCGAACGCGCTTGCGCCCAGGCCCGCGGCAATGGCCTGGGTACCGATGGCGGTGGTGGCGTTGGCCAGCGACTGTGCACCCGCACCCGCCGCAACCGCGCCCTGGCCGTCGATCTTCGCCGCGTCGCTGTCATCACCTGCGCCGTCGGCCTTGAAATAGCGGTTTCCATCTGCGGCGACATCGGCCAGCGCGGCCTGCGTGGCGCGCGCCTGCGCATCCAGCTGTGACTTGTTTACCGCATCGGTGGCCTGGGTGCCTGCGGCAACATGGGTGATCTGGCGTTCCTTGCCGGTATCACCCACGGACACCGTGTTGGCCCGCGTGGCCTTGGAGCCGGCGCCCAGCGCTACGCTGTTGGCGGCAGTGGCGCTGCTGTTGCTGCCGATCGCCACCGCGTTGCTGCCCTTGGCGCTGGCCGAGCCTTCGATCAGGCACTTTTCGAGCAGCTTGCCGCTGAATGCCACGCAGGTGGCGCTGCCGCCGATCTGCACCGACTGTGCTGCGGCGGTGCCGCTCATGCCCAACCCCAATACCAGGCCCAGTGCCACCGCCAGCAGTGCGGGCGTGGCCTGCGTCGCATCGCGGCGCTGGTCGACGACCCCACCACTGCTGCTGTCGGAGGAAGCCAGTTCCGAGGCCACCACCAACTGACCCAATGCTTTGTTCCAGACCTTGCGATAAATCCGATTCATCGGTACGGCTCCTGATTGGACTGGTTTTGGGCAAAGCAACGCCACCGCTGGGCTTTCCGGCCCAACGTCCCCTGGGGGCGTTTATTCGCGTGATTTACTGCGGGGTATTGCCGAACGGCGCGCAGCGACAGAAAACCGAGCGCGTGCGCCAACCGGTTACTGCGAAATGAATGATTCTGAAACGGGGTTCAAGTGTTAACGGCAACTTTCCAAATCGTCAAGACTTTGACACGACAAATCCTATTGCCGTGAAGCAGTTCACCCTTTCACCTGTTTATGAAAGTGTTTTGTTAGGCAAGCGTGACGAAGTTCCGCCGCATGAAAATCGATGTAACTAGCGGTCGGGACAGGAGTTTCACGCGCGCATAGAAAAACCCGCCGATCATCGGCGGGTTTTTCCGTACGCAGCGGCATTGCGGCCTGCGCAGAACGATGCGATCAGCCGCACCATACCCGCGCGTTGCGGAACATGCGCATCCACGGCGAGTCACCCTGCCACTCGGCCGGCGCCCAGCTCATGTTGAGCGCGCGCGGCGTGCGTTCCGGGTGCGGCATCATGATGGTGACGCGGCCGTCGCTGCTGGTCAGGCCGGTGATGCCGTCCGGCGAACCGTTCGGGTTCAGCGGGTACTGGCTGGCCACGTTGCCGTTGCCATCGATGTAGCGCAGCGAAACGCGAGCGGCTGCCTGGTCGACGGCATTGTCGAACACGGCCTGGCCTTCACCATGCGCCACCGCCACCTGCAGGCGCGAACCAGCCATGCCACGCAGCAGGATCGACGGCGACTCCACCACTTCCAGCAGCGCGGTACGGGCTTCGAACTGCTCACTGGCGTTGCGGCGGAACTGCGGCCAGTGCTCGGCCCCCGGAATGATGCCCTTGAGCTGGCTCATCATCTGGCAACCGTTGCACACGCCCAGCGCGAAGCTGTCCTCGCGCGCGAAGAACGCGGCAAAGGCATCACGCAGCGCACTGCGCTCCAGGATCGAGGTGGCCCAGCCGCGGCCGGCACCCAGCACGTCGCCGTAGCTGAAGCCACCGCAGGCGACCAGGCCGGTGAAGTCCTGCAATGCCACGCGGCCTTCGATCAGGTCGCTCATATGCACGTCGAAGGCGCGGAAGCCGGCACGTTCGAAGGCGTTGGCCATTTCGATCTGGCCGTTGACGCCCTGCTCGCGCAGTACCGCCACGCGCGGACGCGCGCCGGTGCTGATGAACGGGGCGGCCACATCTTCATTGAGGTCGAAGCTGAGCTTGGGCTTCAGGCCCGGCGCAGTGAAGGCACGGGCGATCTCGCGCTCGGCATCGGCATTGGCCGGGTTGTCGCGGCGCTTCTGCATCGCGTGGGTGACCGACCACCAGGCGTCGAACAGCGCTTCCCAGCGCCATTCGGCCAGGTTCTCGCCGGCCAGCGACACGCGCACCACCGGTGCGGTGGTCGGCTTGGCGATGCGCTGTGCACACTCGATCAGTGCATGGCGCTCGACCAGGTCGGCAAAGGCGGCGCGGTCTTCGCGGGCGATCTGCACCACCGCGCCCAGCTCTTCATTGAACAGGCTGCGGAACGGATCGTCGCCCCAGGCATCGAGGGTGATGTCCAGGCCCAGCCGCGAGGTGAAGGCCATTTCGCACAGCGCGGCGAAGGCGCCGCCGTCGCTGCGGTCGTGGTAAGCCAGCAGCAGGCCGGCCTGGCGCGCATCGCGGATCAGCTCGAAGAAGCCACGCAGGCGCTGCGGGTCATCCAGGTCCGGTGCGGCGCCGGCGAAGGCCGGCAGGTCGCCGTGGTCGGCATGCACCTGCGCCAGGATCGAACCGCCCAGGCGCTGCTTGCCGGCGCCGAGGCCGATCAACCACAGCTCGCTGTCCACATCACGATCGAGCAGCGGGGTCAGCTGCTGGCGCACGTCGGCCACCGGCGCGAACGCCGAGATCACCAGCGACACCGGCGACACGCTCTTGTGCGCTTCGCCCTGGTCGTGCCACTGCGCCTGCATCGACAGCGAGTCCTTGCCGACCGGGATGCTGATGTCCAGCTGCGGGCACAGTTCCATGCCCACCGCCTTCACCGCGTCGTACAGCAGCGCGTCTTCGCCGGGGTGGCCGGCCGCGGCCATCCAGTTCGCCGACAGCTTGATCTCATCCAGCGCATCGACCGGGGCCGCGCACAGGTTGGTCAGCGCTTCGCCCACCGCCATGCGTGCCGAAGCAGCCGCATCGAGCAGGGCCAGCGGGGTGCGCTCGCCGATCGACATCGCTTCGCCGGCCACGCCGTCGAAGTCGGCCAGGGTGATCGCCACGTCGGCCACCGGCAGCTGCCACGGGCCGACCATCTGTTCGCGCGCGGTCAGGCCACCGACGCTGCGGTCACCGATGGTGACCAGGAAGTTCTTCGAAGCGACCGTCGGGTGCGCGAGCACGCGCAGGCCGGCGTCCTGCAGGTCCAGGCCGCCGGTCTTCAGCGCCGGCCAGCGCGGTGCCGGCGGGTGCGCGGTGGCGCGGTGCATCTTCGGCGGCTTGCCGAACAGCACGTCCATCGGCAGGTCGATCGGCGCATCGGCCGGGGTGTGGCCCGGCACGGCGCCGTAGGCGACCACCAGGTGCTCTTCAGCGGTGGCCACGCCAACGGCAGCGAACGGGCAGCGCTCGCGCGCGCACAGCGCGGCGAACTCGGCCAGGCGCTCCTGGGCCACGCCGAGCACGTAGCGTTCCTGCGATTCGTTGCACCACAGCTGCATCGGCGACAGCGACGGGTCATCGGTGGGCACCTTGCCCAGGTCGATGACACCACCGACGTTCGAGTCGTGCAGCAGTTCGGGGATGGCATTGGACAGGCCACCTGCACCGACGTCATGGAAGAACTTGATCGGGTTGTTGGCACCCATTGCCACGCAGCGGTCGATGACCTCCTGGCAGCGACGCTCCATTTCCGGGTTGTCGCGCTGCACGCTGGCGAAGTCCAGGTCCTCGGCGCTTTCACCGGAGGCCACCGAACTGGCGGCGCCGCCGCCCAGGCCGATCAGCATCGCCGGGCCACCGAGCACGATGACCGCATCACCGGCCTGCAGCGGGATCTTGTCAACCTGTACGCGATCGATCGCGCCGAGGCCACCGGCCAGCATGATCGGCTTGTCGTAGGCGCGGACCAGATCGGCGCCTTCCGGCAGCTCGAAGCTGCGGAAGTAGCCGAGCAGGTTCGGGCGGCCGAATTCGTTGTTGAACGCAGCGCCGCCCAGCGGGCCGTCAGTCATGATTTCCAGCGCCGGCGCCATGCGCGGGTTCAGCGCGCGCGGTGCTTCCCACGGCTGCGGCAGCTCCGGGATGCGCAGGTGCGAGACCGAGAAACCGGACAGGCCTGCCTTCGGCTTGCCGCCGCGGCCGGTTGCGCCTTCGTCGCGGATCTCGCCACCGTTGCCGGTCGATGCGCCCGGGAACGGTGCGATCGCGGTCGGGTGGTTGTGCGTTTCCACCTTGATCTGGAACGCGCTGGGCACCTGTGCTTCGCGGCGGTATTCGCCACTGGCCGGGTCCGGGCGGTAACGCGAGGCCGGATGGCCTTCAATCACCGCCGCATTGTCGCTGTACGCGCTGAGCGTGTGCTGCGGGGTCTGCTGGTGGGTGTTCTTGATCATCCGGAACAGCGAGCGGTCCTGCTCCTGACCGTCGATGGTCCAGCTGGCGTTGAAGATCTTGTGCCGGCAGTGCTCGGAATTGGCCTGCGCGAACATCATCAGTTCGACGTCGGACGGCGCGCGGCCCAGCGCGGTGAAGCGTTCGCGCAGGTAGTCGATCTCGTCCTGGGCCATGGCCAGGCCGAGGCGCTGGTTGGCGGCCTCCAGCTGGTCCACCGGCACGCGTTCCAGTTCGCCACGGGCCGGCGCCGAGAACAGCGCCTGGCCCTGCTCCACGGTCTCCAGCACCGACTGCGTCATCGGGTCGTGCAGCGCCTTGACCAGCGCCTGCTGGGCGGCGGCATCGGCCGGCCAGCCCTGCACGTCGATGCGCAGGCCGCGCTCGACCCGGCTCACCGGCTGCCCGGCACCACGGACCAGCTCGGTGGCCTTGCTCGACCACGGCGACAGCGTGCCCAGGCGCGGCACCACGATGCGGCTGACCGCGCCTTCGGCCAGGGCCTCGGCCTGCGGCGCAGCTTCGAGGATGCGGCACAGCGTGGTCAGGTCGGGGGCGGCGCTGCCTTCGGGCTGCACGAAGTAGACGTGCCAGGCACCGCTGATGCGCAGGGAGGGAGCGATGGACTGCAGGCGGGATTCAAGACGTTCGCGGCGGAACGGCGACAGGGCGGGCGCGCCCTCGAGGACCATCATGTCCGGGGAACCGTAGTTGGGAAACGGGCCCGACATTGTACCGGAAGCGGGGGGTGGGCTTTGGCCGGGCGGCGCCCGGCACCCGCCGAGGCCAGGGCCGAAGCAACGGCAACGGCCCAAGCAAAAGCGGGGTTCCCGTGGGATGGCGGGGTGGTGGGGGCCAGCAGGACACGCCGTAAACCCGTCCATGGGGGCTCGATGGCGCCATCCATGGCGCCAACGGTCCTGCTGGCCCCCACCACCCCGCCCCCGACAGATTTCCGCGATCTGCCGCCATGCGTGGATGCTCCCCGGTAGTGCCGGCCGCTGGCCGGCAACCAGAGGAAGTCAGAAATCAGGCATTGAAGAGCGAAGCGACCGGCTTTTGATTTTGATTTTCTGTTCTGTCTTTCGTGGCTGGGCCGCGCAGGAACCTGTCAGGGGTCGGGCGGGTGGGCATCGCGGGGGTGTCCGCGGCATGGATGCCGCGGCCAAGCCCCCATGGACGGGTTTACGGCGTCCCCCGCGATGCCCACCCGCCCGGGCAAACCCATGAAATCGCAGTGCGACCCGCCACGAGGGGCTCCGCCGATGGCCGCCGGCCGCGCGCAGCGCCGCTCTCCGCCCGATTCCCGGAACCATGCGCTTGCTCACGGATTGACCACATGATTGATGACAACGTTGTCCCTACCTGGCGCCGGACTCTCTCCCCGGCCTCCCAGGTACCTCCGTCCGGCCCCTCCGTCGCCTTCCCGGGCGATGCCCGGACCTGCGTCACGCGCGGCGCCATCGGGGCCCGCGCGCCCTTTGATCGGAGACTTACCCATGTACGACCCGATTGTGCGCAGTGCCGAACGTGCGACCCGAAGCTGTCGTCCCCGCCGCCTGGCCTGGCTGCTTGCCGTGGCCGCCGGTGCCGCCGCCCTGCCCGGCCTGGCGCAGGCCGCCAGCTGTGCCGGGGTGGCCCAGTGGGACCAGGCCAGGATCTACCGGGCCGGCGATACCCTGCAGAAAGGAGGCGTCCTCTATCGGGCGAACCAGGACATCTGGAACGCGCCGCCGGACCATCCGGCCGGTGCGCCCTACTACACCAACCTCGGCGCCTGCGATGGCAGCGGCGCCAACCAGCCGCCGGTGGTCAGCCTGACCTCGCCGGCCAACGGCGCCACCTTCAGTGCCGGCAGCACGGTCAACGTGACTGCCAACGCCAGTGATCCGGACGGCAGCGTCGCCAAGGTCGAGTTCTTCCGCGATGGCAGCACGCTGGGCGTGGCCACCAGTGCGCCGTACGCGGCCAGCTGGGCCAATGCCAGCGCCGGCAGCCACACCCTGCGCGCGGTGGCCACTGACAACAACAACGCCACCAGCAGCACCGCGACCATCACCATCACCGTCAACGCCGCCGGTGGCGATACCACCGCACCGAGCGTGCCGGGCGGGCTGGCGGTCGGTACGCGCACCGCCAACAGCATCGCGCTCAGCTGGAGCCCGTCCTCCGACAACACCGGTGGCAGCGGCGTGGCCGGCTACGACGTGTACCGCAACGGCAGCCTGGTCGGTTCACCGTCCAGTGCCAGCTATGTCGACGGCGGGCTGACTGCCTCCACCACCTACCGCTACCGCGTGCGCGCCCGCGACAACGCCGGCAACGCGTCGGCACAGGGCACCGAGATCAGCGCCACCACGCTGGCCGGCGACGGCGGCACCACCGGCAAGCGGGTCATCGGCTACTTCACCCAGTGGGGCATCTACGGCCGCAATTACCGGGTCAAGAACATCGACAGCAGCGGCTCGGCCGCACGCCTGACCCACATCAACTACGCGTTCGGCAACGTGCGCAACAACCGCTGCGAAGTGGGCATCACCCAGCCGTCGGATCCGAACAGCGGTGCCGGTGGCGATGCCTTCGCCGACTACACCAAGGCCTTCAGCGCTGCCGAGAGTGTCAGCGGCAGCGCCGATACCTGGGACCAGCCGCTGCGTGGCAACTGGAACCAGCTCAAGCAGCTCAAGGCCAAGTACCCGGGCATGAAGGTGCTGATCTCGCTGGGTGGCTGGACCTGGTCGCGCGGCTTCTCCAGCGCGGCGCGCCCAGAAAACCGCCAGGCGTTCGTCGCCTCGTGCATCGACGCCTACATCAAGGGCAACCTGCCGGTGACCGACGGTGCCGGTGGCGCCGGTGCCGCGCTGGGCGTGTTCGACGGCATCGACATCGACTGGGAATACCCGGTGGCCTGCGGCATCGAATGCGGCAAGCCGGAAGACAACGCCAACTTCACCGCACTGATGGCCGAGTTCCGCCGCCAGCTCGATGCGGTGCGTCCGGGCCTGTTGCTGACGGTGGCGGTGGGTGCCGGCATCGACAAGATCCGCGTCACCGATCCAGCCGCGTACCACCCGTACCTGGACTACATCAACGTGATGACCTACGACTTCCACGGCGCGTGGGATGCGAAGACCAATCACCAGTCGGCACTGTTCGATTCGCCGAATGATCCGTCCACCGGCGACCAGAAGCTGTACAACAGCAACGACGCCATCGAGGCCTTCATCAGCCGCGGCGTGCCCGCCGCCAAGCTCAACCTGGGCATCGGCTATTACGGGCGTGGCTGGACCGGGGTGGCCAACGCCAACAACGGCCTGTACCAGACCGCCACTGGCGCCGCTCCGGGCACGTATGAAGCCGGCATCGAAGACTGGAAGGTGCTGAATAACCTGGCGTGGCCGGGCTACACCGACAACACCGCCGGTGCCACCTGGATCTACAACGGCAGCACGCTGTGGAGCTTCGATACCCCGGCCAACATCACCCGCAAGATGGGCTACGTGAAGACCCAGGGCCTGGGCGGCGCGTTCGTCTGGGAGTTCAGTGGTGACGATGCACAGGGCACGCTGACCAAGGCGGTCAGTGACGGCCTGAAGTAAGAAAAAAGCCGGGGGTGCTGCGCGCCCCCGGCTTCCTACCTGTAGAGCCGAGCCCATGCTCGGCTGATGTTTCCGCAGCCGAGCATGGGCTCGGCTCTACAGAAACAACGTCGGCGGCGATCAGCGCTTGGCCGACAGCTTTTCCAGCGCCGCGCGCAGCTGCGCCGGCGGCAGGTAACCGCCCAGCTGGCTACCGTCCGGCGCGAAGATCGCCGGCGTCCCGTTCACGCCCAGCTGCTGGCCCAGTGCGTACTGCATCGCCACCGGGTTGGTGCAGTTCTTGGCCGGCACATTGCCACCGCGCTTGGCATTGGTCAGCGCCTGGCGGCGATCCGCTGCACACCAGACCGAGATCATGTCGGTGTAGTCCTTGCTGCCCAGCCCCATGCGCGGGAACGCCAGGTACTCGACGGTGATGCCGTTGCGGTTGAGCTCGGCGATGTCCTGGTGCAGCTTGCGGCAGTAGCCACACTCGATGTCGGTGAACACGCTGATGGTGTACTTGGCATTCGGCGCGGCGAACACGATGCGGTCGCCATGGTTGGCCTTGGCCAGCAGATCGCGGCGGTAGCCGAGCAGGCCTTCGCTGTTGGCCGGGCCCTTGGCGCGGGTGTCGTAGGGCTGCGACTGGAACAGGTAGCGGCCATCATCGGACACGTACAGCAGCTGGCCGGACACGACGACCTCACGGAAGCCGGGGAACGGTGCAGCACCGATGTAGTCCACCTGGAAACCGGGGTTCAGCGCGGTCAGCGCGGCGCGCACGGCCTGATCGGCCGACGCGTTGGCGGCCGGGCTGGCCTTGGCCGCAGCGGTGGCGGGTGCCTTGGCAGCTGGCGGGGCCGGCTGGGCGCAGGCGGTCAGGCTGAGCGCACCGAACACGGCGGCGATGGCAAATCGGAGCATGGAGCGGTCCGCGGCAGAAGAAGACCCCGGATTCTGACACAGCTGCCGCGACCGGGCCGCGACACCGCCCGACGCTTGAGGCCGGGGTTCAGGCCTGCGCTCAGCCGCGCGGATGGTGGCGTGCGTGCAGCTTCTGCAGGTGTTCGCGGGCCACCAGGGTGTAGATCTGGGTGGTCGACAGCGAGCTGTGGCCGAGCAGCATCTGCAGCGCGCGCAGGTCGGCACCGCGGTTGAGCAGATGCGTGGCAAAGCTGTGCCGCAGGCCATGCGGGCTGATCCGCGCCGGATCGATGCCGGCCACCTGGGCGTGGCGCTTGACCAGATGCCAGAACGCCTGGCGGGTCAGCGCATGCAGCGTCGGCTCGACGAACAACGGTGTCTGCCCGTCTGCCAACGCGTGCACCTTGCCCTTGCCGACCAGCAGCGGGCGCGACTGCTGCAGGTAACGCTCCAGCCAGTGCTGCGACTCCTCACCCAGCGGCACCAGCCGTTCCTTGCTGCCCTTGCCGGTCACCCGCAGCACGCCCTGGCGCAGGTTGACCGCGGTGGCGGGCAGCAGCACCAGCTCGCTCACGCGCAGGCCGGCGGCATACATCAGCTCCAGCATGGCCCGATCGCGCAGGCCCAGCGGGCTGTCGACATCCGGTGCTGCCAACAGCGCGTCGATCTGGCTCTCGGCCGGCGCCTTGGGCAGCAATCGTGGCAGCTTGGGCGGATCCAGCAGCGCGCTGGGATCCTCGCTGCGTTCGCCGCGGCGCACGCCATCGGCGAAGAACGCCCGCAGCGCCGACAGCAACCGCGCATTGCTGCGCGGTGACCAGCCGTGGCGGGTACGCCAAGCCAGATAGTCGAACAGGCCGGGACGCTCGATGCCGGCCAGGCCACCATCGCGCCCGTCCATCCAGCGTGCCAGCCCTTCCAGGTCGCGCCGGTAGCTGTCGAGGGTGGCGCGGGCCAGGCCGTTCTCGGCCCAGATCGCATCGAGGAAGCGCTGGATGCGCACGCTGTCATCGGCGCGCAGCTCGGGCAGTTGCTGCACCAGCTGGCGGCGTTCGGCGGGGGTGGAAACAGAGGCCATGCGTGCAGGATACGAGGGCCACTGCGGATGCGGCCAGCATTGCGTATGCTCGGCGCATGTCCCGCCCCGTCATTGATACGGCCCCTGCGGCCGCTACAGAGCTGCCCCGCCCGCGCGCATTGCTGCTGTGGCGCGCGCTGGCGATGGTCTACGACGCGCTGCCGGTGCTGGCGCTGTGGATGCTGGCCGGCACCCTGTTCACCCTTGCCTACACCTTCAGCGGCCATGCCCAGCGCGAGAACATCGCGCCGTTCAGTGCTTGGCAGTGGCTGCTGTGGGCGGTGTGCTGGGCGATCACGGGGTGGTACGCGACGGCAAGCTGGCGCCGCGGCGGGCAGACGCTGGGCATGCGGCCGTGGCGGCTGAAACTGCACGCCAGCGATGGCGCGCCGCTGCGGCGCAGCCAGCTGTGGCTGCGCTTCGCCGTGGGCACGCTGTCCCTGCTGCTGGGTGGACTGGGATTCTGGTGGGCGTGGGTCGATCGCGGACGCCTGACCTGGCATGACCGCGCCAGCGGTACCCGCCTGGTGCGGATGCCGAAAAGGTAAGGCGCTGTCTGTAGAGCCGAGCCCGTGCTCGGCTGCTTTCCGCACTGTACGTGACAGCCGAGAGCACAGGCTCGGCTCTACAACAACCAGAATCAGCCCGACTTGCGCCGGAACAGCAGTCCTGACACCGCCAGCATCACGATCGGCGGCAGCGCATAGGCAATGCGGTAATCGAACTTCAACGCGCCGGCCATGCGCCCGAAGAACAGCTGCAGCAGCCAGAAGCCCAGCGCGAACAGGATGCCCAGGAACAGGCGCTTGCCCATGCCGCCGCTGCGCAGCGAACCGAACGCGAACGGCACCGCCGCCAGGCATAGCGCCAGCACGTTCACCGGGTAGAACCAGCGGCTCCAGTACACATCCTCGAAGTCGCGCGCATCCAGCCCGTTGCGCTGGCGATAGGCGATGCTGGTACTCAGTTCGGCCACGCTGAGGTTGCGCGGCTTGGCGATGCCGGTGGCCAGCGCCGCCGGATCCAGCGAAGAATTCCACGCTTCGCGCGCCACTTCCTCACGCGTGGCCGAGCGTTCACCAAAGGTGTCCCGGCGCACGCCCGTCAATACCCAGCCATCCTTGTCATGCTCGACGGTGGCAGCATGGGTCAGCGAGGCGATCCGGCCGTCTTCAGCGATGTGATACAGGCGCACGTCGCGCAGGATCAGGCGCGTGCCCTTGTCGCCAACCAGCTGCTCCTCGCCACTCTGCGCATTGAGGAAGGTATCGCCCTCGCGTGCCCACAGGCCCGAATAACGGCTGGTGGCGATATCCCGCCCCCACTTGGCACTGGACTTCAACGCATCGGCACGGTCCTGGCCCCAGGGGCCCAGGGTCTCGGCGCTGAGCACCATCACCGCGGTCAGCAGCGACAGCGCGATCGCCACTGAAACGCTCAGGCGCTTGCGCGACAGCCCCAGTGCACGCAGCGCGGTCAGCTCCGAGGTCGCCGCCAGCTGGCCCAGGCCCATCAGTGCGCCGATCACCGCGGCGGTGGGGAACATGGTGTAGGCGCGGCGTGGCACCGTATACAGCACCCAGGCGGCGGCATGGCCCAGGGTGTAGCCGTTCTTGCCGATGTCCTTGAACTCGCCGGAGAACGCCATCACCACGTCCAGACCGACCAGTACGGCCCACGTCAGCAACACGGTGGTGAACACCGACCGGCCCAGGTACAGGTCGAAACGCATCGGGCGCAGCCTCATGCGCGGGCTCCCTTCGGGCGGCCCAGGCGGCCATCACGTGCATACATCCAGATGGCCAGCGCCAGCAGCGGCAGGGTCAACCACCACAGGCCGAGCGCAGCGGGGATCTTGCCGTTGGCGATCCAGCCGCTGCCGATGAACATCAGGTTGGTGCCGACCATGTAGGCCATCAGCGCCAGCATCATGCGGCCGTAGCGCTGCTGGCGCGGCGAGCTGCGGCCCAGCGGCACGGTCAGCAGGGCGAACGCCAGCGCGATCAGCGGCGGGGCCAGGCGGCGGTGCAGCTGCGCCTGTGCCTGCGGACGCTCATCGCCGATCAGCTGCAGGGTCGGCATCAGTTCCGGGTCATCCTCGGTGCGGGTCTGCGCGCCATCGGGCAGGGCCACGTCATTGCGGGCGAAGGTCGCCAGGCGGTAGTCCAGCGCACCGGCCACCGGCCCTTCCACCTGGTGGCCGTCATCCAGCTCCAGGAAGCGCTGGCGGGTACCCTCGAAGAACATGCGACCGCCATTGGCCGACACCACCTCCAGGCGGTCATCCTTCTGGCGCTGCAGAAACACTTTGCCCAGCTGGGTGCCATCGGGCGAGATCGAGGACAGGTAGACCACGCCGCCATTGGGCAGCGGGGTGAAGCGGCCCGGCTCCAGGCCGGCCATCAGCACGCTGCGGTTGGCCTCGATGATCATCTGCTCGGCCACCCGGCCGGCCCAGGGGCCCAGCCACAGCGAGCAGGTGCCGACCAGCACCACCACCGGCACCACCAGCATCAACAGCGGCCGCAGCAGGCGCTTGGGGCCCACGCCAATGGCGGTGATGACCGCCATTTCCGAATCGCGGTACAGGCGGGCGATGGCCAGCAGCAGGCCCAGCATCAGTGCCAGCGGCAGGATCAGCGGCAGGTAGGCGATGAACTGCAGGCCCAGCTGCGAGAACAGCAGCTTGGCCGGCAGCCGCCCGTCGGCGATGTTGCCGAGGATGTCCACCAGCACGCCGCCCACGCTGACCACCAGCAGGACGATCAGGGTAGCCAAGAAACTCTGGACGAAATCGCCCAGCAGGTATCGGTCGAGCTTCAGCATGGGGCGGTGGTTTAAACTCTGGGGTTCGTTCGCGGTGCCGCCCAGTCTACTGTCTGGGCGTAAACGGCCTGCGATTGTACGGACTCGCCAATGGAATCTGCTCAATGGCCCTCGAATTCACCCTGAACCACGTTGCTCCGGCCGCCGCCGCCGTTGATTGCCTGGTGGTCGGCGCCTATGCCGACCATACCCTGACCCCGGCCGCACAGGCCCTGGACGCCGCCAGCGGTGGCCGCCTGGCCGCCCTGGCCCAGCGCGGCGACCTGTCCGGCAAGACCGGCGCCACCACCCTGCTGCATGACCTGCCGGGCGTGACCGCCCCGCGCGTGCTGGTGGTCGGCCTGGGCGAAGTCGCCCGTTTCGGCGTGCCGCAGTACCTGAAGGCCGTCGGCGACGCCGTGCGCGCGCTGAAGGCCGGTGCTGCCCGCAGCGCACTGTTCACCCTGTCCGAAGTGGCCATCAAGGACCGCGACGCGGCCTGGGCGATCCGCCAGGCGGTGATCGCCGCCGATCACGCCGCCTACCGCTACACCGCCACCCTGGGCAAGAAGAAGGCCGACGACGCCGGCCTGGCCCAGCTGGCCATCGCCGGTGACGACGCGCAGGCCCTGGCCCAGGGCCAGGCCATCGCCGCCGGTGTCGAGTTCGCCCGCGAGCTGGGCAACCTGCCGCCGAACTACTGCACCCCGGCCTACCTGGCCGAGGTGGGCGTGAAGTTTGCCGGCGAGCATGACGGTGCCGAAGCCGAGATCCTCGACGAGCACCAGATGGAAGCGCTGGGCATGGGTTCGCTGCTGGCCGTGGCCCGTGGTTCGGCCAACCGCCCGCGCCTGGTGGTGCTGAAGTGGACCGGTGCTGGCGACGCCAAGCCCTATGTACTGGTCGGCAAGGGCATCACCTTCGATACCGGTGGCGTCAACCTGAAGACCCAGGGCGGCATCGAAGAAATGAAGTACGACATGTGCGGTGGCGCCAACGTCATCGGCACCTTCGTCGCTGCGGTCAAGGCCAAGCTGCCGCTGAACGTGGTGGTGGTGGTGCCGGCGGTGGAAAACGCCATCGACGGCAACGCCTACCGTCCGTCCGACGTGATCACCTCGATGTCGGGCAAGACCATCGAAGTCGGCAACACCGACGCCGAAGGCCGCCTGATCCTGTGCGACGCGCTGACTTACGCGCAGCGCTTCGAGCCGGCCGCGCTGGTCGACGTCGCCACCCTGACCGGTGCCTGCATGGTCGCCCTCGGCCACCAGACCGCCGGCCTGATGAGCAAGCACGACGACCTGGCCAACGAGCTGCTGGCCGCCGGCGAGCACGTGTTCGACCGCGCCTGGCGCCTGCCGCTGTGGGACGAGTACCAGCCGATGCTGGATTCGACCTTCGCCGACGTCTACAACATCGGCGGCCGCTGGGCCGGCGCGATCACCGCTGGCTGCTTCCTGTCTCGCTTCACCGAAGGCCAGCGCTGGGCCCACCTGGACATCGCCGGCGTGGCCAGCGATGAAGGCAAGCGTGGCATGGCCACCGGCCGCCCGGTCGGCCTGCTGAGCCAGTGGCTGCTGGACCAGGCCGCCCGCGCCTGATGCCGTACCCGACCCTGGCCGGCGCCCGCCGGCCGGGGCCTCGCCCGGCACCGCCGGAACCCTGCCTGACCCGGACCCTGCCATGCCCCGCGCCGACTTCTACCTGATCGCCAAGCCCCGCTTCCTGACCGAGCCGTTGCGCCTGGTCTGCGAGCTGGCACGCAAGGCCAACGACGCCGGGCTGTTCACCTTGGTGCTGGCCCGCGACCAGGCCCAGGCCGAGGAGCTGGACGAACTGCTGTGGGCGTTCGACAACGACGCTTACATCCCGCACCAGATCGCCGGCGAGGACATGGACGAGGAAGAAGCGCTGGTGCTGATCGCCGTACCCGGCACCGGGGCACCGGCGCGTCCGCTGGTGATCAACCTGCGTGATGAACCCTGGCTGGGCGAGTGCGAGCGCGTGCTGGAAGTGGTTCCGGCCGACCCGGAAGCGCGCGAACCGCTGCGCGAACGCTGGCGCCAGTACAAGGCCGCCGGTTACGACCTGAACAAGCACGACATGTAAGCGCGCCCCGGCCCCCTTGATGGGCCGCCGCCGCGCCCTGATCCTTCAACGATTACCTCCTGGTTCCCCCGCATGACCCAACTCGCCTCCAGCTACGACCCGAAGTCCTTCGAGACCGACCTCTACGAGGCCTGGGAGAAGGCCGGCCACTTCAAGCCGTCCGGCACGGGCGAGCCGTACACCATCCTGCTGCCGCCGCCGAACGTAACCGGCACCCTGCACATGGGCCACGCGTTCCAGCAGACCCTGATGGATGCGCTGGTGCGCTACCACCGCATGCGTGGCTACGACACGCTGTGGCAGGTCGGTACCGACCATGCCGGCATTGCCACCGAAATGGTGGTCAGCCGCAACCTGGCGCTGGAAGGCAAGGGCGAGACCCGCGATTCGCTGGGCCGCGAGGGCTTCATCGGCAAGGTCTGGGAGTGGAAGCAGCAGTCCGGCGACACCATCGAGCGCCAGATGCGCCGCCTCGGCACCTCCGCCGACTGGTCGCGCAGCACCTTCACCATGGACCCGCAGCCGTCGGCCGCCGTCAACGAAGCCTTCGTGCGCTGGTACGAGCAGGGCCTGATCTACCGTGGCCAGCGCCTGGTCAACTGGGACCCGGTGCTGAAGACCGCCATTTCCGACCTGGAAGTGGAGAGCGCCGAGGAAGACGGCTTCCTGTGGTCGATCGCCTACACGCTGGATGAAGGCCTGAGCTACGAGCACGTCGAGCGCGATGCCGACGGCGTGGAAACCCTGCGCGAAACCCGCGACTACCTGGTGGTCGCCACCACGCGCCCGGAAACCCTGCTGGGTGATACGGCGGTGATGGTGCATCCGGAAGACGAGCGCTATGCGCACCTGATCGGCAAGCAGGTGGTGCTGCCGTTGACCGGCCGCCGCGTGCCGGTGATCGCCGACGATTACGTGGACCGTGCGTTCGGCACCGGCGTGGTCAAGGTCACCCCGGCGCACGATTTCAACGACTATGAAGTGGGCGTGCGCCACAGCCTGCCGATGATCAACCTGTTCACCCCGGTGGCGGCGCTGAATGAAAACGCACCCGAACGCTTCCAGGGCCTGGACCGCTACGCCGCGCGCAAGGCCGTGCTGGCCGAGCTGGAAGACCTGGGCATCCTGGTCGAGACCAAGGCGCACAAGCTGCAGGTGCCGCGCGGTGATCGCACCGGCCAGGTGATCGAGCCGTACCTGACCGACCAGTGGTTCGTGAAGATGGACGACCTGGCCAAGCGTGGCCTGGAACTGGTCGAGGACGGAAGCATCGCCTTCGTTCCGCCGAACTGGATCAACACTTACCGCCACTGGATGAACAACATCCAGGACTGGTGCATCAGCCGCCAGCTGTGGTGGGGCCACCGCATTCCGGCGTGGTTCGACGCCGCCACCGGCAACTGCTACGTCGGTCGCAGCGAAGACGAAGTGCGCGCGAAGAACAACCTCGGCAGCGACGTGGTGCTGAACCAGGAAAGCGACGTGCTGGAGACCTGGTTCTCCTCGCAGCTGTGGCCATTCTCCACCCTGGGCTGGCCGAACGAACAGGCGATGGCCGAGCGCGGCTTCGACCGCTACCTGCCGTCGTCGGTGCTGATCACCGGCTTCGACATCATCTTCTTCTGGGTGGCGCGCATGATCATGGCCACCGACAACCTGGTCGGGAAGATCCCGTTCAAGGACGTCTACTTCACCGGCCTGATCCGCGACGGCCAGGGCCAGAAGATGTCCAAGAGCAAGGGCAACGTGCTCGACCCGCTGGACATCATCGACGGCATCACCATCGACGACCTGGTCGCCAAGCGTACCGGCGGCCTGATGCAGCCGAAGATGGTGGAGAAGATCGAAAAGGCCACCCGCAAGGAATTCCCGGACGGCATTGCTGCCCACGGTGCCGATGCGCTGCGCTTCACCATCGCCGCGCTGGCCACCCACGGCCGCGACATCAAGTTCGACATGAACCGCGCCGAGGGCTACAAGAACTTCTGCAACAAGCTGTGGAATGCCAGCCGCTTCGCGCTGATGAACACTGAAGGTGCCGCGTTCACCGGCGTGCCGAAGCCGCGCACCGATGCCGAGCGCTGGATCCTCGCGCGCCTGGCCGCCACCACTGCCGAAGCGCAGGGCCATTTCGCCGCCTACCGCTTCGATCTGCTGGCACAGTGCCTGTACGAGTTCGCCTGGAACGCGTTCTGCGACTGGTTCCTGGAACTGAGCAAGCCGGCCCTGAACGGTGCCGACGGCGCCGATGCCGAAAGCACCCGCCACACCCTGCTGTACGTGCTGGAAGCGCTGCTGCGCCTGCTGCACCCGCTCACGCCGTTCATCACTGAACAGCTGTGGCAGCAGCTGGCCCCGCGCCTGGGCCTGGCCGAAACCACGCTGTCGCTGCGCCCGTACCCGACCGCGGCCGAGTTCGAGGGCGATTTTGCCCAGGCCGAGGCCGACGTGGAATGGCTGAAGGCGGTGATCAGTGCGGTGCGTCGCGTGCGCAGCGAACTGAACGTCGCCCCGTCCAAGCTGGTGCCGCTGCGCCTGCAGGCCGGCCTGGAACAGGACCGCGTGCGCATCGAACGCTTCAGCGCTTCGCTGTCGTTCCTGCTGAAGCTGGACAGCATCCAGTGGCTGGCCGAAGGCGAAAGCGCACCGCCGGCTGCCGCTGCGATCGTGGGCGAGCTGAAGCTGCTGGTGCCGCTGGAAGGCCTGGTCGATCTCGACGCCGAGCGCGTGCGCCTGGACAAGGAAATCGCCCGCGTCGAAGCCGAAAAGGAAAAGAGCGAGACCAAGCTGGCCAGGTTCACCGACAAGGTGCCACCGGCGGTGGTCGAGCAGGAACGCGTGCGCCTGGTCGACTGGAACACCCAGCTGGCCGGCCTGCGCGAGCAGCGCGCGAAGCTGTAAGCGCCGCGCTCTGGTGCGTGCCAGCCAAGGTTGGCACCTACCACGGCGGGAGAGGTTGGCATCTACCGATGCGGAATCGGAAACGCCGGGCAATGCCCGGCGTTTCCATTTTCCCGACATGGCATCATCGCCCGATGCCTCTTTCCATTTTCCTGCTGGTCCTCGCGGCTGCGGCCCTGCACGCCAGCTGGAATGCGATCGTCAAGCGCGGACCAGACAAATTCCTCGGTACCGTGCTGGTCACCGGCAGCGCCGCGCTGCTGTCCGCCGCCGCCCTGCCCTTCCTGCCATTCCCCGCCGCGCACAGCTGGCCGTGGCTGGCTGCTTCGGTGCTGCTGCAGGTGACCTATTACGGGCTGGTCGCACGCTGTTACCAGCAGGTCGACATGAGCCTGGCCTATCCGCTGATGCGTGGCAGCGCGCCGATCCTGGTTGCGCTGGTCGGCACCCTGCTGGGCGAACCATTGCCAGCTGCCGCGTGGCTGGGCGTGGTGCTGGTGAGCACCGGCATCCTGTGCATGGCACTGGGTGCGCGTGGCGGCCAACTGCGCTTGCCACTGCTGACCGCGGCGATGATCGCCACCTACACCCTGGTCGATGCGCAGGGTGCGCGCCAGTCCGGCAGTGCGCTCAGCTACACGCTGTGGCTGTTCCTGCTGTCGGGCATTCCCCTGCCATTGTGGGCGCTGTACACCCGGCGCGGCGCGGTGCTGGACTATGCGCGGCAGCATTGGCCTCTCGGTCTGGCCGGCGGCGTCGGCACCACGGCGTCCTATGCGATGGCGTTGTGGGCGATGACCCAAGCGCCGGTGGCGATGGTCTCCGCGCTGCGTGAGTCTTCGATCCTGTTCGCGCTGCTGATCTCGGTGTTCCTGCTGCGCGAGCGCATTCCGCGTGCGCGCTGGCTGGCGGCGGCGCTCATCGTAGGCGGTGTATTGGCACTGCGGTTGGCGTGAACAATGCGTGCCAACCAAGATTGGCACCTACCACGGCAGGTGATGTGTCGATGACAGCGGAGATCCGTCGGTAGTGCCGGCCGCTGGCCGGCAACCCATCCCGGTTACAGCGGCGGCATCGCCTGCAGGTCGCCGTCGACCAGTTCGATCGCCATCACCACCGCGTCCTCGCGGCCCTGTGCGGCCGGATAGTAACGCGGGCGGCGGCCGATCTCGTTGAAGCCTTCGCTGTGGTACAGCGCCAGCGCCGGCGTGTTGGACGGACGCACTTCCAGGAACACCCGCTGCGCACCCCGGTCGCCGGCCAGCTGTACCAGCGCTCGCAACAGCTGGCGTCCGAGCCCACGCGACTGCGTCAGCGGGTCGATGCAGACGTTCAGCACATGGGCCTCGTCGGCCGCGATGCTGAGCACGCCATAGCCGATCAACTGGCCATCGCGCTCCATGGCCAGGCCTGGATAACCCGCACGCAGGCAGTCAACGAAGATGCCGCGGGTCCAGGGAAACGGATAGCCGCGTACTTCAATCGCCATCACCGCGTTGAGGTCGCTCTCGCGCAGCGCACGCAGGCTGACCGGACCCGGCTGGCTGACCGCACTCATGGCGTGCCCCGCTTGCGCAGGGCGCGCAGCTGCGGCCACAGCGCGCGCTTGGCGGCCGGGTCCTGGCGCAGCTGGTCCAGCGGCCAGCTGTCCATCAGCGCCTGCGTGGCCGGATCGTTGGGGTTGCAGCCGGACGCGCGCAGCAAGGCGATCTGCAGGCGATCCGGCAGCCGCACCACCGGCTGCCGGGCATTGCCGCCGGGCAGCGGGCGGGCAGCGGCGGGCGCGGTGTCCGGTGCGCTGACCGGGGTCTCGCGACGCGGCGGTGCCGGGCGCTCCTGGCGGGAAACCGGTGTGGCCGCAGCCAGAGGCTCGCGCGCGGGTGCGGTGGGTGCCCGCGCCTGCTCCACCGCTGGCGCGGCAGCCGCCTCGGCTTCGGCCACGCTCAGCTGCAGCGCGGCATCCAGCTCGGCGGCCAGCTGGCCGTCGTGATAGACGGTGTAGCCCATGGCCTGCAGCCAGGCCTGCTGGGCCGGTGACCACAGCACGGGCAGGTCCTGGCTCACGCGGCCTCGGGCTTCTTGCGCAGGCGCTGCACGGCCCACATCACCGGGCCGGACAAGGCGTACAGGATGCCCACCGCGAACAGCACGCGCGGCAGATCGATGACCGCGATGGCGATGGCCACCGGTACCAGCGCCAGCACCAGGAACGGCACGCGGTCGGAACGGGTACCCTTGGCGCCGCCGCCCTTGAAGCTCCAGAAGCGGATGCGGCTGACCATCAGCAGCGCCGCAACGATCGTCACCGCCAGCGCCACGTAGCGCAGCTGGTTGCCGTCCCAGCCCAGGTTGCCATCGGCAAAGGCCCAGACGAAGGACATCATCAAGCCAGCCGCGGCCGGGCTGGCCAGGCCGACGAACCAGCGCTTGTCGACCACTGCCACCTGGGTGTTGAAGCGGGCCAGGCGCAGCGCCGCGCAGGCGGCATACAGGAAGGCCACGGCCCAGCCGACGCGGCCGAGCAGCGGGTCATCGAACTTCAGCCACGACAGCGACCAGTGGTACATCACCAGTGCCGGGGCCATGCCGAAGCTGACCAGGTCGGCCAGCGAGTCGTACTGCACGCCGAATTCGCTGCTGGTACCGGTCAGGCGCGCCACGCGCCCATCCAGGCCATCCATCACCGCTGCCACGAACACGGCGATGCTGGCGTTGACGAAGTCCCCGTTGGCCGCGGCGATGATCGCGTAGAAGCCGGCAAACAGGCCGGCGGTGGTGAACAGGTTGGGCAGCAGGTAAATCGTGCGCGAACGCGGCGGCGGTGTGATCGGGTCCATGGAATCCAGTTTAATCGACTTGCCAGTGCTCGGCGCCAATGCTGCAATCGGCGTTCTACGCCCATTCCGTGGAGTTTGCCATGCGTGCCCTGTCCTGCCTTGGATGCCTGCTGCTGTTGGCCAGTGCCAACGTCGTGGCTGGCCCGGTCTATAAATGGAAGGACGCCAATGGCGTGACCCAGTATTCGGAGACCCCTCCGGCGGGCAGGAAATTCGAGACCCGTGCGCAGGCGCGCAGCCCACAGGCTGCGGCCAGCGCCGAGACCCCCGCCGCACCGGTGCCTGAGCAGTGCAGCACGGCCCGGGCCAACCTGGCCCTGCTGGACGGTGGCGGCCAGGTGATGCAGGACACCGATGGCGATGGCAAGGCCGATACCCCGTTGGCTCCGGAGCAGCGCAGTGCGCAGAAGGGATTGGCTGAAGCCGCCATCAAGGCTTACTGCCCGGCGAAGTGAGGGTATCGGCAGGGCTTGCAGCCCTGCACCTGCTTCAAGCAACGGCAACGTCAAACGCCAAAGCGGCTTCCTGAGGGATGGCGGGGCACTGTGGGTTTGCGGGGACGCCGTAAACCCCGCTCCGCGGTCCGGCCCAGCCGCTGGCGGCTGTGCGTTCGGGCGCTTGCGAAGCAGTGCTTCGCGAGCAAAGCGCCCTCACCCATGGGGGCTTGGTCGCCGCATCCATGCGGCTCACACCCCGCAAACCCACAGTGCCCCGCCTTCGACAGTTGGCCGGTGGCCGGTGGCCGGTGGGCAGTTGATCCACGCCATATGTGGATCAATCTCCATGGAAATCGAATATTTCGGGAATTGATCGAACAGCAGCCGAGCAAGGCTCGACTCTACAGAAATGCAGGCAGGTCGCAGGAATCTGTCGAAGGCGGGGTGGGTACGGTGGCAGGGGTGTGAGCGGCATGGATGCCGCGACCAAGCCCCCATGGGTGAGGGCGCTTTGCTCGCGAAGCACTGCTTCGCAAGCGCCCGAACGCACAGCCGCCAGCGGCTGGGCCGGACCGCGGAGCGGGGTTTACGGCGTCCCCTGCCACCGGGCCCACCCCGCCATCCCCCAGTAAACTCGCCTTTGCCGTCGCTTCGGAAGTTGCAGTTGACGTTGCTTGAGGCGGGTGCAGGGCGCAGCCCTGCCGATACCCCTCCCCCCGGCCGGGCTGGCAGAATAGGCGTCTCTGCCGTTATCCGAAGCCGACGATGCGCCTCTCCCAGTTCCACCTGCACACCACCAAGGAAACCCCCAGCGACGCCGAGCTCACCAGCCACCGGCTGATGCTGCGCGCGGGCATGATCCGCAAGCTGGCATCGGGCCTGTACACCTGGTCGCCGCTGGGCCTGCGCGTGCTGCGCAAGGTCGAGCGCATCGTGCGCGAGGAAATGGACCGCGCCGGTGCCGTGGAATTCCAGATCCCGACCATCCAGCCGAAGGAACTATGGGAGCAGACCGGCCGCTGGCAGAAGTTCGGCCCGCAGCTGCTGAAGATCAAGGACCGCAAGGACCAGGTGTTCTGCTACAGCCCGACCGCCGAAGAAGCCGCCTGCGACTTCGCGCGCAGCGAGCTGTCCAGCTACAAGCAGCTGCCGGTCAATTTCTACCAGGTGCAGACCAAGTTCCGCGACGAGATCCGTCCGCGCTTCGGCGTGATGCGTTCGCGCGAGTTTCTGATGAAGGACGCCTATTCGTTCCACCTGCACGATGAGTGCCTGGTGCGCGAATACGAGAACATGAAGTCGGCCTATAGCCGCATCTTCACCCGCCTCGGCCTGGACTTCCGCATGGTGCAGGCCGACTCCGGTGCGATCGGCGGCGATGCGTCGCAGGAATTCCACGTGATCGCCGATTCCGGCGAGGACGCGCTGGTGTTCTCCACCGGTTCGGACTACGCGGCCAACATGGAAGCGGCGATCGCCGCCGATCCGGCACCGCGTGCCGCCGCCAGCGAAGCCATGCGCAAGGTCGACACCCCCACCCAGAAGACCTGCGAGGACGTCGCGGCACTGCTCGGCATCGCCCTGCAGCGCACGGTGAAGTCGGTGGCGCTGATCGCTGGCGAAGGCAAGGCACAGCAGTTCGTACTGGTGCTGGTACGCGGCGACCATGAGGTCAACGAGATCAAGCTGGCCAAGGTTGCCGGCCTGGACGAACAGCGCTTCGCCAGCGAAGCGGAAATCGCCGACCATCTGGGCGCCGTGCCGGGCTTCCTCGGCCCGGTCGCCCCGGCCAAGGCCATCCGCGTGGTGGCTGATCGCGAAGTGGCGGCGATGTCCGACTTCGTCGTCGGCGCCAACGAAGCCGGTTTCCACCTGGCCGGCGTCAACTGGGGCCGCGACCTGCCGGAACCGGAAGTGGCCGACATCCGCAACGTGCGTGCCGGTGACCGCGCGCTGGACGGCGGCGAACTGAAGATCGCCCGTGGCATCGAAGTCGGCCACGTGTTCCAGCTGGGCCGCAAGTACGCCGAAGCGCTGGATGCCACGGTGCTGGACGAGAACGGCAAGGGGGCGGTGATGGCGATGGGCTGCTATGGCATCGGCATCTCGCGCGTGGTGGCTGCCGCGATCGAACAGAACCATGACGATGCCGGCATCATCTGGCCGGACGCGATGGCGCCGTGGCAGGTGGTGGTGTGCGTGATCAACCCGAAGGGCGACGCTGCCGTCGCCGATGCAGCGTCCAACCTGCTGCAGGAACTTCGCGACGCCGGCCTCGATGCCGCGCTGGACGACCGTGGCCTGCGCCCGGGCGCGATGTTCGCCGACATGGAACTGATCGGCATCCCGCACCGCGTGGTGGTCAGCGAACGTGGCCTGGCCGCCGGTACCTACGAGTACCGCTCGCGCCGCGCCAGCGAAGCCGAGAACCTGGACAAGGCCACCCTGCTGCAGCGTCTGCAGGACTGATCAGGAAAAGACCGGGGCATGCCCCGGTCTTTTACTAGCTGACGCCCATTTGAGCAATATTGCAGCGGACATAATCCGGTCAAAATAGACGCAATGCAGCCGGGATGCTGCCAGGCCATGACCCGCCTGCATTTGTGCTGGGATTAATTCATCTTTATTCTGTCCCGCGACGCCATGGACTGGCTCGTCCCGTCCACTTATTAGTTTCCGGAGTAACCGTAAATGAGCATTGACCTGACCGGCCTGTCGGCACGCGAGCTGGGCGCCCTGATCCGTACCGCCAAGAAACAGCAGACCATCGTCGCCAAGCGCCGGCCGATCACCAAGGTCCGGGCACAGCTGACCAAGCTGGCCAAGACCGAGGGTTACACCATCGAGGAACTGTTCGGCGACGCCCCGGCCCCGCGCGCGCGCAAGGTGGCCAAGGCCGCCAAGGCACCGTCGAAGACCGCTGGCCGCAAGCTGGGCAAGGTTGCTCCGAAGTACCGCAACCCGGCCAACCCCAAGGAAACCTGGACCGGTCGTGGCAAGCAGCCGCGCTGGATGGCCGAGCTGACCGCCAAGGGCAACAAGAAGCCGGAAGATTTCCTGATCAAGAAGGCCTGAGGCCGGATTGGAATGCGATGAAAAACGCCGGCGAAAGCCGGCGTTTTTCATTCTTCGGTGTGTGGACCGAGGTCCACACCCACAGCAAGCAGCCCTCCCGGCGTGTGGACCAACGGTCCACACCCACCGACATCATTACAGGGTTTTGCGAGCGGGCATCAGCAGGTTGCCGAACAGCAGGCCGGCGACCAGGGCCATCACCACGTTGAGCACGGTGAGGAACACGCTCTGGCCGGCACCCACGTCCTGCTGCTGGACCAGGGTCAGCACGCCGCGCAGGCTGGTGCTGCCTGGCACCATCATGATGATGCCAGGCAGGCGGATGATCGCACCCGGGCGGCCAACGAGACGGCCGAACAGATTGCCACCGGCGGTCAGCAGCATCGCCGACAGGAAAATGCCGGCCGGCGCGCCCCAGGCGTGGCCACCGAACTTGGAGATCGCATAGCCGGCCACCGAGGCGGCGATCACCCACGGGTAATCGCGGCGGTTGGCCTTGAACAGCATCGCGAAGGCGAACGCCGCGGTCAGCAGCGAGCCCCACTCCACCCAGGGCCCCTGCGGCCGCGCCGCGCGGATCACCGGGTCGAGGCCGAGCACGTCGGCCAGGGTCACCGCGATCATCGCGCCCACACTGAGTTTCATGATGGTGGTCAGCGCACCGGCGAAGCGCGCGGTCCCCGACACCCAGTGCTGGCTGGCCAGTTCATTGACCGCATTGGTCAGCGACATGCCCGGCAGCAGCACCACCAGCGAGGCGATGATCACTGTGTTGAGGTTGAGCGCGCCGATGAGGGACGCGACCAGCGTGGCGACCAGGCCGGCCAGCAGCGCGGCCAGTGCCTCGGCGGCTTCGCGGGTGGCCGGGCGACGGTCGGTGACCATGCCGAGCAGGCCGATCATCAGGCCGATGACACCGGCGGTGGCGATGTCCAGCCACGGCAGCTTCCACATGCCGGCCACGCCGGCCGCGCCGAGGGTGAACGAAAGGATGGTGCGCAGCTTGCCGCGCCGGCCCGGATCCTTGTCCAGCTGGCGCAATGCGGTGTGGCCCTGGGCGATGCTCATCCGCCCATTGGCCACTTCCTCGGCGATATGGTCGGCGACGCTGAGCTTGTGCAGGTCGTTCTCGCCGGGCGCCAAGCGGATCACGCGGGTGATGTCACTGGAGCCGATCGCCTGCGCCGGGTCGCTGAAGCTGAGGATGATACCGGTGGGATTCGACCACGGTTCACAATCCAGATCGAGCTGGCGGGCCAGTGCCACCACCGCTGTTTCCAGGCGCTGGGCCGTTGTGCCATAGCTGTGCAGGCGTCCGGCGATCTCGGAAACGAAGGCCACGCGCTGTGCGTAGCTGGCCTGGGGCGTGGGGATCGTGTGAGCGTCTGCGGACATGCGCCGTAGTATTACCTAGGCTGGGCCTTACCGGAGAAATTCATCCGAGTTCGACGCGAAGCCCAATACAGAACGGTTATGCTGCGACCCGAATGGCCCAAGTGACCCCGAACCACGCCCCCCAGCTCGAACAGGATGCCCATGACCCGGGCGTGATCCGCCTGTCCGGCACCTGGACCTTGAAGACCGCGCTGGCCGCGGCCGAAGTCCTGCGCGGCGTTCCCGACACGCTGACCGGCATCGATGCCACCGCCATCGAGAAAATGGATTCGGCCGGCGTGCTGCAGGTGCTGCGCGTAGCCCATCGCGCCGACCTCGGCGAGGACGCACTGAAGTTCCGCCCGGATCACCAGGCACTGGTGTGCACCATCGAGGAAGTGGCCGACGACCGGCCCAAGCCCAAGCGCGACTTCGGCGTGCTGGCGGCGCTGGAACGGCTGGGTGTCAGCGTCCATGCCACCGGCCACAACATCAAGGCGCTGTGCAGTTTCCTCGGCGAGAACCTGGTCAAGGGAGCTCGCCTGGTCAAGGAACCCCGTCGCTTCCGCCTGACCGCCACCGTGCACCAGATGGAGCAGGTCGGGCTGGACGCGGTACCGCTGGTGGCGCTGCTGTCCTACCTGGTGGGCGCGGTGATCGCCTTCCTCGGCTCGACCATCCTTCGCGACTTCGGCGCCGAGATCTACGTGGTCGAGTTGGTCAACATCGCCTTCCTGCGCGAGTTCGCGGTGCTGCTGACCGCCATCGTGCTGGCCGGCCGCACCGCCAGCGCCTTCACCGCACAGATCGGTGCGATGAAAGCGCGCGAGGAAATCGATGCGATGCGCACCCTGGGCCTGGATCCGATCGACCTGCTGGTGCTGCCACGGCTGCTGGCGCTGCTGGTCACCCTGCCGCTGCTGACCTTCATTGCGATGGTGGCCGGCCTGGCTGGCGGCATCACCGTCGGTGCGTTCGACCTCGACATCCCGCCGCAGATGTACATCGCGCGCATGCACGAGACGATGGAAGTGCGGCACATGCTGGTCGGCCTGTCGAAGGCGCCGGTGTTCGCGCTGGTGATCGGCCTGATCGGCTGCCTGGAAGGCCTGAAGGTGGAAGGCACGGCGCAGTCGGTGGGCGAACGCACCACCTCCAGCGTGGTGCAGACCATCTCGCTGGTGATCATCATCGACGCCTTCGCGGCGTTGTGGTTCATGCACATGGACTGGTGACATGAGCACGCATCCGGCGCCCGACGACATTCCCATGCAGGACGACGATGGCCACGACCTGGCCATCCGCGTGCGCGGGCTGGTCAACCGCTTCGGCAGCCAGACCGTGCACGAGGACCTGGACCTGGACGTGCGCCGCGGCGAAATTCTCGGCGTGGTGGGTGGTTCGGGTACCGGCAAGTCGGTGCTGATGCGCTCCATCCTCGGCCTGCGCACGCCCGACGAAGGCCGGATCGAGGTGCTGGGCCGCGACGCGCGTGCCGACGATGCCGAGAGCCGCCTGCACATCGAGCGCAACACCGGCGTGCTGTTCCAGGACGGTGCGTTGTTCTCGTCGCTGACCGTAGGCGAGAACGTGCAGGTACCGTTGAAGGAGCACCACCGCGAACTGCCCGAGCGCTGGCATTACGAACTGGCGCTGCTGAAGGTGAAGCTGGCCGGCCTGCCCGCCGATGCGATCAACAAACTGCCCTCGCAGCTGTCCGGCGGCATGCGCAAGCGCGCCGGCCTGGCCCGCGCGTTGGCACTGGACCCGCCGCTGCTGTTCCTGGATGAACCGACCGCCGGACTCGACCCGATCGGCGCGGCCGCCTTCGACCGACTGATCAAGACCCTGCAGGAAGCACTGGGGTTGACCGTGTTCCTGATCACCCACGACCTGGACACGCTGTATGCGATCTGCGACCGGGTGGCGGTGATCGCCGACCGCAAAGTGGTGGCCAACGCGCCACTGCCGGACATCGAGAAACTGGATCATCCGTGGATCCAGGAATACTTCCACGGACCGCGTGCGCGTGCCGCGCGCGGCGAACAGATCGAGAGTGCCTGAGCCATGGAAACCAAAGCCAACTACGTGCTGATCGGCGCGTTCACCCTGATCACCGGCCTGGCCCTGCTGGCCTTCGGCCTGTGGGCGGCCAAGTACTCCTCCGACCGTACCTGGCAGGAATACCGCGTGGTGTTCCGCGAGGCAGTAACCGGCCTGTCGGTGGGCAGCCCGGTGCAGTACAACGGCATCGCGGTGGGTTCGATCATCGAACTGAACCTGGTTCCGGACGACCCGCGCCAGGTGGTCGCACGCATCCGCCTGAACTCGACCACCCCGGTCAAGACCGATACCCGTGCAAAGCTGGCGATCACCAGCCTGACCGGCCCGTCGATCATCCAGCTCAGCGGTGGTACGCCGCAGTCGCCGGCACTGACCACGGTCAACAAGGACCCGGCGCCGATCATTCCAACCACGCCGTCGGCGCTGCAGAACATCACCGACGTTGCCAACCGCATCGTCGAGCGCATGGACCAGATCCTCAGCGACCGCAACGTGGCCTCGATCAACGCGACGCTGGCCAACCTGGAAACGATCAGCGGCGGCCTGGCCGACCGCGACCAGGGCACGCAGGCGCTGCTGCTCAGCGCGCGCGATGCCGCCCGCAGCCTGGACACCACGCTGAAGACCACCAATGGCACCATCGAGCGCCTGGACAAGAACCTGGTGCAGCAGCTGCCGGGCATCATCGACAAGCTCGACGCCACCCTGGCCAAGCTTGATTCGGCCGCCGGCAACGCCGACTCGATCCTTGGCGAGAACCGTGCCGCGATCAACAGCTTCGCCAACGATGGCCTCGGCCAGCTCGGCCCGACGCTGACCGAACTGCGCGGCCTGATCCGCGATCTGCGCCGGGTCAGCGACCGCCTCGAGAACAACCCCGCGCGCTACCTGCTGGGCCGCGACGCACCGAAGGAGTTCGAACCCAAATGAGCCCGACCGCCCTTCCGCGCCTGCTGCTGGCCGCTTCGATGGTCACCCTGCTGGGCGGCTGCTCCATCCTTGGCAGCAGCGAGAAAACCGCAGTGACACTGTACTCGCCGTCCGTGCAGGTGAAGGCCGACCCGGCGTGGCCACAGGTGGGCTGGCAGCTGGTGCTGGCCAAGCCCAGCGCCGCGCGCATGGTCGACAGCCCGCGTATCAACGTGCGGCCGACGCCGTCGCAGATGGAGATCTACAAGGGCGCCAGCTGGGTACAGCCGGCCACCGACATGATCGAGGACACCCTGCTGCGTGGCTTTGAGGACTCCGGCCGCATCCGTGGCGTGGCGCGCAGCAGTGCCGGCATCCGTGCCGACTACAAGCTGTCCACCGACGTGCGCCGCTTTGAATCGGACTACCTGGGCCAGGCCACGCCCACCGTGGTGATCGAGGTCAACGCCAAGCTGATCCATGTGGCCGACCAGCGCGTGGTCGCCGACCGTACCTTCCGCCAGGCACAGCCGGTCGGCAGTACCGACGTGCCGGCGGTTGCCGCCGCGTTCGAGCGCGGCCTGCAGCAGCTGGCACAGGAGATGGTGGGCTGGACGCTGACAAGCGGGCAGGCCGACCAGCCGACCGTCGCGCGCTGACCGGTCAGCGTGGCGTAATCCAGCGGAACGTCAGGTTGATCCGTTCGCCCTGCACCCGTGCCATCTTCGGCAGCGCGTGCTGGTAGAACCGCTGTGTCTGCCCCGCCATCACCAGCAGATCGCCATGGCCGAGCAGGTACTCGGCCTTCCGCGCCGGGTCATCGCGCCGGCGCAGCAGGAAGCGGCGCGCCGCGCCCAGGCTCAGCGAAGCAATCACCGGGGTCGGCCCCAGCTCTGGCTCGTCATCGCTGTGCCAGCCCATGTAGTCGCCACCGCCGCGATAGCGGTTCAGCAGCACGCTGTTGAAGCGGCCGATGCCCTCCGCCTGCAGGCGCCCGCGCATGGCCTGCAACGCGGGTGGCCAGGGGTGCGGCACGAATTCAGCCCCGGAATAGCGGTAGCGCGCCTGCGGATCGCCGATCCAGCAACTCAGCCGCGGCGAATCCACCCAGTTGCCGAACATGCGGATGCGATGGACCTCCCAAGGCACATCAGCCTGCAGCACGGCCATCAGCGCATCCGCGTGGGCCGGGGCCAGCCAACCCCGCAGGTGCTGGACGTCAGCATCAGGAAGATCGTCGGGGAACAGCATCGCGTGCCTTCCGGAAAGGGGCGGCCTGCAGCCGCCCCGGGACATCAAGCGCGCTGGAACGCAACGCCGGTCTTTTCCTTCAACTCGTCATCGCTGACACCGGGTGCGGCTTCCACCAGCAGCAACCCCTTGTCGGTGACATCGAACACGGCCAGGTCGGTGATGATGCGGTCGACCACGCCGACACCGGTCAACGGCAGCGTGCATTCGGTCAGGATCTTGTGCTCGCCGTTCTTGGCGGTGTGCTCCATCAGCACCACCACGCGCTGCACGCCGGCCACCAGATCCATCGCACCGCCCATGCCCTTGACCATCTTGCCGGGCACCATCCAGTTGGCCAGGTCGCCCTTGTCGGTGACCTGCATGGCGCCGAGGATAGCCAGGTTCACATGGCCACCGCGGATCATCGCGAAGCTGTCGTGGCTGCCGAAATAGCTGGCACCGGCACGCGCGGTGACGGTCTGCTTGCCGGCATTGATCAGGTCGGCGTCCACTTCGGCATCGGTCGGGAACGGACCGATGCCGAGCAGGCCGTTTTCCGACTGCAGCCACAC
Organism: Stenotrophomonas sp. YJH_SMC_43; assembly: GCF_059372535.1. NCBI lineage: Bacteria > Pseudomonadati > Pseudomonadota > Gammaproteobacteria > Lysobacterales > Lysobacteraceae > Stenotrophomonas > Stenotrophomonas sp. YJH_SMC_43. The sequence continues at coordinate 107,221 of NZ_JCAFVQ010000005.1, forward strand.
GTCCACCCCTTCGGGGATGTGGTTGGCAACCAGGGTCGGCAGGCCGATGCCCAGGTTCACGTACGCACCATCGGTCAGTTCGCGGGCGGCACGTGCCGCCATCTCATCGCGGGTCCACGCCATGTCAGTTGCCCTCCGCGCGGATGGTGCGCTGTTCGATACGCTTTTCAGGATGCGCGTTGTGCACGATGCGGTGTACATAGATGCCTGGCAGGTGCACCTGGTCCGGGTCGATGGCACCCACCGGCACCACCTCCTCCACTTCCACGATGCAGATCTTGCCGGCCATCGCGCAAGCCGGATTGAAGTTGCGCGCGGTCTTGCGGAACACCAGGTTGCCCGCTTCGTCGGCCTTCCACGCCTTGACCAGCGCCACGTCGGCGCGCAGCGCGGTTTCCATCACGTAGTGCTTGCCGTCGAACTCGCGGGTTTCCTTTCCTTCAGCCACCACGGTGCCATAGCCGGTGGCGGTGAAGAACGCCGGAATGCCTGCACCGCCGGCACGCAGGCGCTCGGCCAGGGTGCCCTGCGGGTTGAATTCCAGCTCGAGCTCGCCGGCCAGGAACTGGCGCTCGAATTCCTTGTTCTCGCCCACATAGGACGAAATCATCTTCCTGATCTGCCGGGTTTCCAGCAGCTGGCCCAGGCCGAAACCATCAACGCCGGCATTGTTGGAGATCACGGTCAGGCCCTTGGCGCCGCTGTCGCGCAGCGCGGCGATCAGTGCCTCGGGAATGCCACACAGGCCGAAGCCGCCCACGGCCAGCGTCTGGCCATCGGCGACCACCCCTTGCAGGGCCTCCGCCGCACTGGCGAAGCGCTTGCTGCGCTTGCCGGTGGAAGTCGATTGCTGCATTGCTGTACTACCCTGCACGTTGAGGATGACCGCATTCTAGCTGGAGGGCGGCGAAGGGCCTGGATGCGCCGCAGCATTGCACGGGCATCGCACAGGGTTCCGTAGAATGCCGGGTTCCCCTGCCAATGGCCGGCCCCGTGCCCGCCCCACCCTCGTTGATGGCCCATACCTACACCGAAGAAGACCTGCTCCGCTGGATGGAAGGCCGGACGCTGGAAATGAGCGACCATGGCCTGTCGGAAGTCCACAGCATGCGTCTGTTTGGTGACATTCTGGTCGCTGAGGTAAAGATCCCGGCCAAGTACTCCTACCGGGTGGAGATCGACCTGGCCGCCAGCCTTCGCCATCCGCGCAGCCTGCTGCGCAACCGGTGTTCCTGCCTGCTCGGCCACGACTGCATGCACGTGGCGGCTGTGCTGGCGCAGATGCTGCAGCAGATCGACCATACGCCCCCCATGCCCGACGACAGCAGCACGCTGCCAACGCTGTTGATCCGTTCGATGACGCCCGTCCTGCGCCTGCACACGGTCGAGTTCCGTCCGCCGTGGCTCGGCCCCCGCGACCCTTCGCAATGGGCCGATATCGCGACCGTGGCCTTCGAATACGACGAACACGTGCGGTTCCTGGATGATCCGAGCCTGTTCGCACACGATCCGGAGGGCCAGCTCGCCCTGCTGCCCCGCGACCTGGTTGAGGAGTCACGGCGCGAGGCCGAGCTGCGCACGGTGGGACTGCATCGCGACGTGGAACCACGGGCGCCATTGGACGGCGCAGGCCCGCAGTTCCAGCTGCGCACCCATGACTGGACACGGTTCCTGCTGGACGACGTGCCGCGCCTGGAAGCCCTGGGCTGGAAGGTGGAGACGGACGACGATTTCCGCCATCGCATCACCCGGGTGGATGAGATCGACCTGGACATCCAGGCGGACCCGGCGGATGCAGGCTGGTTCAACCTGGGCCTGGACATCCAGGTGGACGGCCGCAACGTGTCGATGGTTCCGTTGCTGCAGCAGGTACTGCAGTCCGATCCCCGCTGGATGCGTGGCCAGCTGGACGCCATCGGCGATGACGAAAACATCCTGTTGAAGACAGGCGACAACACGCGCCTGGCGGTGCGGGCGGCGCGACTGAAGCCGATCATGGCCCTGTTGGCGGACCTGTTCGCCCAGCGCGGCGGACCGCTGCGCTTGTCAGCGCTTGACCGTGGCCGCCTGCAGGCGCTGCAGGGCACGGCGCGCCTGCAGTTCCGGGGCCGCAAGGATACCCAGGCGCTGGTGCAGCGGCTGATAGAGGCACCCGCGCTGGGTGAGGTGCCGCCACCGGCCGGGCTGGTGGCAACGCTGCGTCCCTATCAGCGTGAAGGCCTGTCGTGGCTGCAGTACCTGCGCCAACAGGGTCTGGGCGGTGTGTTGGCCGATGACATGGGGCTGGGCAAGACCCTGCAGACGCTGGCGCATCTGCTGGTCGAAAAGGAAAGTGGCCGCCTGGACCAGCCGGCGCTGCTGGTGGTGCCGACCTCGCTGCTGCACAACTGGCAGAGCGAAGCCGCACGCTTCACCCCTGGCCTGCGGGTGCTGACCCTGCATGGACCGACGCGCGAAGCAATGTTCGAGGCGATTCCCAAGCATGATCTTGTGCTGACCACGTATCCCCTGCTGTGGCGCGACGAGCAGGCGCTGCAGGCACATGCCTACCATCTGCTGATTCTGGATGAAGCCCAGCAGGTGAAGAATCCGAAGTCACGTGCGGCCATTACCCTGCGCACGCTGCAGGCCCGCCATCGCCTGTGTTTGACCGGTACGCCGCTGGAAAACCATCTGGGCGAACTGTGGACGCAGTTCGATTTCCTGCTGCCCGGCCTGCTCGGCACCGAGAAGCAGTTCAACCAGCATTGGCGCCACCCGATCGAGCGCGGGAGCGACCACCGCCGTGCCCAGCTGCTGGCACAGCGACTGCGTCCCTTCATCCTGCGCCGGCGCAAGGAACAGGTCGCGTCAGAGCTTCCGCCCAAGACCCTCATTACCCGTGCGGTGGAAATGGAGGGCAGCCAGCGTGATCTCTATGAAACCGTGCGTGCCGCAATGGAAAAACTGGTGCGCGAGGCCATCAGCGGCAGCGGGCTGGCGCGCAGCCATATCGTGGTGCTGGATGCCCTGCTGAAGCTGCGCCAGGTCTGCTGCGATCCGCGCCTGCTGCCGGGCGACGCCCCGGCACGCAATGCCGGCTCGGCCAAGCTGGAGCTGCTGCGCGACATGCTGCCGTCGATGGTCGAGGAGGGCCGGCGGGTCCTGGTGTTCTCGCAGTTCACCGGCATGCTGGCACTGATCGCGCAGGCGCTGGAGGAGCTCGGGCTGGCCTATGTGACCCTGACCGGCGACACCCAGGACCGGGCTACGCCGGTGCAGCGCTTCATGCAGGGCGAGGTGCCGGTGTTCCTGATCAGCCTGAAGGCAGGTGGCGTCGGGTTGAACCTGACCGCCGCCGACACCGTCATCCACTTCGACCCCTGGTGGAACCCGGCGGCCGAAAACCAGGCCAGTGACCGCGCCCATCGCATCGGCCAGCAGCAGCCGGTGTTCGTTTACCGGCTGATCGCCGCAGGCAGCATTGAAGAACGGATCGCCGAGCTGCAGGAACGCAAGGCCACGCTGGCCGACTCGATTCTCGAAGGCGGCGGTGCTACGGGGCCACGCTTCAGCGAGGAAGACGTGCAGGCGCTGCTGGCGCCGTTGCCGGGCCTGCCCGGCAAACGTTCCCGTAAAGCGGGCAAACGGTCGACGCGAGCCTGACCCCCGAACGCCAGTCAGGTGGCGTTCCCCGATGGAAACGATTCCCATACGGGACTGGGACTACAATTGGGGGCTGAGCTCACAAAGGATCTGATCGATGCCCCTGCCCGCCTTCAAGGCCTACGATATCCGCGGCCGTGTGCCGGAAGAACTGAACGAAGACCTGGCCCGCCGCATCGGCGTCGCCCTGGCCGCACAGCTCGCTCCCGGTCCGGTGGTCCTCGGCCACGATGTGCGCCTGACCAGCCCGGCGCTGCAGGATGCGCTGGCCGCAGGCCTGCGTGGTACCGGCCGCGAGGTGATCGACATCGGCCTGTGCGGTACCGAAGAGGTCTACTTCCAGACCGATCACCTCGGCGCGGCCGGCGGCGTGATGGTGACCGCCAGCCACAACCCGATGGATTACAACGGCATGAAGCTGGTCAAGGAGAATGCCCGTCCGATCAGCTCCGATACCGGCCTGTTCGCGATCTCCGATGCGGTCGCCGTCGATATGTCCGAGGCCCAGCCGCCGCGTGCCGGGCAGACCGCCCAGCATGACAAGAGCGCCTACATCCAGCACCTGCTCAGCTATGTCGATGCCAGCAAGCTCACGCCGCTGAAGCTGGTGGTGAATGCCGGCAATGGCGGCGCGGGCGCCATCGTCGACCTGCTGGCCCCGCACCTGCCGTTCGAGTTCATCCGCATCTGCCACGAACCCGACGGCAGCTTCCCCAACGGCATTCCCAACCCGCTGCTGCCGGAAAACCGTGCCGCCACTGCCGACGCCGTGCGCGAGCATGGTGCTGACTTCGGCATCGCCTGGGACGGCGACTTTGATCGCTGCTTCTTCTTCGATCACACCGGCCGCTTCATCGAGGGCTATTACCTGGTCGGCCTGCTGGCCAAGGCCATCCTCGCGCGCAATCCCGGCGGCAAGGTCGTGCATGACCCGCGCCTGGTCTGGAACACCGTGGAGATGGTGGAGCAGGCGGGCGGCGTACCGGTGCTGTGCAAGAGCGGCCATGCCTTCATCAAGGAAAAGATGCGCGCCGAGGATGCGGTGTATGGCGGTGAGATGAGCGCCCACCACTACTTCCGCGAATTCGCCTATGCCGACTCCGGCATGATCCCGTGGCTGCTGATCGCCCAGCTGATTTCCGAAAGCGGCCGCTCGCTGGCCGACTGGGTCGAAGACCGCATGGCGGCCTATCCGTGCAGTGGCGAGATCAACTTCAAGGTGGCCGATGCCAAGGCCGCTGTGGCCCGCGTCATGGCGCACTTCGCGGCGCAAGCGCCGGTACTGGACCACACCGACGGCATCAGTGCCGACTTCGGCGACTGGCGCTTCAACCTGCGCAGCTCCAACACCGAGCCGCTACTGCGCCTGAACGTTGAAGCCCGTGGCGACGCAGCGCTGATGCAGGCCCGCACCGACGAAATCTCCCGTCTCATCCAGCAGTAATCAAGGAAGATCATGAGCAACATCCAGCCTGTCATCCTCTCCGGTGGTTCCGGTACCCGCCTGTGGCCGCTTTCGCGCGAGGCGTATCCGAAGCAGTTCCTGCCGTTGGCCAGCGAGCTGACGATGCTGCAGGCCACCTGGCAGCGCGTCGCTCCCATCGCCGCGCATGGCCCGCTGGTGATCGCCAACGAGGAGCACCGCTTCGTCGCTGCCGAGCAGTTGCAGCAGGTCGGCGCCGAGCCGGCTGGCATCATCCTGGAGCCGGTTGGCCGCAATACGGCGCCGGCGATCGCGGTCGCAGCCCTGGAGGCCACCCGCGATGGCGCCGATGCGCTGCTGCTGGTGCTGCCCTCGGACCATGTGATCACCGATGAGGCCGCGTTCCGCACTGTCGTGCAGGCTGCAGCCAGCGCTGCCGAGGCCGGCAAGCTGGTGACCTTCGGCATCGTGCCGAGCGGTCCGGAAACCGGCTACGGCTATATCAAGGCCGCCGATGGGCAGGGCCTGCGTGCGGTCGAGCGCTTTGTCGAAAAGCCCGACCTTGAGACCGCCACCGGTTACGTCAGCAGCGGCCAGTATTACTGGAACAGCGGCATGTTCCTGTTCAAGGCCTCGCGCTACCTGCAGGAACTGGAGCACTTCCAGCCCGACATGCTGGCCGGCAGCCGCCAGGCCTGGCAGCAGGCCCGTCGCGATTCGGATTTCACCCGTCTGGACAAGGACGCCTTCGCTGCGGTTCCTTCCGACTCCATCGACTACGCGGTGATGGAAAAAACCGCAGACGCCGTGGTGATTCCGCTGGACGCCGGCTGGAACGATGTCGGCTCGTGGACCGCCCTGCGCGATGTCTCGCAGCAGGACGGTGATGGCAATGCGCACCAGGGTGATGTGATCGCCATCGACTGCCGCAACACCTATTCCTATGCACAGCGTCTGGTAGCACTGGTCGGCCTGGACGATGTGATCGTGGTCGAGACGGACGATGCAGTGCTGGTCGGCAAGGCCGATCGCATGCAGGAGGTCAAGACCGTGGTGGCGCAGCTGAAAGCCGAAGGCCGCAGCGAGGCCACCTGGCATCGCAAGGTCTACCGCCCGTGGGGCGCCTACGATTCAATCGATAACGGCGAGCGTTTCCAGGTCAAGCGCATCACGGTCAAGCCCGGCGGCACGCTCAGCCTGCAGATGCATCACCATCGCGCCGAGCACTGGATCGTGGTCAGCGGCACCGCTGAAGTGACCCGCGGCGACGAAGTGATCCTGCTCAGCGAGAACCAGAGCACCTACATCCCGCTGGGCGTGACGCATCGCCTGCGCAACCCCGGAAAACTGCCGCTGGAACTGATCGAAGTACAGTCGGGCAGCTACCTGGGCGAGGATGACATCGTGCGGTTCGAGGACACGTACGGGCGCAGTTGACCCGACACCCTGCAGCGAGTGCCGACCGTCGGTCGGGGTGGGTGCCGACCGTTGGTCGGCACGTCGCCTACCCGGTCAGGCAATCTCCGCCATCACCCGCTTCAACCCGTCCTGCCAGGTCGGCAGCACGATGCCGAAATCCTGCTGCAGCTTGCGGTTGTCCAACACCGACCAGGCCGGGCGCTTGGCCGGCGTCGGATACTCGGAACTGGGAATCGCCTCGACGGCCGGCACCTTCGCCAGCACGCCGGTAGCCAGCGCTTCGGCGAAGATCGCCTCGGCAAACCCATGCCAGCTGGTCTGGCCACTGGCGGTCAGATGCCAGATTCCCGACAAGTGGCCCGGATGCTGCAGCACCTGCGCAGTGACATCGGCAATCAGCGCTGCCGGTGTTGGCGTGCCGATCTGGTCGGCCACCACCCGCAACTGTTCGCGTTCTGCTCCCACGCGCAGCATGGTGCGCAGGAAATTGGCGCCATGTGAGGCATAGACCCACGCCGTGCGGAAGATCAGGTGGCGGCCACCGGCCAAACGCACTGCATCCTCACCATCGCGCTTGCTGGTGCCATAGACGCCCAGCGGCGCGGTCGGCTCGTCTTCGCGGTAGGGCGCACTGCCTTGGCCGTCGAACACATAGTCGGTGGAGTAATGCACCAAGGGCACGCCATGGGCCGTGCACCAGCGCGCGATCACGCCCGGCGCCTGCGCGTTGGCGGCGAAGGCCGCCTCGGCATCCTGCTCGGCGCGATCGACTGCCGTGTACGCGGCCGCGTTGACCACCACCGATGGCTGCAGGCGATCCAGCAATGCCGGCAGGCTGTCGGGCTGGCCGAAATCAGCCACCTCGCAGGCGCTGCCATCAGGCAGCTGACCACTGCGGGTGGTGGCAACCACTTCACCCAGCGACGCCAGCGCGCGCAGCAGCTCCTGGCCAACCTGGCCGTTGCCACCGAACACCAGAACGGTCATGGCACGTAGACCGGCAAGCGATCTTCAGCGATGTCCTTCAGGAACGGCGCGTTCTCGTCCTTGGCCGACAAGGTCGGTGCACTCACCGGCCAGTCCACCGCAATATCGGCGTCATTCCAGCGGATACCTGCATCCGCTTCCTTGACGTAGACGTCCGTGCACAGATAGCTGAACATTGCACGTTCGGAGAGCACGGCAAACCCATGCGCGAAGCCTTCCGGAATCCAGAACTGCTTCCTGTTTTCAGCGCTCAGCACCACCGCTTCCCACTGGCCGAAGGTCAGCGAGCCGCGGCGGATGTCCACGGCCACGTCATAGACCTCGCCTTCGAGCACGCTGACCAGCTTGCCCTGCGGGCGCGGCCACTGGTAATGCAGGCCACGCAGCACGCCCTGCGCCGAGGTGGACACGTTGCTCTGCACGAAACGATCCGGCAGGCCCAGCGCGGCGAAACGCTCGGCATTCCAGGTTTCAAAGAAGTAACCGCGGGCATCGCCGAACACAGCCGGCTCGATCACCGCGCAGCCGGGCAACTTGGTTTCAATTACTTTCACGGAACGACTCCACGCTGGGCGAGCGTGTGCAGGTACTGGCCGTAGCCATTCTTGATCAACGGCGCAGCCAGCGCCTCCAGCTGCTCGGCATTGATCCAGCCTCGGCCGAACGCGATTTCTTCCGGGCAGCAGACCTGCAGGCCCTGGCGGGTCTGGATGGTCTCGATGAAGTTGGAGGCTTCCAGCAGCGACTGGTGAGTGCCGGTATCCAGCCACGCATAGCCACGGCCGAGCGCTTCCAGGTGAAGATTGCCTTCTTCCAGGTAGCGCTTGTTGAGATCGGTGATCTCCAGCTCACCACGCGGCGACGGCTTCAGTTCGGCCGCGTAATCGCTGGCCTTGCCGTCATAGAAGTACAGGCCGGTCACCGCATAGTTGGAGCGCGGTTTTTCAGGCTTCTCCACCAGATCGATCACCTTGCCGCGCTGGTCGAACTCGGCCACGCCGTAGCGCTCCGGATCATTCACCCAGTAGCCGAACACGGTCGAGCCGTGCACGCGTTCGTCTGCACGCTTGAGCACCTCGCGCAGGCCGTGGCCGTGGAAGATGTTGTCGCCCAGCACCAGGCAGCTCGGCTTGCCGGCAACGAAGTCGCGGCCGATCAGGTAAGCCTGGGCCAGGCCATCCGGACTCGGCTGCACCGCGTACTGGATGTCCATGCCCCATTGCGAACCGTCGCCCAGCAGCTGCTGGAACAGCGCCTGTTCGTGCGGGGTATTGATGATCAACACTTCGCTGATGCCCGCCAGCATCAGCACGCTGAGCGGGTAGTAGATCATCGGCTTGTCGTACACCGGCAACAGCTGCTTGCTGACGCCCTTGGTGATCGGATACAGCCGGGTGCCGGAACCGCCGGCCAGGATGATGCCCTTGCGTTGCGTCATGTTCTCTCCCGGCCTCAGGCGGCAGTGCCGATGCGCTGCAGGCGGTAGCTGCCATCCAGCACGCCGTTGACCCATTCCTGGTTGTCCAGGTACCAGTCGACGGTGAACGTGATGCCCTGCTCGAAGGTGTAGGCCGGTTCCCAGCCCAGGTCGTTCTTCAGCTTGGAGGCATCGATCGCATAGCGGCGGTCATGGCCGGGGCGGTCGGTGACGTAGGTGATCTGGCTGCTGCGCGGCTGTCCATCCGCACGCGGGCGGCGCTGGTCCAGCAGTGCGCAGATCGCCTGCACCACTTCGATGTTCTGCTTTTCCGAATTCCCGCCGACGTTGTAGGTCTCGCCGACCTGGCCCTTGGCCAGCACGGTGCGGATCGCTTCGCAGTGGTCGGACACGAACAGCCAGTCGCGCACCTGCTTGCCGTCGCCGTACACCGGCAGCGGCTCGCCAGCCAGCGCCTTGGCGATCACCAGCGGGATCAGCTTCTCGGGGAAGTGGTACGGGCCGTAGTTGTTGGAGCAGTTGGTGGTCAGTACCGGCAGCCCGTAGGTGTGGTGGAAGGCACGGACCAGGTGGTCCGAAGCGGCCTTCGACGCCGAGTACGGCGAATTCGGGGCGTACGGGGTGGTTTCGCTGAACTTGCCGGTCTCGCCCAGGGTGCCGTACACCTCGTCGGTGGACACGTGCAGGAAGCGGAACACCTCGCCCTGTTCGGCCGGCAGCGCCTTCCAGTAGTCACGGACCGCTTCCAGCAGGCCCAGGGTGCCCACCACGTTGGTCTGGATGAAGGCGCCGGGACCATCGATGGAGCGGTCAACGTGGCTTTCGGCGGCGAAGTTCACCACGGCGTCCGGCCGGTGTTCGGCCAGCAGGTTCGCGATCAGGGCCTGGTCGCCGATATCGCCCTGCACGAACAGGTGGTTGGGGTTGCCGTCCAGGCTGGACAGGGTCTTCAGGTTGCCGGCGTAGGTCAGCACATCGAGGTTGATGACCTTGACGCCGCGCGCGACCGCCTCGAGAACGAAGTTACCGCCAATGAATCCGGCGCCGCCGGTGACAAGCCATGTGGGCACTACCTGTTCTCCTGATCGAAACTCATCCAAGGAGCGCCCACGGGCGCCCCAGCGCAGCGTGACAGGATACATCCCGATGGCCTTCACGACCGCCTGCGTGACGTGAACACGAGCTCGCGGAGGTCCATTCTTGCGGCGCCGCAACATAACCATACGCATTCGCATGGTCACCCCAAGCCAGCTAGAATCGGGGTCCCACCCCCGAACCGGTTGCTGTTGCAGGACCGGACGTTCTCCCTGTTACTGAAGGACCCCGTACCAGATGAAAATCCTCGTCGCGTACAAGCGCGTGGTGGACTACAACGTCCGCATTCAGGTCAAGCCGGACGGTTCCGGCGTGGTCACCGACGGCGTCAAGCTGTCCCCCAACCCCTTCGACGAAATCGCCCTGGAAGAAGCCCTGCGACTGCGCGACAAGGGCATTGCCAGCGAAGTGGTGGTCGCCACCATCGCCCCGGCCGATGCCCAGGCGCACCTGCGCAACGGTCTGGCCATGGGCGCCAACCGTGCCATTCACGTCGTCACAGACCAGGCCATCCAGCCGCTGACTGCGTCGCGCACCCTGCTCAAGCTGATCGAGAAGGAACAGCCTGACCTGGTGATCCTCGGCAAGCAGGCCATTGACGACGACGCCAACCAGACCGGCCAGATGCTGGCCACGCTGTGGGGCCGCCCGCAGGCGACCTTCGCTAGCAAGCTGGAGATTGCCGATGGCAAGGCCACGGTGACCCGCGAAGTCGACGCCGGCCTGGAAACGCTGGAAGTGGACCTGCCGGCCGTGGTCACCACCGATCTGCGCCTGAACGAGCCGCGCTTCATCAAGCTGCCGGACATCATGAAGGCCAAGGCCAAGCCGCTGGAAACCCTGCAGCTGGCCGACCTCGGCGTTGAAGCCGCCGACACCTTCAAGACCACCCAGTACGCCGCGCCGTCCAAGCGCAGCAAGGGTGTGATGGTCAAGGACGCGGCCGAACTGGTGGCCGCACTCAAGCAGAAGGGGTTGCTGTAATGAGCAAGATTCTCGTCATCGCCGAGCACCATGACGGCAAGCTCAACGCCGCCACCGCCAAGACCGTGAGCGCCGCTGCCGCCATCGGCGGTGCCAGCATCGACGTGCTGGTGCTGGCCGCCGATCCGGCCGCCGTCGCCGCCGAGGCCGCGAAGATCACCGGCGTCGCCAAGGTCCTGACCGTGGCCAATGCCGCCAACGCGCAGGCCATCGCCCAGGTGCTGGCGCCGCAGATCGCGCAGCTGGCCAAGGGTTACAGCCACGTGTTCGGCCCGTCGACCACCTTCGGCAAGGACCTGATGCCGTGTGTGGCCGCCCTGCTCGGCGTCAACCAGGTCTCCGACCTGATGAGCGTCGAAGGCAGCCACACCTTCAAGCGCCCGATCTACGCCGGCAACGTGATCATCACCGTGGACGCCCCGGCCGACCAGATCGTGGTCGCCACCGTGCGTGCCGCCTCGTGGCCGGAAGCTGCCCAGGGCGGCAGCGCCGCCATCGAAGCGGCCAGCGTCGATGCTGCCCTGCCGACCCACACCCGCTTCGTCGGCCTCGCCGCTGGCGCCAGCGACCGCCCGGACCTGCAGAGCGCCAAGCGCGTGGTCTCCGGTGGCCGTGGTGTCGGTTCGGAAGAGAACTTCAAGGTCATCTTCCAGCTGGCCGACAAGCTCGGTGCCGCCGTCGGTGCCTCGCGCGCCGCGGTCGATGCCGGCTACGTGCCCAGCGACCTGCAGGTCGGCCAGACCGGCAAGATCATCGCGCCGGAACTGTACGTGGCCGTGGGTATCAGCGGTGCCATCCAGCACCTGACCGGCATCAAGGACGCCGGCACGATCGTGGCGATCAACAAGGACGGCGATGCGCCGATCTTCGAGATTGCCGATATCGGCCTGGTGGGGGATCTGTTTACGATCCTGCCGGAGCTGGAACAGGCGCTGTAAGGTTACGTTGTGAAATAGTAGGCTTTGCTGCATCGGCCGCCTAGTGCGGCCGATGCTCTTCCCGCTCCGGCCATTGGACCCCTTACCAGCGTGTCTCCGCAACCGTCAAAGCCCATGTCAAAGACCGTCCTGAATCAGGCACCGTCTCGGGATTTCTCATTCGTCCCGGACGTATCCGTGGTCATTCCGGTCTACGGATGCTCAAGCTGCCTGGAAGAGCTGACCGAAAGGGTCCTGGCTGCGGTCAAGAATGAGAGCAGAACAGTCGAAATCATCTTCGTCGACGACAACAGCCCAGACCAGGCATGGGAACGCATCCTGGAGTTGTCTCAACTCCATGCCGAGGTACGAGGGCTCAAGCTTTCACGGAACTTTGGGCAACACGCCGCGATAAGCGCTGGAATCGCACGAGCCCGAGGCAGGGCCATGATTGTGATGGACTGTGACCTGCAGGATATACCTGAGGAGATTCCCACGCTTCTGGCCGAGCTTAAGGAAGATGTCGAGATCGTCCTCGGACAACGCATCGAACGTCAGGACACCTGGTTCAAGCAGGCAGGCTCGCGCACCTTCTACCGTACTTTGGGCTGGTTGACCGATACCAATTACGATCCGAGCACCGCCAACTTCGGCGCCTACAGCCGCAAAGTCATCGACGCGATGAATGCGATGCCGGAAACGGACAGATTCCTTCCTCTGCTTGCCAGATGGACGGGCTTTCGGACGGTCCGTACCCCCGTGGTACACGGGGAGCGCACCGTGGGCAAGAGCAGTTACACGCTAAGCAAGCTGCTGCAGATGGCGACCCGGATCGCCCTTTCATTCTCGGACAAACCGCTGAGATTGGTAATGTCGGCTTCGTTCGCACTCGCCGGAGTGGGCCTCTGCGTTGCGGCGTTCGCCGTGTACCGCTATCTGATGGGCGATATTCGAGTTGCGGGATTCACCAGTATCCTTGCTTCGGTCTGGCTGGTGGGAAGCTTCCTCATGGCAAGCATTGGGGTGGTCGGCCTTTACGTCGGTCGCATGCACAACGAAACCAAGAGACGCCCGCAGTACCTGATCTGGTATGACTCCTGGAGCAACGACAATGCCTGAACAGTCCTTGCTCAATTACTCGCCCTTGGACTCGAATCGATTCGCGATCCACGTCGAGCGCGCGAACCTCGGGATCGATACGCCTGCGGCGCCCATGGTCGAGGCCATTATGGCCTCCCCGGCCGACCTCATCATTGCCCGCTTTCCAGCGGGCAGCAACGAGGTCCCCAATGCGCTCATCCAGCATGGCGAAGTACTGCTCCACGCTGACACCCTTGTCTACTATGAAGTGCGGCTGCCAGCTTCCGCAGGAAACGCGGCTCCCAACGTTCGCCGCGCGCAGTTGGACGACCTTGAGGCAATCCGCGGCATCGCCTCCGCAGGCTTCCAGAACTACCGGGCCCACTATGCGGCCAATCCGCTATTGCCCGCTGCACAGATTCTGGACGGATACATCGAGTGGGCCCAGAGCCGTGCCGACCCGTCCAACACAACCAGCGATACCTGGCTGGTGTTCGACGGCGACGTTGCCGCTGGCTTCGCTACCTGCGATGTCCAGGACGGTGGCGTGGAGATCGTACTCAATGCAGTCCACCCCGCTTTCGAGCGACGAGGTCACTACGGCACGCTGCTGCGTCACCTGCTGCACCACTATGCAGGAGCGGGCTTAGCGCGCCTGAGTATCTCCACCCAGATATGGAACTACACCGTGCAGAGACAATGGGCGCGTGCCGGTCTGTTGCTGGCGAGAGCTTACGATACGTTTCATATCGACCGCCGCCTGGCTGCAAAGCGGAGCAAGCCGTGAACTCCACAACTCCCTTCTTCCCCTGGTTCATGGTCGCCGCAACGATTCTGCTGACCAGCTATGGTCAGCTCGTCATCAAATGGCAGGCGAGTTCATACCAAGCTACAACGACCGGACTACTAGGGAAACTTCCTCCTGTCATCCAGTTACTCCTGCAGCCCTGGGTGATTTCTGCCTTTGTCGCGGCGTTCGCAGCATCCCTTTGCTGGATGCTGGCGGTTTCGCGACTGGAACTTAGTCGTGCCTATCCATTCATGGCACTAAACTTCCTGATCGTCTGCGTCGCCGCTATCCCCCTGTTTGGCGAAGTTTTCACCGTGTATAAAGCGGTCGGGCTGGCAACCGTTATTGTCGGCCTGATCTTCATCAGCCAAGGCTGATCTCAACTGTTCAGACCGAAGAGACCTCATGATTCCGTTCAATCGCCCGTTCATGACTGGCAAGGAACTCCCGATGATCAGCCAGGCGCATGCCAATGGCCACCTTTCGGGAGACGGTCCGTTTACGAAGAAGTGCCACCAGTGGTTGCGAGAACGCACAGGCGCTGCGAGTGCCCTGCTCACCCACTCGTGCACTGCAGCACTGGAAATGGCCGCTCTTCTGCTGGACCTTGAACCCGGCGATGAAGTGATCATGCCCTCATTCACCTTCGTGTCGACGGCTAATGCCTTCGCACTGCGTGGTGCGGTGCCGGTATTCGTCGACATACGGAGCGACACTCTCAACATCGACGAAGCCCTGATCGAAGCGGCCATCACTTCACGCACGCGAGCAATCTGTGTGGTCCACTACGCCGGTGTCGCCTGTGAAATGGATACCATCGTCCAAATCGCTCAACGACACGGCGTAGCTGTTGTGGAAGATGCGGCCCAAGGAATCATGTCCAGTTACAAGGGGCGCGCATTGGGAACAATTGGCGAGCTCGGGGCGTTTAGTTTCCACGAGACCAAGAATGTCATTTCCGGCGAAGGCGGCGCTCTACTGTGCCGTGACACCGAGTTCGGCGAGCGTGCGGAAATCATCCGTGAGAAGGGCACAAACCGGAGTCGCTTCTTCCGCGGTCAAGTCGACAAATACACTTGGGTCGACGTTGGCTCCTCCTATCTTCCCGGGGAGATCATCGCAGCATTCTTGAATGCCCAACTGAATGAAGCAGAGGACATTACGTCTCGACGCCTCGCGATATGGGACCGCTATCATGCATGGGCAGCGCCACATGAGGCAGCGGGTGCGCTACGCCGCCCGATAGTTCCGGAAGAATGTGTTCACAACGCACACATGTACTACTTACTTCTTCCCAGTCTGGAAGCACGTACGAAATTCATTTTCAGCATGAAGGAAAGCGGAGTGCAGACGGTATTTCACTACATACCCCTGCATTCTTCGCCTGCGGGAGAGCAGCTCGGCCGCACGTCTGGCAATCTTGATGTTACGGACGACATCAGCAACAGACTGGTCCGTCTTCCGCTGTGGCTGGGTCTTGAGGAGCAACTCGACCTTGTAACTGAGGCGGCGGAGCAAGCAATGCAGGTCACTCAGTGATCCATCCTCCTTCTCTTCCCAGCAGCGCAAGCGGCCTGCTTCTCCAAAGAAGCTTCTGGCTGCTCTTTCTCACCGCCCTTGTGGGCAACCTGCTAAGCAAAGGCGCGACACTACTTCCGGGAATGGCGCCCGACGACTACGCCTTTGCCTTCCAAGGTGATGCTGCGGGAAACCTGGAGAACTTCGTCTCTCAGGGAAGGGTGGTGCTGTCCCTGCTTACCCAAAGCGTGGACGTAACTGGGCTTTCGCTTACCAGCATCTCATTCTTCACGTCATTGCTTGCATTCAGCTCGATCTCACTGGCAATTGCAGCGGCCGTTTCGCTAACCCGTGTGAGTGAGCGCAACAATTTTGTCCATTACGTCGCAGCCGTTTTCGCAGCAACCCATCCTTACCTGACCTCGTACTTCCTGTTCCGCATGAGTGCGATCACACATGCGTTCGTCTATTTGTCCCTGTTCTTTGCCCTGCTCATTCTGACAACCCAGTTGAAGACAGGCATAAAATTCGCGCTGAGTTTGCTTGTCTTGGTCGTATGTAGCCACGCCAACCAAGCGATTCTAATCCTGTATGCCATCGCGGCCGGGGCATGGGCCGTCACCATGATGTGCGAGGTCAAGCAGCGGAAAGGCGAATGGCCCCAGGCTCTGTACGGCGTCGTATTTGTTCTAGCCACGCTGCTCCTAAGCACCACCGTTTATCTTATAACCAGCAGCATCCTACGAAGCATCCTGGGCGTAGGCGCATCGGAAACCTATACACCCCATCTTCAAGGCGGAGTCGCCAACACACTCCACTCCGGACTAAGTTTGGCTTACGGGATACTGCTTCGAGGCGAGCCGATCATGGCCTTGTGGCTCAAGATTCTTTTGGGCATTGGGTTGCTGTCGATGTTCTTGTTCTGCTTAGTCCGCGACTGGTTCAGAGCACTCTCGGCAGCGCTTTTTCTAGGGGCCGGCCTGCTGGCCACAGTAAGCCCGCTTGCTCTTTCCTGGGGGGGGCATGTTCCCCGCACCTTTTCGCCGGCGGGCCTCTGTTTTGCCCTCTTCATCAGTATGGTTTGGGCAGGAATTCGCCTTCCGTTTGGCAGGTTGATATTGGCTTCATTGATTCCACTTGTGTTCGCCTTCTGCGCCATCGGGTCAACCCTGTTCTATCAGCAGTTACTTGTAACACAATGGGATCAACGGACCGCTACCGCAATCTACACGCGCGCATTGGAGTTTGACGGCATTCCGCGCCTACAGATTGCGGCAGGATGGCCCGCCCACACCAGAACCCAATCGATGACAGGCGAAGGCATCAATGAATCCGCCTTCCTCTATGATTGGTCACTGCCCGGACTGTTTGCCGTGTCGACGGGGGAAAAATTGGATATCCGTGGAACAAAAAAAGAGATGTGCAACGGGATCGCCGCATGGCCGTCGCGAGCATCGGTGTCAAAGCAAGCAGACGGCAGTATCCTCGTCTGCATGATTCAATAGTCACAGCAATCTTGGACTTTCACCGTTCAGTGCAATCTGCAATCCTAGAATTTGCAGAACTTTCCAGGTATATATAAAGATGAATATCCTTGTAACTGGCGGCCTTGGTTTTATTGGCTCCCATACTTGCGTCGATCTACTAGCGCGCGGGAATGAGGTAACCATCCTCGACAACCTGGACAATAGCCAGAAAGGAACGCTGGAGGCGATCAAAACGATCACAGGAAAACCACCTGTATTCATCGAGGGCGATGTACGCGACGGATCCACTCTTCGTACTGTCCTGCAGGATCACCAGATCGACGCGGTAATCCATTTCGCCGCGCTCAAGTCAGTCGGCGAATCTTGGAAGCGCCCGCTTGATTATTTCGACAACAACATCTCGGGAACAATTACTCTCCTGCAGGCGATGGAGGGCACTGGTGTACGAAACTTTGTCTTCAGCTCTTCTGCAACGGTTTATGGTGACCCGGACTTCTGCCCGATACCAGAATCAGCAGCGACCCGAACGACCAATCCGTACGGCCGAACCAAACTCATCTGCGAACAGTTGCTAGCTGATAAGGCGGCTTCTGATCCGAAATTCCGGGTAGCCACGCTTCGTTACTTCAATCCCGTAGGCGCACATCCATCCGGTCTCATAGGCGAAGCTCCGACTGGAACGCCCAATAACCTGATGCCGTATGTTTCCCAGGTTGCCTTCGGGCAGCGCGAGTACCTTCAAGTATTCGGCGACGACTACGAAACACATGACGGCACCGGCGTGCGTGATTACATCCATGTCATGGATCTGGCGGCAGCCCATGTGCGCGCGCTGGACTACATCACGGAAATGAATCAGAGTCTTACAGTCAATCTTGGTACAGGCAAGGGATACAGCGTCTTGGACGTCGTTGCCGCGTTTGAACGCGCAAGCGGCCGAAGCGTACCGTTCCGTGTCGTGGCGCGGCGGCCTGGAGATGCAGCCAGTTGCTTTGCCGACCCATCCCTCGCCCACGGTCTTTTGGGCTGGACCGCGGAGCGGAGCTTGGACCAGATGTGTGTTGATGCATGGCGCTGGCAGGTTCACAACGACCGGGGTCCAGCCTGATTTGCGGGAGCGTTCCAATGAAACCTGAGGTCTCGGCAGTCATCACATTCCACAGGGAAGGTCTGCTGGCGCACAAGTCCTTGCTGTCATTGCTTCGTTGCAAGCTTGCCGCAGCGGAGCACGGCATTTCGGTGGAAGTCGTCGCCACCCTTGACCACGCCGACGCTGAAACGGCACGCGTGATCACCTGGCATCACCATGCCGGCTTGATCGATAAAGTACTAGAGCTGGAGTGCGGTGATCTGGGGGTTTCGCGGAACAAGGCAATTGAATCTGTAGCTGGCCACTGGGTTCTGATATGTGATGGTGATGACTATCTTTCCGCGGACTTTGTCATCCGCTGCTTGGAAACCGCAGCAGGAAATGAGAACTCCATTATTCACCCCGAGTTGATTGTTACTTTCGATGCTGAGCAGGGCATTTGGTGGCAAACAGGAAGTGACGCCTACGGCTTTGACTCCGACTGCATGCTGGTAACCAACCCTTGGAATGCATGCAGCTTCGCTGCCAGGAGTATTTATCTCCAGACCCCATATACCCTCTCCCGCCCAGGCGAATCAGGATTCGGCTTCGAAGACTGGCATTGGAACTGCCAGACACTCTCGCTAGGCCACCCCCACCTGATCGCGGAACGGACCGTGCATTATGTACGCAAGAAGAAGGTCGGCTCATTGAACCAAGCGCACGCCAGCAACCGCGCGTTGATCGCCCCCACCCAGTTGTTCGCCCCCCGTCCATGATTTCACGATCCTTTGCCCGTCGGGCCTATCACCTGCTGGACCGGCAGCTACTCTCACGGCTACCCGATCACATCCAGCGCAAGCTGATCTCGCAACTCCTGAGCCTGGGCAAGCGTATCCATCCATCGGCGAAATGGCCAGTCTCGGCAGACCACGTACTGGATCGCAGGAGCCTACGCGAACCCGTGGCAGCGCTTCGGACGCTGCCCCAGTGGGCAGTTGAAGACATGGAGAATCTCTCACTGCAGGTAGATCCACTGCTATCGCCCGGCGAATTCCTAGGCTCGCACCCGCAGGCGCGCTACGCACCCACCCATTGGACACAGGCGGGCAAGGCCTATCAGCGAATCCTGGATCTGATTGGAAGCCGACGTTTCGACACCATTCTATTCGTACCATGGCTGAAGCGTGGCGGGGCGGATCTGGCTGCGCTGTACCATGCCAGACTCTGCAGTGGTGAGCTGGGGCATCGAACATTGGTCCTTGCCACTGAAGATGGAGACTCCCCTTGGGCAGATCGCCTGCCGAGAGCTTCACTGTACATTGATGCGGGGAAAGAATTTCGCGGACTAAGCACTGCAATGCAAGAGCGGGAAATCGTTCTTGCACGATTGATTCTTCAGCTGGCACCATCCCGGATCCATATCATCAACTCCCATTCCGCATGGAGAATGCTGGAGCGATTTGGACTAGCTATTCGCCAAAGAACCCGTATCTTCGTTTCACTCTACTGCGACGAGTTGGCAGAGAGCGGCCGCGCACAGGGCCTTGCACAGCAGCACCTCCCGACCACTTCACAATGGCTGGACGCAGTCATCACTGACAACAGCGCCTCGCCTGAAAGCTGGTGTCAGCAGCTTGGTATTCGCCGTGACCTTTTTCGGGTTGTGCACTTCCCCGCTCCGTCGATGGACAATGCGCCAAGCTTCACGCTGCAGCCAGGCAAGCGCGTCCTGTGGGCAAGCCGTCTTGAGCGGCAGAAGCGACCTGATCTTCTGGTTGACATCGCTACCATGCTCAAGGATGTCCACTGGGACGTTCATGGAACCGCACTATCGGCGGACGATCCGCATCTGGCTGCGCTCACCCGACTGGACAACGTAACCCTGCACGGTCCATTTGACCGCTTTCAAGATATCGTTTTGCCGCAGCATCGGGCTTACGTCTATACGACTGCCTGGGACGGCCTTCCCAACGTTCTGCTGGAGGCCGCAGCCGCAGGCCTCCCGATCGTAGCGCCCGATGTTGGCGGCATCAGAGATCTTGTACCCGCGCAATCGCTGCTGGGCACTCGCGCTACTGCACTGGATTACGTGAAGGACATTGAGCAGTTGTCGGATAACCAAGTCCGCCAGCAACGTCTTTGCATGCAAAACCTGCAGGTCGCAACATTCACTTGGGAGGCGTTCGCGCGGGATATGTGCAGAATCGAGGGTTACGCGAACGCCTGATACCAAGTGCGACTAAGCCACCATCAACGCCGGCGCAAGCTCCTCAGCCAACTCCCTAAGCGAGATTTCATGCTCTGGGGAACCGGCATTCGCATCCCTGCAAGACGTAGGATTTCGAACAGACCCACGTTGCCCGCCGCATCAAATCGCCGCGTTCTAGCGAATCGATTGACTACCCGAAGCGGCGACGTCCAGCGCCACGAGCGGCTTGCCATCATTTCCTTTAGCAAGTTGGTGGCCGCTTGGGCCCGCTCCATATGATAGACGCGTGCATCATGCTCGGATTCAGCCTGCTTTCGGTATCGCCCGGCGTCGAAGCCCACCTCGGTCAGCCGCTCATTGCAGGCCAACAACCGATCCTCGATTTCGAACCGTCGCTCCTGCCAGTAATCCCGGACGGCACCCAGAGAGCCGACACGCGCTCCCGCCGACAGAGCGTCGTCAAACAGTAGTTTAAGCCGATCAGTGGCCTCTGCTGCGGCAACATTGGCCTCATGCAATTGCAGATCCAAGGACTCGCAGCGTTCATTGGTGCTCTGCAATTGCAGGGACAGCTCATCGCGCTCCCGCTCCACTTTCCGAAGCGTTAGGCTTACTTGGTCGAATCTGGTTTCCACCTCTTCGAGCCGCTCAAACATGGCCTGCTTCTCAGTAGCCAGCGACGTCCGACTCTCAGACAATGTTCCTCTCTCTTCCAGCAGCTGACTGACCGTCCTCCAACTATCGCCAAGCCGCGTTTCAAGGCGGGGTTCTCCTTTGAAATGGAATACTCTCCCTTCACCGGAAGCTGGATCCCACGTTACGCTATTCTGAGCGCGACCCGCAGCGTCAACCACGGCATCTAGTTTGGCATGCCATTGAACACGCGCGTCGAGATTCTCTCCATGGTCGACGCATGGCAGAGTTTCCAAGAACGATTCGAAGTCACCCTCCACTCCCAATGAACGGCGCTTCTGGTCATAGTAGCTATTGCTGCCACGCAACCAGCAGGGAATACCATTGAGCTGCAACCACATGGTGACGTGGTAAGAGCAGGAGTAGCCAAATTCACCCTGAAGTACACGCGGCGACCATTTCCCGGGAGGAGCCAGAATTGCCTCGACCAGCAATGCCGTCTGCACACTTGCGAACGGGAAAGCCCGCTCAAGCCGCTTGACGGTCTCAAGCGAATCAACCACTTCTTCACGGCCGTCCTGGAATGCTTGGAAGAGAACCGCCTGCTCCGACGAGCCCACTCGCTGCGTCACAAGCGAAAGGTGTCGGGTCATTTCCAGCAGCGCAGTGTCATTGCCGGTGTATCCGGAGGAGTTCAGATGTAGGAATGCGCCAGCACCTCGACGTATCTGAAACAGTCTGGACAGCGACAGAAGTTGCTCAACCGCATCGTCGAAGGAGAACTCGGCAGTAGCGCCATGCTCCTGAACGTTGCGCAGCGAGTCACGATCACGCACACCGACCAAAGCGGGCTTGTATTTGGCGATGTGCTCGACGACTCGACCTGAATAGCCAGCGGCCACCTGCTGCCCGGAAATAACGTAGATGGCACTGGGAAGCTTCTGAAGCAGGCTTTCGGCAATATCCAGGGAGAAGTCCCCCCACATTTCATTGAGGAAGCCCCCACCGTAGAGATGAAGCATTGCAACATTGTTGACGACAAGCACCTGCTGAAGGCCCAAGCGGGTCAAATCGTCAGCCCGGAGAGGTTGAGAGGCGACAAACATCAACGCATTGACTCTGTAGATCTTCCTGAGTGCGTCGACCGCGACAAACCTGGAGATCGCCTCCAACGCGAAGATCGAAACCAGCTCCAAAGCCGAGGTTTCCCGCAGGCGAGACAGAGCTCCAACGTGCTGGAGCACATCACCGAAATTGCCGTAGCCAAAGTCGCTGCCAAGCATCAGCGCCTTGGAGCGACCAGAACGCAGAACATCAATACTCTCTGCGTCAGCGTAGAAGTACATTATTGACATCAAGAAGCCTTGCTGGAGTTCAAACGAGCGAGTTCAAGGACCTCGGCTACTCTTTCAGAGAATTGAGCTGGCCCATGCTGGGTCAGAACCAGTTCACGCGCCCGAAGCCCCGCATGAAGCGTGGCACTCCAATCGCCATATATATCCTTCACAGCATCGACGTATGCGACGACAAGCGATTCCTCATCAGCTCCGCTCACCAATTTGCCAGTGACGCCATTGATGACAGCCTCACGAATCCCACCAACATCCGGTGCGATCACAGGCAATCCAGCGCCCAGCATTTCGAGCAGGATGTTCGGAAGACCATCAAAGTCACTTGTATAGATGAATGCATCGTACTTTTCGAGAGGCAAATCCGACACGACTGAGAACCCCCCTCGATAGCGAACATTCTTGCCACCGTTGAAAATCATCTTTGCGTCCACGCCCGGATCTGCCGAACCATACGCATCAATTTCCACCTCGATACCTGCATCGCTCAGGGCACTCGCAATTTGAGCCAACCGCTCCGGCCGCTTCTGCGGGTCTACCCGTGAAGCCCAAAGGAGGCGCTTGGTGGGGATACGCTGCGACTCAACCGCTCGCGGCGTGTCGCATTCCGCATAGACCACCTCGTAACTGGGAAGCGGCCCAAGGAAACGCTGATCTTCGGACAGGGTTGCCTGACAGTCTGTCACGACTTTCCAGAATCCTCGAAGGTGCTTTCTCATCACCTCGATTCCCCAAGGCCCGCGCCGCACCTTCCGGCCCCAACTATACGTTCCGTCGCAGAACCGGTAGTACACAATGCGGAAGCTGGCGCTCATGACCGGGGCGAAGGAATCCAGAAGGCGGTGGGCAAAACCCGACGATTTCACATGTAGACGGGCGCGAACGGAGGAAACCGCCAACAATGCGCGGATGAGCAATGCATCGCGGTCGCCCGCATCAAGCGAGGGGAAGGCATTGCAAATGTCGATGAACACGCTTCCGGAAGGGAGGCGTGCCACCCACTCATGCCGAGGTACGGATTCGCCCGCTACAACCAGGAAACGCGAATCGGGCTCCTGCGCTGAAATCTCGTCCAAAATCTGCAGAATGTACTTCTCCCCCCCTCCTGGCCGCAGCCAAGGCAACAGCACGATGTCAGTGAAGGGCCCATCTCCAATCATTCGATAAAGGCTCTCCAGCTGCATTCCCCAATGCGCCGGGTTCCAAGGCATGGGGCTGTAGCTGCCCGCTGTCTCGACCCTGTACGGCTCGATTTCCGGCTCCAGTTCGACGGCGTCATTCAGGTATCCCATCATCTTCGGCGATGAGGTGAACAACTGCGTGTTGTCCGCCAAGAATATTTTCTGGCGCTCTCGGCAGAGCCTGGCCCAGTCCCCCGCGCGCGAACGCTGCATGTCGCCCAAGAAAGTCCTGCGATCAAACAATGGGCCGTGAGGAATCAGGCGCGAGGAAGCAGCGTCAGCCTGTCTCAGCAGACTGCCATTGCGCTGGCGGTAGAAGATGACTGTCTCCGGCGCGACAACCATATCGTAGCCATCTGCACGCAGATTGCAGTTGAAATCCCAATCTTCGTAGGCGAATCCCGATGCGACGCGCAAGTCGCCGTAACGAAGTCTGTCAAAGGCAGCCCTTGGCACAAAGATTCGAGAAATGTAGGGATGCTGAAACGCAAAATCCCCCGCAGTGAGGTACCTTGAATCGAAGTAGCGAACATTGTGGTAGCGGTCACCGAATGCGCAGAGGTATTCGATGAAGACGACCACCTTGGGGTTGGGGTGTCTCCGGGCGGTCTGCAGCAGGGCAACGATCGAGTTGGATGACACGATGTCATCGGAATCGGAGGTCCAGATGTATTCGCCGGTCGCACGCTCGATTCCCGCATTTCGAGCTAGGCCAAGTGAGCCTACATCCACTTCCAACGTCTCGATGCGATCAAACCCTCCCATAGGCTGCGCATTAAACGCGTCCCGGGTAGCATCATCCGTGCGGTCAAATACCGCAATGAGCTCCACGGAGATACCTGCAGCCTGGGCCTCGCGAGCGCACGCGTCAAGCGAGAGCAACGTTGGTGTCAGAAGAAGTGCTTCCCGGTGCAAGTTCAAAACTACGCTGACTTCCATACGATTCACTTGCATTCCACCTTGAATGGCATTCTGAACTTGAACCACATGGGTTCATCTTTGTCTGTCCGCACATCAAAGACCGCGGCCAGTTCGTCGGCATATATGACGACGTTATCGCTTCGGTCCCAATGGCTGACCTGATTGATGCGAATGGCAATGGAGTAGGATTGCCCTCCTCTCAGCAAATTCGCCCCTCTGAATCTGACCTGCAACAGCTGCCCCGCATATACCTCTACTCCCTTACGGAAGCTGTTGAAGATACTCTCGCCCGTCAATTCCTGGCCGAACTGGTCCTTGATGAGGAATCCGATGCTGACGTTCTTCAATGCCTTGTAGAACTTGACATCGATGGCCAATGTAAGCTGGTCGCGCTGTTCAATCTGGTCTGTTGGTTGTCCGTCCGTATTCAGGAGCTGGACTGCCTGAACGTTGAGCACAGTGCGGGCTGTGACCTCCTCGGCGTCGATCATGTCATCCCCCGCCTGGTCGGCCGGCCCAGACGTAGTAGGGGTGGCCATTGCTACGCTGCCAGGCTCGTCATGGATCCCCCCCTGGCTCGCTTCCAAGATGAGTCGGTTGTGCTCGACGAACACATCATTCATGTAGGCATTGGTCACCTCGGTGACATTTCCCTGCATCTTGAGGGTGCCACCATCGATCCAGATGGCGTAATCACAAAGTGCCCGCACTGCGTCGATGGAGTGACTGACGAAGAGCACGGTGCAACCGCTTTCCATGAGCTTGCGCATTCGCGCCATGCTCTTGTGCTGGAACCACGCGTCACCAACGCTGAGCGTCTCATCAACAATGAGGATGTCTGGATCGACATGGATGGCTACAGAAAACGCCAGTCGCGCGAACATGCCGCTCGAATAAGTCTTGACCGGCTGGCTGACATGATCGCCGATGTCGGCAAAGCTGATGATCTTGTCCAGCTTACCGTCAACTTCCTTGCGAGTCAGGCCCAGCAGCTGGGCGTTCATGTAGATGTTTTCGATACCCGTGAACTCGGGATTGAACCCCGAGCCGAGCTCCAGCAGAGCCGAGACGCGACCAGCGACCCTAGCCTCGCCGGACGTCGCCGCCAAGGTACCGCAGATGATCTGCAGCAGCGTCGATTTGCCCGCGCCGTTCTTGCCAAGGATGCCGTACACCTGCCCCTTGGGAATCTTGAACGACACATCACGAAGGGCCCAGAACTCTCGATAGAAACGCCGCTCGTCATTTCCCAGCAGCATCTGCATCAACCGGTCGCGGGGCTTGTCGTAAATCTGGTAGCACTTGCTGAGGCTCTCAACCTCAATGGCGTTTTCAGATGACATCGGCAAAACCCTTTCTGGTCTTCTGGAACCATGCAAAGCCCAGTACTGCGACCACAATGGAAACACCCAGCATCTTCAGCCACATGCCCCAATGCATGCCGCCGTGCCAGATGAGGAGCTCGCGGGACTGTTCAATGAAGTAAGTGATCGGGCTGATGTACAGATAGGGCCGGAACTCCTCCGGCATCGCGACTGCCGGGAAGAACACGGGCGACATGAACATGAGCGCGGTCGTGACGACCACGATCACCTGGCCGACGTCACGCAGATAGACCCCCAGCGACGCAAGAAACCATGACACACCAACGCACAGGATCAGCAGCGGCACCATCACGATCGGCAGCCAAAGCGCCTGGATCGATGGGATACCAAACAGGATCAGGTAGAACAGCACCCAGACCACCATGCTGATGGCAAAGTGGAACAGCGCCGCACCCAACGACACCACCGGGAGAATCTCCAGGGGGAAGATCACCTTTTTCACGTAGTTCGCATTGGACAGGATGAGCGACGGCGCCCGATTGATGCATTCAGAGAACAGCCCGAAGATCATCATGCCCACGAACAGAACCACCGCGAACTCAGTTTTGGAGCCAGACCCCCCAGCCCAACGCGCACGAAACACAACGCTGAAGACAAAGGTGTACACAACCAGCATGAGCACAGGGGTAAAGAACGACCACAAGAGCCCCATGACCGATCCACGATAGCGCCCGATCACTTCCCGCTTCACCATCTCCAGGATCAGCGTTCGATAGTGGAAGATGGAGCGCAGCGCCGTGATCGGCGCCATGCTCATCGCTTGATTAGAGTTGAACATGCTTGGACTTCCTGGGTTCATGCCTTGCCTGCCCCTTTTGGTGGACAGGTCGATAGAGCGCTGGGCCGCGACCTCGGTCAGCCGCCCAGAGCCCTTTCCAGATCAACCTGCAGATCCCCCAGATCCTCCACGCCCACGCTCAGCCTTACCAGCGCATCACTGATGCCCAGCTGTTCGCGGCGTGCCACGGGAATCGAAGCGTGCGTCATCACCGCCGGATGGTTGACCAGGCTTTCCACGCCACCCAGCGACTCGGCCAGGGTGAACAGCTCGGTCTTCTCGCAGAAGCGCTTGGCCGCCTCGAAACCGCCCTTGAGGACGATCGAGACGATGCCGCCGTAGCCGCCCATCTGGCGGGTCGCCAGCTCATGCTGCGGGTGCGACGGCAGGCCCGGGTAGATCACCTTTTCCACCGCCGGATGCTTTTCCAGCCACTGGGCCAGGGCCAGCGCGTTGGCGCAGTGCGCCTTCATGCGCAGCGGCAGGGTCTTCAGGCCACGCAGGGCCAGGAAGCTGTCGAACGGGCCCTGCACGCCACCCACCGAGTTCTGCAGGAAGGCCATCTGCTCGGCCAGTTCGGCGTTGTCGCCGACCACCACCATGCCGCCGACCATGTCCGAGTGGCCGTTGAGGTACTTGGTGGCCGAATGCAGCACCAGGTCCGCGCCCAGCTCCAGCGGACGCTGCAGCATCGGCGAGGCGAAGGTGTTGTCGACCACCACGATCAGGCCATGGCGCTTGGCGATGGCGGCAACCGCGGCGATGTCGACGATCTTCAGCATCGGGTTGGTCGGGGTCTCGATCCAGACCATCTTCGTCTTCGGCGTGATGGAGGCTTCAAACGCCGCCAGATCGGTCAGGTCGACGAAGCTGAAGTCCAGCCCGGCGGTGCGGCGACGCACACGCTCGAACAGGCGGAAGCTGCCGCCGTAGATGTCGTCCATCGCCACCACGTGGCTGCCGGCGTCCAGCAGTTCGATCACGGTCGAGCTGGCCGCCATGCCCGAAGCGAACGCAAAGCCGCGGGTGCCGCCTTCCAGCGACGCCACGCACCGCTCATAGGCGAAGCGGGTCGGGTTGTGGGTACGCGAGTACTCGAAGCCCTGGTGCTCGCCCGGGCTGGACTGCGCATAGGTCGAGGTGGCGTAGATCGGTGGCATCACCGCGCCGGTGCTGGGGTCGGGCGACTGACCGCCGTGAATGGCAAGGGTAGCCAGGGCCAGCGCGCGGTCGGGCGAAGAGGAGTTGGACATGTCGTTTCCTGAATGGCGCCGACGTGCGGCGCCGTCAAAGGATCGGGAGTCTATCAGCGCAGCCTTAACGAGCTTTGACGCAAATAAACCGGAATTCAGTGGTGATCTGCAGCGATCAGCGGCTTACTGCACGCGACGGCGCAGGTAGTTCAGCAGGTCGATGCGGGTGATCAGCCCCAGGAAGGCATCGCCGTCCATCACGATCGCCACCTGACCGCGGTCGAATACCGGCAGCAGGGCCTCGATCGGCGACTTCACGTCCAGCCGGTCCAGCTTGCTGACCATGGCGGTGGCGACGGTGTCGCGGAAACGTGCCTCATCGCCATACACATGCAGCAGCACGTCGCTTTCGTCGACGATGCCGACCAGCTGGTCGCCGTCCATCACCGGCAGCTGCGACACGTCATACAGCTTCATGCGCTGGTACGCGGTGGTCAGCAGGTCGTTCGGGCCGATCACTACAGTGTCGCGCTGGCCGTACGGGCGCAGGATCAGGTCGCGCAGGTCGCCGTGCTGCGGGCGTTCCAGGAAGCCGTTGTCCAGCATCCAGTAGTCGTTGTACATCTTCGACAGGTACTTGTTGCCGGTGTCGCACACCAGCACCAGCACCTTCTTCGGCGTGGTCTGTTCCTTGCAGTACTTCAGGGCCGCCGCCAGCAGGGTGCCGGTGGACGAACCGCCCAGGATGCCTTCCTTGCCCAGCAGCTCGCGCGCGGTGTGGAAGCTCTCGGCGTCGCTGATGGCATAGGCCTTCTTGACGCGGCTGAAGTCGGAGATCGACGGCAGGAAGTCCTCGCCGATGCCCTCCACCAGCCAACTGCCCGACTTGTCGTTCAGATTGCCGTCGTTGATGTACTCGGCCAGGATCGAGCCAACCGGGTCGGCCAGCACCAGCTCGGTCTTCGGCGACAGTTTGGCGAAGGCGCGCGACAGGCCGGTCATGGTGCCGGAGCTGCCACAGCCGAATACGATGGCATCGAGGTCGCCGCCCATCTGCTCAAGGATCTCCGGGCCGGTACCGAATTCATGCGCGGCCGGGTTGTCCGGATTGCCGAACTGGTTGATGAAGTACGCGCCCGGGGTCTGCTCGGCGATGGTCTTGGCCAGATCCTGGTAGTACTCAGGGTGGCCCTTGGCCACGTCCGAGCGGGTCAGACGCACTTCAGCGCCCATCGCCTTCAGGTTGAAGATCTTTTCCCGACTCATCTTGTCGGGAACGACCAGAATGAGCTTATAGCCCTTCTGCTGGGCCACCAGGGCCAGGCCCAGGCCGGTGTTGCCAGCGGTGCCCTCGACCAGGGTCGCGCCAGGCTTCAGGTCGCCGCGCTTCTCCGCCGCTTCGATCATCGACAGGCCGATGCGATCCTTGATCGATCCGCCCGGGTTGGCGCTCTCCAGCTTCAGGTAGAGCTCGCAGACGCCGGTGTCCAGGCGCTGGGCCTTGACGATCGGGGTCTGGCCGATGAGTTCGAGGACGGAAGAATGGATGGGCATTCGGAGGACTTTCGGTTCGCGCCACGCAGGGCCGGACCGATGATTATCCGACGGATGGCGATGAAAGTCAGGTCGCTGCGGCAGCGGCGTGCCCGCCGTAAAAAAGAGATGCGGACGGCCCCGGATCGACGAGGAGACCGGTACCGCCCGCATCGGTGAGTCGTGCCTGCAGGCCAAGGCACCACCGCTTGTGGTGCCTTGGCGCGGCCGCCTCATCGGCGGTGCCGCGATGCCGGGGCAGAAGCGCCCGGCGGGGCCATCGATGGCCGGGTCACGCCGTTCCGGGCGTGACGGGGTGCGTCAAAGCGTGGGGGACGTCGTTGGGAGCGGTGTTTCGTACATTCGCAGAAGTCGTTGCTTGGCCAGCAGCTTTTCGCGCTTCATGCGACCCAGGGTGACATCATCGATCGGGAGTACACCCAACTCCGCGTCCATGCACTTCTTGTTCAACTTGCGGTGCTGGTCATGGAGTGCCCTGAACTCCGGATCACGCGCGCGACGGGCGTCGATCTCGCTCTGGGGCTGATCTTCAAACATGATGGACCTCCTTCGACAGATACACGAACGCCCCGGCCGCAAGGCACGGGGCGTTGTTCATGGAGGAGCGCCGGTCGATGGCCACCTGGACGCCTGCAACGACCTGCGGCACTGGCCTGCGCACGTCGATTCGCTGCGGTTCGCGCCCTGTTTGCATCGGCCCGGCCCTCCCATCGTCCGGTCCGCGGCATTGCGTCCCGGACGATTGACCCTACGCCTGCTCAAGGCGGGGTACAAGACCCCTGCGGCAAAAAGACCGAACCCCGCCGGGGCGGGGTTCAGGCTGAATGCTCATCACAACGAAAAACAAACAATATCAATCAATTACGGTGCAATAATGACCTCGGCCGAGCGCGCCTGGGTGGAGGCCGCCTTCTTGCCGGCGAGCTGGATCCGGTTGCTGGCGACACCGGCCGCGACCAGGGCATCGCGCAGCGCTTCGGCACGCTTCTGGCCCACGCCGTTCGCGTTGTCGTAGGCCTCGATGCGCAGGCGGCCCTTCTTGCCGATGTTCAGGTATTCGGCCAGTGCCTTGGCCTGGTTGCGGGCCCCGCCGGACAGGCTGGAGGCGCCGGCGGTGAACGCGTCACCACGGAAGGTGAAGACCTCGCCGCGACCATCGAACTTCGAGGCCGGCAGTTTCTGACCGGACACCAGCTCGGCTTCCTCGCGGGCCAGCTTGGCGGCGTTCTGCTGGGCGGCGCTGAGGCGCTGCTGCTGCTTGCCAGCCACGCTGGTCAAGGCGTTCTCGGCGTCCTGGCGGGCCAGGGTTTCGGCCTCGGCGGCCTGGCGCAGGCGCTCGGCCTCCTCGGCCTGCATCTGTGCCTGCATGCGCAGCTGCTCGGCCTCCTCGCGGGCACGGGCGGCATCGCGGCGGCTGGCCTCGATCAGCAGGTCACTGCGGGTGCGATCAAGGCGATCGACCTCACGCGCGGCCAGTGCGGTACGCACGGCGGTCTCGGCAATCTCCACCCGGCGCTCGGCCAGGTAGGTGGCCAGCTCCTGGTCGCGGCGCTTGGCCTTGTCCAAGGTGGCGATGGCCTGCTGGGCCTGCATGCGCTCGAAGGCGCCCAGCTCAGCGGTGTCGGGATTGGCCTGGATGGCCATCAGGCGCTGGCTCAGCTGCGCCACCATCGGGTTGTCGGCGGCCACGGCCAGGGGCGGCAGCGCCAGCAGCGCGGCCAGGGTTGCGGCAGTCATCGGCTTCACCGGCGGTCCTCCCCGGTCGACAGCTGGCGTTGCAGCTGGTTGACCTCGTTGCGGCGCAGCTGCAGCTGGGCAGTCACGGTGGCTTCCTCGCTGCGGACGCGGGCCAGGTCGGCATCGGCGGCGGCGCGCAGGGCGATCGCCGGGGCGTTCTTGCGCTCGCGGCGGTCGCCGGCAGCACGCTGGGCCTGCTCCAGCCCCTGCCGGGCCAGCCCGATCAGGTCCGGGGCGTACTGGTCGGCGTCGGCCTGGGTGGCCTTGTCGACCGCCTGCCGGGCCTGGGCCAGTTCCAGTGCGCCGTCCTGCGCCCAGGCGGGGGCAGACAGTGCGAATGCAAACGCCATCACATACAGGCCATGGCGCATTCGTGCGAAGCTAAGTCGTTTCATTGGGGAGGCCGTACCGGTTGTCGGTTCACGGCCATTGTCGTCAAGCCGACACCGTGCTGGCAACGGGCGTCGGCCGTTTCGTTGGGGAAAATTCGCAATGGATATCGGCTACTTCCTGAAGCTGATGACCGAAAAGAACGCTTCGGACATGTTCCTGACCACCGGAGCACCGGTCTACATCAAGATCGAGGGGAAGCTTTATCCGCTGGGCAACACCGGCCTGCCGCCGGGCATGGTCAAGAAGATCGCCTACTCGCTGATGGACGAAGGCCAGGTGCCGCAGTTCGAGCGCGAGCTGGAGCTCAACATGGCCATCGCCCTGCCCGATGCCGGGCGCTTCCGCGTCAACGTGTTCAAGCAGCGGGGCGAGGTCGGCATGGTCATCCGCGCCATCCGCAGCCGCATCCCGAGCATCGAGGAGCTGAACCTGCCGCAGGTCCTGAAGGACGTCATCATGACCCCGCGCGGGCTGGTGCTGGTGGTGGGGTCCACCGGTTCCGGCAAGTCCACCTCGCTGGCGTCGATGATCGACCACCGCAACAGCACCACCACCGGTCACATCCTCACCATCGAGGACCCGATCGAGTACCTGCACAAGCACAAGATGTCGATCGTCAACCAGCGCGAGGTCGGGCTGGACACCCATGCCTTCCACAACGCGCTGAAGAACGCGATGCGTGAAGCGCCGGACGTGATCCTGATCGGCGAGATCCTGGACGCGGAAACGATGGAGGCCGCCATCGCTTTCGCCGAGACCGGCCACCTGTGCCTGGCCACCCTGCACTCCAACAACGCCGACCAGACCATCGAGCGCATCCTCAACTTCTTCCCGGAAAGCGCGCACAAGAACGTGCTGATGAACCTCGCGCTGAACCTGCGTGCAGTGATCAGCCAGCGCCTGGTGAAGAACAAGGAAGGCCGTCGCCTGCCGGCCACCGAGGTGCTGATCAACACGCCGATGATCCGCGACCTGCTGCGCCGCGGCCAGGTGCACGAGATCAAGGCTGCGATGGAAGGCTCGCTGGAGGAAGGCATGGAGAGCTTCGACCAGTGCCTGTTCCGGCTGGCCAAGGCTGGCACCATCGAGCAGGAGGAGGCCCTGCGCGCGGCCGACTCGCGCGATGGCCTGGCCCTGAAGTTCCGCCTGTCCGAAGGCAGCAGTGGCGAGCACGACCCGTACGCCGATTTCTCGGCGGGCGCGCCGAGCATCACCCACGGGTTCTGACCTGGAAAAGGGGACGGAGGGGATTAAGTCGTTTATGGCACAAACGACTTAATCCCCTCCGTCCCCTTTTTCTGAAGGGTTCAGGGGCGGTCTCATCCAATGAGACCGCCGATCCGTAGGTTTCCGCAATGGAAACCATCCGCAAGCTTGCCATCCTGGCTGACGCCGCCAAATACGATGCCTCCTGCGCCTCCAGCGGCTCGGGCAAGCGCGACTCACGCGCCAGCGGCGGCATCGGCAGCACCGAAGGCATGGGCATCTGCCACAGCTATACGCCGGATGGCCGTTGCGTTTCGTTGCTGAAGATCCTGCTGACCAACTTCTGCGTCTACGACTGCGCGTACTGCGTGAATCGCGTGTCCAGCAATGTGCCCCGCGCGCGCTTCAGCGTGGACGAGGTGGTCGCGCTGACGCTGGACTTCTACAAGCGCAACTACATCGAGGGCCTGTTCCTTTCCAGCGGCATCATCCGCAATGCGGACTACACCATGGAGCAGATGGTGGAAGTAGCGCGGCAACTGCGCGAGGAACACCGCTACGCCGGTTACATCCACCTCAAGACCATTCCCGAAGCGTCGCCGGAACTGCTGGCCAGTGCCGGGCGCTACGCCGACCGGCTGTCGATCAACGTGGAGCTGCCCACCGAAGCCGGGCTGAGCGCGCTGGCACCGGAGAAGACCGTACAGTCGATCCGCGGTGCGATGGGCGAGCTGCGCTGGCGCATCGAGGAAGCCAAGGAAGCGCGCAAGGCGCCAGCGGTGGTCGCGCCGGTGTCCACCCGCAGCGCGCGTCCGCGCCCTCCCCGCTTCGCACCGGCCGGGCAGAGCACGCAGATGATCGTCGGCGCGGACGGCGCCAACGACCAGCAGATCCTGGCAAGCGCCGACAGCCTGTACGGCAACTACCGCATGCGCCGGGTGTACTACTCCGCCTTCAGCCCGATTCCGGATGCCAGCCGCCAGCTGCCGCTGCAGCCGCCGCCCCTGCAGCGCGAGCACCGCCTGTACCAGGCCGACTGGCTGCTGCGCTTCTACGGCTATGGCGTGGATGAAATCACCGATACCACCCAGGCCGGCATGCTCGATCTGGACATCGACCCGAAGATGGCCTGGGCGATCCGCCACCCAGAACGCTTCCCCGTGGATCTCAACCGCGCGCCGAAGGAAATGCTGCTGCGCGTACCCGGGCTGGGCGTGCGCAATGTGAAGCGGGTGCTGATGGCGCGCCGCCACGGTCGCCTGCGAGTTGCCGATGTGGCACGCCTGAAGGCGCCGATGAGCAAACTGCTGCCATTCGTGCTGCTGGCCGACCACCACCCGCGCAGGGCGCTGGACGATCCGGCGGCGCTGCGCGCCCAATTGGCCCCACCGCCCCGTCAGGGATCGCTGTTCGATGCCCCACCGTCAGCCTGACGCACAGCGCTGGTCGCTGCGGGTGGACCCGCCGTGGTCGCTGGAGGCCTGGCGCAACGGTGCCCGCGAAGCCCTGTTGCGCGGCATCGCACCGGACCAGCTCGACTGGCTGGAGGGCAGCGACGCATCACTGCTGGATGCGCCGGCGGTCAGCTCCGCGCCCGTGCTGGCCGATGCCGGCGTGCCGAACGTACCGCGCGACTTCCTTGAACTGGCGGCCACCTGCCTGTGCCACCGCGATATGCAGCGCATGGCCCTGTTGTACCGGCTGCTGTGGCGCATCACCCATGGCGAGCGCTCGGTGCTGTCGAATCCCGCCGATGCCGACGTGCTGCGCGCAACCGTGCTCGCCCAGGCCGTTCGCCGCGATACCCACAAGATGAAGGCGTTCGTGCGCTTCCGCGAGGTGCCCGGCCAGCCCGAGGCGTTCATCGCGTGGTTCGAGCCACAGCACCACATCGTCGATCGGGTGGCGCCGTTTTTCGCGCGCCGCTTCACCGGCATGCACTGGGCCATCCTGACGCCGTCACGCAGCGTGGCATGGGATGGACAAGCGCTGGCCTTCGGCCCCGGCGCACGGCGCGAGGACGCCCCGGCAGAGGATGCACGGGAGGCGCTGTGGCAGACCTATTACGCCAGCATCTTCAATCCGGCGCGGCTCAATACCCGGATGATGATGCAGGAGATGCCGGCCAAGTACTGGCGCCACCTGCCCGAGGCGCAGCTGCTGCCGCGCCTGGTGCGCGATGCGGGCGATCGCGTGCAGGAAATGCATGACCGGCCCGCGCAGGCACCGCAACGGAAGATACCTGCGCGGGCGCTGGCGCCAATGCCCGCCGCCGACGCCAAGGGATTGCAGACACTGCGCCAACAGGCGCTGGCCTGCCGCCAGTGCCCGCTGTGGGAAGCGGCCACGCAGGGGGTGTTCGGTGAAGGCCCGGCCGATGCCCCGATCATGGTGGTCGGCGAGCAGCCGGGCGACGTCGAGGATCTGCGCGGCCAGCCATTCGCCGGCCCGGCCGGCCAGCTGCTGGATCGTGCCCTGGCCGAGCTGGGAATCGATCGCGCCACGCTGTACCTGACCAATGCGGTGAAGCACTTCCACCATGAGCGCCGCGGCAAGATCCGGCTGCACAAGCGTCCGGAAAGCCGCCACATCCAGGCCTGCCGGCCATGGCTGATGGGCGAGATCGCGCGGGTGCGGCCGCAGGTCATCGTCTGCCTCGGCGCAACCGCGGCAGCCTCGGTATTTGGCCGTGATGTCAATCTGTCACGCGACCGTGGACGCTGGCACACGCTGGAGGACGGCACCCGCGGCTACGCCACCGTGCATCCGGCGTGGGTGCTGCGGCAGGGCGATGGCGCCCGCCGCGAACAGGCCTATGCGCTGTTCCGCGATGATCTCGCGCAACTGCTGCAAGAAGGGGACGGAGGGGATTAAGTCGTATATGCATTTACGACGTAATCCACTCCGCCCCTTTTTTTGGGTTCAGGCGGCGTCGGGCTGGTTTTCCGGGCGGGCGCGGTCGAAGGCGTCCAGCGCCTGGCAGGCCGCTTCGATGCGGCGCAGGGTCGGGTACGGCGTCAGGTCCAGGCCGAAGCGGTGTGCGTTGTAGAGCTGCGGCAGCAGGCAGAGGTCGGCCAGGCCCGGACGATCACCGTGGCAGAACGTGCCTGTGTCACCGCTGTTGGCCAGCAGCGTTTCCATGGCCTGGAAGCCTTCGGCCATCCAGTGCAGGGTCCACTGCGCGCGGGCGTCGGCCGGCAGCTGCAGGTCGCGCTCCAGGTACTGCATCACCCGCAGGTTGTTGATCGGATGGATATCGCAGGCCACCAGCTGGGCCAGCGCCCGCACCCGCGCGCGGCCGGCGGCGTCGGCCGGCAGCAGCGGTACCTGCGGGAAGCGCTCATCCAGATATTCCACGATCGCCAGTGACTGGGTCAGCACTTGACCGTCATGCAGCAGCGTCGGCACCAGCTGCTGCGGATTGAGCGTGCGATAGGCGTCCAGGTGCTGCTCGCCACCCTCGCGCACCAGGTGCACCGGCCGCGCCTCCCAGGCCAGGCCCTTCAGCTCCAGGCCGATGCGCACGCGGTAGGCGGCGCTGGATCGCCAGTAGGTGTACAGCACGATGCCGTCGTCGACCGGGCCGTCGTCAACCAGGATCTCCATCGCCGCCTCCATGCTCAGGGCTTGGCCGCCTGTTCGATGCGCTGCTCGATCGCACCGAAGATGCTGTTGCCCGCGGCATCAAGCATCTCGATGCGGACCACGTCGCCGAAGGACATGAACGGTGTGCTCGGCTTGCCGTCGCGCAGAGTTTCCACCACGCGCTGCTCGGCGAAGCACGATGCACCCTTGCTGGTGTCTTCGTTGGCGATGGTGCCCGAGCCGACGATGGTGCCGGCGCCCAGCGGACGGGTCTTGGCCGCATGCGCGACCAGCTCGGCGAAGTTGAACTGCATGTCCACGCCCGCTTCCGGCGCACCGAACCACTTACCGTTGATGTGGGTCAGCAGCGGCAGGTGCACCTTGCTGTCCTGCCAGGCCGCACCCAGCTCATCCGGGGTGACGAACACCGGCGACAGCGCCGAACGCGGCTTGGACTGCAGGAAGCCGAAGCCTTTGGCCAGCTCGCCCGGGATCAGGTTGCGCAGCGAGACATCGTTGACCAGGCCGACCAGCTGGATATGGCCCGCCGCCTGCTCCGGGGTGGCGGCCATCGGCACGTCGTCGGTGATCACCACGATCTCCGCTTCCAGGTCGATGCCGTAGTCCTCGCTGACCACCTTGACCGCATCGCGCGGGCCGTGGAAGCCGGCACTGGTGGCCTGGTACATCAGCGGATCGGTGTAGAAGCTCTCCGGCACCTCGGCGCCACGGGCACGGCGCACGCGTTCGACGTGCGGCAGGTACGCGCTGCCATCGACGAACTCATAGGCGCGCGGCATCGGCGCGGCCAGTGCCTGCGGGTCAAGGTCGAACACGCCATCGGCGTCGCCGGCGTTGAGCGATTCATACAGGGCGTTCAGGCGCGGCGCGATGTGGCTCCAGTCTTCCAGGGCCTGCTGCAGGGTGGCGGCAATGCCGGTGGCGCGCACGCCGTGGCGCAGGTCGCGCGAGACGACGATCAGGGTGCCGTCGCGGCCGCCTTCCTTCAAAGAACCAAGCTTCATGGGTGGGTGTCCGGAGTCGTGGGCAAACAAGTTTCAAGTGTAATCAAATCTGCGGCGGCGCCAAGCTGCAGCGCGGCATCGGTCCACCCTACCGTAGTGGGGGGTCGGCAGGGCTTGCAGCCCTGCACCTGCGTCAAGCCAGGGCTACGTCAAATGCCAAAGCGGCTCTGGTTTCCTGTGAGTTGGGTGGGGCGGTGTGGGTGGGCAGGACACGCCGTAAACCCGTCCCTGGGGGCTCGATGGCGCCATCCATGGCGCCAACGGTCCTGCCCACCCACACCGCCCCACCCCCGACAATTTCCCGATGACGGATCGAACATCCACATCATTCACCGTCGAAATCGATCAGACATCGAAACTGATCGAATGAGATCCGACAGATCGCGGAAAACCGTCGAAGGCGGGGTGGGTCCGGCTGCAGGGGCGTGGGCCGCATGGATGCGGCGACCGAGCTTACATGGACGTACTTGCAGCGCCCCCTGCCACCGGACCCACCCCGCCTACCCGCAGGAACCCGGCTTCTGACGTTGCTCTGGCCTTGGCTCGGGCGTCTGCGGGTGCAGGGCGCAGCCCTGCAGAGAGCCCCTTACCTGAACAGGCCTTTTTGCGTGAAGTCTCAAACATCGTTTAGACTTGCGGGGTCTGCAGCGGCCGTCCGTTTCCCTCCGGGATCGCCGGCGACCAGGGTCCGCCCTCTTCGCCCGCCCCCACTCCGACGCCGTTCGTCACGCATTCCAGCCTGCGCTTCGTGCCGGCTGCACCCAATTCTCGCAGCGCGGTTCACGGGAACGCTCCGAGTCAGCCGATCAGTTTGATCTGCCCCCGTCTGTCCGTTTGGACAGGCGTTTCTTGTACTTGGAGCAATCTCAATGTCTTTTGAATCGCTGGGCCTGGCGCCCTTCCTGCTGCGTGCGCTTGCCGAGCAGGGCTACGAAAACCCGACCCCGATCCAGCAGCAGGCGATCCCGCTGGCGCTGGCCGGTCGCGACCTGCTGGCCGGCGCACAGACCGGCACCGGCAAGACCGCCGCCTTCGGCCTGCCGCTGCTGCAGCACCTGGGCACCGCCTCGCAGGAAGTGCGCAGTGGCCCGCGCAAGCCGCGCGCGCTGATCCTGGCCCCGACCCGCGAGCTGGCCACCCAGGTGCACGACAGCCTGCGCGGCTACAGCAAGTACCTGCGCATCCCCAGCGCCTGCATCTACGGCGGCGTCGGCATGGGCAACCAGCTGGACATCCTGCGCCGTGGCGTGGACCTGCTGGTGGCCTGCCCGGGCCGCCTGATCGACCACCTGGAGCGTCGCAGCATCGACCTGTCCGGCATTGAACTGCTGGTGCTGGACGAAGCCGACCGCATGCTCGACATGGGCTTCCTGCCGTCGATCAAGCGCATCCTGGCCAAGCTGCCGAAGCAGAACCGCCAGACCCTGCTGTTCTCGGCCACCTTCGAGGACAACATCCGCCAGCTGGCGCTGGAGTTCATGCGCAACCCGGAACAGATCCAGGTGACGCCGAAGAACACCGTGGCCGAGACCATCACCCACCGCGTGCACCCGGTCGATGGCAGCCGCAAGCGCGACCTGCTGCTGCACCTGCTGGCGCAGGACAGCCGCGAGCAGACCCTGGTCTTCGCACGTACCAAGCACGGCAGCGACAAGCTGGCCACGTTCCTGGAAAAGTCCGGCATCAAGACCGCGGCGATCCATGGCAACAAGAGCCAGGGCCAGCGCCTGCGTGCACTGGGTGACTTCAAGGCCGGCCGCGTGACCGTGCTGGTGGCCACCGACATCGCCGCGCGCGGCATCGACATCAACGAGCTGCCGAAGGTGATCAACTTCGATCTGCCGATGGTGGCCGAGGACTACGTGCACCGCATCGGCCGTACCGGCCGTAACGGTGCCACCGGCCAGGCGATTTCGCTGGTGGCGCAGGACGAAGTGAAGCTGCTGCGTGCGATTACCCGCCTGCTGGGCCGCGACATGGACATCCGTGATGTGCCGGGCTTCGAGCTGCAGACGCCGATCCGCTGGGGCAACAGTGCGCCGGGCAAGGCCGAGCACGATACCGGCGAGCGCGCACCGCGCAAGAGCCACGCACGCCGTCCGCACGGCGATGCGCCGCGCCATGCGCATGCCGGCCCGAAGAAGGCCGGAGGCGGCCGTCGCGAGGGCGGTGGCCATGGCCAGCAGCGTGCCGGTGCGGGCGCGGGTCAGGGCCAGCGCCGTGGCGGTGGTGGCAATGGTGGCGGCCGTGGTCGTGGCCAGGGTGGCAACGGCGGCGGTCGCGCCGGCTGATCCCAGCTGAAATGGATGACGTCTCCCGCTGCGCGGGGGCTTATCGAGGGACGGCGCTGACGCGCCGTCCTTTTTTGTTGCTGGCTACCGTGAGTAGAAGCCGGCGGTGTGCTGCGCTGAGGGCGGATGGGCGTGGGGCCAGCGCAAAACACGCCGTAAACCCATCCATGGGGGCTCGGTCGGCGCATCCATGCGCCTCACGGTTTTGCGCTGGCCCCACGCCCATCCGCTTCAAGCATTGCCCGCGCCTTCTTCTCCCGCCGGGTAGCCGGGAGAAGAAAGATCAAATTCAAATTCAAAGTCAAAAGCCGAAGCCGCAATTCCTAGCTTTGCCTTATGCCTTTGCCTTTGCCTTTGCCTTTGCCTTTGCCTTTGCCTTTGCTTTTGCCCTTGCTCCCGCCTTGGGGTCTGATGCGTCCGCGCCCGCAGGAAACTGTCATGGGAGGCAGGGGGCCTCAGCCAGGACCGTTGGCGCCAAGGATGGCGCCATCGAGCCCCCATGGATGGGTTCACGGCGTGTCCTGGCTGAGGCCCCCTGCCTCCCAAGCACAACAACGACTCGGCGCCAAACGCCTCAACCCCGCGCTTTACTCGGATTCACCAGATTCCCGAAGAAGATCGCGTTGATCAGCAGCCGGTCCGTCCCGTGCCAGTACTTGCGGTGCGCCGGATCATCGGCAAACAGCACAACGTTACCCTGCCCCTGCGCCGACACCAGCAACCATGCACTGCCCGCCACCCGCGTACGGTTGCGCTCGGACAGGTAACCATTCACCCGCGGTGGCGTATCAATGCGCACCACCGTCGAGAACGGATTCGTGCTCGGCTGCAGCGTCACCGTGTTCTCCTTGTTGATCGCCAGCTGCCGGCGCGGCACGCCGAATGCCAGCGGATGGCTGGTATCAACATCGGCACTGAGGATGTTGCCGCTCACCCGCTCGATCGCGGCGATGTCGCGCTGGTCGCCGAACGCGCGGCGGCTTTCGTCAGCAGCGTCTTCTTCCTTGCCGAGCTTCTCGCCGTCGGCCAGCTTCTGTTCGATCGCCCACTTCGAGGCACTGCCGTAGGTCACCAGCGAACCACCGGCCTGCACCCAGCGCTTCAGTGCAGCCACTGCCGTGGCATCGACGCCCGTATAGGTACCGCCGGACAACACAATCGTGGTGTAGCGGTCCAGCGGCACCTTGCCCAGCTGCTGCGGATCCAGCTTGCTGGCCGGCAGGTGCAGCTGCTGGTCGAGCAGGAACCAGGCCGAGCCGATCTCGGTGGCGGCCACGCCCTCGCCCATCACCAGTGCCACCGCTGGCTTGCGCAGCGCCTTGACGCCATCACTGCCGAGGTCGATGCCTTCGCGGCTGCGGCCGCTGGACAACGCATGTACGCGTACGCCGGCATCGCGTGCAGCAGCACTCACCGCATCCAGCAGCGCCGCGCCCTGCAGCGGTTGCCCGGCCACCGGAACAACGATGCTGCCAGCGGCGAAATCGGCCTCGCCCTGTGCAGTCGAAGCGGTAAATGGCTGGAACGTTGCGCGTGTGCTCAAACCTTTGGCCTGCAGCACCGCCAGCGCACGCCCGGCGTTGTAGTCGCGCCAGTCGATGACATAGGCGAAGCCGGCCTGGCCACCCAAGACCGCGCCCTGCTCCTCCGGCAGCGCGGCCACGCGGGCGCCACCTTCGATACGACTGCGGCTGCCGGCGAAGGCCACACCGTAGGCCGGTGCGATCGCATAGCTGGTGCTGCCGTAGAACACATCCCCCTTGATCGGCGGCGTTTCGGCAAAGATCGAATGCACCAGGCGGAACTGCGCCTGCTGCACCGGCACCACGTAGGCGCTGCCGGCATCGAAGCGCTGCCCATCGACAGTAACTGCACGATCCAGCGCGCGCACCTCGATGCGATGCAACAGCAACAGCTCCAGCAGGCGACGGGTCAGTGCCGGGTCATGCGCGTCGCCGAACACGAAGCTCTTCACCGGCTGCTGCGCAGCCTGCTTCAACGCGCTCTGGAAGAACTGCTTCTGCAGGTCGAACAGGCCGTTGCGTTCGGTCACCGCGCCGCGCACCGTGCCCAGACCGGTGGCGACCTGGTTGCGGATGGTGAACGGGAAGGTCAGCAGGCCATTCACCGATTCCTGCACGCGACCGCGCGAGCTGGCCTGCTCGACGGTCACGCCGACAGCGCCATGGAAGTCCGGGTAGGTGGAGCCGTACACCGGCGAGAAATTGTCGAAATTCTCGCCGGTGTAGTACAGCGAACCCAAGGCATCCAGCGCCTGAGCGTGGTACTTGGCCAGGGTCTTGTTGAATTCATACGATGCCGCCGGAATCAGCGGGCTGTGCATGCTCTTCGGCGAAGGCTCGAAGTAGTAGGTGCTGTCCTTGCCCATTTCGTGGAAGTCGATCTGCACGTTCGGGTACCACTGGTGGAACACCTCCACCTTCGGCCGCGA
The DNA here is from genome assembly GCF_059372535.1 of Stenotrophomonas sp. YJH_SMC_43. Taxonomy (NCBI): domain Bacteria; kingdom Pseudomonadati; phylum Pseudomonadota; class Gammaproteobacteria; order Lysobacterales; family Lysobacteraceae; genus Stenotrophomonas; species Stenotrophomonas sp. YJH_SMC_43. The sequence goes on from NZ_JCAFVQ010000005.1 coordinate 148,968, forward strand.
GTCCTGCTGGGTCAGGGCCAGCCAGTCGCGGTTGAGATCGGTGAAGTAGTGATTGGTGCGGCCCTGCGGGAACGGCTCGACGTGCTCCTTGTCGGCCGGGTCGGCCGAGGCCGGGTCGGAGGCCCAGGCGTTGTGCCAGTTGGCGGCACGATCACGGCCGTCCGGGTTCTGCGCCGGGTCGAACAGCACCACCGCCTGCTGCAGCCACTGCTGGATTTCCGCGCTGCGGTTGGCCACCAGGTAGTAAGCGGTCAGCATCGCCGCTTCGGCACTGGAGGTCTCATTGCCGTGCACGCTGTAGCCCAGCCATACCACCACCGGGCTGTCACCGGCGGCGCTGCGCGGCTGCGCCGGATCGGCCAGGGTCGCGTGCTGCTGGCGGATCTGCTCCAGCCGCGCATGATTGCCTGCAGCAGTGACGGTGGCGATCAGCAGCGGGCGGCCCTCATAGCTGCGACCGATCTCGCGCACGCTGATTTTGTCGGAACGCTTCGCCAGTTCCTGGAAGTACGCCACCAGCTGGTCGTGCCGGGTGTAACGGCTGCCGATCGGGTAGCCGAGGAACTGCTCCGGCGTGGGCACCGCTGCATCGAACGCCGCTGCGTCGGTGACCTGCGGAAAGAAGTACGCGCTCTGTGCCTGCACCGGCTGCGGCGAGGACAGTGCGGTGGCGGCGGCAAGCAGCAACGGAAGAACGGCACGGCGATGCAAGGACACGGTGACTCCCCTGGAACACAACGGCAGACAGTCGCGCGGCCGGTCCCTTCAGGTGACCGGCCGCGGCGGATGGATCAGAAGCGGTAATCGAAGCCCAGCGTGAAGTAGCGGCCACGCAGGTCGTACTGGCTGAAGTCGTACGGCGCGCGGATGCCCGGGAACGAGGCGTCGTACGGCGGCGTCTTGTCGGCCAGGTTCTGGACTTTTGCGTACACGGTCAGCTTGTCGATGCCGGTGTAGGCCAGGTACAGGTCGTACTGGCTGTAGCTGCCGACGCGCTGCTGCACGGCCTTGGCGGCGGTGCTGGCTTCCTGGCGGTAGCTGCTGGTGTAGTACCAGGTCACGGCGGCGTTGAAATCACCGTACTTCCAGTCCAGCGTGGTGGTGGCCTTGTCCTTGGGCAGGGTCGCGCCCAGGTTGCTGCCGGCGTAATCCACCAGCGGGCCGCCGACCACGGTCGGGCGGCGGTAGTCGCGCACGTGGGTGTAGGCCGAGGACACGGTGAAGTCACCCAGTGCTGCGGTCGGGATGCGCTGGCGCAGCTCGACGTCGATGCCCGAGGTCTTCAGCTCGCTCAGGTTCTGGTAGCGGTTGTAGACCGCCTGCAGCTTGCCGCGTTCATCGCGCTGCACCGCGCCGGCCACGTTGTCGTTGACCAGGGTCTGGGTGTTGTTGGTGCCGACCAGGTTGTCCAGCTGGATGCGGTAGTAGTCCACGCTCAGGTTGGTGTTGGTCCACGGCGACAGCACCACGCCGAAGTTCACGCTCCTGGTGCGCTCGGGCTTCAGTTCGTTGTTGCCAACGGTGAAGAAGGTCGGGTTCTGCCGCGAGCCCGGCACGTCAGGATCACGCGGGTCGACCACGCTGCCGTAGGCGATGCTGGTGCTGTTGGAGTTCTCCGACAGCGACGGCGCACGGAAGCCCTTCGAGGCCGATGCACGTACCAGCAGGAAGTCCAGCGGCTGCCAGCGCAGGCCGATCTTCGGCGAGAAGGCATCGCCGAAATCATCGTAATGGTCGGCACGCGCGGCGGCGGACAGCTCCAGCGTCGAGGCCAGCGGCACGTTCACTTCGGCATAGGCCGCACTGACCTGGCGCTTGCCGTGCACTTCGGCGATGGCCGGGCGCACCTGCAGACCGGCATCGATCTGCCATGGGTTGTTGGAATCAAGCTTCTCGCGGCGCCACTCGGCACCGGCAGCGAAGCCGATCTCGCCGGCCCAGGTGTGGCCCAGGCTGCCGGAAATCTTCGCATCGATGCCCTGCAGCTTGGATTCGGCCGGACGCAGCGTGGCGATGTTGATCGAGTCGCGCACCGACTGCGGCGTCGCCGCCGGGTTGAGCAGGTTGTAGCTGCCCGTGGCCAGCGCATCGGCCAGCGCCCAGCGGTTGGCGAAGCCGCCGGACACGCTCTCGCGTTCGCTGCTGCGCGCACCGAATGCAGCCACTTCCCAGTCCCAGTTGGCGGTGGTACCGCGCAGGCCGAACACGCCGCGATAGGCCGTGGATCGGTTGGTCTTGATGGTGCCGCCAAGGTCGAAGAACGTGTACTCGATCGGGATCGCACGGCCGTACGGGTTGTACGGATTGTTGGCCGGCAGCAGCGACGACACCGGCTCGGCCAGGCCGCTGTTGGCGTTCAGTGCGAAGCGGCCGCTCTCCAGGGTGAAGAACGGGCTGCTGCCGAACCACGCGGCGCTCTTGATCTGGCTGTACAGCACTTCGCCGAAGGCCTCGACGTTGTCGTTCAGGCGGAAGGTGCCGTTGGCATAGGCCTGGTAACGCTTGGTCGAGGGGATCAGCGTGGTGAACGGCGCCTGGTTGAAGCCGCAGGTGTCACCGGACAGGCCATCAATCGGCGCGCTGGCAACGCGGGTGGTGCCGGCCGGGCAGTTGCCGTTGGCGTCGAGCATCGGTACCGACACGCCGTTGACCAGGTAGCGCGCACCCTTGGCCGACCAGCCGTTCCAGCGGCCACCCGGCTTGTCGGTGTAGATGCCGCTCCTGGTCAGGTTGCGTTCGTCCTGGTCCAGGCGCTCACGGTTGTACCCCTGCAGGCTGAAGAGGATGTTGTAGCCATCGGTGTCGAGATCACCCAGGCCGCCGACGAACTTCAGGTTCTGCTCGTGCAGGCCGCCCTGGTCGGCACCGCCGAAGCTGCCGCCGATCTCGGCGCCTTCGAAGTTCTGCCGGGTGATGATGTTGACCACGCCGGCCACGGCATCGGAGCCGTACACCGCCGAGGCGCCGTCCTTGAGCACTTCGATGCGCTCGACGGCCACCAGCGGCAGCGCGTTGAGATCGACGAAGGTGTCGGACAGGCCACCGGCCGGGAAGCCGTAGTTGGCCAGGCGGCGGCCGTTGAGCAGCACCAGCGTGTTCTTCTGCGACAGGCCGCGCAGGCCGATGCCGGCCGAGCCCGAGGCCCAACCGTTGTTGGTGGTTTCGTTGCTGGCGTTGCCGGTGTTGGCCGAGATCGAACGCAGCACATCGGCCACGGTGGCCTTGCCGGTCTGTTCCAGCTGCTGGCGGCCGATTACCTGCACCGGGTTGGAGGCCTCGGTGTCGGTACGCTTGATGTTGGAACCGGTGACGCGAACGGCGGCCAGGGTGCTGGCTTCGCCACTGGCATCGGCGGAGGTTTCGGCGGCGGCAGGCAAAGGCGCGGCCAGAGCGACGGCCAGGGCCGCCACGAGCAGGGTGTGCTTGGGCATGACGATGTGGGGAGGTGGTAAGGACGACGAAGTTCCGCAGTAGTCCATGCCTGGCCGGGGTCCGGCCAATAACATCTCTTCATACGGATATAAGAGAAACTATCATCTCTTCATCCGGATGGAAAGAGTTGCTTCACGAAAGGCCAACATCCGCTCAGGATGGCCGGCCACCTGCGGCGTACAATCGCGCCATGGAAATCTTCAAAGTCTTCATGCTCGAGGCGGCGCACCGCCTCCCCAACGTGCCGCCGGGGCACAAGTGCGCGCGCCTGCACGGCCACTCGTTCCGGGTGGAACTGAAGGTCGAGGGCGAGCCGGGTGCGCAGACCGGCTGGATCATGGACTTCGGCGACGTGAAGGCGGCCTTCCAGCCGATCTACGACCGCCTGGACCATCACTACCTCAATGACATCCCCGGCCTGGAGAATCCGACCAGCGAGAACCTGGCGGTGTGGATCTGGAACGAGCTCAAGCCCAGCCTGCCAGCGCTGAGCGAGATCACCGTGCACGAAACCTGCACGTCGGGCTGCCGCTACCGCGGCCCCGAGATCTGATCAACCCATTGATCTGAAAGGTTTTTCAAAGGCGCCTTGGGCGCCTTTGTTATTTTTGTTGCAATGCGGCATCAAGGGCGTATGCTGCAATGCATCAAGCCACTTCCTGATGCCCCATGGCCGCCGCCTTCAGCGATCGCTTCAGTGATGCCACCCGCCAGCTCGCCGCCGCGGCAACGCGCGCGAACCGGTTGGCGTTGGAGAACGCGGAAAGCATGTTCGGCGTGCAGCTGAAGGTGATGGAGCGCAACCTGACCGCGACCAGCGGTTGGCTGGGCGAACTGGCCCGCAGTGAAGACGCGGCCGGTACGCTCTCCAAGGGCGCGCAACTGTGGCAGGACAACCTGCAGCGGCTGGGTCAGGCCCAGCAGGACATCGTCGGGCTCGGCCTGCAGGCCAGCAAGGCCTGGTCCGAACTGGCACAGGGCTACAACGAATCAACGGCGGACGCGAACAACCACTGACGCGACGCAACGCTCATTGCGTGGGTCCCTCCCCCCACGCAATCCGGACCCGGCAGATCCCTCCCTCTGCCGGGTCTTTTTTTGCCCGTTGTCTGGATTGAAGAGCGCTTCCTCGTCTCACTTCTCTGCGAGCTGATGGGCCCCGTCGGGGGCAGGTAAAGCGCAGCGCTCGTGGCCGCCTTTCAACGAGGCGCCGACGAACTCCGAACGCAGGGCGGAGGCCCTTGCGTACGAAGTAAAGGGGGAGGTGACGGCCAACGGCCGGCGCCGGAGGACATTCGTACGCAAGGGTCTCCGCCCTGCGCCACGCAGAACGAATCCGCCACACGCCACGCAGAACACACCGCAAAGGAACCTCAGCGCCCGCGACCACCGTGCCAGTGCTGGTGCCACGCCTGGAACATCAGCACGTTCCACAGGTGCGTGTGCCACTTGCGCTCGCCGCGCAGGAACGCTTCCCAGATACCGCGCACGCGCGCCGCATCGAAGCAGCCCTGGTTGCGCAGCAGCTGCGGATCCAGCAGCGCCTCCGCCCAATCGCGCAGCGGGCCTGCCAACCAACGTGCCATCGGCGGACCGAAACCGCGCTTGGGGCGGTACACCAGCGGCTCGGGCAGGTAGCGTGCCAGCAGGTGCTTGAGAATCCGCTTGTGCTCGCCGTCGTGGTACTTCAGATGCTGCGGCAGGCGCCAGGCCAAGCGCACCACCTCCATGTCCAGCAGCGGCGCACGCGTTTCAACGCCCGCTGCCATGCCGGCACGATCAACCTTGGCGAGGATGCCTTCGGCCAGGTCCATGCGGAAATCCAGCAGCTGGATGCGCGCCTCGGCCGGCAGCGCCGTGTCCTGCTGCTGGAAGATTGTCAGCGGCTCGCGGGCGCCCAGCACCACCTGCGCCGGCTGGCGCCAGCGGGTGACGCGCTGCAGGTAATGCCCTTCTACATCGTTGGCAGCGACCTCGGCCACCAGCGCACGCCAACCGCCGAGGCGGCCACGCTCCACGTTCATGCGGTTGCCGCTGCGCCGTGCCAGGTCGCGCACCCAGTCCGGCAGGCCACCGCACAGGCGTGCATTGCGCAGCGCGCGGCCATAGCTCGGGTGACCGAAGAACAGCTCATCGCCGCCGTCACCGGTCAGCGCCACCGGCTTGCGCGCACCCAGCAGTTCACTGGCCAGCAGGGTCGGCAGCTGCGAGGCATCAGCGAACGGCTCGCACCAGACCTGCGGCAGCCGCTGCAGCAGGTCCAGGCCCTGCCGCGCATCCATCCGGTGCAGATGATGCTGCACGCCCAGATGGCGCGCGACCTGCGAGGCCCAATCGCTTTCGTCATGGCCGGGATCGTCGAAACCGACCGTCCACGCCTCGATCGGCAAGGTCGATTGGGCCTGCATCATCGCGGTCACCAGCGACGAGTCGGTGCCGCCGGACAGGAACGCGCCACACGCCAATGGCGAATGCATGCGTGCGGCAATGGCCTTCTGCAGTACGGCTTCCAGCTGGTCGGTGGCCTGTTCCAGGCTCGGCGTTGGCTGCAGGGGCTCCTGCAGCGCACGCTGCATCGCATCGCGTGCACACCAGTAGCGCGTCCCCCCTTCCGTCGCCTGGCTGGAACCGCCGGCAGCGTGGTCATCCAGATCGACGCGCAGCACCGCGCCGGCCACCAGCTTGTGGATGCCCCGGTAGATGGTGTGCGGCGCCGGCACATAGTCGTGGCGCAGCAGCAGGCTCAGCGCATCCTGGTCGATGCTCGGCGCGAAGCCGGCGAAGGCCTGCAGCGCCTTCATTTCCGAGGCGAACAGGAACTGGCCCTGGAACCAGCCGTAGTACAGCGGCCGCTCACCAACCGGATCACGCGCCAGCCACAACGCGCGCGACTCACGGTCCCATACGCTGAAACCGAAGGCGCCTTCGACACGCGACAGCGCGCGCACCACGCCCCATTCAACGATCGCCTGCAGCAGCAGCCGGGCATCACTGCAGCTGCGCGGCAGATCGCGCAGCTGCGCCTGCAGGTCGCCACGGTTGTACAGCCGGCCGTCCAGGCACAGCACGTAACGGCCGCAGTCCGAGCTCAGCGGCTGCAACGGCGTATCGGTGGGTGCCCGGCAGTGGCCCAGCGCGAGGCCGGCCTCGGCGTCGGTCCAGTAGCCGATGCGGCCCCGGCCGCGCTGCTGCAGGGCGCGCAGCATCGGCGCCAGCTGCTGCAGCAGCTGTTCGTCCTCGGCGGGGGGCAGCCAGGCGCCGACCACGCCGCTCATCGGGCACCTCCGCAGCGGCAGCGGCGGGACGGGTTCAGCAGGCAGGGGGCGGCGGGCGACATGGGAACGGCACGCGGAGCGGAGGAGACTCCATGCTCGGCGCCGCACCTGCCCCGCGTCAGTCGCTTTGCTGTCAGCGATGGTCACCAGACGTATCACGAAGGTAACGTTTTGTAACGGCAACACGCTATGCTGGACGCCAAGTTGTTGCCAGGCCTGAGGCCCGGCCCGCGCGCCAGCAACCCCGGCTGAATGGCGCCCGCCCCCTGGACCCGGGTGGCCCGAAGGCTGGGATAGCATCGCCGCGCTCGTGCCGTGGCGGTACGTATGCCCCACGGAGGCCTTGAAAATGCTGGATATCGTACTGGTCGAAGACGATGCCCGCCTGGGTACGATGGTCAGCGACTATCTGCAGCGGCATGGCTACCAGGTGGCCCATGAGCGCAGTGGTGAGCGCGCGGTGGCCCGGATCCTGGCCGAGAAGCCGGCCCTGGTCCTGCTCGATGTCGGCCTGCCCGACCAGGATGGTTTCGAAGTGTGTCGGCAGATCCGGCCCCACTATGACGGCATCATCTGTGTGCTGACCGCCCGCACCGACAACATCGACCAGGTGCTGGGACTGGAGCTGGGGGCCGACGATTACATCGGCAAACCCATCGAACCGCGGGTGCTGCTGGCCCGCCTGCGTGCGCACCTGCGCCGCCATCGCCGGGTCGAACCGCGCGACGGCAGCCTGCGCTTTGGCGAGCTGAACATCGACCCCTCCACCCGCAATGTGCACCTGCAGGGCGGCCTGTTGGAGCTGACCACGGCCGAGTTCGACCTGCTGTTCCTGCTGGCCAGCAACGCCGGCCAGATCCTGGACCGCGATGCACTGCTGCGCGGCCTGCGTGGCATCGCCTTTGATGGCCTGGACCGTTCGATCGATGCACGCATCTCGCGCCTGCGCCGCAAGCTGGGCGACAACCCTGAACAACCGGAGCGGATCAAGACCGTGCGTGGACGCGGCTACCTGTTCAGCCGCTCGGCATGGGGATGAAGCGCACGCCTTCGGCGATGCGCGGCCACGCCTTCCACTTCCTGCGCTACGGCATCGGCTTCCTGGTCGCCCACCTGCTGCTGATCGTGCTGGGCCTGTGGGCCTGGGATGCACTGCTGGAAGACCGCACCGAAGCCAGCCTGCTGGCCGAGATGCGTGGCACCCATGCGCTGCTGCAGCAACGCTTCGCGGAAACACCGCGCGAGCAATGGCCGGCGCTGGCACGCGGGCTCGACGCCGACTTCGCCTATGCCCTGCGGATGGTGCCGCTGGCCGAGGCGGAAAAAGAGCTGTCGGCCAGCCAGCGACCGCCGCTCAACAACGGCCGGGTGCAGATCGACCTCGAACACATGCGCAGCCTGCAGCGGATCGGTGACAGCGACTATGCCGTGATGCTCGGGCCACTGGACGAAGCACTGCCCGATGAGGGGTGGCAGGACAGCGAAGTGTCCGGCGTGGCGATCCTGCTGCTGATCCTGATGGTGGCCGTGGCGCTGCCGATGTACGTGATGGTCTACCGCCTGTGGCGCGACGTCTCGCAGCTGGCCCAGGCCGCCCGGCAGATGCGCGACGGCCAGCTGGACACGCGCGCGCCACGCGCCGGCACCGCGCTGGTGCGGCCGCTGGCCAATGCCTTCAATCACATGGCCGAGCAGCTGCAGCAGCTGCTGGAAAGCCAGCGCGTGCTGGCCCAGGCGGTGGCACACGAGGTCCGCACGCCGCTGGCACGGATGCGCTTCGGCCTGGCCGACCTGGAGGACACTGCGCTGGACGAGATACAGCGCGACGCGCTGGGCGGCCTGCGCACCGATGTCGATCGGCTGCAGCACCTCACCGACGCCGGCGTCGAGTACGCCGCACTCGGTCGCTGTCACCAGCTGACCCGCCAGCGCCTGCAGTTGGCGGCACTGGTGCGCGGCGTGGTGGCCCAGTTCGCGCCGCTGCCGATGCCCGTGCAGCAGGCGCTGTCGCCGGCAGGGCTGGTCAACGTCAACCGGCACATGCTGGAACTGGCGTTGCGCAACCTGCTCGGCAATGCCCTGCGCTACGCGCGGCGGCAGATCCGCATCGCCAGCACCGTCAACGATGGCTGGCTGTGCCTGCAGGTGGAGGACGACGGCCCCGGCATCGCGCCCGAACTGCGCGGCCAGGTGCTGCAACCCTATGTGCGGCTGGATCCGGGCAGCCCCGGTTTCGGCCTCGGCCTGGCGCTGGTGCAGGTGGTGGCCGACAAGCATGGCGGCCACGTTGAAGTGATCGACTCCGAACTGGGCGGTGCCTGTATCCGCCTGCACCTGCCACTGGAAAGCGGCGGTGCCGTGGAGGGCGAGACGACCTGCTAGACCGCCGGTTCCGCGCGCGGCAAGGCAAACACAAACAGCGCACCCCGCTCGCTGTCGCGCAGTTCGATCCGGCGCCCATGCAGCTGCACGATGCGCTGCACGATCAGCAGGCCGAGGCCACCGTTGTCACCGCGTCGTGCGCCCAGCGCGGCCGGCGCCTGGAACAGCTGCGCACGCAGCGCGGGGGCTACGCCGGGGCCGTCGTCGGCAACACTCACCTCCACGCTGTCCGGCGTCGCGCGCAGGCACACCTCGATCCGGCCACCCTCCGGCGCATGCCGCAACGCGTTGTCGAGCAGGTTGGTCAGCACCCGCTCGACCAGGCCCAGATCGGCACGCACCAGCGGCAGGCCCGGCGGGAACCCGGCGTGCAGGCGCTGGTTGCGCGCCTGCGCGGCCAGCTCGAACTTCTGCAGTACGTCCTGCAGCAGTTCCGGCAGCGCGAACACTTCCCACTCCAGGCGCACTTCGCCATGTTCCAGCCGCGCCAGCTCGAACAGTGCACGCGCAAGCCGACCTACCTTGGCACTCTGCGCCAGCGCGATACCGAGGTAGCGGCGGCGCTCATCCGGCGACAGCGTGGCGTCCTTCAATGCCAGCGTTTCCAGATAGCCGTGCAGTGACGACAACGGCGTACGCAGGTCATGGGAGATGTTGGCGACCAGCTCGCGGCGCTGCAGGTCCTGCTGGCGCAGCTGCTGCCATTGCTCTCCCAGCCGCTGCGCCATCTGTGCGTGCGCGTGTTCGAGGATCACCAGTTCGTCGCGCTCGCCGGGGCGCAGCGGCTCCGGCGGCGGCAATGGCGTGGGTGCGTCGATGTCGAACGCCTGGATGCGCCGGGTCAGCCGTCGCAGCGGGCGGGTCACCCAGTAGAACGCCACCAGCCCGGCCAGCAGGCCCAGGCTGCCGACCAGCACCACCGACCACCAGGTGGTGTTCCACTGGCTGCCGGCGGCAAGATCGTCGGCCAGCATCTGCCGGTGCTCGCCGACCAGCACCACGTACACATAGCCGGCCTGCCGGCCCTGCACGATCAGCGGTGCTGCACTGAACACCTTGCGCCCATCCGCACTGCGCGGGTCATCGCCCAGGATCGGCAACGGCGCACCGGCCAGCAGGCGGCGCAGTGGCGCCACGTCCACCCGGTTGCGCACCAGGTGCCCACTGGGCGCATCGTGGCCGAGGATGCGGCCCTGGTCGTCCAGCAGGTAGACCTCGACGCTGGGGTTGACCGCCATCAACTGGCCGAACAGCGCGCGCACCGCGGCGTCGCGCATGCCGCTGGTATCCATCAGCTCGCTGCGCTGGGCGATGTGCTCGGCCAGGCCCAGCGACAGCCGCTGCACCACCTCCTGCTCGTGGCGGGTGTTGGCACGCATCTGCAGTGCCAGCAGCGCCATGCAGCACATCAGCATCAGCGCGGCGATCACCGCTGCCAGCTTCTGCCACAGGTTCGGCTTGATCATGCCGCCGCCCCGGCCGGGTCGACCAGCTTGTAGCCGCGCCCCCACACCGTCAGCAGCCGCCGCGGATTGGCCGGATCGGGCTCGATCTTGCTGCGCAGTCGGTTGATGTGGGTATTGACCGTGTGTTCGTAGCCATCGTGCTGGTAGCCCCAGACCTGGTTGAGCAGTTCCATGCGTGCGAACACCTGGTCTGGATGGCGGGCGAAGAACAGCAGCAGGTCGAACTCGCGCGGGGTCAGCTCCAGCGCGTTGCCGTCCACCGAGGCGGTGCGTGCAACCGGGTCCAGCTGCAGCCCACCCAGCTCGATCGCGCCGGCATCGATGCGTGCGCTCTGCGCCATCGCCTCGGCGCGGCGCAGCAATGCGCGCACCCGTGCCACCAGTTCCGGCATCGAGAAGGGCTTGGCCAGGTAGTCGTCCGCGCCCAGTTCCAGGCCAACGATGCGCTGCGTTTCGCTGCCGCGCGCGCTGATGATGATGATCGGCACATAGCGCGCCATCGCGCGTGCACGCTGGCAGACCTGCAGGCCGTCCACGCCGGGCAGCATCACGTCCAGCACCAGCGCATCCCACGGACCATCCTGCTCAAGCAGGCGCAGGCCGGCATCGCCACTGGCGGCATGGGCGACGTCGTAACCCTCATCGCCCAGATGCATGCGCAGCAGGTCGGCGATGTGGGCATCGTCTTCAACGATCAGCACGCGTTTGGTCGACATCGGCAGCTCGGGGCCAGTGGGGAGGCTGGCTGCATTGTGGCGCGGGACGGCCGCCGATACCTCACGAAAAATTGAATCCTGCGTGAGGATTCGTTGACCCGGGCGGGCGCAGCATGGCCCCGTCGCCCCTTCCCGGAGTACGCCATGTCCCTGTCCCGCCGCCATCTGCTGGGCCTGGGCGGTGTTGCCACCGCCGCCGGCCTGTTCGGCCTGGGGGCCTGCAGCCGCGCCGCCCCGGCGGCCGCCGAAGCGCGCCCGTCGCGACAGTTCGAGGTCATGCACAGCGATGCACAGTGGCGCCAGCAGCTGACCCCGGCGCAGTACGCCGTACTGCGCCAGCAGGCCACCGAGCGCCCCTACAGCAGCCCGCTCAACAAGGAACACCGCCAGGGCACCTTCGCCTGCGCCGGTTGTGCGCTGCCGCTGTTCTCCTCGTCCACCAAGTTCGAGAGCGGTACCGGCTGGCCCAGCTTCTGGGCGCCGCTGCACAACGCCATCGGCGAAGACCGGGACGTCACCTTCGGGATGCTGCGGGTGGAGGTGCACTGCCGCCGCTGTGGCGGCCACCTCGGCCATGTGTTCAACGATGGTCCGCGCCCGACCGGGCTGCGCTACTGCATGAACGGTGCGGCGATGGTGTTCGTTCCCGGCGCCACGGATGGCACCGCCGATGGCTGGCGGGTGCCGGTCGGTTCTTCCCCTGCTTCCGGAGCCTGACGATGCTGCTGTTGCTGCTTGCCTACCTCGGGGGCGCGCTGACCCTGCTCAGCCCCTGCATCCTGCCGGTGCTGCCGTTCGTGTTCGCGCGTGCCGACCGCCCGTTCCTGCGCAGCACGCTGCCGTTGCTGCTGGGCATGGCACTGACCTTCACCGTGGTCGCCAGCCTCGCCGCCGTGGGCAGCCAATGGGTGGCGCAGGCCAACCAGGTTGGACGCTGGATCGCCCTGCTGCTGATGGCGTTGTTCGCAGTCGCCCTGCTGTGGCCACGACTGGCCGACCATCTGCTGGCACCGTTCCAGCGGGTGGGCGCACGGCTGAGCGCGCGCGCCGATGCGGCCGATGCCGCCGGGCGTGGCGGCGCATGGACCTCGCTGCTGATCGGCATCGCCACTGGCCTGCTGTGGGCACCGTGCGCCGGGCCGATCCTCGGCCTGGTGCTGACCGGCGCCGCCCTGCACGGTGCCAGCGTCGGCACCAGCACCCTGCTGCTGGCGTATGCGCTGGGCGCGATCACCGCGCTGGCACTGGCGGTGTGGGTGGGCGGCCGCGTGTTCCGTGCACTGCAGGCGCGGCTTGGCCTCGGCGACGCACTGCGCAAGGTGCTGGGCGTAGCCGCGCTGCTGGCAGTGGTAGCGATTGGTCTGGGCTGGGATACCGGCCTGCTCACCCGTCTTTCGACGGTCAGCACCGCACGCATCGAGCAGGGCCTGCTGGATGCGGTACCCGGCGCGCAGCCGGCGGCACCGCCGATGATGATGATGGCCGGTGCCAACGCCGCAGCCGATGCACCGCTGCCGGTGGAAGGCACCCTGCCCGCGCTGGACGGCGCCACCGGCTGGCTCAACAGCCCACCGCTGGCGACCCAGCAGCTGCGCGGCAAGGTGGTACTGGTCGATTTCTGGACGTACTCCTGCATCAACTGCCTGCGCGCGATGCCGTTCGTGCACGAATGGGAACGCCGCTACCGTGACCACGGCCTGGTGGTGGTCGGCGTGCACACGCCGGAGTTCGCCTTCGAACGTGACCCGCGCAATGTGATGAAGGCCGTGCAGCAACTCAAGGTCGAGTACCCGGTAGCGCTCGACAACCAGTACACGATCTGGCGTGCGTTCAACAACCGCTACTGGCCGGCGCAGTACTTCGTCGACGCGCAGGGCAACATCCGCGGCCACCAGTTCGGCGAAGGCAACTATGCGCGCTCGGAACAGATGATCCGTCGCCTGCTGACCGAAGCCGGACAGACGAATCTGCCACCACCGGCCGATCCCGCTGCCGCCGACCTGAAGGGCGTGGCCGCGCAGGCCGACATGGGCAATCTGCGCTCACCGGAAACCTATCTGGGCCACGCCCGCGCCGAGCAGTTCGCCTCGCCCGGCGGGCAGCGCAACGATGCGGCATTCGACTACACCTTGCCGGCCACCCTGGCGTTGAACCAGTGGGGACTGTCGGGGCGCTGGACCGTCACCGACGAGGCTGCGCAGTTGCAGCAGGCCGGTGGCCGCATCGCCTTCCAGTTCCATGCGCGCGACCTGCACCTGGTGCTGGCGCCGACCCAGGAAGGAAAGCCGGTGCGCTTCCGCGTGTTGTTGGACGGCAAGCCACTGCCTGCCGTCGATGCCGGCAGCGATGTCGGTGCCGATGGCAGCGGTGTGGTCAACGAGCACCGTCTGTACCAGCTGGTGCGCCAACGCGGCACGGTCGGCCCGCACCGCTTCGAGATCGAGTTCCTCGACGCGGGCGTGCAGGCCTATGCCTTCACCTTCGGTTGAACCGGGAGGACACGATGAAACTCTCCTTTGAACAGGGCATCGCCGCCGGTGTTGCAGGTCTGGTGGCCACGGCATTGATCGCCGGTGTGCTACTCGTTGACCACGGCGCCATCGCGGCACCGCTCGAAGCCAGCGCGCAGACCCAGGCGCTACCGGCACCCACGGGCGACGCCGCGTTCCGCGATGACGCCCCCCACGCCAGCGTGGTGTTCGCCGGTGGTTGCTTCTGGGGCGTGCAGGGTGTGTTCCAGCACGTCAAAGGCGTGAGCAATGCGGTGTCCGGCTACATCGGTGGCAGCGGCGCCGATGCACGCTACGAGCGCGTCAGTAGCGGACGTACCGGTCACGCAGAAGCGGTGAAAATCGACTACGACCCGCGCCAGGTCAGCTACGGGCAGCTGATGCAGGTGTTCTTCTCGGTAGTGCACGACCCGACCCAGCTCAACCGCCAGGGGCCGGACCACGGCAGCCAGTACCGATCGGCGATTTTCACTGACGACGCACGCCAGCAGGCTGCCAGCCGCGCCTACATTGCCCAGCTCGGCCAGACCGGCAGCTACCGTGCGCCGATCGTCACCCAGCTGGTCAGCGGCCAGCACTTCTACCCGGCCGAGAGCTACCACCAGAACTACATGACGAACTACCCGCAGGCGGCCTACATCCGCTACTACGACGCACCGAAGCTGGCCGCGCTGGGCAAGCAGTTCCCGGCGTTGTACCGGCGCGATGCGGCGCTGGTGCCGATGCGCTGACGGCATTTCCCCTAGGGCTGATCGATGCTCGGCGCTGCTCTTCTGTAGAGCCGAGCCCATGCTCGGCTGCCGTTGGCGGAGGTACAGCCGAGCATGGGCTCGGCTCTACACACAAAAAAAAAGACGCACGGCCATCCAGCCGTGCGCTTGGGAAGTATCGGCCGCGCCCCGATCAAGCCCGGCCGACAACGACATGCTAGTCTCGCCATCATCATGGGTACAGCACCAGATGGCGGGAAATTCGATGGATACAGATGACCAGAGCGCGATGATCCCACCCCGCTACCAACGGCTGTCCGACGAACTGGCCGAGGCCATCCACGGCGGCCGGCTTCCAGTAGGCAGCCGCCTGCCCTCGCTGCGACAGATGGCCCTGCAGCGCAGGCTCAGCCTGAACACGGTTATTGCCGCCTATCGCCAGCTGGAGGACGCCGGCCTGGTGATTCCGCGGCCCAAGGCCGGTTTCGAGGTGGCGCCGCGACTGTCGGTGCCGGAGCGTTCGCTGCGCGATACCCCGTCCGCGCCCACTGCACCACTGCAGCAGGTACTGATGGCCCGCGTGCTGGAAGCACAGCGCCGCCCGGGCGTGATCGACCTGGCCTTCGCCGGCCCGCGCGGTCGCCAGTTCTACCCCGGCGCGCAGTTGGCCAGGCACACCGCGCAGGTACTGCGCCATGGCCAGCAGACGGTGGAGACCTACGCGCGCCCGAATGGTTCGCCGCGGCTGCTGGCGCAGATCGTGCGCCGTGGTCCGCGCATGGGCCTGCACACCCACGCCGAGCGCCTGCTGCTGACCCACGGTGCAATGGAAGCGCTGCAGCTGGCGTTGCGTGCAGTCACCCAGCCAGGTGATGCGGTGGGCATCGAGGCGCCGTCCTACTTCAACCTCTACCCGTTGTTGGCCAACCTGGGCCTGCAGGCCATCGAACTGCCCACACACCCGCAGCACGGGCTCGACGTGGATGCGCTGGATGCGCTGCTCGAGCACACGCCGCTGGCCGCACTGGTGGTGATGCCGACCGTGCACAACCCGCTGGGCTGCACCATGCCGACAGTGGCCAAGCAACGCCTGGCAGAACTGGTCAACGCGCGCCAGCTGCCACTGATCGAAGATGCGGTGTATGCCGAGCTGCAGTTCTGCGAACCGCCGGCACCCTTGCTGAAGGCCTTTGATCGCGACGGCTGGGTGATGGTGGTCGGTGGTTTCTCCAAGACGCTGGCGCCGGATTACCGCATCGGCTGGCTGGATGGCGGCCGCTTCGCCGAGCGCATCGCGCTGCTGAAATTCCAGTCCACCGGTGGCGAGCCGCAGCTGCTTGGCGACGCGGTGGCGGCCTATCTGGAAGCGGGCAGCTACGAGCACCACCTGCATCGCATGCGTCGTCTGTATCGCGAACAGGTGGGGCGGCTGCGCCAGCTGGTGGCCGAACATTTCCCGCCCGGTACCCGCGCCACCGAACCACAGGGCGGATTCCTGCTGTGGCTGGAACTGCCGGGCGTGGATACGCGCGAGCTGTTCGAGCGTGCACTGCAGGAGGATATCGCGTTCATGCCCGGCCAGGTGTATTCGCGCGGCGCGCGCTACCGGCATTGCCTGCGGCTGTCGTGCTGCCAGACGCTGGATGCGCGCTTCATCGGCGCGGTGGAGCGGCTGGGTGCGATTGCGCGGGAGCTGGCGCGGGCTGATTGATAGGTAGAGTCGACTGCTCTTCACCGGATGCCCGAAAATCCCGCGCTGCGCGCGCGAGTCGACTGACAGTCGACTCTACCCTCTCCGGCATCGATTTCGCGTTTCAGCAATTCAGGCGTCGAGCAGGTGCGCGCTCAGCGCTTCGCCGTCCGCCCCCGGAAGATGCGGCAGCCGCCCCCAGCACGGCATCGGCAGGCGCTGCCGCAGCGTGGCGAAGTTTTCATCCTGCCGCTGCATCGCCGGGTCGATGTGGTTGCCGATCCAGCCCAGGCACTCCACGCCGCTGGCCTGCAGCGACTGCGCGGTCAATCGCGCGTGGTTGACGCAGCCCAGCCGCATGCCCACCACCAGCAGCACCGGCAACTTCAGCGCGCGCACCAGGTCGAGCTGATCCAGCGTGGCCGAGACCGGCGCCAGCCAACCGCCCACGCCCTCCACCACGACGATATCGGCCTTCGCGCGCAGGCGTTCGAACGCGGCCACGATCGGCGCCAGCGCCACCTGCACGCCGTCCTCGGCAGCGGCCAGCTCCGGTGCCAGCGGCTGCCGCAGCGCATAGGGATTCAGGTCGGCATAGTCCGGCACCGGCCAGCTGGCCTCCTGCAGCGCCAGCGCGTCCTCGTTGCGCAGGCCCTGCCCCAGATCCTCGCTGCCGCTGGCCACGGGCTTCATGCCCACCGCGCGCAGGCCACGCTGGCGCAGTGCATGCAGCAGCGCGGTGCTGGCCGCGGTCTTGCCGATTTCGGTGTCGGTGCCGGTAACGAACAGGGCGGGCGGCAGCGTAGCGGGCAACGGCATCGATGGGCTCCAACAGGGCAACAGTGCGTGCATTATCGCCGGCCCGGTGCACTTGCTAGACTGCAGGCATGTTCGCCAATGCCTCGCTCACCGGCAGCAAGCCGGAACAATACGCCCAGCTGCTGGAACAGGCCCGTGGCCTGGTCTACGCCGAGTCCGACCGCATCGCCAACGCGGCCAACCTCTCCGCACTGGTCTATCACGCCCTGCCCGACCTGAACTGGGTGGGCTTCTACCTGTACGACGGCAAGGAGCTGGTGGTCGGCCCGTTCCAGGGCCTGCCGGCCTGCGTGCGCATTCCGCTGGACAAGGGCGTGTGCGGTGCCGCCGCCAGCCAGCGCGTGACCCAGCGCGTGGACGACGTCGATGCCTTCCCAGGCCACATCGCCTGCGATTCGGCCTCGCGTTCGGAGCTGGTGGTGCCGCTGCTGCGCGGTGATGAACTGATCGGCGTGTTCGATATCGACAGCCCGAAGGTCGGCCGCTTCGATGCCGACGACCAGGCCGGCCTGGAAGCCATCGCCCGCGTGTTCGTAGAGGCGCTGGGATGAGCGCACCGAAGCTGCGCAACATCGGCCCGAAAAGTGCGGCGTGGCTGCGCCAGGTCGGCCTGCGCAGCCGCGAAGACCTGGTTGCGATCGGTGCCGTGGGCGCCTTCGTCAAGGTCAAGCGCGCGGGCTTCAAGCCCAGCCTGAACCTGCTGTATTCCCTGGAAGGCGCGTTGCTGGACTGCCACTGGCAGGAACTGAGCGAGCCGCAGCGCGATGCGCTGGTGCAGGACTATGAAGCGCGCATCGCCGCGCATCCGCTGAAGGCAGCCGGCCCGGCGTCGGGCCCGGTACATGAGCAGCGCTTCGATGCCGACGATGACGCTGAAGACAGCGTTGCCGAGGGCGCGGACGAGGATTGAGCCGCGCCCTTCTGTAGCGCCGAGCCCACGCTCGGCTGGCTGTTCTGATCGAAGTGCAGCCGAGCATGGCTCGGCTCTACAAGAGCAGATCAGGGCTGCTGCAGCTCCAGCAGTTCGCCCACCAGCCCGACCTCACCGCGTTCCAGCCACACCCGCAGG
The DNA here is from genome assembly GCF_059372535.1 of Stenotrophomonas sp. YJH_SMC_43. NCBI lineage: Bacteria > Pseudomonadati > Pseudomonadota > Gammaproteobacteria > Lysobacterales > Lysobacteraceae > Stenotrophomonas > Stenotrophomonas sp. YJH_SMC_43. The sequence goes on from NZ_JCAFVQ010000005.1 coordinate 167,037, forward strand.
CGCGTGCCGTGGTCGATGCGCAGGGCCCAGCACAACGACATTGGCAGGCCGCAGACCTGCGACAGCACCATGCGCAGCGGGCCACCATGGCTGACCACCAGCGTCGGCACCGGATCGTCCTCATCGAGCAGGCGATCGAGCGCGCGCGCGATGCGCCGTTCAAAGTGGCCCCAGCTTTCGCCGTTGGGCGGCGGGAATGCATGCGGATCGGCGTGGAAGGCCGCCAGTGCATCCTCCGGCAGGTCGAACAGCGACTGCCCGTCCCAATCGCCGAAATCCAGCTCTTCCCATTCCTCGTCCGCTTCCACGTCCAGCCCACGCGGGGTGGCCAGGGCCATCGCCGTGTGCAGCGAGCGCAGCCGTGGCGAACTGATCACCCGCTCCCAGGGCTGCGCGGCGTAGGCGTCGACCAGTTCCTGCGGCAGGCGGGCCAGCTGCGGCGGATCGTTGCGGCCATCGAGGAACTCATCGCGACCGTTGCCGGCATGGCGGACCAGGTCGAGGATCATGCGCGCGTCCTGTACAGGCGACGCGGGAACAGCGGAAAACAGGCGGACATCGGCAACGGCACCACGGGATCAAGGGGCCATTCTAAAGGCACGGCAAAGGCAGTCGAGCACGCGCGGCGCTACGGGCCGCCTGCGATGCCGTAGACTGCGCGCACTTCCAGGTGACCTGCGGCCGTGGCCGGCAGGTTGAAACGGGAAGCCGGTGACGCGTGATTCCACGCCAGGCCGGCGCTGCCCCCGCAACGGTAAGCACGTCAGTTCCAGGCAACACCGCCACTGTGCCGCAGGCATGGGAAGGCGCCTGGACGGTGGCCCCAGGCCACCCGGCGGCAAGCCCGGAGACCGGCCCGGAAGCCTCAGGTCGCGATGCGGTGGGCATGGCGCTGGATGACCGCAGCCTGCGCTGCGGCGTCGGCGCATGCCTGCCTTCGCGGCTCCTCCCCTTCGCCACGCGGGCGTGCGTGGCACCTGGAGTCCCCCATGAAGCTGCAGTCCCGAATGCTGTCCCTGGCCGTGCTGGCCACCCTGCCCGCGCTGGCCCAGGCCGCCGATGACACCACTGCGCTCGACCAGATCCTGGTCACCGCCACCCGCACCCCGATCGCGCTGCAGGACAGTATCGCGCCGGCGCAGGTGATCGACCGCGCGCAGATCGAATCCAGCCAGGCCACCTCGCTGCAGGAGCTGCTGCGCGGCCGCGCCGGCATCAACCTGACCAATGCCGGCGGCCTCGGCAAGCAGAGCTCGCTGTTCCTGCGCGGCACCAACTCGGGCCACACCGTGGTGCTGGTCGACGGCGTGCGCATCAACAGTGCCGACCTCGGCCTGGCCATGTACCAGGACCTGCCGCTGGCGCAGATCGAGCGCGTCGAAATCGTTCGCGGCCCGCAGTCCAGTCTGTACGGTGCCGACGCCATCGGTGGCGTGATCCAGATCTTCACCCGCCGCAACCAGGGCGATTTCGCTCCGCACTTCCAGCTCGGCGGCGGCAGCAACGGGCTGCGCGAAGCCAGCGGCGGCATTGGTGGCGGCACCGAGCGCGGCTGGTTCGGTGCCGACATCGCCTACCAGCATTCCGACGGCATCGATGCCTGCCGCGGTTCTTCCTCGGTGTTCACCGCGGGCTGCTTTGCCGACGAGCACGACCGCGACGGCTACCGCAACCTGTCCAAGAGCCTGCGCGGCGGTTACAGCTTCAACGACCAGTGGAACGTGGAAGGCAGCGCACTGCGCGCCGATGGCAAGAACCATTACGACGGCTACTACAACTACTCCGAGACCCGCCAGCAGGTGCTGGCCGGCAAGGTGCGCTACACCCCGTCGGAGCGCCTGGCGTTCACCGCCAACGTCGGCCGCAGCGACAATGAGTCCGACAACTTCGGCGCACCGGGGGTGTTTGGCAGCGCGCAGACCCATCGTGACAGCGCCTCGCTGCAGGGTGACTTCGGTGTGGCCGAGGGCCAGCTGCTGAGTGCCGGCGTGGACTGGAGCGAAGACAATCTGGACGGCAGCAGCGCCGGGTATCTCGTCGACAGCCGCCGCAACACCGGCGTGTTCGTGCAGTACCAGGGCCGCTTCGGCCGCCACCAACTGCAGGCCAGCGCCCGCAACGACGACAACCAGCAGTTCGGCAACCACGCCACCGGCAGCGTTGGCTGGGCGATGGAACTGGGCCACGGCCTGCGCGTCAACGCCAGCTACGGCACCGCGTTCAAGGCACCGACCTTCAGCGACCTGTACGACCCGTGGAGCGGCGTGCCGACGTTGAATCCGGAGAAGTCCAAGAGCGCCAACCTCGGCGTTTCGCAGCAGGGCCAGGGCTGGCACTGGGGCATGGATGTGTACGAAACCCGCATCGATGACCTGATCACCTACGATGCGTCCACGATGAAAATGCAGCAGGTGGAGAAGGCGCGCATCCGTGGTGCCGAGCTGACCGGTGGCGTGCTGCTGGCCGGCTTCGACATCAACGCGCAGCTGAGCTACACCGACCCGCGCAACCGCACCCACGGCAGTACCCAGTTTGACAACTGGCTGCCGCGCCGTGCACAGCAGACTGCGCGCCTGGACATTGACCGTCGCTTCGGCGATTTCCGCGCCGGCCTGACCGTACAGGGCGCGGGCAAGCGTTTTGACAATGCCAGCAACTCGGTGAAGGTTGGCGGTTACGGCACGCTGGACCTGCGCGCCGAGTACGCGCTGACGCCGGAGTGGTCGCTGCTGGCGCGTGCCGCCAACGTGTTCGACCGCAACTACGAGACCGTGGCGTGGTTCAACCAGCCCGGCCGTGAGTACCAGTTGAGCGTGCGTTACCAGCCGAAATGAGGAAACGCGCCGGGCATTCCCGGCGCTTTCTCTGTAGAGCCGAGCCCATGCTCGGCTCAGGCAGCAAAGCAGCCGAGCATGGGCTCGGCTCTACACCGGGACGCCGGCGGCCAACCCCGGCAATTCACGCAGATCGTCGATCACCGCCACCGCATGCGCGGTGACCATGTCCAGGCCGCGCGGGTAGCCGTAACGCACCAGCGCGATCGGCATGCCTGCCTCTTCGGCGGCGCGGTAGTCGGTCAACGAATCACCCACCATCAGGCAGGCGTCCACCGGCAGCCCGAAGTGCGCAGCGATGTGCCGCAGCGGTTCGCCACTGGGCTTGCGCTGCGGCAGCGAATCGCCGCCCAGTATCAGCGCGAACGCATCACCGATGCCCAGGTGCTGCAGCAGCGGTGGCACCAGCGCTTCGGGCTTGTTGGTGCAGATTGCCAGCGGCACGTTGCGTGCACGCAGTTGCGCCAGCGCTTCACCCACGCCATCGAACAGGCGCGGGCTACGCAGCAGGCATTCGCGGTAGTGCACCATGAACACCGGCATGACCTCGGCCAGGTCGACCTCACGACCCGCGGCATGCACGGCCTGTTCGACCAGGCGGCGCACACCGTCGCCGATCCAGCCCAGCACCGTGGCTTCCGGTACGCGTGCCACACCGATGTCCTCCAGCGTGCGGTTCAGCGCTTCGGCAATATCGGCAGCGCTGTCGACCAGCGTGCCATCGAGATCGAACACGACCAGCGGATACGGATACGACAAGGGACGGCACCTGCATGACGTGGGGCCGCCCATTGTACGCCGCTGGTTTTTGCACCGATCCGCCTCAGCCGATCCGGCGCGCGCGGGTAGCCAGGAACGTGGGCAGGTAACGGTCGATCAGGAAACGCGGCTGCGGCTGCCAGTCCTCCATGAAGCGATCGATGATGAAGCCGGCATCCAGCTGGCCACCGATCAGTTCGGTCAGGCTGTGGCCGAAGGTCAGTGCGTCGCCCCGTGCCAGCTTCGCCTCGCGCTCGGCCGGCGGCAGGTCTTCCAGGTCCGAATAGGGAATGGCATACTGCGGCCGGATCAGGCCCTGTGCATCCAGCTGCGGATCGCGCGCACCGACGAACAGCACCGGGTTGTAGAAGCTGGCCATCAGCATGCCATCGCGTGCCAGCACACGGCGGCATTCGGTCCACACCGGGCGCACGTCAGGCACGTACAGGTTCGAGATCGGGTGGAACACCACGTCGAAACTGTCGTTGGCGAACACGTGCAGATCCCGCATGTCACCCTGCACGGTGCGCAGCTGCAGGCCATCGCGCGCAGCGACCCTGCGGTCCTGTTCCAGCTGCCCGTCGGACAGGTCGAACACGGTGACGTCAGCGCCCGCAGCGGCCAGCACCGGTGCCTGCTGGCCACCGCCCGAGGCCAGGCACAGGATGCGACGGCCGCGCACATCACCCATCCAGTCCAGCGGCAGCGCGCGGGGCGTCAGGTGCACCTGCCAGCGGCCTTCGCGCGCGGCGGCAATCGTTGAACTTTCCACCGGGCGCGACCATTCGCGCACTTCGCTGGCCTGGCGGTCCCAGGCAGCACGGTTGTGGTCGATCAAGGCCTGTCCATGGTTCATGTGTTCTCCTTGCCCGGTGGGCGCCAATCCAGATCCTGGAAGGCCGGGCTGGCGAAACACTCGCCCAGGAAATCCAGGAATCGCCGCATGATAGCGGGCTGCTGGCGCCGTGACGCGTACACGGCATGAATGCCGAGTTCGTCCAGGCTGAATTCGGGCAGCAGTTCGATCAGCTCGCCACTGCGCAGCAGCGGCGCCACCTGGTAGGTCGGCAGCATGGCGATACCGGCACCGGCCCGCACCGCCTCCAGCAGCAGCGAGGCCTCGTTCGCGCTGATGTTGCCGCCCACCGCCACCGACAGCGAACGTCCATCGCGGTGCAGCTGCCACAGGCTTTTACCGACGTAATGGTGGGTCAGGCAGTTGTGCGCGGCCAGGTGCTCGGGGGCGGTCGGCGTGCCACGCACCTGCAGGTAGGACGGCGTCGCGCACAACACCGAGCGGCAGGTGGCCAGGCGCCGTGCGATCAGGCTGGGGTCGATCTGGCGCGCGATGCGCACGGCCAGGTCCACCCGCTCTTCCACCAGGTTCACCGTGCGGTCGACCAGCAGCAGCTCGATGCGTGCCGCCGGATGGCGCGCAACGAAGCCGGCCACGGCCCGTGCCAGGTGGCTCTGCCCGAACGACACGCTGGCGGTCACCCGCAGCGTGCCGTGCGGCTCGGGATCATCACTGGCCAGCTCGCCCTGCAGTTCTTCGCCGATCGCCAGCATCTGCCGGAAGCGCGCCAGCGCCGCCTCGCCGGGGCCGGTCAGGCTGATCCGGCGCGTGGTCCGGTGCAGCAGGCGCGCACCCAGCCACCCTTCAACCTCGGCCAGGTAGCGGGAGACCATCGCCCGCGACATGTCCAGCACCTCGGCGGCGGCGGTGAGGCTGCCGCGCTCGGCCACCTCGACGAACACGGTCATGGCGGTCAGTCGGTCCATATGCTCGATTCATGCAACAAACAAGCGCGTTATACGCTGTTTTTCGATCAACTGCAGCAGCCTAGAGTGGCCCCATTCCCCCCCCACACCGCCCCACGGAGTGCTGCCATGAAAATCGCCCTCGTTGGTTCCACCGGCAATATCGGCCGCCAGATCGCCCGCCACGCGCTGGCCCGCGGCCACGAACTCACTGTCATCGTGCGCAGCGCGCAGGACCTTCCGGCTGAACTGGCCGGTGCGCATCCTGTGGTCGCCTCGTTGGACGACCTGGATGCGCTGGTCGCCGCCATTGCCGGCCACGACGTGCTGGCCAGTGCCTACGGCCCGCGCCCCGGCGATGACATCGGCCGTGTGGGCGAGGTCGCCGCGCAGTTGGCCGCCGCCGCACGCAAGGCCGGCGTACCGCGCCTGGTGGTGGTCGGTGGTGCCGGCAGCCTGGAAGTCGCGCCCGGCGTGCAGCTGGTCGATACCCCCGACTTCCCGGAGGCCTACAAGCCGTACGCGCTGGCCCATCGCGAGGCGTTCAACCGCCTGCAGGCAGTGGACGACCTGGACTGGACCTTCTTCTCGCCGGCCGCAGAAATCGGCCCGGGCGAAGAGCGCGGCCAGTACCGCGTGCAGCCCAAGGCCTTCCTGGCCGATGCCAGCGGCCATAGCCGCATCAGCTACGCCGACTACGGTGCAGCGTTCGTCGCCGAGCTGGAAGCGCACCAGTACCCGAAGCAGATCATCACCGCAGCGTATTGATCCACGCACGTCCCATGTAGAGCCAAGCCCGCGCTCGGCTCTACGCGAACATGCAGCCGGGCATTGGCCCGGCTCTACACAAGGAATTCCCATGCGTACCGCTGCCCTGCTGCTTCCCCTCGCCCTGGCCGCCAGCTTCACCAGTGCGCCGCTGCTGGCCGCCCCGGCCACCACGGCGCCGACGGCGGCGACGAAATCCCAGCTGCACCTGCAGACCTTCCATCCCGGCCCGCAGGCGATGTTCTCGGTGTCCTCGGTACTGATCGAAGGCCGCCACGATGCGATCCTGGTCAATGCGCAGTTTGGCGCCAGCGACGCGCGCAAGCTGGTCGAGCTGATCCGCGCCAGCGGCAAGCAGCTGACCACGATCTACATCAGCCACGGCGATCCGGACTACTACTTCGGCCTGGCCACGCTGCAGGATGCGTTCCCGAAGGCGCGCATCGTCGCTACCGCGCAGACCGTTGCCCACATCCAGCAGACACAGGCCGGCAAGCTGGCCTACTGGGGCCCGAAGATGGGTGCCGACGTGCCGGCCCGCATCGTGGTGCCGCAGGTGCTGGATGGCGATGCCCTGCAACTGGAAGGCCAGCGCCTGCCGCTGATCGGCCTGGACGGACCGACCCCGGACCGCACGGTGCTGTGGGTGCCGTCGCTGCGTGCGATCGTCGGTGGCATTCCGGTGGTGGCCGGTGAGCACGTGTGGATGGCCGACACGCAGACGCCGAAGTCGCACACCGACTGGCTGCAGACCCTGCAGCGGTTGCAGGCGTTGAAGCCGAAAGTAGTGGTACCGGGGCATTACGCACCGGGTGCCGCACTGGATTCGAGTGCGCTGCGCTTCACCGCAGATTACATCCGCGCGTTCGATGCCGAGGCGGCCAAGGCCAAGGACAGTGCGGCACTGGTGAAAGCAATGCAGTCGCGCTACCCGAAGCTGGATGGCGTCGCATCGCTGGAGCTGAGTGCGAAGGTGGCCAAGGGCGAGATGCAGTGGCCGTGAGGTAGGAAGTTTTCTTTTGCAGGGCTGCGCCCTGCACCTGCTCAATGCAACGGCAACAGCCGAAGCAACAGCAAAAGCTGGTCTCCTGAGGGTTGGCGGGGTGGGTCCGGTTGCGGGGGGCGCTGCAAGTCCCCCTCCGGGGCCCGGCCCAGCCGCTGGCGGCTGTGCGTTCGGGCGCTTGCGAAGCAGTGCTTCGCAAGCAAAGCGCCCTCACCCATGTAAGCTCGGTCGCCGCATCCATGCGGCTCACGCCCCCGCAAC
>NZ_JCAFVQ010000006.1:0-155632 GCF_059372535.1 Stenotrophomonas sp. YJH_SMC_43
CGGGGCCCGGCCCAGCCGCTGGCGGCTGTGCGTTCGGGCGCTTGCGAAGCAGTGCTTCGCAAGCAAAGCGCCCTCACCCATGTAAGCTCGGTCGCCGCATCCATGCGGCTCACGCCCCCGCAACCGGACCCACCCCGCCTTCGACAGTTTCCCGCTATCTGTCGGAACCTGCTGCTGATGGTGGGTGCCGACCGTTGGTCGGCACGGGGTCAGAGCCCGTTGCTGCGCAACGGGCTCTGACCCCACTGTTTGATGATTAGGTATCTGTGGGTTTGTTCATGTCGTGCTCGAACAATTCCCCCTGCACCACCGGCTCCTTCTCGCGGAAGCCGCCGAGCCCGACGCCAACCAGGCGGTAACGCGTCTCCGCCGGCAGGTCGACGCGGGCGCGCAGGGCCAGCGCGATGTCGCGCAGTTCTTCCATCGATTCCGGCGGGCGCTCCGGGGTGAAGCTGCGGGTGAGGATGCGGAACTGCGCGGTCTTCAGTTTCAGCACCACGGTGTGGCCGACGCGTTCGGTCTTGCGCGTGGCCTTCCAGGTCTTCTCCGCCAGCTGCACGATCGCTTCGCCCAGGTCTTCCAGCGGCAGGTCTTCGGCGAAGGTGTCCTCCGAGGAAATCGACTGCACCTGCTGGTCCGGTTCCACCGGCCGCTCGTCGATGCCGCGTGCACGGTTGTACAGGCTGCGGCCGAAGCTGCCGAATGCTTCTTCCAGGTCGATCAACGCCCACTGCCGCAGATCGCCGCAGGTGACGATGCCGCGCGCGGCAAGTTTTCCTTCCATCACCTTGCCGACGCCGGGCACCCGGTTCACTGGCAACGGCTGCAGGAACGCGTCCACCCGCTGCGGGGGGATCACGAACTGGCCATCAGGTTTGCGCCAGTCCGAGGCGATCTTGGCCAGGAACTTGTTTGGCGCGATGCCAGCTGAAGCAGTCAGGTTCGTTTCCTCGCGGATCTGCGCGCGGATGGTGCGGGCGATGTCGGTGGCCAGTTCGATGCCGCTCTTCGGCTCGGTCACATCGAGGTAGGCCTCGTCCAGCGACAACGGCTCGACCAGGTCGGTATGCCGCAGGAAGATCGCGCGCACCTGCTGTGACACCGCCTTGTAACGTGCGAAGTCCGGCGGCACGAAGATCGCATCCGGACACAGGCGCTCGGCACGCACGGCGGGCATCGCCGAACGCACGCCGAACACGCGTGCCTCGTACGAGGCCGCGCACACCACCGAACGCGCGCCACGCCATGCCACAACCACCGGCTTGCCGCGCAGTGACGGATCGTCGCGCTGCTCCACCGACGCGTAGAACGCGTCCATGTCGACGTGGATGATCTTGCGCAGTCGGGTCATGTCAGGCGGAAAGGGCGGGGGCGTGCCGGACGGGCCACACGCCGAAGTATGGTCGTTGCACATCAACAGGATGCGCGTATTCCATTGAAAACACTACGGTTGCGTACGGTTGAAATGTTTGATCGGCGCAGTTTCCACGGGCATCCTCGAGCGCTTGTTTCCCTGTTTCCCCGCTTCCAGGATTGTGCTTCATGACCCGTCTCCACGCGTTCAACCGCGAACAGCTGCTGGCCAGCGCACGCGGTGAACTGTTCGGCACCGCCGCCGGCCGTTTGCCCAACGACCCGATGCTGATGTTCGACCGCATCACCGACATCCGCGAGGACGGCGGACCGCATGGCAAAGGCATGGTACGCGCCGAACTGGATATCCGCCCGGACCTGTGGTTCTTCGGCTGCCACTTCATCGGCGACCCGGTGATGCCCGGCTGCCTGGGCCTGGACGCCATGTGGCAGCTGACCGGCTTCTTCCTGACCTGGCTGGGCGCCCCCGGCAAGGGCCGCGCGCTGGGCTGTGGCGAAGTGAAGTTCACCGGCCAGGTGCTGCCGGAGGCCAAGCTGGTGCGCTACGAGATCGATATCAGCCGTGTCATCAACCGCAAGCTGGTGATGGCCCAGTCGGACGCGCGCATGTACGTGGATGACCGCGAAATCTACAGCGCGCGCGACCTGCGCGTCGGCCTGTTCACTGAAACCGGGAGCTTCTGATGCGTCGCGTCGTCATCACCGGCATGGGCATCACGTCCTGCCTCGGCAATGATCTGGATACCGTTTCGGCTGCGCTGCGCGAAGGGCGCTCGGGCATCACCGCCTTGGCCGACCACGCCGAAGCGGGCCTGCGCAGCCAGGTCGGCGGCCGCGTCGACCTCGACCTGGACGCGCTGATCGACCGCAAGCAGAAGCGCTTCATGAGCGATGCAGCGGCCTTCGCCTATCTGGCCATGCGCGATGCCATCGCCGATGCCGGGCTCAGCGCCGATCAGGTCAGCAATCTGCGTACCGGCCTGATCGCCGGTTCCGGTGGCGGCTCCAGCGAGTGGCAGATCGGCGCGGTCGACTTGCTGCGCGAACGTGGCGTGCGCAAGGTCGGCCCGTACATGGTGCCGCGCACGATGTGCTCGACCGTCTCGGCCTGCCTGGCCACGGCCTACCAGATCAAGGGCGTCAGCTACTCGCTGTCGGCCGCCTGCGCCACCTCGGCGCACTGCATCGGCGCTGCCGCGGACATGATCCGCCATGGCGCGCAGGACATCATGTTCGCCGGTGGCGGCGAAGATCTGCACTGGTCGATGAGCGTGATGTTCGACGCGATGGGCGCGCTGTCGACCAGCTTCAACGAGACCCCGGCCAGCGCCTCGCGTCCGTACGACAAGGACCGCGACGGCTTCGTCATCGCCGGCGGCGGCGGCATGCTGGTGCTGGAGGACTACGACCACGCCGTTGCGCGCGGCGCGCACATCCATGCCGAGCTGATCGGCTATGGCGTGACCTCCGACGGCGCCGACATGGTCGCCCCGTCCGGCGAAGGCGCGGTGCGCTGCATGAAGATGGCGCTGCAGGGCGTCGATCGCCCGCTGGACTACCTCAACACCCACGGCACCTCCACGCCGCTGGGCGACGTCACCGAGCTCAATGCGATCCGCGAAGTGTTCGGCGATGCGGTGCCGCCGCTGTCCTCGACCAAGGCGCTGTCCGGCCATTCGCTGGGTGCGGCCAGCGTGCACGAGGCGATCTACTGCCTGCTGATGATGCGCGATGGCTTCGTCGCCGGTTCGGCCAACATCGGCGAACTGGACCCGAAGGTGGAGAGCTTCCCGATCCTGCGCGAAAGCCGCGAGCAGAAGCTGGATACGGTGATGTCCAACAGCTTCGGCTTCGGTGGCACCAACGCCGCGCTGGTGTTCGGGCGGGTGTGATGGGGAAGGCGTGCCGACCAACGGTCGGCACCCACCAATAGATGTAGAGCCGAGCCATGCTCGGCTCAGTGCCGGCCAACGGTCGGCACCTACCGCTTATTTCGGCAACAACGGCACCAGCAATGCGCGCGCGTCCACCAGCGACCCTACGATGCGGTGGCCCAGTGCGCGCAGCTCTTCATCAGGATGCACCAGGTCCGGCACCTGGATCACGGTCATGCCGGCCGCCAGCGCCGCGCGCGTACCGGCCGGTGAGTCTTCCAGCGCCAGGCAACGCTCCGGCGCCTGGCCCAGCCGCTGCGCGGCCAGCAGGTAGATATCCGGCGCCGGCTTCGGCCGCGCCACGTCGCCGCTGGTGATCACCGCATCGAAGTACGGCAGCAGGCCAGCGGCGGCCAGCTTGCGGTTGGCCCGCGGCTGCCGCGTGGTGGTTGCCACCGCACGCGGGATCGCATGTGCCTTCAGCAGCTCCAGCAGCTCCAGGATGCCCGGCCGCAGCGGCAGACCGGTCTGCGTGCGTGCTTCGTACAGCTCATGGCAACGTGCCGCCACGGCGTCGATCACGCTGTCCTCGATGCCCTGCGCACGCAGCAGCGCGTGCGTATCGCGGTCACCGAGGCCGACCATGCGCAGGAACACCGCCTCGTCCAGGCCCAGCCCGAATTCGTCGGCGGCCTCGCTCCAGCAGGCCAGCGAGACCCGCTCGCTGTCGATCATCAGGCCGTCCATGTCGAAGATGACGGCGTCGGGGAGGAACGGCAGCGCAGCGATGGTGGTCATGGAGCGAACAGCGTATCCAGGTCGGTGGAAGTGAGCTGCCGCCATTGCCCTTCGTCCAGCCCCTGCAGGTCCAGCCCGCCGACGCGGCTGCGGTGCAGGGCCTGCACGTGGTTGCCGGTGGCGGCGAACATGCGGCGTACCTGATGGTAGCGGCCTTCGTGCAGCACCAGGCGCGCGCGACGCGCATCCAGCACCTCCAATTCAGCCGGCAGCAGGGGCGTCTTCTCGGACTCCAGCATCAGCGTACCGCTGGCGAACAGCGCCACCTCGTCGCCGCGCAGGTCATCGCTCAACTCGACCTCATAGACTTTCGGCAGCTTCGACTTCGGCGAGATGATCCGGTGCAGCAGGCCACCGTCGTCGGTCAGCAGCAGCAGGCCACTGGTCTCGCGGTCGAGGCGGCCCACCGTGGACAGCACCGGATCCCGGTCGCGGAAGCGCGGCGGCAGCAGGTCGTAGATCAGGCGGCCGGTGTCCTTGGTCGAGCAGGTGTAGCCGGCCGGCTTGTGCAGCGCGATCGACAGGCCCACCGGCGGGTCCAGCGGCTCGCCGTCGACGCGGATCGCCTCGTGCGGCACCTGGTCGTCGGCATACAGCACCTCGCCGTCGGCGTCGGTGACGCGGCCTTCGCGGAACATCCACTGCACCTGCTTGCGGCTGCCATAGCCCAGGTTGGCGATGAGCTTGACCAGCTTCACTTGCCCTTCCCCTTCACCGCTTCCACCAGCTTGAAGCCATCACGCTCGGCGATCACGCGCACTGCGCCAAAGCTCTCGTTGAGCGTGTACTCGTACGGCAGGTGGCGATTGGCCACCACGTACAGGCGTCCGCCCGGGCGCAGCGCCTGCGCGGCCACGGCGATGAAGCGCTGGCCGATGTCCGGGCGATCGGCGCGCGAGGGCGTGTGGAACGGCGGATTGCTGATGATGACGTCGTAGCCCGGCTCGATGCCGGCGGTGACGTCCTGCCACAGGAAGCGCAGCGGCAGCGGACGCGGCGGCGGTGCCAGGTTCAGCTCGGCCAGTGCCAACGCGCGCTGCTCCGCTTCGTACAGGTCCAGCGCGGTGATCTTCGGGCAGCGCTCCAGCAGCTCGCGCGACAGGTAGCCGTAGCCGGCACCGAGGTCGGCGGCGCGGCCGGCCAGGTCGGCCGGCAGGTGCTCGGCCAACAGCGCCGAGGCCGGATCGATGCGATCCCAGGCGAACACGCCCGGGCGGCTGAGGAAACGGCCGCCGACGATCGGCCGCACCGCATCCAGTGCCGACCAGCGCTTGGCCAGGTCGGCGTCGTGCTGGCCCTGCATCGGGGCGGTCCAGTACACGCGGCAGTGGTTCTTGGTCAGGCTGCCGCCGAGGCCGGTCAGTTGCTTGAGGTCGCCCTCGCCCGAGCGCGCACCTTCGTTGTTGGACTGGCAGGCAACGATGCGGCCGCCGTCGGCGACCAGCGCCAGCGCGCGGGCGAACAGCGCGCGGGCCTCTTCACGCTGGCGCGGCGGCAGCACCAGCACCAGCGGGTAGCGGCCCTTGCCGGCCACATCATCCAGCTGGCCGCTGACGGTCCAGCCGGCGGCCTGCTGCAGCGGCTGCGCGAACGGGGCGAAGCTCTGCTCGCAGTGCACCTCGCGGTTGCCGGCCGCTTCACGCAGCGGCCAGCCGTCGCGGGCACGCAGGAAGGCCACCGGGCCCTCCGGCCAGCGCAGGGCGCCTTGGGAGAACGGCAGGAACAGGGTCTGCAGGGGGGCGTCGTCGCTAGAGGCCATCGGCGCGGGTACTTCAAGCGTGAGGGCCGTCCATTGTACCGGCTTGGCCGGGCCGGCCCCGGTATGCCGCTTTGCGAAACCCGAACGGGGCCTTGATCTGCCAGCAACATTGAAACGTTCAGGGTAGAGGCTCCCCCGGAAACCCAGGAGAACCTGCATGCGAGCCTTGTTCGTCGGTGGCGTGGTCGACAACAGTGAGATGGACCTGGAAGGCAGCCATCCGCCCGTGCATTACCCCGAGGACACCGGCGGCGGCCACTCGCGCTACCGGCTGCACCAGGTCGGTCATGGCGCCGACGGCAGCGTGGCCTATGCGGTGTACGGCGCACCGGACCTGGCCGATGACGAGGTGGCCCGGGTGGCGGAAGAACGCGCCTATGCGCGCCGGTTCGAGGCGACACCGACCTTGTTCGAGCACTGACACACCGGTAGCGCCCGAGCCCACGCTCGGGCGACGGCGCAGCCGAGCGTGGGATCGGCTCTACATCCGATCAAGGCGCCCTGGGTGGCAGACGGTTGACGCTGGCGATCTCGTCCAGCCACACATGGTGCTGCTGCACCGGCGTGTCGTAGTCATCCAGGCGCAACTGGCCGTTGCTGCCTTCGTCGCCGGCGTCGTTGCGGTACTGCTGCACGGTCGGTTTCACCGCCACGGTGCCGAGCAGGCGGCGACCATCGTGCAGGGTCAGTTGCACCTGCGTTTCGCCTTCCAGCTGCGGCAACAGGGCTTCCAGGCGCGCGATCTGCGCCGGATCGGTATGGATGCGGGGAGCTATACGGGACATCGGCGACCTCCTGCGTGCAGGGTCGCCGATCGGCCGTGAATGCTCAGTGCAGCGCGCTGTCCGCGCGTGGCACCTGCACCTTGCGTACCGCAGCCACCAGCTGTGCCACCGAGTACGGTTTGGCGACATGTTCCTGGAAGCCTGACGCCAGCGCTCGGCGCCGGTCATCGGCGCGTGCCAGCGCGGTCACGGCAACCGCCGGCAGGGTCATCGCATCCACGCCCATGTCCTCGCGCAGCGTGCGCACCAGACCATAGCCATCCATGCCCGGCATGCCGATGTCGGTCAGCATCACGTGGTACTGCAGGTGCCCGGTATCGGCCAGCAACGCCAGCGCTTCACCGGCCGAGCTGGCGGCCGACACACTCGCGCCCTGCTCTTCCAGCATGCGCCGCAGGTACTCCAGCACTTCCGGCTGGTCTTCCACCGCCAGCACATGCATGCCACGCAGCGGGTACGGTTCGACGATCACCGGCTCCAGGATCGGCCCGCTGATCACTTCGCGCAGCGGGCGTCGCTCGGCATCGGGAATGTGCTGCGGCAGGCGCACGGTGAAGGTGGCGCCGTGGCCATGGCCTTCGCTGGCGGCGGTGACGGTACCGCCATGCAGTTCGACCAGCTGCTGCACGATCGCCAGGCCCAGGCCGAGGCCGCCATGGCGTCGGGTGGTGGTGCCATCGGCCTGGCGGAAGCGGCTGAACAGATGGTTGAGGAACTCCGGTGCGATGCCATCACCGGTATCGCGCACCGTGATCACCCAGTGGTTGCCGTCGGCCTGCAGCTGCACGTCGATGCGGCCTTCGGCCGGGGTGAACTTGATTGCGTTCGACAGCAGGTTCCAGAACACCTGCTGCAGGCGGGTGGCATCGCCCAGCACCAGGCTGGGCTGCTCCGGCAGCAGCAGACTCACGTCCAGCGCCTTGCCTTCGGCGACCAGTTCCTGCGCACCGATGGCTTCGCCCAGCAGGTCGCGCAGGTCCAGTATCTCCACCTCCAGCTGCACCTTGCCCAGCAGCATGCTGCTGAGGTCGAGCATGTCCGAGATCAGCCGCTTCTGCGCACCGGCGCTGTTGGCGATCACATTCAGGCCCTTGTACAGCGGGCTGGTGTTGTCCACGCGCTGCAGCAGCAGCTCGCTCCAACCGAGGATGGTGGTCAGCGGCGTGCGCAGCTCGTGCGACAGCGTGGCCAGGAACTCGTCCTTCAACCGCGCCATGTTCTCGGCGGCGCTGCGCGCGGCACGCTCGGACTGCAGCAGCTCCTCGCGGGCCAGTTCGATCTCGCGGCGTTCGGTCACGTCCGGGCTGCTGCCGGCCAGGCCGATGAAGCGGCCCATCCGTGAGAAACGCGGGCGTGCGTTCATCTCCAGCCAACGCCACTCGCCATCGGCACGTCGGGCCCGCACCAGCGCATGCATCGACCGCTGCGCCTTCAGTGCTTCCTGCAGTTCGTACTCGAACACCGATGCATCGTCCGGATGCACCAGGCCGCGCCAGACATCTTCCGGCACGCGTGTTTCGTCACCGCCAAAGAACTCACTGAAAGCGCTGTTGACGAAACGGGCATGGCCGCGCTCGTCGAGCACCCACACCGGCATCGGCAGGCCGTCGGCCAGTGCGCTGAAGCGGGCTTCGCTTTCGCCCAGCTCCACTTCCATCTGCTTGCGTGCGGTGATGTCGAAGAACAGGATGCCGACCTTGTCTTCGCCCGGACGGCCCACGCGCACCGCATCAACCGCGAACGAGCGGCCCAGCGCACGCGCTTCCATCTCGAACTGGGCGGGGCGGCCACTGCGCGCGACCTCGCCGTAGATGCGGAACCAGTCCTGCTCGTGGCCCGGTTCCAGCGCCGTCATGCGCTGGCCACGCGCGTCCTTCAGGCCGGTGTGGCGCTCGAACGCATCGTTGACCTCGATGAAACGGTAGTCCACCGCGCGATCGCCCTCGAACAGCACCTGGATCACGCAGAAACCGGCGTTGATGCGCTCAAGCACGCCATGATGCAGGTCGGGTTCGGGCGCTGGCACCATCATCGGTGGGCGCTCCACGAGGGGCGGCAGTGTGGACAAGGGGCGTCTGTGCAGGCCGGATTGGAAGCACAGCATCTTCCAAAGCGCGTATTCACAGCGTCAAGCGCCGTCAGTCATGGTTGACGTCGATGAATTGGCGGCAACCACCCTTGCGCACGACGCAATCGGCCATTGCGGTGGCCCGGCCACAGGATCACACTCGATCTGTGATCAACATCGTCCCCAGCACGGGGACGCAGGAGACCGTCATGAAACGCTCACTCGCGATTGCCCTGCTGGCAGGCGCCCTGGTGGCGGGCGGCGCCAACGCTGCACCGCGCACCGTGACCGATGCGGACGCGCCGCGCGCGTTGCAGGCCGATGGCCCGGTCAGCGTGAAATGGGAGGATCCGGCCAAATTCACCGAGATCCGCCAGAGCACCAACCGCTTCGAGGCCGAACGCGGTGACTGGGTACAGCAGCTGGCCCGCTACCTGCAGACCACCGCTGCCAAGCCGCTGCAGCCTGGGCAGACCCTCGATGTGACCCTGGTGGACATCAAGCGTGCCGGTGACTACGAGCCGTGGCACGGCCCGCGTGGCCGCGACATCCGGATCATGCGCGACATCTACCCGCCGCGGATCAGCCTGCAGTACACGTTGAAGGACGCCAGCGGCCGTATCGTCAGCGAGGGCGATGCGCGCCTCAGCGATACCGGCTACCTGCACAACCTGGGGCTGAAGAGCGACAGTGATCCGCTGCGCTACGAGAAGCGCCTGATCGATGACTGGGTGAAGCGCCAGCTGGCCAGCCAGGCCACCGCTGCGCGTTAGGCCACTCGGTAGGTGTCGACCTTGGTCGACACGCATTACACGGCGCCGACCAAGGTCGGCCGCTACCGAAGCCGAGCGTGGGCTCGGCTCTACACGTATACCTTGCCCACGCGCTTGACCGCGCACGGCAGCTGGTACGCACTCACGCCACAGCGCGGCGCCAGTTCGGACAGCGTCGGTGCGCTGCCCCACAGTTCCACCACGCTGCCGATGCCGGCCTGCGCATGCGCGGTCAGGTCCACCGTCAGCATGTCCATCGACACGCGCCCGATCAGCGCACCGGGCTGGCCGTCGATCAGCACCGGGGTGCCATTCGGGGCGAACTGCGGATAACCGTCGGCATAGCCGAGCGCGACCACACCCACGCGGGTGCGTGCCTTGGCCACGAAGCGTGCGCCATAACCCACCGGCTCACCCGCCTCGATCCAGCGCTCGGCGATCACCTTCGACTGCATCGTCATCACCGGGCGCAGGCGCTCGGTCAGTGCCGTGTTGTCCGGCAGCGGATTGGCGCCATACAGCATCAGGCCCGGGCGCACCCAGTCGCTGCGTACATCCGGCCAGCCCAGCAGCGCCGGCGAGTTGCACACGCTGGTCTCGCCGTCCAGGCCGTCGATGGCCCGCGCGAAGGTCGCGGCCTGTTCGTGGGTGCGTTCGCTGTCCAGCTCATCGGCGCGCGCCAGGTGGGTCATCAGCACGATGCGCTCGACCTGCGGCAGCGCCGACAGGCGTGCATGCGCGGCACGGAAGCTGTCCACGTCCAGGCCAAGGCGATGCATGCCACTGTCCAGCTTCAGCCACACCGTCAACGGGCGCGGGCTGTCGAAGGCAGCAACGGCCTCCAGTTGCCACGGCGAACCGACAGCGAACCAGAAGTCATGCTCGGCCACCAGCGCCATGTCGCTGCGCTCGAAGATGCCTTCCAGCAGCAGGATTGGCGCACGGATGCCGGCCTGGCGCAGCTCCAGTGCCTCTTCGATGGTAGCCACGCCGAAGCCATCGGCCTCGTCTTCCAGCGCCTGCGCACAGCGCACCGCGCCATGCCCATAGGCATCGGCCTTGATGATCGCCAGGGCCTTGCCACCGCCCAGTTCACGGGCGAGCCGGTAGTTGCTGCGCAGGGCGCCCAGATCGATCAGCGCGCGGGCAGGACGCATGTGCGGTTCTCTTGTTGCGGCGCGTGACCGTACTGGCCGTAGCGGAAAATATCCAGGCCTTCGGTGCTGATCTGCGGCTGGCGCGCGCTCATCAGGTCGGCCAGGTAGCGACCCGAGCCGCAGGCCATGGTCCAGCCCAGCGTGCCGTGGCCGGTGTTGAGGTACAGGTTGCGGAACGGCGTGGCGCCGATCACCGGCGTACCGTCCGGCGTGGCCGGGCGCAGGCCGGTCCAGAACTGCGCACGCGACAGGTCGCCGCCCTTCGGGTAGAGATCGCTGACCACCAGCTCCAGGGTTTCGCGGCGGCGCTGCGACAGCGACAGGTCGAAGCCGGCCACTTCGGCCATGCCACCGACGCGGATACGGTCGTCGAAGCGGGTCACCGCCACCTTGTAGCTCTCGTCGAGAATGGTCGAGGTCGGCGCCATCGCCGGGTCGGTGATCGGCAGGGTCAGTGAGTAGCCCTTCAGCGGGTACACCGGCAGTCGCATGCCCAGCGATGCGACCAGCGCCGGCGAATAGCTGCCGAGCGCGACCACGAAGCGGTCGGCGGTTTCCAGCTTGCCGTCGATGCGCACACCGGTGATGCGGTCGCCATCGAACTCCAGGCCGGTGATGTCCTGGTCGAAGCGGAACTCGACACCGGCATCCACGCACATCTGCGCCAGGCGGCGGGTGAACAGCTGGCAGTCGCCGGTCTGGTCACGCGGCAGGCGCAGCGCGCCGACCAGGCCATCGACGTGGGCCAGGGCCGGTTCGGCCTGGATGATGCCGGCGCGGTCCAGCACCTCGTACGGCACACCGTACTGGGCCAGGATCTCGATGTCCTGCGCCGAGGCATCCAGCTGCTGCTGGGTGCGGAACAACTGGGTCGTGCCCAGGTCGCGGCCTTCGAATTCGATGCCGATCTGTGCGCGCAGCTCGTTCAGGCAGTCGCGGCTGTACTCGGACATGCGCACCATGCGCGCCTTGTTGATCGCGTAGCGCTCATGGGTGCAGTTGCGCAGCATCTGCCACAGCCAACGGTACTGGGCCAGGTCCATGCCCGGCTTGATCGCCAGCGGCGCGTGCTTCTCGAACAGCCAGCCGATGGCCTTCTTCGGCACGCCCGGGGCCGCCCACGGCGAGGTGTAGCCAAACGACAGCTGGCCAGCATTGGCGAAGCTGGTTTCCAGCGCCGGGCCGGGCTGACGATCGATGACCGTGACTTCAAACCCGGCCTGTCGCAGGTACCAGGCACTGGTGGTGCCGATCACGCCGCTGCCGAGAACTAGGACTCGCATGGGACTTCTCCAACCCGATCATTCCCTGCACTGGAGCGTGCCGGGACCATAATTGGGGAAGTATAGACAGCCATTCCCAGTTGATTTGCCTGTTTTGAAATCAACCGGCAGGATGTTCTCCTGCAATTCATTCCCCAAGGTTGACGGCCATGGCCACCCGTACCCGCGAACTGGACAAGATCGACCGCAAGATCCTGCGCATCCTGCAGGCCGAGGGCCGCATCTCCTTCACCGAACTCGGCGAGCGGGTCGGCCTGTCGACCACGCCATGCACCGAGCGTGTACGCAGGCTCGAGCGCGAAGGGGTGATCACCGGCTACCACGCCCACCTCGACCCGGCCGCGGTGAAGGCCAGCCTGCTGGTGTTCGTGGAGATCAGCCTGGCCTACAAGTCCGGCGACATCTTCGAGGAGTTCCGGCGCGCGGCGCTGAAGCTGCCCAACGTGCTGGAGTGCCACCTGGTATCGGGCGACTTCGATTACCTGCTGAAGGCGCGGATCAGCGAAATGGCCTCCTACCGCAAGCTGCTCGGCAGCACGTTGCTGACGCTGCCGCATGTACGTGAGTCGAAGAGCTACATCGTGATGGAAGAAGTGAAGGAAACGCTGAGCCTGCCGATTCCGGATTGAGGCGCTCGCAGGATGGGGTCAGAGCCCGCGGTGCGGGATCCGACCCCCGGAGTCCCTCAGCGCTGCTGCGGATGCTTCTGCGAGCGCTGTTCCTGCTGCTTGCCGCCCTTGTGCGGCTGCTGTGGGTCCATCTGTTGCTGCTGTTGCTGCTGCGGGTTGCGGCCCTGCGGTTCCTTGCCGGGATGACGGTTCTGCTGGTTTTTCATGATCGCGATCCAGTGGACGAAGGACATGCGGCGGCGGAATGCCAGCGCAGGGCCACGGTGGTCCCGGAACGGTTAATCGCAGGCGAAAAAGCAGTGATCGCCAAGAGGCTGTTTTCGTGCGTTCAGCCCGCACGACGCGCAGGAGCTGCCAACCTTGCTTGGCCCATAGGTCAGCGCCTGATCTGCTGGCCATCACCGGCAGGCACGCTGTCGTAATAACGGCCTGTACGCGAGTCGAACACGCGGTTCGGGCCGGCCGGGCGCACGCCAGGCACGATGCGGCCATTGCGGTCATAGACCTTGTCGGCCGGCTTCGGTACCGGCGCCGGCGCGATCCGGGCGGGGCCGGTGGACTTGATCGGCTGTGCCGGCTGCGGCGACGGCAGCACCTGCGGCTGCGGGCGGGCAGCCTGTGGCGGAGGTGCCACCGGTTGCGGTGCCACGGTGGTGGCACTGCGGGTGGCGGTCGGGCTCGACGACGTCGGTACCTGGGCCTGCGCAACCAGGGGCAGCAGGCCCATCAACAGCAGGGGAAGGCTCGGTTTCATGTCACGCTCCGGCGTGGATCGCATTCACCTTGCGCCTGCACCTGTGTGCCGCCCATGAACGGCCGTCACACTTGCAAGTGCGCGCCGGCACCCCCACGTTTTCCGGCATCCCCAGGCCATCGACCCCACGGAGCGCCGCCATGACCGCCTTCGACCTGACGCCCCCCACCGCCACCCAGACCGAGGCGCTGGTCGCCGGTCTCAGCGGCGAAGAACGCCGCGTACTGCTGCAGCACGGCACCGAGGCGCCGTTCTGCGGCGTATTCCTCGACAACAAACGCGAGGGCGTCTACTGCTGCCGTCTGTGCGCACTGCCGCTGTTCCGCTCCAGCACCAAGTTCGATTCCGGCACCGGCTGGCCCAGCTTCTTTGCCCCGTTCGACCCGGCGCACGTGCGCGAGATCCGCGATACCAGCCACGGCATGGTGCGCACCGAGATCACCTGCGCGCGCTGCGGCAGCCATCTGGGCCACGTGTTCCCGGACGGTCCGCCGCCCACCTACGAGCGCCACTGCCTGAACTCCGTCTCACTTTCGTTCACCGGCAATGGCGAGCCCTGGCCCGACCCGTTGCAGCGTGGCGGCGCGGAAAGCGGCGTGGCGGGCTGAAACACCCCGCTGACCGGTTTCACAGAATTCCCTCTTCAGAAAACCGGGCGACGGGCCGACAAGGAGATATCCCCTCTCCTTGCGTCGCCCCATGCTCATCATCGTTGGATTCCTGGTCGTCATCATCAGCGTGATCGGGGGCTATCTCGGTGCCCACGGCCGCCTGGGTGCCCTCTGGCAGCCCTACGAGCTGGTCATCATCGGCGGCGCCGCGCTCGGCGCCTTCCTGGTCGGCACGCCGGCCAAGACGGTCAAGCAGACCCTGCAGGCCATGGTCGGCGTGTTCAAGGGCCCGCGCTACAAGCAGCAGGACTACATCGACGTCCTCAGCCTGCTCTATGAACTACTCAACAAGGCCCGCCGCGAAGGCTTCATGGCCCTGGAAGACCATGTCGAGCGGCCGGCCGAGAGCGCGCTGTTCGGCAACTACCCCAAGGTGCAGGCCGACCACCACCTGATCGACTTCATCACCGACTGCCTGCGCCTGATGATCGGCAGCAACATCGAGCCGCACGAGCTGGAGCCGCTGCTGGAACTGGAGCTGGAAAAGCACCATGCCGAGGCCATGGCGCCGTCGCAGGTGCTGACCAAGGTCGCCGACGGATTGCCCGGTTTCGGCATCGTGGCGGCGGTGCTGGGCATCGTCATCACCATGGGCTCGATCGGTGGCGACATCGTCGAGGTCGGTGGCCACGTCGCCGGTGCGCTGGTCGGCACCTTCCTCGGCATCCTGCTGGGCTACGGTTTCGTCGGCCCGATGGCAGCCGCGATGGAGGCCCGCGCCGAGCAGGACAGCCGCATCTACGAATCGGTGAAGACCGCCCTGCTGGCCTGCCTGCGCGGCTACAACCCGAAGATCGCGCTGGAATTCGCCCGCAAGACGCTGCCGTCGAACGTGCGCCCGGCCTTCTCCGATTTCGAGCAGCACCTGAAGACGGTCAAGTAAGCCATGGCCGAGACCAAGCCCACCGTCATCGTCCGCCGGGTCAAGAAGGCCGGCCACGCCGCCCATCATGGCGGTTCGTGGAAGGTGGCCTATGCCGACTTCGTGACTGCGATGATGGCGTTCTTCCTGGTGCTGTGGCTGATGGCCACCACCAACAAGAACGACCGTGCTGCCATTTCCGAGTACTTCCGCAACCCGAGCCCGCTGAGCGGGCAGAACGCCACGCCGGCACCCGGCATGGCCGGCCCGGGCGGCGCCAGCACCTCGATGATCAAGCTGGGCGGTGCCACCGACGTTTCGCGTGGCAACAGCAACGATCCCTTCCAGAACCAGAAGGAAGCAGTACCGCAGCCGGTGGACCAGCAGCAGCGCGACAAGCAGCAGCTGGAACAGCTGATGAAGGAGCTGCAGGAAGCGATCAGCAGGAGCCAGGCGCTGGAACCGTTCAAGGACCAGCTGCTGCTGGACCTGACCCCGGAGGGCCTGCGCATCCAGATCGTGGACAAGCAGAACCGGCCGATGTTCGACCTTGGCAGCGCCACGCTGAAGCCGTACACGCAGCAGATCCTGCACGAGCTGGCCGAGTACCTGAACCATGTGCCGAACCGAATCAGCCTGACCGGTCACACCGACATCACCGCCTATTCCGCCGCTCGCGGCTATGGCAACTGGGAACTGAGCGCCGACCGTGCAAATGCCGCACGCCGCGCGCTGATCGATGGTGGCCTGGACGACAGCAAGATCACCCGCGTGGTCGGCCTGTCTTCGTCGGTGCTGTTCGACAAGGTCGACCCGCAGAACCCGATCAACCGCCGCATCAGCATCGTGGTGATGACCCAGGCCGCCGAAGCGGCCGCCCTGGCCGGTGCCGGGCCACAGGTGGGGCTGTCGGCGCCGACCGCCGACCCGGACGTGCAGGCCGCGCAGGGTGAGGCGCACTGAACCGGGGTCAGATCCCTTTCCCCTGGAAAGGGATCTGACCCCACCTGCGTGCGGCCGCTACAATGGCGGTCTTTCCGTTTCCAGGTGATCCCCCCCATGTCCCAGAACTCCAAGGCCAAGCGCGACAAGCGCAAGAAGCAGCAGGCCAAGCGTCCGTTCCTGCGCCTGAACGCCCAGCAGCAGGTGCAGAACCATGCCGTGCTGACCAACGAAGACGGCCAGGTGGTCGCGGCCATCGGCCTGCAGGGCCGTGAGTGGCTGCTGGCCATCGGCGGCCAGACCATGGGCAACGCCGAAAACCCGGTGCCGATGCTGGCCATGCTCAAGCACCTGTCCAACGTGCAGGAAAAGGAAGGCCGCAAGGTCAACCTGGAGTACTCCGAGCTGCTGCAGAAGCTGCTGGACACCCTGGCAGCCGAATCCGAGCAGACCGCTGACGAGTACCTGGACAAGCTGGTCGCCGAGTTCGAGACCGTGGAAGCCGAAGAAGGCGAAGAAGCCGCTGAGGCCGCCGAAGGCGAAGTGGTTGAAGCTGCTGCCGAGGCCACCCCGGCCGCTGACAGCGACAGCAAGCCGCAGGCCTGAACCGGCCGCGGCGGTGACGGTCTACGTCGATGACGCGGTGCATCCCTGGCGCGGACAGCGCTGGGCGCACCTGATGGCCGACACCCTGGCCGAGCTGCACGCGATGGCGGCGCAGCTCGGCATTCCACCGCGGGCCTTCCAGAACAAGGCCAGCGGTGCGCACTACGATGTCACTTCCGAGCTGCGCGCGCAGGCCATCGCGCTCGGTGCGCGGGCGATTTCCCGGCACGCCGACCGTGACCTGGTCAAAGCGGTGATTGCCAACGCCAGGGCGCAGTACCGGCCGTAGGCGCGCTGCCGTTTGCCTCCTGTAGAGCCGAGCCCATGCTCGGCTGCTCTACGCGGACTGCAGCCGAGCGCGGGCTCGGCTCTACATGCGCAGCGCTGCCGGCCCGTTCAGAACGGGTCGCTGCCCAGGCGGATTTCAACGTTCAGCAGCGAGCACAGCGCCAGCATCGCGTCGTCGTCGCGGGTCAGCGCCATCACGCCGGTGAAACCGTCGCTGCCGGCATCCACGCTCCACAGCGTGTAGTTGTGCTCGCGCAGGCGGTCGAAGGCGGTGGACATCAGCTGCACGCCGTCCAGGTCTTCGGCGAAATCCTCGTCGTCCAGGTCGCCACCCCAGTCCAGCTGCAGGTTGAAGCGCGCAGACAGCTCGTTCACCGCTGACTGCAGCGAATCCAGATCATCACGTTCCACCTCGAAACCGGACTGCCAGGCAATGGCCGTGAACAGGGCCGGCAGCCAGTCACTGTCCGCTTCCAACGGCTGCCCGTCCTCGGCCAAGTGCTCGCGCCAGCGGTTGAACTGCTGCAGGGCCAGCTCTTCGTCGCCCGGGTTGATCAGCACCAGCAGGTTCCAGACCCGGGCCTCGAAGCCGTCTTCGTCGAAGTCGTGGATGTCTTCCTCGAAGTCGAAATAGTCGCTGTTGTCGGGCATGGCGGAACTTCCTCTGGGGCAGGCCGGCATTCTACGGTTTATCCTGTGCCGCTGAAGCCGGCCTTGGTGGCCGTCACTGTGAATGAAGCGATGAGCGATACCCCTCCCGACCACCTGGCGATCAACCCGGCCAGCCCCTTCCATGATGCGCAGGCGCTGGAGCGCGGCGTCGGCGTGCGTTTCAACGACGTCGAGCGCGACAACGTCGAGGAATACTCGGTTAGCGAAGGCTGGATCCGCGTGCAGGCCGGCAAGGCCCGCGACCGCCGCGGCAACCCGATGACCATCAAGGTCAAAGGCAAGGTCGAGGCGTATTTCCTGGACACGAAGCCGGAGTAACCGGCTTTTGTAGAGTCGAGCCATGCTCGACTCTACATCCGGCGTCATTCGCGCTTGCGCGACTCCAGCAGGTCCAGGTTGCGGATCAGGCGCCGCGAGATCTCATCGGAGATCACCCCGCGCCGGGTCAACCGGAACAGCTCCTCGCGCTCGGCATTGAGGCCGGCGCTGCGCAGCTGGCGGTAGCCCATTTCCATGCGCCGCACCTTCTCCGGGTCCACGTCGGGCCCCTCGCTGTCGCGCTCCAGGTGGCGCTGGTACAGCAGGCTCACCCGCGACGCGGCGTCGTTGTACAGCTGCACGTTCTCGGTGTTCTGGTTCATCACCAGCTGCTGGCGCATGCGCTCGACCCCGGCCAGCGCCGCCTTCGACGACAGCCGGCGCGCCAGGTCTTCTTCCTTGCGCTCGCCCGAGTCGGCCGGCAGCTGCAGGCCCTTCAGCAGCTGTGGCAGGGCGATGCTGGCGCCCAGCAGCGAGAACAGGATCACCGACGCAGCCAGGAAGATCACCAGGTCACGTGCCGGGAACGCACTGCCATCAGGCAGGAACAGCGGCAGGGTCAGCACGCCGGCCAGGGTGATCGCACCGCGCACACCGGCCACCGAGGTCGCCACCACGATGCGCCAGTTCGGTGCCTCGCCCCGCTCCAGGCCGCGACGGCGCGCGCGCAGCAGGTTCCAGCGCAGCGACAGCCACACCCACAACAGGCGCAGCACGACCAGCGCCAGATTGATCACCACCACATACACCAGCAGCCACCACGCACTCTGGTGGCCGGTCTCGTTCATGGTGGTGGTGGCGCGTTCGACGATGCCTGGCAGCTGCTCGCCCAGCAGCACGAACATGATGCCGTTGAAGCTGAACTGCAGCATGTTCCAGACCCCGGCACGCTGCACGCGCATGCTGCCGGAGACGCGGCCGGTCAGCTCGACATAGCTCATCGCGATACCTGCGGCGACCGCGGCGAGGATGCCGGAGGCGTGGATCTCTTCGGCCAGCAGGTAGGCCGCGAACGGAATGAGCAGGTTGACCAGCATCGCCGCGCCCGGCTCTTCGCCGAAGCGGCGCCACAGCCAGCGCTGGAAGGTCGACACACCAAGGGTGACCGCCACGCCCACCGCAAGGCCGGCCACGGCCACCCACACGAAGGTCAGCGAGGCCGTGGCCAGCGAGAACGTGCCGGTCATCACCGCAGCCACCGCGAACCGGAAGCAGACCAGGCCCGATGCATCGTTGAGCAGCGACTCGCCTTCCAGGATGTGCATCAAGCGCTTGGGAATCGGCGCCTTGGAGGCGATCGCACCCACTGCCACAGGATCGGTCGGCGACACGATCGCCGCCAGCGCGAAGCACACCGCCAGCGGCATCACCGGAATCAGCCAGTGGATCAGGAAGCCTGCGCCGATGACGGTGAACACCACCAGGCCGAACGCCAGCTCGAGGATCGCGCCCTTGTCGCGGAACAGGCCCTGCTTGGGAATGCGCCAGCCATCCAGGAACAGCAGCGGCGGCAGGAACAGCAGGAAGAACACTTCCGGCTCCAGCGCGTGGCCGCGGTTGAACACCCCGGCGATCACCGCGCCCAGGCCGATCTGCACCAGCGGCAGCGGCAACGAGAACGGGAGGACGCGAACCAGGTAGCCGCTGGCGACAACGGCCACCAGCATCGCCAGGACGACTTCAATGGTATGCATGCTTCTTCCAGGAAGCGGCGCGCGGGGAGGCTCGAAGGCCAGCGCCGGAAACCCGGAAAAAACTACCACATGCGGCCACGACCGCGATGGCCGGGGCCGCCGCGCGTCAGCCCCGGCTCATGCCCCGTCGAAGCGGTACAGATCCATGGCGAGGAAGCCGGCATCGATGCCGGCGTCGATGCGGCGTGCACCGAAGCCGCCCTCGCCGGCCGCGCCCATCGCGAAGAACAGCGGCAGCAGGTGCTCGTCGGTCGGGTGCGCGCGCTCGGCGAACGGCGCCTGCCGGCGATAGTCGAACAGCGCCTGGCGGTCATCAGCGGCCAGGCGCTGCTCCACCCACTCGATGAAGGGGCGCACGTACGGCGCTTCCTTGCCGTCCTGGTAGTCGCCCCAGTCGTGCAGATTGTGGGTGATGCTGCCGGAGCCGACCAGCAGCACGCCCTGTTCGCGCAGCGGCGCCAGCGCGCGGCCCAGCGCGAACTGATGCTCGGGGCCGAGCAGCGGCTGGATCGACAGCGGCACCACGGGAATGTCGGCCTGCGGGCGCAGCAACCGCAGCGGCACCCACGCGCCATGGTCGAGGCCGCGCTGCGGGTCGAGCGCCACCGGCAGGCCGGCGGCGGCGATGCGGCCGGCCACTTCTTCGGCCAGCGCCGGATCGCCCGGCGCCGGGTACTGCAGTTCGAACAGCGCGCGCGGGAAGCCGCCGAAGTCATGGATCGTCGGCGGCTGCGGATGCGCGCCGACCAGCGGCTGCCGGCCCAGCCAGTGCGCCGAGGCCATCACGATGGCACGCGGCGTCGGCAGGTCGCGCGCCAGCTCGGCCAGGCGCACACCGACCTGGCCCGGATGCAGGGCAGTCATCGGCGAACCATGGGAGATGTACAGCGAAGGCAGGCGGGACATGGAATGCTCCAGTTGCAGGATCAGGCGGCGATCAGCGCGAACGCAGGGTCCACTTGCCATCGCCGACCAGGAACAGCACCACCAGCGCCAGTGCCCAGAACGCCGGGTATTCCCAGCCGCCGCCGGCATTGGCGAAACCGAAACCGTTGGCGCCGTGCACGGTGACGATGGTGCCCAGCAGCAGCGGTACGCCGACCAGGCCCACCCAGCGCGCATAGACGCCCAGCAGCAGCGCGACAGTGATCACCAGCTCGACGCCGATGGTGAGGTAGCCGAGCGCGCCGGGCAGGCCCAGCGACTCGAAGTACGCCGCCGTGCCGGCCGGGGTGAATACCAGCAGCTTGGTCAGCGCATGGGCCAGGAACAGCACGCCCAGGGCCAGGCGCAGCAGGGTGGCGCCATACGGCGCCAGCGGCGAAACAGGAGCGGTCGTGGTGTGCATGGCAAAGCACCTTGAAGGGAGTGGGCACAGGTTATTGCACCTTCACGGACTGATAAATACGATCGATTGACCGTATTTATTTCAAAAGGCGCAACAATGGATACCCTCGAGGCGATGCGCGTGTTCGTGGCGGTGGTCGAGCGCAATGGCTTCAGCGCCGCCGCCCAGGCTCTGGACATGTCCACTGCCGGCGTCACCCGCCAGGTCGCCGCGCTGGAAAAGCGCCTGTCCACCCGCCTGCTCCACCGCACCACGCGCCGGGTCAGCCCCACCAGTGCCGGCGCCGCCTACTACGCCCAATGCGTGCGCCTGTTGGCCGAATTCGACGCGCTGGAGGCCAGCATCGGTGCGCAGGCGCTGGAGCCCTCCGGCACGCTGCGCATCAACGCGCCGGTCAGCTGGGGCATCGCCCGCCTCGGCCCGCTGCTGGCCAGCTACCGCGAACGCTTCCCGCAGGTGGAACTGGACCTGGCCCTGTCCGACCGCCTGGTGGACATGGTCGAGGAAGGCTACGACGTGGCCATCCGCATCACCCGCGAGCCCAGCCCCACGCTGATCGCACGCCGCCTGGGCGAATCGCGGGTGAGCCTGTGCGCCGCGCCGGCCTACCTGGCCGCACGCGGCACCCCGCAGACCCCGCAGGACCTGCAGGCACACGCGTGCCTGGGCTACAGCTACTGGGCCGCCGGCAACAACTGGCCGCTGCAGGGGCCCGGCGGTGAGGTGAAGGTGGCGGTGAACAGCCTGCTGCACGCCAACAACGGCGACGTGCTGCGCGAAGCCGCGATTGCTGGCATGGGCGTGATCCTGCAGCCGGATTTCCTGCTGGAAGACGCGCTGGCCGATGGTCGCCTGGTGCGCATCCTGCCAGAGTGGGAGGCCTCGCCGATCGGCATCTTCGCGGTCTACACCAGCCGCAGCCACCTGGCACCGAAGGTGCGCAGTTTCATCGATCATCTGGTGGAGACCGGGGTATAGCCGAGTCTGGCGTTTGCCGGCCAACGGTCGGCACTACCGTCATGTTTCGGTCTGGTAGTGCCGGCCGCTGGCCGGCAAATACGAGATCCGCTCAGGCAGCGACTTCGTCCAGCGCATCGATGATCCGTTCCAGCGGTGCCGGCCGCCCCAGCAGGTAACCCTGCACCTGGTCGCAGCCGTGCGCGGCCAGCCAGTCCAGCTGCCCCGGCGTTTCCACGCCCTCGGCGATGATGGTCAGGCCCATGCTGTGGCCCAGCGACAACAGCGCGCGGCAGATCGAGGCATTGCGCGGATTGGTTTCCACGTCGGCGACGAAGCTGCGGTCGATCTTCAGGATGTCCAGCGGCAGGTGCTGCAGGTAGGACATGCTGGAATAGCCGGTGCCGAAATCATCCAGCGACACGCTGATGCCCTGCTCGTGCAGGCGCTGCATGGTCTGCATCGCCTGCGCCGGCTTGCGCATCAGGCTGCTCTCGGTCAGCTCCACGTGCAGGGCACCGCGGGCCAGGCCGAAGTCCTGCTGGGCACGGGTGAATTCGGCCACCAGGTCGCTGTTGAAGAACTGCACCGCCGATACATTGACCGCGATCGGCAGCTCGCCCCAACCGGCCTCGACCAGCCGGCGCTGCGCTTTCGCCGCCGCACGGATCACCCAGCGGCCCAGCGCGAGGATCAGCCCGGTCTCCTCGCACAGCTGGATGAACTCGTTGGGCGGGATGAAGCTGCCGTCGGCCTGCGGCCAGCGCAGCAGCGCCTCCAAGGCGGCCGGGGTGCCATCGCTGGCATGCCGGATCGGCTGGAAATAGAGCTGGAATTCGTTGTCGATGGCGGCATGGATGCGCCCGGCCAGGCGCAGCCGGTCGGCCAGCCGTGTGGTCACCGTCGCATCGAACCAGACCACCACGTTGCCCTCGGCGCGTGCCGCATGCGCGGCCTGCGCGGCCATGCCGATCACCTGCTCGGCACTGTGGCCGTCACCGGCAGTGCGCACGGCCACACCGATGCGCGGTTCGAACTGGTGCAGCGAATCCTTGCCACGCATCGGCGCCGACACGATCTGCAGCAGGTCGTCCAGCACGCGCGGGGTATCGTGCTCGGCCCCGATCGCGAACACGAAGTCTTCCGCCGGCTGGAATGCCAGCGTGCCGCAACGCGCGCCCAGTCCACCGAGCCGGGTCGCCATCGACTGCAGCACCGCATCGCCGATCTCACGGCCCAGCGTATCGGCCACCAGCTGCAGGCCACGCAACTGCACGAAGGCGATGGTGTAACTCTGTTCCTGCTCATCCAGCTGTTCGGTCAGGGCGCGCACGTTCAGCAGGCCAGTGGCCGGGTTGTGCCGTGCCCGATAGGCCAGGTCACGCTCGTAGGCCAGCCGTTCGCTGACATCCTCGGCCAGCACGAGGCACGCCGGCTGTCCGTCGAAATCGAGTTTGGACAGGTGTGCGCGCACCTCGAACACGCTGCCATCCTTGCGCCGGTGCAGGCGCACGGTCGCGTCCGGAGGATCGCCCACCTGTGCGCGCTGGATGGCACCACGCACTTCGTCCCAGCCTTCGCGCGGGCGGATGTCGAGGATGCTCATCGCCAGGAACTCGTCGCGGCTGTAGCCGTACTGGCGCACCGCAGCGTCGTTGACCTCGATGAAGCGCAGCGTATCCGGGTCGAACACCCAGAACGGTGCAGGATTGCGGTCGAACAGCAGCCGGAAGCGCCGTTCCACTTCGCTCACCTGCTCGCGCGCCTGGTAACGCTCGCTCAGGTCGGTCAGCGCGCCGATCATGCGCCGCTCGCTGTCGGCCACTTCCACCCGCTGCCCACGCGCGCCCACCCAGCGCACCTCGCCCCCGGGCAATACCAGGCGGAACACCTGGTCGAGCACGGCGCCGCCGGCGAATGCCTGGTCAAAGGCATGCTGCAGGCGCGCGGCATCGTCGCGGTGCACGCGTGCGAAGAAATCGGCCACCGGCAGCGCATCGGTCTGCACGCCAAAGATCTCGCGCGCCAGCGGCGACCAGCGCAGCAATGCGGCGTCCTCATCCACGTACCAGGTACAGACACGACCGACCTGGTGCGCAAGACGCAGCTCGGCGTGGCCTGTTTTCAGCTCCTCGGCCATCGCCTGCTGGCTGCGGGTGCTGCGCCGCACGGCGTACAGCAGCACCAGCAACACCGCGATGTAAGCCAGTACGATCGCCACCGACGCCTGCAGGTACGGCCACCACGGCGCCAGTACGTCTTCGTCGGCCAGGCCGACCTGCACCGCCAGCGGGCTGTGTTCCAGCGTGCTGATGGTCATGATGCGCGGTACGCCGTCGACCACACCCGGCACGCTGCCCAGCTCGACCACCGCCTGCGTGCCGAGCAGGTCACGGCGCGGCAGGCCGTAGCGGCGGCCCACCGTGCCGTGCGGATCAGGCACGCGGGCCAGCATGTAACCCTCGGCATCGCTGATCGAGACCAGTCCGTTGGGGCCGACATCGAGGCCGCCGACGATGCGCTGCAGTTCGCCACAGCGCAGCCGTGCCAGCAGCCAGCGTTCGCCGGCCATCGGCAGCGCCAGCGGCACCACCCAGCCGCCATCGCTGGCCCGCTGCGGCGGGCCGATGTACAGGGCGCTGCCCTGGCCACGACGCTGCGGGTCGGTCCACAGCGGCAGCTGCAGGTCGCCCTCGCCGGCCGTCAACGGTCGGCCATGGCGGTCGAGCACGGCGATGCTGTGCAGTTCGGCATGCCGGCCCA
Organism: Stenotrophomonas sp. YJH_SMC_43; assembly: GCF_059372535.1. NCBI lineage: Bacteria > Pseudomonadati > Pseudomonadota > Gammaproteobacteria > Lysobacterales > Lysobacteraceae > Stenotrophomonas > Stenotrophomonas sp. YJH_SMC_43. The sequence goes on from NZ_JCAFVQ010000006.1 coordinate 24,376, forward strand.
GCACCCCGCCGATGGAGGCATCCATCAAGGCCGGCGCCTGCGCCGGCACGCTGCGGAACAGCTCGGCGGCGTCGGCGGCGATGCCGGACATGGCCCGCTCCAGGTTGCGCAGTTCCAGCGCCAGCAGGCGCTCGCTGCCCACCGCCAGCGCCCGGCTCTGCCGCTGTGCCGCTTCCAGGCGGCGGTGGTAGTCATTGACCAGCATGAGGGTCAGGCCGGTTACCAGCAGCACGCCCAGCAGCACTCCGCCCCAGGTAATGGCGCGCAGCGGGCGGGCCAACGCGCGTTTCAGCGCGGGCATCGGCGGGTGTTCCTTGTGCAGTCGGCTGGCTTCATGCGCGAACGAATCCTCCACGTCCCCGACCTCAACGGCCGGCGGACGCCATTCTTGACGCCTGACCCCACCCCGCATGGCCACCTCCCCGTGCCCGCGCAGGGTTCCCGGGCCCAGCATGCACCACCCCGGTGACGGCGTGAAGATCGCTTCCGCGCGTTCAGCCAGATCCCGCACAGGGCAGGTGCCACAACGGGAGGGCCAGCTGGGGCGGAGCGGATTAGACTTGGGGTTTTCCGCTGCAAGAGAAGTCCATGTCCAAGCTGCGCCGTCCCACCCTGGCACTGGCCATTGTTGCCAGCCTGACCCTGGCCGCCTGCGACCGCCCGGCCGATCCGGCCGCTGGCAACGCCAAGCCCGCCGAAGCTGCGCCCGCTGCGGCCAAGCCGATGCTGGGCAGCTTCGGCTTCGATGCCAGCGGCATGGACCGCAGCATTGCCGCCGGTGATGACTTCTTCGGCTTCGCCAACGGCACCTGGGTGAAGAACACCGAGATCCCGGCCGACCGCTCGCGCTTCGGCAGCTTCAACGTCATTGCCGAGAAGACCCTGGCCGACACCCGCGCCATTCTTGAGGGCGCCGCCGGCAACACCCAGGCCAGCGGTGACGACAAGCTGATCGGCGACTACTACGCTGCTTACATGGACGAGGCCGGCATCGAGCAGCACGGCATTGCGCCGGTACAGCCGCAGCTGAAGGCGATCGACGCGATCGCCGACAAGGCCGGCCTGGCCCGTGCCCTGGGCGGCGACGTGCGTGCCGACGTCGACCTGCTCAATGCGACCAACTTCTACACCGACCGCCTGTTCGGCCTGTGGGTGTCGGTGGACCTGCTGCAGCCGGACCGCACCGCGCCGTACCTGGTGCAGGGCGGCCTGGGCATGCCCGACCGCGACTTCTACCTGGGCGGTGGCCGCATGGCCGAGCTGCGCAAGCAGTACCAGGCCTACATCGCACAGATGCTGCAGCTGGCCGGCGTCGCCGATCCGGCGGGCAAGGCACAGCGCATTCTCGCGCTGGAAACGAAGATCGCGCAGGCGCACGCCACCCAGGAAGAAACCAATGACGTGACCAAGGGTGCCAATCCGTGGACCCAGGCCGACTTCAATGCGAAGGCGCCGGGCATGGACTGGAGCGCCTTCCTCGACGCGGCCGCACTGGGCAAGCAGCAGGACTTCATCGTCTGGCAGCCCAAGGCCGTGGCCGGCCTGTCCAAGCTGGTCGCCACCGAGCCGCTGGATGCCTGGAAGGACTACCTGGCCTTCCACGCGCTGGACCGCGCCGCTGCCTACCTGCCGAAGAAGTTCGCCGATGCCCGCTTCGCCTTCCACGGCACCGCGCTGAGCGGCACGCCGCAGCAGAGCGACCGCTGGAAGCGTGCGGTGGACGACGCCAACCATGCCGTCGGCGAAGCGATCGGCAAGCGTTACGTCGAGAAGCACTTCGACGCCAGGACCAAGGAACGCGCGGACGAGATGGCGAAGAACATCATCGCCGCCTTCGCCAAGCGCATCGATGCGCTCGCGTGGATGTCGCCGCAGACCAAGGCCAGCGCCAAGGCCAAGGTGGCCGGCCTGACCGTGGGCATGGGCTACCCGGAAAAGTGGCGTGATTACACTGGCCTGGAGATCCGCCGTGATGACGCGCTGGGCAATGCGCAGCGCGCCGAACTGTTCGAGTACCAGCGCAACATCGCCAAGCTGGGCAAGGCAGTCGACCACAGCGAGTGGGCGATGCTGCCGCAGACCATCAACGCGATGAACGTGCCGCTGGAGAACCGCCTGGTGTTCCCGGCCGCGATCCTGCAGCCGCCGTTCTTCGACGGTGCCGCCGACGACGCGGTGAACTACGGTGCGATCGGCGCAGTGATCGGCCACGAGATCAGCCACGGCTTCGACAACGCCGGCGCGCTGTTCGACGAAACCGGCAAGCTGCACAACTGGTGGACCGCCGAGGACCTGAAGCAGTTCAACGCCGCCGGTGATGCGCTGGCCGCGCAGTTCAGCAGCTACGAGCCGTTCCCGGGCGTGCATGTGAACGGCAAGCTGACCCTGGGCGAGAACATCGCCGACGTGGCTGGCCTGGGTACCGCCTACGACGCCTACCAGCTGTCGCTGCAGGGCAAGCCGGGCCAGACCCTGGAGGGCTTCACCCCGGACCAGCGCTTCTTCCTCGGCTTCGCCCAGGCGTGGCGCAGCAAGAGCCGCGAACAGGCGCTGCGCAACTCGCTGCTGACCGATGTGCATGCACCGGGCCAGTTCCGCGCACTGACCGTGCGCAACATCGACGCCTGGTACCCGGCGTTCGAGGTGAAGGAAGGCCAGAAGCTGTACCTGGCGCCGGACAAGCGGGTCAAGGTGTGGTGATGTAACCGGAACGGGCGCCGCAAGGCGCCCGTTTCACTTGCGGGTAGCTGCCAACCTTGGTTGGCGCTTCCGCGGCACCGCGAAAAGCGTGCCAACCAAGGTTGGCACCTACCAGGCAACCGCGGGCCACTCGCGCAGGATCTCCACCGGCGCGCCCATGCGTGCACAGGCGCGGCTGGCGAGGCCGTCGGGCAGCGCACGGCGGAACAGCGGCGCCATACCCTGCATCAGCTTCGCAGACGCCGCAGCCTGGGCGCGCTGACGGCCACTGCGTTCCAGCATGCCCTCGGCCCAGTCCGGCAGCAGCGCCGCGCCCGCACCGAGGAACACCTCGCGCGACAGCCCCGGCACCGGTACCGGCAGGCGCACGCCGGACAGCACCTCCAGCACCTCGCGCGAGCGCTCATCCACACGCAGCTCCGGCTGACGTGCACAGAAGTACGCCGCCACTTCCGCTTCGCTGCGCGGCACATCCACCGCGCCCAGTGCCTCGGCCACGCAACGGTACTCGTCGTAATAGCGATCGGCGATGTGCGCCGGCACCTCGCGCCCGTAGCGTCGGAACCCCTGCAGGAAACCGAAGGCTTCGGTCACGTGCACCCACGTCAGCAACTGCGGATCGTCGGCGGCGTAGGGCTCGCCCTGCGCGGTCTGGCCGCGGATCTGCGCATGGATGCGGCGCACCCTGGCCACCAGCGCCTCCACCTCGCCGCTGGGCGCATAGCTGGTGCCGGCAACGAAGGCCGTGGTGCGGCGCAGCCGACCCACCAGGTCCTGGCGGAAATTGGAGTGGTCATAGACCCCGGCCAGCGCGCGTGGGTGCAGGGTCTGCAGCATCAGCGCGCACAGGCCACCGGCGAGCATCGAGGGAAATTCGGCGTGCAGCCGCCAGGTGACGCTGTCCGGGCCGAACCAGCCCGGATCGCCCTGCGGATGGTCGTAGTCGATACCACTCTGGCCGCGCGGGAAGGCGTCCAGTACCCAGCGTCGGATCGGCGCCGTGACGGGGCGGGAGAGTCGCTGCAGCAAAGCCGGCATCACAGGTCCAGGAGAGGCGGAAGAACAGTCGCGTCTTGCGCGGTTGGCTCCGATTCTCGGCGATCACGCCTCCGGCGGCGAGCCTCCCCGCTCAGCGACGGTTTCATGTGCGGTCGCAGCACGTTTCACCCTGCGACATCCTGTCGCAGGCCGTGACTGCGATGCTGCATCGCATCAATTTTCACTCCCACCGGTCAAACCCTTGCGCCGCTTGGCATTGCCCCCATTGCACGGCTCGCTGGAAGTGCTAGAACTGGATCCGCCACACCGTCCAATGCTGATCGACGCACGTTCCACAAGGAGCCAGCCATGATTGCCTTGTTCAAGGGTTTGGGAATTCTGCTTCGCGACAACGAGCTCTACAGCAGCCCGTTCGACAAACAGGTGGCGCACTGGCGCAACCTCAGCGAGCAGCAGATCCGCGATGAAGTGGCTGTGCTGGCCCAGGCCAAGTGCCAGTGGCTGATCGCCTCGATCGTCGGCTGGCAGGCGGCCTCGCTGCTGATCCTGGGCCTGATCGCCAACTACCTGTGGCGCGACGACTTCCATATCACCTTCACCCGCGTGGTAATCGTGTTCGGCTCGTGGGTGTCGATCCTGTTCGTGATCTGGTTCATGGCCAACATGTTCGATCAGCAGGCCGGCTTCGAGCGCTGGATGAAGGCGTTCAACAGCCGCGCCCGCATCAGCTCCAAAGCCGACAGCGTCGAGCACGTGGCCGAGGCGCTTGACCTGGCCGAGCACTATCCGGAAGTGCTGGACTACAAGCAGGCGGTCACCGCCAAACGCGAGCTGCGCCACGAGGACATCCGCATCATGACCGAGATCGGGCGCATGAAGCAGCACTCCGAACTGGTCGGCCGCCTGAACCATGTGGGCGAGAACGAGCACCACCACGACCTGACACTGCAGCCTGCCTACTGACCCTTCAGGGAAGCGGGGGGACCCACACTGCCACCGTGATCACTCACGGTGGCAGTGTTCTATCGGGTCCTGGCTGACGCACTGGTGGAAGCCGCTGGGCAGGTCACGCATCGCCTCGGTCTTCCCCACCGCCACGGCAAACCGGCGCAATGGTGGCGTCGCACACGCGGCGTCGGTACTGCACGCTGGGTCCAGCACCAGGTAGTGGCATTGGCCACTACTGCTGGCGATGCACTGGAACCGTGCCTCGCCGTCGACCACGCTGCCCTTGCTGTAAAGCGTGTCCACGCCATTGGCACGGGTGCGGGTGATCGAGGTATTGCTGGATTTCTCACAGCCGGCCAACGACAACGCAGCGATGCAGGCAAACAGGAACAGGCGCATGGTGCCTCCAGGATGCGGCTACATGCCGCGGAACAGGCTCATGAACGGTTGGCTGACCACCAGCGTCTCCGTGCGCCCACGCAGGCGCAGCACGCCGCGCCCGGTATCGTCGCGGCTGACCGCCGCCACCGCCTTCATGTTGACGATGGTCGAGCGATGGATCTGGCGGAAATGCTGCGGGTCGAGCACTTCCAGCAGTTCGCGCAGCGGCGTGCGCAACAGGCTCTCGCCGGCAGCGGTCACCACGGTGGTGTACTTGTTGTCGGCACGGAAGTAGGCCACGTCTTCCAGCATGATCAGCTGCGTCTCGCGGCCGTTGCTGGCGGTGATCCAGGCCAATGGCGGGCGCTCTGCCGCACCCTGCGATGGCCCCAGGCGCCGCAGCAGGCGCTCGAGTACGGCATCGTCCTGGCGCGTTGATGGCAGCCGCGACAGGATGCGTTCGCGGGTGGCCAGCAGGCGCTCGTCGCTGACCGGTTTCAGCAGGTAATCCATCGCGCCCTGCTCGAACGCGTCGATGGCGTACTGGTCGTAGGCGGTCACGAACACCACCTGGGTGCGCGGGCTCAGCTCGGACAGCGAACGGGCTACTTCAATGCCACTGATGCCGGGCATGCGAATGTCGAGGAAGGCGATGTCCGGCTGCTTCTCGGCCAGCTGCTCCAGTGCACTGGCGCCATCCTCGCACTCGGCCACCAGCTTCAGGTCCGGCCACAACCGGCCCAGCTGCTCGACCAGCGACTGCCGCAGCAGTTCCTCGTCTTCGGCAATGAGCGCCTCAAGCGGCATGGCTGCGCTCCTTGTTCGACTGCGGCAGGGTCATGGTTGCGGCCACGCCGCTGGGGAAGTTGGCGACGATCGCCACGCCGGCCTGCTCACCGCAGGTCAGGCGCAGGCGCTCGCGCAGGTTCTTCAGGCCGATGCCCGTACCGCTGGTGCCCTGGCCGAAGCCGAGGCCATCGTCGGCCACCGTCACCGTCACATGGTCATCGAAGCCACGCGCCAGGATCCAGATCGTGCCACCGCCGGGCTTGGGTTCCAGGCCATGCTTGATCGCGTTCTCCACCAGCGTCTGCAGCGCCATCGCCGGCAGCTGCACGCCGTGCAGCTCGTTCGGCACCTGCACCTCCACTCCCAGCCGTGCACCCATGCGGATACGCAGGATCTCCAGGTAGGCACGGGTGCGCTCCAGCTCTACGCCCAGCGTGGACAGCGATTCGTCCACCTGTGGCAACGAGCTGCGCAGGTACTGGATCAGGTGGCCCAGCATCTGGTCGGCACGTGCCGGGTCGGTGCGGGTCAGCACCTGCGCGTTGGCCAGCGTGTTGTAGAGGAAGTGCGGTTCCACCTGCGCATGCAGCAGGTTCAACCGGGCCACCGACAGTTCCTTTTCCACCTGGGTCTGCTCGGCCGCGGCCTGCTCGTCGCGGCGCTGGTCGGCCACGCGGCGGCTGATCGCGCGGGTGACCGCTTCGGCATTCTCGAAATTGCTGCCCTCATCCAGTGCCAGCAGGTCGGCCCACCAGCCGGCATCCGGTTCAAACAGCAGGGTGACGGTACTGGTGCCCTGCCCCGGCGTGACCGTCGCCAGCACGCTGTTGCGCTTGATCGCCAGCCGAGCCGGCAGATTCCAGCGCGACGGCTGGCGGCCGTTCCAGGCATCCACGCGGCGCACGTAGGCCCGTACCTGCAGGCTGCCGGCCGAACTTTCCACGTCTTCAACGCGCGGCAGTTCGGCGATGGCCGCTTCCACCACCGAGAATGCCTGGCCGGCATCCATCGGCAGTTCCACCTGGCGGCGCTGGCGGCCGGAGAGCGTGGTCGAATCCAGCCGGCCGGCGACCAGCCAGACGCGGCGTACATGGGTAATCGCGCTGCCCAGCGCGGAAATCATCAGGAACATCGCCAGCAGGCCGAAGATCCAGCCCGGGCCATCGTTCATGCCACTGAAGATGCCGCTCCAGACCATGCCGGCGACGAACAGCGCCGCAGCCCAGGCCAGCAGGTGACGAAGCAGGAGAGAGAGGCTGGCGAACACGGCGGCGCCTTGGAGGAAGGGGGTGAGCCGAGCATAGGGCGGCCCGCCGGGCAAACAAGCGGGCTGCGACGAAGGGCCGGAATCCGGGGATGGAAGCCGTTACTGAAACGCCGGACATGGCCCGGCGTTTCCGGGCGGGGGCAATGCCGGCCAGCGGCCGGCACTACCGAACGCCGTTATTTGCGCTGGTCGGCGCTGGCGTCACGCACGGCGCGGAACGACTCGTCCCTGCTCCAGTTCGGCCAGCTGCGCGAATTGGCCAGCTGGTTGCCCAGCGTGTACAGCACTTCCAGGTCGCGGGCGGCACCGGCGAACACCCAGTCCGGTTGCCATTCGTCGCCCTGCTGGTGGTAACGCTTGGCGGTGTAGTCCTCGGAGGCCTTCTTGCCCGCGGCCACGCCGCCATCCACCCAGTCCTGGCCGGCCGACCAGGACAGCGCCGGCACGCCACGCTTGGCGAACGGGAAGTGATCGGAGCGGAAGAACAGGCCGGCTTCCGGCTTCGGGTCCGGCGTGTAGCGGATGTCCCAGCCCTTGGCCACGTCCTTCAGCTGGTCCAGCAGCTCGAAGCGCGCGGCGCCGTAGATGCCGAAATCACGCGACGGCCCGAACGGTGCCATGCCATCCATGTTGATCACCGCCACGGTCTTTTCCAGCGGGTACAGCGGATGGGTGGCGTAGTACTCCGAACCCAGCAGGCCCTTTTCCTCGGCGGTGACCGCCAGGAACAGCACCGAGCGCTCGGGGCGCTTGCCCTTGGCGAAGCCGCGTGCCAGTTCGATCAGCGAGGCGGTACCGCTGGCGTTGTCCAGTGCGCCATTGAAGATCCGGTCGCCACGCGCGTCCGGCTCGCCCACGCCGATGTGGTCCCAGTGCGCGCTGTAGACGATGGTCTCGTCCGGGTGGCGGCTGCCTTCCAGGCGTGCGGCCACGTTGTGCGAGGTGATCACTTCGGTCTTCACCGCGTACTTCGCGTCCAGGCTGGCGCCGGTCAGCGGCACCGGGGTGAAGTCGCGCTGCTGCGCCTTCTTCTTCAGCGCTTCGAAGTCCTGCCCGGCAGAGCGGAACAGCTCCACGGCCAGGTCGCGCTGGATCCAGCCTTCCAGCAGCGGGTGGCTGTCGGCCGGGTTGTCACGCACCACGTCGAACATGGTGTTGGTGTTGGAGCCGGCCACGGTGGCCCAGCCGTACGACGCCGGTGCGGTCTCGTGCACGATCAGCACGCCCAGCGCGCCCTGGCGGGCACCTTCTTCGTACTTGTAGGTCCAACGGCCGTAGTAGGTCATGCCCTTGCCGTCGAAGTCGCCCTGGCCGGTCTCGAAGTCCGGGTCGTTGATCAGCACGACGGCGATCTTGCCCTTCAGGTCCACGCCCTTGAAGTCGTCCCAGTTGCGCTCCGGGGCCTTCACGCCGTAGCCGAGGAACACCAGCGGCGCCTTGCTGATATCGACGTTGCTGGCGCCGTTCATGGCGGCGCGCACGGCGATCTGCTTGCCCTGCTCCAGCGGCAGGGTCTTGCCGCCCTGGTGCAGCGCCAGCTGCGGTGCGCCGACGATGTCGCCCTTGCGCAGCGGCACGGCCTGGGTCCACAGGCGCTTGCCATCCTTGAGGTCACCGCCCGGCTGCAGGCCGGCATCGGCGAACTGCTTGCTGAGGAAGGCGATGGTCTTCTCTTCGCCGGCGGTGGCCGGGGAGCGGCCTTCGTAGGCGTCGGAGGCCAGTTCCTTGACGTCGGCGGAGATCCGCGCGCCGTCGAATTTCGGGGTGGCGGCCATCAGTGCGCTCGACACTGACAGGGCCAGCACGCCCAGTGCTACTCGCTTCATTGCTCTCTCCAGCAGGGAAATCTCTCTGGAGTGTAATGGGATTCGGCAGGGCTGCGCCCTGCACCTGCCGAAGCCAGGGCAGCAGCCAAAGCCAAAGCAACAGCGGCATCCCGTGGGATGGCGGGGTGGATCCCTTTCCCGTCGGGAAAGGGCTCTAACCCCATCTATGTGTTGCTTCAGCCTGTTACCAGTTCGGGTCTTCGGCGGGGACCGCCGCGGCCTTGGGCTTCGGCTTGGCGGCCGGGCGTGCGGCAGCTGCGGGAGCGGCCGAGGCGGTCGCGCCTGCGGCGGCCGTTGCCGGCTTGCTGCCCAGTTTCTGGCGCAGTTCGATCTGGCCCGGGCGGAAGCCGCCGCGCATCGCGTCGACGCCGTCTTCGATGGTGCCGTAGGACGTCTGTGCAGCCACGCGATCGATGCGGATGGTGCAGCACGGGTGTTCGCTGCGGCCCAGCGAGCGGCCGGTCTGCGGGTCCTTCAGTTCTTCGCCCAGGCGCACGGCCTGCCAGCGCTGGCCAGCCTGCAGCGTTTCGCCGCCCTGACTCAGTACCACCTGGTCGCCGTCCACCGAGACCACCGACACCGGGAACAGCGTGGTGACGATGGTGGTGCCGATCTGGCCGGACAGCGACTCCATCATCGCCGCCGCCATGTTGCGACCGTTGACCACGCGCGGCAGGGTGCTGGGGCCGGTCGAGGCCAGCTGGTGGTCGAAGCTGTCGGACATCACCACCTGGCCGGTGGTGGCGTTGATCAGGCGCAGAGTGATGCGCCCGCCACCGGAGTACGAGGTCACCTGGCGGTCGGACATGCGCAGGTTGCGCACGCTGCGCGGGTACTCGAAACGCTCGATGGTCGGGATCAGGATCAGGTCGGTCGCCAGCTGCTGGCCCACGCGTGCGGTGTCCTGCAGGCGCACGTTGCCGCTGTTGATGTGGTCGATCTCGGCCTGCAGCTCGTCACCAAACTCGCGGTCCAGCACGATGAAGCGCTGGGTCTGGGTCAGCGTGTCAGACAGGCGTGCGCGGATCGCGTCGGCCACTTCGTCCGCGTCCACGCGGCCGTCGCCCACGGCGTAGCTGCCGGCCTTGGTGCGCGGCAGTGCAACCACGATCTTCGGCTTGCCCTGCTCGTCCGGTGCACGGTACTGGGCGATCTGTGCGCGCACGCGCACCTTCCAGTAGCTGCGCATGCTGCGATGGGTCACATCGGAATCGTAGGAGCTGGCGCCACGCTTGGCATCAACACTCACCTTCTCGTCGTAGCTTTGCTTGACACTGGCCGAGGCCGAACCGCCCTTGGCCGAGGCTTCGCCGGACGCACTGGCCGACGCCGAGCCCTTGAAGCTCCAGCCTTCGTCGCTGGCGCGCACGCGGGCGATGGTTTCCTCGTCCAGCTGCCGCACTTCTTCCTGCGACAGGATTTCATAGCCCAGCACCGCGCCCTGCGAGCCGGCGATCATCTGCTGGGTGAACGCGTCGGCGCGGATATCGCCGACGTGTTCGTCATCCACATCCATATGCAGGCCTGCACGCAGGCTCTGCATCTGGCTGGCCACGCGTACGCCGTTGACCTGCGCCACCGCCGACTGCAATGCCGCCAGCACCGCCAGTTCCGGGGTGCTGCCGATGCCGTCGGCTTCGCGCGCGACCTGGGTGGTGCCGCCGAAATCCGGCGTGCCACGCAGGGGCGCTGCTTCCACGGGCGCATTGCTGGCCAGTGCACTGGTTGCCTTGTCCTTGGCGGGCGCGGCGGCCGGGGTGTCCTGCTTGCCACAGGCTGCAAGCAGCGTGGCAGCCAGGCCCAGGCCGATCAAACGGTAGGTCATACGCATGGAGATTCGCCTCGGATCAGAGCTTGTCGAGCATCGAATCGGCGTTGGACGGCACCTTCACCTTGCTCTTCCTGGCGAAGGTCACGGCCGACTTGGTCGAGCCGTACAGGCCCTGGATGAAGCCCGGCGATTCCTTGGCCACCCATGCACCTGCCGCCAGCTTGCGGCCGACGGTGGCCAGCTGGGTCGCGCCCAGGTTCTTCATGCCGGCGGTGAAGTTGCTGGCTTCGCCGCCCAGCTTCTGTGCTTCGGCCGCCGAGGACAGCAGCGAGACCAGGCCTTCGGCGTAGTGCTGCTTGGATTCAGCGTTCAGTTCCGGCTGTGCGGCCTGGCGCTCGTTGATCGCCGCCTGCGCCGCTTCGCTGACCGACACCGACTTCTTCATCGCATCGACGCTGACCGAACCCGACGACAGCGCCTGGCGCTCGGCTTCCAGCAGCTGCACCTGCTCGGCCAGGCCGAAGGCGCGGGCGAACGAGGTCTGGGCCTGCAGCGAGTGCGACTGCGAGGTAACGAAACGACGCACCAGCGCTTCCTGCGCGGCTTCGTCCGGAGCGGCGGCGCTGGAGGCGCTGCTGCTGGAGGTGCCGGTGGCGGCACCGGCCAGGTCCTTCAGCTTGCCCAGGCCAGCGTGGGCCGGCATCGACAGGGTGGCGGCAGCGATGGCCACGACAAGAGCGGTATTGCGGATCATGGGATTTCCTTTATGAGAAAGACGGCCGCAGCGCGGCACGCGAGATCGGGGATGGCAGCGAGTCAGTGCCGAGCAAGCTCGGCACCCACCAGAGCCGGTAGCGCCGGGCCATGCCCGGCGAGCGCAGCGGTAACGTCAGCGGACCGCCTTGACGTTCAGTTCGTTGATCATCTGCTGGGCAGCCTTTTCAGCCGCCAGCTGCAGCGCATTGGTACGGGCGACGGTTTCGTTCGGACCGGTACCGGAGAACTGCACCGGGCCCACCGACGACACGGTGCGCGGGAAACGACCGGTCACGTCCAGCACCTTGCCGGTGACGGTGACGAACACGCGGGTGTTGCCGCTGGCCGGATCGCGGTCGCGCATGCCGACGTCGAGGGTGCCGACGGCGATGTACGGAATGTTGGCCGCACGGATGCCGTTGGCGGTGTCACGCAGGGTGGCCGGAGCCAGGTCGTTACCGGTGCTGAAGTCCTTGCGGATGCGCTCGATGCTGAGCAGGCCACGCGACTCGCCTTCCACGTATTCGGCTTCGACCACTTCGTAGCCGGCGGCGCTGAAGGCACCGGTCATCGCGGTGTTCACTTCGGCCGCGTTGGCCACCTTCCAGCTGATGTTGTCGCTGCGCTGGGTGGTGCTGCCACCGCTGGTGACCGACATCGAACCGTTCTGGTTGATGCTGCCGTTGGTGCTGACCGAGTTGCCGCGGAAGCTGTCGCCTTCACGGGTGTTCTCGCTGTAGCTGCTGCTGGCGTCGACGCGGCGGTATTCCTTGTCCTGGAACGACTGCACGGTGTCCTGCGAGCGCGCCATGAACAGGAAGGTCAGCAGCGAACGCTGGGCGGCGGTGGCACCGGCCACGGCCGAACCCGCATCCAGCTTGGTCTGCAGCAGGGTGGTGTTGATCTCGGCGCGGACGGTGACGGTGTAGGTCTTGGCCTTCTTGTCTTCGGTGTCCGACAGCTGCACGGCACTGAGCACGTAGCGGTCGATCTCGCCGATGAACTCGGCGCGGCGCGCTTCGAACAGGCGCAGCTTGGCCGCACCGGTTTCGGCGATGTACGCCTCCAGTGCATTGACCTTGGCCTTGTTCAGGGCCTGGGCACGGGTATCGGCACTCAGGCGCAGGCCGTAGCTGGCCGAACCGGTACCGCGCGAACTGGCGGTCTGTGCAGCGACCGGCGAGGCCACCACCAGGGCGATGAGGATGAGCAGGATGGTACGCATCAACGACATGACTTGATCAACTCCTGGAGGGCTTGGGTCTGCTGCTGCAACGGGCGGCCGCCCGGCTTCTGTTCGTCCAGCCAGCCGCGCGAATCGGCGCGCTTGGCGGCGGCGCCGGCGAAGGCGTCGAAGCCGGCCAGCAGGGTTTCGTAGCTGGCCGACCACTGGTCGACCTGCCACTGCGTGACCGGCACCACCTTGGTGGCACCCTTGCGCAGCGGCTGTTCGAAATAGACCTTGCCGGAGAACGGCTCGGTCACCTTGGCGGTGAAGAACGCGCCGAACAGCATCGTCTTCATCGCCGGGGTTTCTTCGATCACGCCGTTCTTCAACGCATCCACCTGCAGGTTGATGACGTAGTCCGGCTCGGGGATCTTCAGCTGGTAGACCTTGCCGTCGGCAAAGCGCGCCGCCATCGCACCACCGATCGCCTGGCCCGAGGCCGGCGGCAGCAGGCCGACGCCGGTATTGGACGACAGCGTCTTGGACAGTTCATGGGCCAGCGTGGCGCGCAGCGGGGCGTCCCACTTCGGGTCGGGCAGCTTGGCGCGGACCGCGTCGGACAGGGTCACGCCACCGACCTGCAGGCGACGCACCGCGGCATCGGGCAGCTTGGCCTGGGCCAGGCTGGCGGCCAGCACCTGCGACAGGCTGGTATCGGCGCTGCCGTACAGGAGATCGGCGACGATCGCGTCGATATCGTCGTTGTCCGGCCGGTAATCCTGCACGTCGATGCGCTGCAGGGTCAGCGGATAGGACGCGATCACCTGGCGCTCGCGGAAATCGAAGAACAGTGCCTGCAGCGCCACTTCCACCAGCACCTTGTACTGGTCACCGATCGGCTCGACCGAGACCAGTTCACGGTCCAGTGCCGCGGCCAGCACGGTCGCGCTGGTGGTGCCGTCGAGCATCGCCACCGGCTGGTCGATCAGCTGCAGGTGGGCCGGGGCGCGGCGCTTGAGCGACTGTGCCAGCGCCTGGTTCAACGGAATCAGGCCGCGCTGTTCAAGCACCGCATGCGCATGCGGCGTAGTCGCCTGCACGGCGGCGGCATCAGCGGTGTAGGCAAAACCGGCCCAATAGGCCTGCTGTGATTTGTCTGCCGCCTGCACGGCCATCGGCCATACGGCCAGGCACAGGGCACAGGCAAGCAGGCGCGCAAAAGCGCGCGATGCGCTCTTCGTCCTTGAATACATCCAACCGCTCCTCGGTCAATACGCATGGAAAGTGGACGCTGACGCGTCCGCTGGGCGCGAAACATAACGGCTCGCGGGCCCGCCGACAAGTGCTGCCTTCGTCGGGGTCACTCCGTGGGAGGCAGGCCGGCCCGTTGCCGCAGCAGGCCCCGCTCTGCCTGATTCTGGCTGAGTCCGGCGGCTTCCGCAAAAGCGTGACGTGCGTCCAAGTCGCGTCCCAGCGCCTGTAGTAATTCCCCGCGCACCACCTGCAGCGGCGCGTACTCGCGCAGTCGCGCATCCACCAGCAGCGGCTGCAGCTGCGCCCACGCCGCGAAGGCACCGTCGCTGCGCAGTATCGCCACCACGCGGTTCAATGCGACAACTGGCGAAGGCTGCACCTGCAACAGCTGCGTATAGAGCGTTGCGATGCGCGGCCAGTCGGTATCTTCGGGACGCCGCGCCGCCGCATGGCACGCTGCGATGCGCGCCTGCAGCACATAGGGATCGTCGCCGCCACCGGCGGCCAGCGCGCGCGCCAGCACCTGCTGCCCGCGTTCGATCTGCAGCCAGTCCCAGCGCGCGCGGTTCTGCTGGTCCAGCAGCACCGGCACGCCCTGCGCATCGGTCCGTGCTGCGGCGCGCGAGGCCTGCAGCTCCATCAGCGCCAGCAGGCCCAGCACCGGCGGCACCGGCAGCCGGTGCGCCAGAATGCGCGCGAGTCGCAGTGCCTCCTCGCACAGCGCCGGACGCATCCAGTCGTCACCGGCACTGGCCGCATAGCCTTCGTTGAACACCAGGTAGATCGCCTCCAGCACCGAGCCGAGCCGCTCGGGCATCGCGTCAGCACGCGGGACCTCGTAGGGCACCTGCTTCTGCGCCAAAGTGCGCTTGGCGCGCACGATGCGCTGGGCGATGGTCGGCTCGGGCTGCAGGAAGCCACGTGCGATCTCAGTTGTGGTCAGGCCACCGAGCAGACGCAGGGTCAGTGCCACCCGTGCATCGGCCGGCAGCACCGGATGGCTGGCCACGAACATCAGCCGCAGCAGATCGTCACCCAGATCATCCTCCAGCGCCTGGCTGTCATCGGGTGCCGGCAGCGCCGCCGGATGCAGTTCCTCGCCCCACTGCGCATGCTGCTGCGCCACCCGCTGGTGCTGGCGCAGCACATCAATGGCACGGTTGCGCGCAGTGGTCATCAGCCAGGCTCCGGGATTGTCCGGGATGCCCTGCTCCGGCCAGCGCTCCAGCGCGGCCAGCCAGGTGTCCTGGGCCAGCTCCTCGGCACGGCCGACATTGCCCCCGAGCAGCCGCGCCAGGCGCGCGATCAACACCGGCGACTCCATCCGCCAGAGGGTTTCCAGACGCTGCGTCAGTGCGGGATCGGGCATGCGCCGATCACAGCACGCACGCCCGGCCCGCACAAGCGCCACGGCTCACGCTTCGACGATGGGCTTGAAGCCGCCCCAGAACATGCGCTTGGTATCGAACGGCATGTCCTTCGGGCCCAGCGACGCCAACCGTGGGTCGGCCATCACCCTGGCGTTGATGCGGTCGCGTGCCGCACGCGAGCGGAACACCACGAAGGCGACGATCACCGTTTCGCCGGGCTTTGCCTTGACCGCACGCGGGAACGACGTGTGTTTTCCCGGTTCCACATCGTCAGCCACGCATTCCATGTACTGCAGCGCGCCATGGTCCTTCCACACCGCACCGGCCTTGCGGGCAAGGCGGCGGTAGGCCGCCACCTTGTCCTGTGGGCACGGCAGCACGTAAGCATCCACGTAAGCCATGAGGGTTCTCCCTTGCGGCGGCCGTCAGCCCGGCTCGCCGTCCATGTGTGCGATTTCCCAGAGATGGCCATCCAGGTCCTGGAAGCCACGCTGGTACATGAATCCCAGGTCGCGCGCCGGCTGCGGTTCGCTGGCACCGGCGGCCAGTGCCTTGTCCACCAACTCGTCAACTGCCTTGCGACTGGGTGCCGAGAGCGCATTGATCACTTCCGTGTGGGTGTGCGCATCGGCAATCGGCTTGTTGGTGAACTGCTGGAAAAAAGGTTGGGTCAGCAGCATCACGTAGATGCTCTCGCTGATGACCATGCCAGCCGCATCGTCATTGGTATAGGTTGGATTGAAGCTGTAGCCCAGCGCGGTGAAGAACGCCTTGGACTTCTCCAGATCCTGCACGGGCAGGTTGACGAAGATCATCTGCGGTTGTGGTGCACTCATCGATAACGCTCCTTGTGGATGAAGAGGAAAGAGGGAGGAATCAGGGCTGCTTCATGCAATTGACCATCCACGGCTTGCCGTAGCGGTCGATCAGCATGCCCCAGCGGTGCGCCCAGAACGTTTCAGCGATCGGCATCTGCACCTGGCCACCTTCGGCCAGCGCTGCGAACACGCGTTCGGCTTCTTCGATGCTGTCGACGTCGACATTGATGGTGGTCGAGCCGCCCTCGCCACCGCCGGGACCGTCGGCCGCCATCACGATGGCGTTGCCGATTTCCAGCTGGCTGTGCGCGACGTGGTCGAGGGTTTCCGGCGGCATCTCGTTGCAGCCTGGCGAGCCATCGGAGGGCGGCATGTCGCGATATTTCATTTCCGACGTGACCTGGCCACCGAGTGCCTTGGCGTAGAACGCCATCGCCTCATGGGCCTGGCCGCTGAAGCCGAGGAAGGGAATCAGTTTCATGGCAATACTCCGTTGTGCGGTTCAGGGCAGTAGTGCCGGGTCCTGCCCGGCAGGGAGATGAATCGGGTCAACCTTCCAGCTGTGCACGCAGACGCTGTTCCTGCTGCTGTAAGTCGGGGGTGAAGGCTTCACCGAAGTCTTCGGCGGAGATCAGCGGGCGCAGTTCCAGCGTGCCGCCACTGCCGAACGGCGCGCGGCTGGCCCACTCGACAGCCTCCTCCAGCGAGCGCACGTCCCACAGCCAGAAACCGGCGATCTGCTCGCTGGCGGGACCGAACGGACCGGCCTCGACCCTGGGCGCGCCGCTGCCGAAGTGAATGCGGCGACCGCGCTGGGTGGCGTGCAGGCCTTCACCGGCCAGCATGATGCCGGCGGCCACGAGTTGTTCGTTGAAGGCGCCCATTTCGGACAGTTCCTGTTCGCTGGGCATGCGGCCGGCTTCGGAGTCGGCGTTGGCCTTCACGATCACCATCACTTTCATTGCAGTCTCCCGTGGGGACGCGTGGTGCGTGCCCTTCACTGGGTACAACGAACCAGGGTCATCGGAATCGACACGTTTCCGGAAATTTTTTTTCTGCGTGGAAAGCACGCCTTCGGCGGGAGGCGGCGAACGGCGGAGCCCCTCCGTGGCGGGTTTGGGTTGGTCGCTGAAAGCTCGGGTTCATGGGTTTGGCCGGGTGGGTAGGCGGGTCGGGGGACGCCGTAAACCCATCCATGGGGGCTTGGCCGCGGCATCCATGCCGCGGACACCCCCGCCCCGCCTACCCACCCGGCCTTGGACAGTTTCTTGCCTCCGGTACCCACCACGGGAAGATCAAGAGAAAAGGCAAAAGCAACAGCAACAGCAACAGCAACAGCAAAAGCAACGGCGGTTGGCTGGCGGCCTCTGCTTTGCGAGCGAAGCGACCCGCTTTTGCTCTTGTTGTTGATTTCCCGTGGTGGATCGGCCGCCGGAATCTGTCTGGGGCCGGGCGGGTGGGGTTGGCGGGGTATCCGCGCCATGGATGGCGCGGCTAAGCCCCCATGGACGGGTTCACGGCGTCCCCGCCAATCCCACCCGCCCGGCCCACCCTCAGGAAACCCGCTTTCAGCGACCAACCCACCCCACCACGGAGGGGCTCCGCCGTTCGCCGATCGCCCGCCGCAGGCGGCTTTTCGCGCTGCAGCATGCCGGCAGGCAAACCTGCGCCATCATGGACACCCGCCCCCGCCAGGACCGTGCCATGCAGCAGTACCTGCTTCTGATCTACATCGAGCCTGCCCTGCTGCAGGCCCTGCCCATCGAAGAATTCAACGCACTGATGCGCGACTGCCTCGCCCACGCCGACAAACTGCAGGCCGAGGGCACGCTACTGGTAGCGCAGAAGCTGCAGCCGGTCGACACCGCGCAGACCCTGCGCGTGCGCGATGGCCACAGCCGTGTACTGGATGGCCCGTTCGCCGAAACCCGCGAACTGCTGGCCGGCTTCAACCTGATCGTGGCTCGCGATCGCGACGAAGCCATGCGCATCGCTCGTGACTTCCCGTGGGCGCGCTTCGGCAGCATCGAGGTGCGGCCGCTGGAAGACATGGACGCCGAGCGCGAACGCTGCGGCGCCCCGGCTGCCGCTATGGCAGCAGCCGTACTCTGATCTCGCGCGGGCCGACGCCTTCGTTGCCGCTGTAGTCGCGCACGCTGGCGCGCACGATGTACTCGCCCGGCGGCAGCGCCGCCGGCTGCCAGCGCCCGGTTTCCATCAGGCCATCACGCACGGTGTTGGTGGCCAGGTACCGGAAACGGGTCACCGCACTGCCGTGCACGGTGATGCCGCTGTCGGGGGCGTAGGCCACCCGCACCGCTTCCTTCTGCGGCGGCATGCGGTTGAACACGATGTTCCAGCGCGGCTGTTCGTAGCCCTGCAGCGCCCGGCCACCGGCATCGAGGATCTGGTAGCCCACCTGGTACATGCCCAGACGGCGGCGCGGCAGGTTGTTGTCGACCTGGTCCCAGGCCTCGATCACGATCTGCACGCCGCGCCCCTGGCGCGCCACCATCACCACGCCATCGGTGCCGGCGGCCATCGGCTGGTCGTTGTCGTCCAGCAACGCTACATCGGTGATGCGCGGCGCGAAGTGGTCGGCGTAGCCCTGGAAGCCCAGCCCCACCGCGTTGGTCTCGAAACCACCGGTACCCACGGCCAGGTGCACATGCGCCTGGTTGTTGATGCTGCCCAGGCGATCGCCGACGTGGATACGCATGCCGCGGCGCACGCGCATCCGCTCCAGCCTGCCCTGCTCGTCGTACAGCGCCTGCCAGCGCGCATCGAACGGTTCATTGCGTGGGGTGCGGCCCACCCGCATGTGGATGTACTTGAGGCGATCCACGGCCAGGCCCTCGGCCTGCTCGCCCAGGCTCCAGGCCGCCATCGGGCTGCTGATCTTGCCATCGGCGATCGCCAGCACGGTCTGGCCCACATCACCGCGCACGTCGAAGCCACCGTGCAGGTGATGGCGACTCTCGCCCTTGAAGTTGCCGCGCACTTCACCCAGTGTGCCGACTACTTCGTGCCAGCCATCCTGCGGCGCCAACGGCCAGCGCCCGCCGGTATCGGGCAGGGCGGCATCGGCGGCCGGGCCGACCAGTGCCGGCGCGGGCAGGTCGCCTACCGGCAGTGGGCGCAGGCGATGCAGACGGTAGCTGGCGGCGTCGGCCACCAGCACGCTGCCATCGGCATCCATCGCCAATCCGCTGGGGCGGGCCAGGCGTGGCAGTCGACCGTTGCCGACCAGCGCGATCTGGTGGCCCTGGGGCGTCACCTGCACGATGCGGCCATCAAGATCACCCACGTACAGCACGCCGTCGTGGGTGGTGGCCAGCGACAGCGGCCCATTGATCACGCCACCGGCGGCGACCACGGTGCTGACCGTGCCATCAGCGCCTATGCGGCGTACCGCGTTGTTGAACAGATCGGCCACCAGCAGCGCGCCCTGCGCATCGAAGGCCAGTGCCACCGGCGTATCGAAGCGCGCCGCAGCGCCCACGCCATCGGCCATTCCCGGGCGCTCACCACCGGCCAGGGTGCGCACGTTGCCATCAGTACCGATCACCCGGATGCGGTCGTTGTAGGTATCGGCCACGTAGACCTGGCCCTGCGCGTCCACCGCGATGCCCATCGGCGCATCAAAGCGCGCCTGCGCGGCCGGCCCATCGGCATAGCCCTGTTCACCACCCGCCAGCGTGGTCACCTGCCCATCGGTGCCGATCCGGCGGATCGCATGGTTGCCGGTGTCGGCCACATACAGGTTGCCCTGCGCGTCGGCGGCAATGCCCGAGGGCGTATTGAAACTGGCCTGCAGTGCCGGGCCATCGACGCGCCCCTCGCCCTGCCCGGCCACCGTTTCAACACGGCCATCGGGAAGGCGGCGACGGATCCGGTTGTTGTCGCCGGCATCGGTGAAATAGACGCTGCCATCGGCACTGCGCAGCAACGCGTACGGATCGGCGAAACGTGCCTGCGCGGCGGCGCCGTCGCGGTTACCCGGGTGGCCATCGCCGGCCAGCGGTTCGATCTGCGCGGTCCACGCCAGCGGCGTTGGAACCGGACCCACCGGTTCAGCCAGCGTATGCAGCGGTGTCTCCCACCAGGTCGCAGCCAATGCCACTACCGTCGCCAACGCTACGCCTGCCGCCATCCATTGCCACCGTGCCATCGTGCTGCGCTGCCTGCCTGCTGCCTGAAGAGGCACCGACAATAGACGCTGAACGCACGATCCGCCATGGCCAATCGTACGGCCAAACGCCAGAGTTCCATCCATCGCGCTTGTTCTCGCTGGCTGCAGCGGGTTCAATGCGGTTCCCACGGATGGAGATCCTCCATGCCCCGCATCCTCCCCCTCGCCGCCCTGCTGATTGCCGCATTGGCCAGTTCATCCGCCACCGCCTCGATCACGTTGGTGCCACAGAAGCCGTCCGTCACCGCCGATGCAATGCACCAGGCCTATGCCACGCGATGGGATGAGGCCATCCAGCAGTCGCGCAGTGGCAACACGCTGGGCGCGCTGATCGCGATGGAACGGCTGATGGAAGATCCGATGCTGGATGACTTCGATGCCGAACATCGCGGCCGCGCCGCGCAGGTGGCTGGCTGGACCGCGATGGTGCAGAAGAAGCCGGATCAGGCCCGCCGCTACCTGCAGCGCGCTCAGGAAGCACTGCCGGACGATGCGCAGATCCTGCTGACCCTGGTCTCGGTGGAACTGTCCGAGAACCAACCAGCGCCCGCCACGAAGCACCTGGTGCAGGCACTGAAGCATGCCGACGCGCCGTTGCCGGTGGACCGCCACGCGATCAACTACCTGCAGTTCCGCCTGCGGGACCAGCCGCAGCAGCGCATGGAACTGCTGCAGGCGCTGTTCGACAACGGCTGGAAGAGCGGCGGCCTGGAACCCACCGGACTGTGGCTGGCACTGGCCACGCTGCAGGCCGACAACGGCCGTGGCGACGATATTCCCACCACGCTGGCGCGCATCACCGGTCCCGCCGAAATCATCCGCCTGCGCAGTGACAAACGGTTTGACCGCTATGTCGACCGCGCCGATGCCCGCTTCGATCCGGTGCAGGCTGCACAGAAGCACCTCGACGAACTGCGGGTTTCCGGCCTGCTCGACCGGGCGCTGGATGCACGCATGGCCGAGTTCAGCAGCACGCTGCTGATGCTGGACCGCAACGAGGAAGTGCTGGCACTGACCGATGGCATGGCCAGTGCGGCGGCCGAGGGCGAGTCGCCCTCGGCGGCGGAAGCCGAATGGGTGGCGTGGCTGCTCAACAGCCGGCTTACGGCGCTGCGCCGGCTGGGCCGTACCGATGATGCACTGGCCACGGCGAAACAGGCCGCACGCATCGGCGCGCTCGGCCCGGATGGTGTCGAGCACCAGATGAATGTCGGTTTCGTGTTCAGTTCGCTGGGGCGCATGCAGGACGCTGCGCAGGCAGTGAATGACATGCCGGGCCTCGCCGGTTACGGCAAGGCCGCACAGGCGCTGCTGCAGTTCGCCGCCGCCCGCGAGCGCGGTGATGCAAAGGCGCGCGACGCAGCACGTGCGGTGATCCTGGCCCAGCGCGATGACGCCCGCCTGTTCCATCGCGAAATGCTGCTGGAGGAAGGCAACCTGGACGGTGCCGCCGCCGTGCTGATCGAACAGCTGCGCTCGCCGGTCGAGCGTGGTGAAACCCTGGCCAGCCTGCAGGACATGCGCACCTATCCGTCCTTGCCGGGCGATGTGCGCATCGATGCCGCGTGGCGTGCACTCAAGCAGCGTGCCGACGTGCAGGCCGAGGTGGCACGCGTCGGCCGCATCGAGCGCTACGACCTGGTCAGCACCTCCACCTCGCGCTGAGGAGCTTTTGTGTAGCGCCGAGCCCATGCTCGGCTGCGCCAATTGCAGCCGAGCATGGGCTCGGCGCTACACCGCGCGTACAGCGCCACTGGCCTAGCGCGCCGGCACCTCGGTACGGATGCCCATCGCCTCGCGGTAGCGCGCGTACAGCGCCATCACCTTGTCCACATAGGCCAGGGTTTCGGCATAGGGCGGCACGCCCTTGTAGCGGGTGACCGCGCCGATGCCGGCGTTGTACGCAGCCGCCGCCAGCGGCCGGTCACCGTTGTAGCGACGCAGCAGCGCGCGCATGTAGCGGGCGCCGCCATCGATCGACTGCTGGGGCGAGAACGGATCATTCACGCCGTACTCCTGCGCGGTGTCCGGCATCAACTGCATCACGCCCTGTGCGCCCTTGCTGGACACCGCCAGCGCATCGAAGTTGCTTTCAGCATGGGCAATCGCGCGCAGCCACGCGTCATCGACGCCCGTAGCCTTGGCCGCAGCCTTGAACTGTTTGGCGTGCTGCGCCAGCTGCGGCTTGCCGACCTTGCCCAGGCCTTCGTGGGCCGGCTCGCCCGGCGGCGTGGCCATGGTGAACTTCAGGAACACCCGCGAGCCGGGCAGGTTGCGGGTGGAGTAGACCAGTGCGCCATCCTGCTCGCGCTCGTACAGCACGCCGCTGAACACGCCCATGTTGCCCCACAGGTTCGGGGTCTGGATGGCGTTGTCGTCGATTTCCTTCGGGGTGCAGCGTGAACCGGGTTCCGGCGCGGTGGCCAGGCTGACGGTGTTGCCCTGCACGCAGCGGTAGACGGTGCGCGCGGCGGCCAGCCCGGGCCACAGGCTGGGCAGCAGCAACAGCGCTAGCAGGAGAGGGCGACGGGACATGGCGGCCGGATCATCCGGCCGCGCCCGCTAATGTTGGGTGAATGGGGGCCGGCAGGGCTGCGCCCTGCACCTGCAGAGGCAACGTCAACAGCCAGAGCAGCGCTGGGCAGTTGAGGGCTGGTCGGGTGGGTGTGGCCCGGCAGGACACGCCGTAAACCCATCCATGGGGGCTCGATGGCGCCATCCATGGCGCCAACGGTCCTGCCGGGCCACACCCACCCGCCCTCGACAGTTTGCTGCGGCTGACAGTAGATCCACGCCATGCGTGGATGAAGCTGCCTGGAGACGATGGATCAATCGATGTGACGGAACACCTGGATCACTTCGCGGTCCTGCGGCGCACCCAATACCCCACGCCCAGCAGCACGAACCACACCGGGCTGGCGATCAGCGCCTGGCGGGTGTCGCCCTGCAGGCTCAGCAGCACCAGCACGGCGGCGAAGAACACCAGGCAGGCCCAGCACATGGCGACGCCGCCGGGCATCTTGAAGATCGAGGCAGCGTGGCGTTCCGGGTAGCGGCGGCGATAGGCCATGTAGGCCACCAGGATCAGCGACCACACGAAGATGAACAGCACCGTCGCCAGCGTCGTGACCAGGGTGAAGGCGGTCACCAGGTTCGGAATCAGGTAGATCAGCAGCGTGCCACCGAGCAGGCACAGGCACGAGAACAACAGGCCACGGGCCGGCACGGCGGCGCGTGACAGTTTCGACAACCCGCGCGGGGCGTGGCCCTCTTCGGCCAGGCCGTACAGCATGCGGCTGGTGGAGAAGATGCCGCTGTTGGCCGAGGACGTGGCAGAGGTCAGCACCACGAAGTTGATCAGGCTGGCCGCGGCCGGAATACCGGCCAGCACGAACAGTTGCACGAACGGGCTCTTGTCCGGCACTACCTGGCGCCACGGGGTGACGGCCATGATCGCGATCAGCGCCAGTACGTAGAAGATGATGATGCGCACCGGAATCGAATTGATCGCCTTGGGCAGGTTGCGCTCGGGGTCGGCGGTTTCGGCGGCGGTGGTGCCGACCAGCTCGATGCCCACGAAAGCGAACACTGCAATCTGGAAGCCGGCGAAGAAGCCGACCAGGCCCATCGGGAACATGCCGCCGTCATTCCACAGGTTCGACAGCGCCGCGGTATGGCCACTGGGCGAGGTGAAGCCCCATGCCACCAATCCGGCACCGGTGATGATCAGCGCGCAGATCGCCACGATCTTGATCAGCGCGAACCAGAACTCCATCTCGCCGAACAGCTTCACCGTCACCAGGTTCAACGACAGCAGCAGCATCACGCACGCCAGCGCCGGTTTCCAGGCTTCCAGCCCGGGGAACCAGAACTGCGCGTAGGCGGCAATGGCGATCACATCGGCGATGGCGGTGACAATCCAGCAGAACCAGTACGTCCATCCACAGAAGAAGCCGGCCCAGGGGCCGAGCAGATCGGTGGAAAAATCGATGAAGGATTTGTACTGCAGGTTGGACAGCAGCAGCTCGCCCATCGCGCGCATCACGAAGAACAGCATCGCGCCGATGATCAGGTAGACGAAGACGATGGACGGGCCGGCCAGGCTGATGGTCTTGCCCGACCCCATGAACAGGCCGGTGCCGATGGCACCGCCAATGGCGATCAACTGCAGGTGGCGGTTGGACAGGCTGCGGCGCAGGTGCTCGGGGGGCGTTGCGGGCTCGGTCATGGGCGCGGGCAAAAGGGCGGGCGAAGCGTTCGAAGGTAGTCCTCCTCAGGCAGGAGCGCCAGCGCCGGATGAGCCAATCCCGTCAAACTTGGCCGCTTTCATCACAATGTGACCAAATACCGGATTCATCCCATTCCGCCCGGCCCGGCGCCATGCTCAGATAGCCGCACCTGCCCAAGGATCGGCCCGACCATGCGCCCTGCCCTGCCCGCCCCGCTGGAGCCCCGGCCATGAGCCGGCTGCGCGTCATCATTGGTGGCACCGCACTGGCGCTGCTGGCCGCGGCCGTGCCGATCGCGGTGATGGCCTATGCCACCTGGGACCGTGCGGTCAGCGTCGAGCAGCAACGCCTGCGCGACATTGCCGGCCGTGCCCTGCGCCGCGCCGACCAGTCCTACCAGGAAGCACTGGCGGCACTGCAGTCGGCCGAGGTCGGCGCCCACAACGCCTGCGGGCCCGACCATATCCGGCGCATGCAGACGCTGGTGATGACCTCGCCGTCGGTCGACCAGATGGGCTACTTCGAGGGTGGCAAGCTACGCTGTACGTCGTGGGGGCCATTCCTGTCCGACGTCAACCAGCCCAAGTCCGACCACGTCACCAGTGATGGCGCCGGCATCGCCGTGGATGTGCGCCCCGAGGCAAGCGGACGGCGCCAGGTCCTGTCGATCCTGTACGGCAACTACGACGTGCTGGTCGATCCGCGCCGCTTCGTCGATGTCATCGCCGACCCGAACGTGCGCCTTGCCCTGGCCAGCCCGGACGGCCGCCTCCTGGCCAGGCAGGACGGCATGGATCCGGCATTGCTGGAGACCCTGCTGCGCGCGCCTGGTGAAGGCCTGGACCACAACACCCTGTACGCCACCGCCCGCAACGAAGAGTGGCTGGCGATCGCGACCACACCGCGTACCGCGCTCGCCGCGACCTTCCGCCAGCAGGCGTGGCTGTTCGTGCCGATCGGCGTTCTGCTGGCCGCTGTCGGTGCCGGCCTGGTGATCTGGCTGTCGCGTCGCCGCCTGTCGCTGCGCGGCGAGCTGGCCACGGCGATCCGCCGCCGCGAGCTGTACCTGCACTACCAGCCCATCATCGAACTGGATACCGGCATCTGCGTCGGCGCCGAAGCGCTGGTGCGCTGGCAGCGCCCGGATGGCACCCAGGTGCGGCCGGACCTGTTCATTCCGCTGGCCGAAGAGGCCGGCATGATCGGCGCGGTCACCGATCTGGTGATCGAGAACGTGGTGCGCGACATGCGCGAGCTGCTGGTGGCCGACCGCAGCGCGCACATCGCGATCAACCTGGCCGCCGAAGACATCAGCAGCGGCCGCGCGCTGAAGATGATCTCCAAGCACATGGCCGGCAGCGGCATCCTGCCGCAGCAGATCTGGATGGAAGCCACCGAGCGCGGCTTCCTCGACCTGGACCGCGCCCGCACGATGCTGGCACAGGCACGTCGGGCCGGGCACAGCGTGGCCATTGACGATTTCGGCGTCGGCTTCTCCAGCCTGCAGTACCTGGAACAGCTGCCGCTGGACGCGCTGAAGATCGACAAGTCGTTCATCGATGCGATCGGCACCGAGAGTGCGACCAGCCCGGTGACGCCGCACATCATCGACATGGCCAAGGAGCTGGGCCTGTGGGTGGTGGCCGAGGGCGTTGAAACCGAGGCACAGCTGGCGTATCTGCATACCCGCAAGGTCGAGTTCGCGCAGGGCTGGCTGTTCTCGCGGCCGCTGCCACGGGATGAGTTCGTGGTGTTCCATCACAAGCGGCAGCAGCGCTATGGCGCGGCGCGGGAGCACATGCAGAATCCGCGCAGCGTGCCGATCGAGCGTGAGGGAGTGGAGTAGGACGGCGAACGGCGGAGCCCCTCGTGGTGGGTCGCGCCCGGTGAATCCATCAGTTGGGGCCGGGTGGATGGGTCGCGCAGGGGGCGCTGCAAGTACGTCCATGTAAGCTCGGTCGCCGCATCCATGCGGCTCACGCCCCTGCGCAACCCACCCACCCGGCCACGGACACATTGCGGCGGCGTCCCACCACGGAATCAACAGAAGAAAGCAAAAGCAAAGGCAAACGCGGGTCGCTGCGCTCGGTGGATCCACGCCATGCGTGGATGGCGTGGACCACGGTAGTGCCGGCCGCTGGCCGGCACCGCGCCATCACCGATCGCCGCCTACGCCCAGGCCTTCGGCCGTGCCAGCAGCCACGCCACGCTCACTGCCAGCAGCAGCAACGGCAGCCATCCCAACTGGTTCGGGCCGCCCGCCTGCAGCAGCACACCCCCTGCAACGCCGCCGGCGGCGATGGCCAGGTTCCAGCCGGTCACCAGCATCGATTGCGCCAGATCCGCGGCGGCACCCGCTCGCCGTGCCAATGCGGTCTGGAACAACGTAGGCACCGCGCCGAAGGCCACGCCCCACAGGATCGTTGCCAGCAGCAGCGGCGTCGCGAGGCCCGGCCACAACAGCAGGGTCAGCACCGGCACGATGAAGCCGATCACCGCGGCCCACACCAGCGTGCGCAGATGACGGTCCACACCCCAGCCGGCAATGCCGATGCCGGCGATGGCGGCCAGGCCGAAGGCCAGCAGCAGGCGGTCCAGCCACGGGCCGGCACCGGCCTCCACCGCCAGCGGTTCGATGTAGGTGTAGAGCACGTTGTGCGCCAGCACGTACAGCACCATCACCGCCAACGCACTGCGCACGCCCGGCATGCGCCACACCGTAGCCAACGACGTACGCTGACCGGCCGCCGCCGCCGGCAACGCGGGCAATGCCCAGCGCCAGCCGATCTGCTGGCCCAGCAACGTGCCGGCCGGTACGCCCAGCGACAGTGCCAGCGGCGATCCGACCATCGCCACCGCGATTGCCCGACCCTGCAGCGAGGGCACCACCATGCGCGCGGCGTAGCCGGCCACCAGCGACCACAGCAGCCCGCCGCTCACGCCGGCCAGGAAGCGCGCGGCCAGGATCAGCGGGTAGCTGCTGCTCAATGCAGTCAGCGTATTGACCACCACGAAGCCGGCAATCGCGGCGAGCAGCAAGGGACGTCGCGGCAGGCGCTGGGTCAGTGCGGTCATCGGCAGTGCGGCCATCACCGAGCCGAGCGCATACACGCTGACCAGCTGGCCAACCGCCGCGTCGCTCACACCGAGGCTTTCGCCCATCGGCCGCAGGACGCCGGCCGGCAGGGTCTCGGTCAGCAGAGTGATGAAGCCGCCACCGGCCAGCGCCAGCAGTCCCGCCCACGGCAGGCGCGTGGCTTCACCGGCCGGGCCAGCCGCATCGATGGCATGGCCGCTCATCGCGCGGTCTCCAGATCAGCATAGACCGCATCGCGCAGCTCATCGACGAAGGCACCGTCCATGCCTTCGTACAGGGTGTTGGTCAGCGCCACCACGCTGAGCCCACGCGCAGGATCGACAAACCAGCTGTGCCCGTAGGCGCCGCCCCAACGCCAGGTGCCTGCGCTCTGCGGCGTACCGCTGGCGGCCGCATCGCGCAGCACCGCAAAGCCAAGGCCAAAACCCCAGCCGGCCGGTTCCGGCGGCCCCTGTTCGCCCACCTGCGGGCTGGCCATCTCCGCTGCCAGTGCGGGCGGCAACAGGCCTGAACGCTGCACATCACGCAAGGCCTCCAGCACCGCCATCACTTCATCGGCGCTACCGACCAGGCCTGCCCCGGCCGAGGGGAAACGGCTGGCATCGGTGGCGCGCGCGAGGCTGTACTCGATGCCGACGGTACCCTCGAACGGAGCGACCACCTCGCCTTCGCGCAGGCGGTGCGGCTGCGGTGTGTCGGTGACGTAGGGCGTGGCAAGCCGAGCCGCATCGTGGGTGGCGAAGGCGGTATCGCGCAGGCCCAGGGGTGCGGCCAGCAAGCGCTCGAACAGTGCCTGCAGGGATTCACCGGTCGCTGCTTCAGCCACGGCACCGGCAACGTCCACGCCCAGCGAGTACAGCCACTGGCTGCCCGGCGCGAACAGCAGGGGGGCCTGCGCGATGCGGCGCACGTTGTCGGCCAGAGAGAGCGGGTTCGCGTCCATGCCATCGCTGACGCCAGCGCGTGCGTAGGGACCCTTCGCATCGGCTTCGAGAAAGCGGTAGCCCAGCCCGCTGCTGTGGC
Organism: Stenotrophomonas sp. YJH_SMC_43; assembly: GCF_059372535.1. Taxonomy (NCBI): domain Bacteria; kingdom Pseudomonadati; phylum Pseudomonadota; class Gammaproteobacteria; order Lysobacterales; family Lysobacteraceae; genus Stenotrophomonas; species Stenotrophomonas sp. YJH_SMC_43. The sequence continues at coordinate 52,964 of NZ_JCAFVQ010000006.1, forward strand.
TGAGCAGCTGGCGCAGGCTGATCGCTGGCGTGCTGCCATCAGCCAGCGCCGGGCGGAAGTCCCGCAGCCAGCGCTGCACCGGTGCATCCAGGTCGAGCACGCCCTCGGCCACCAGGCCCAGGATCACCGTGCTCAGCAGCGGCTTGCTCACCGAGGCCAGCCGGAACAGCTGGTCGCGCTGCATCGGCGTGGCCGACTCGCGATCCGCCAGGCCCGTGGCGCTGGCATGGCGCAGCGCGCCGTGCTCGCGCACCAGCACCACCGCACCGACCAGGCGCTGCGGGTGGACCTGCTGCAGCAGCCGCTGCACCGAAGGCAGTGTCGGCGCAGGTTCGAAGGAAGGAGCGGCATTCATCGCGGTGATCCGTGGGGGAGAGGCCGCCACGTTAGGCAGCGGGCGTCCGCGCAAAAAGCCGGTTGCCGCTCCGGGCATCATGGACCGTGTAGTCCGCAATCGGCATGATGGCCGGAACCGCAAGGCCGCAACGGTCTCCACGCCACCCCGCACCACAGTGTTGCGATGGCGGAGCCGCCCGCTACAGCCGCGCCGGCCTACCCTGCCGCTTTCATTGCCCGCACGCCCATGTCAGTCCTGGACAACCTCGCCAACCTGCAGACCTTCGTGCATGCCGCCGACACCCGCAGCTTTGTCGAGACCGGGCGCCTGCAGGGCATATCCGCCTCGGCAGCGGGCAAGTGCGTGGCGCGGCTGGAGCACGCACTGGGCGTGCGCCTGTTCCACCGCAGCACGCGCAGCATCACGCTCACCGCCGAGGGTCAGCTGTTCCTGGCGCGTTGCCGGCGCATCCTCGACGAGCGCGATGCCGCACGCACCGAGCTGGCACAGCCGCACGCCACGCCCCGCGGTACGCTGCGCATCAGCCTGCCGCTGGTGGGCGACCTCACCCTGCCGTTGATGGCCGAGTTCATGGCGGCGTATCCGGATATCCGCCTGGACCTGGACTTCAGTGACCGCCTGGTTGATGTCATCGAGGAGGGCTTCGATGCGGTGCTGCGCGTCGGCGAACCCAGCGACTCGCGGATGAACGCACGCCGGCTGGGGGTATTCCCGCGGCGTGTCGTTGCCTCGCCGGGCTACCTGCAGCGCTGCGGTGTTCCGCGCACGCCGGCAGGCTTGATGCAGCACACGCTGCTGCACTATCGCTTCCCCACCACCGGCAAGCTGGAACCGTGGCCGATCCACTGGCCCGACGATGAAACGCCGCAGGAGCTTCCGGTGCACATGGTGGCCAACACCATCGAAGCGCGGGTAGCGCTCGCACTGCGCGATATCGGCCTGGCCTTCGTGCCGGTGCACTCGGTGCGCGATGCCCTGGCCGACGGCCGCCTGGTCACGGTGCTGGACGAACACGTGCATTCCTGCGGCACCTTCCATCTGCTGTGGCCGTCGGGCCGACACGTACTGCCGAAGTTGCGGGTGTTCATCGACTTCGTCGGCGCCCGCCTGGGTACCGTGCCGTAGCCGCGAGCAATCCACCCATGCCCGGCCCACAGTAGATCCACGCCATGCGTGGATGCTTCTCGCGGCGAAAGGAAGCCGAGCATCGGCTCGGCTCTACAGAACCGCCCGATCATCGGTAGCGCCGGGCCATGCCCGGCGGCCGCGCACCCGACCATTCAGCCACTGCCGCTATACTGGCCGCTCATTCCTCCAAGAGGCTCGCGACCAATGCGCCATTGATGCCGCCGTCTTCCCACTAGACGGCCTGACTCTTCCCGCCCCTGCGCGCAGGGGAGAACCCGGCATCCATGGAGGTCGCATGACCCCGCATTCCCTCACGCTCGATCGCGTGTCGTATCGATTGGCCGACGGCCGCCCGCTGTTTTCCGATCTGACGTTTTCCTTCGAACCGGTCGCCACCGGCCTCGTCGGTGCCAATGGCGCCGGCAAGAGCGTGCTCGCACGCCTGCTGGCCGGCCGGCTGCTGCCCGACAACGGCCAGGTTCGCGGCAGTGGCCGCGTGTTCCTGTTGCCGACGCCCGGCTATCCACCCGCCGGCACGGTCGGTGAACTGGCCGGTGTCGGCGCGGAACTGGCCGCACTGCAACGCATCGAAGCCGGCAGCGTGGACGAGGCCGACTTCGCCCGCGTCGGCGACCGCTGGGATCTGCGCGAACGCCTGCAGCAGCAATGGCGTACGCTGCAGCTACCCGACGACCTCGATCCGGCCCAGCCGGCCGCGCGCCTCAGTGGTGGCCAGGCCATGCAGGTCGCGCTGTCCGGTGCCTGGGCCAGCGGTGCCGACTGGCTGATCCTGGACGAACCCAGCAACCACCTCGACGCACGCCATCGCCAACAGTTGTATGAACAGTTGCAGCAGTGGCGCGGCGGCCTGCTGGCGATCAGCCATGATCGCGAACTGCTGGCGCACATGCAGCAGATCGTCGAGCTCGATGCGCGTGGGCTGCATCGCTATGGCGGACCGTGGCAGCACTACGCCGACGCGCGCGCCGCCGAACGTGAAGCCGCCGCCGCCCAGCTTGATCATGCACGTGCACAGCACCGGCAGCAGCAACGCAGCGCGCGCGAACAACACGAACGCCAGCAGCAGCGCCAGGGACGTGGCAACCGTGATGCGAAGCAGGCCAACCAGGCCCCGATCCTGCTCGGCCGGCAGAAGCAGCGCGCCGAGGCCAGCCACGGCCGCGTACAGCAGGTGCAGGCCGAGCGCCTGCAGGCCAGCGCAGAGCAGCTGCGCGCAGCGGCATCCGCGGTGCATGCGGCGCCGGAACTGGCGCTGTTTGCCGGTGCGGGCGAGCGTGGCAGCGCGCGTCTGCTGGAGGCCGAGGCGCTGGTGCTGCCACATGGCTGCAGCGCCCCGCTGCAGCTGGAGATCCGCCGGGGGCAGCGCATCGCCGTGGTCGGTGACAACGGCAGCGGCAAATCGACCCTGCTGCGTGTGTTGGCCGGCCAGCTGCCTGCATGCAGTGGCACCGTGCAACGGCATGCACCACTGGCCCTGCTCGACCAGCAGTTGCTGGGGCTGTCCGGCGCGCGCAGCATCCTCGACACCGTGCAGGCCGCCAACCCGCGCGCGGACCCAGGCGAGCTGCGCACGCGGCTGGCCCTGCTCGGGCTGGATGCACAGCGCATCCAGCGGGCGGCCCACAGCCTCAGTGATGGCGAGCGGGTGAAGGGTGCGCTGGCCAGCGTGCTGTATGCCGATCCCGCGCCCCAACTGTTGCTGCTGGACGAACCCGGTAATGCGCTGGATCTGAGCGCATTGCAGGCGCTGGAGGAACTGCTTGCGGCGTGGCCGGGCGCGCTGGTGATGGTCAGCCACGACCGGCACCTGCTGCAGGCATTGCGACCGACCCACGTGCTGCAGGTGAACCCCGAGGGTTGGCAGTGGCGAGATGCCTTGTAGATCCACGCCATGCGTGGATTCGATTTTGTAGAGCCGAGCCCACGCTCGGCTGCAATTGCAGTAGATCCACGCCATGCGCGGATGGAATGATCCGCCAGCCGAGCGTGGGCTCGGCTCTACAAGGCGGGCAAAGACCGGTTGAACCGCCATCCACGCATGGCGTGGATCTACAGGAGCCGTTAGCTCAGCGCTTCCACACCGGGAATGCCTGCGGCATCTGCTGCCACAGCAGCGGTCCCGCACGCAGCTCCTGGTCGTTGAGCAGGCACGCATCCAGCTCCGCACGCACCGCGCGCTCATCCATGTGCACGCCAATCACCACCAGCTCCTGGCGCCGATCGCCCCACAACGGGTGCCACAGGCGCTGCATTGCCGAATGCGCGGCCGCGTCCGGAAACTCCTCCGGTCCCGGCAACGGCGCGCTCCAGCAGTCGGCCTGCTGGCGCGCCCATCCGAGGTCGCTGTACGGCAGCGGTGTCGGCGGCAACAGCGGTGTGGTGTCCTCGATGCCCGCACGCACGCGATCGCGCGCGGCGTACCAGAAGCCCGCCGCCTGCGTCCGCGTCGCGGCACCCACGGTGTTCAGCTCGCCCACCCAGTCCATGCGGTTGGCCAGCCAGAACCAGCCCTTGCTGCGGATCACGCCAGGCATCCCCGACTGCAGCGCGCGGGCGAATCGCGCGGGATGGAACGGACGTCGCGAGCGGTAGACGAAGCTACCGATGCCGTACTCCTCGGTTTCCGGTGTGTGCTCGCCCCGCAGTTCCTTCACCCAGCCCGGCGCACGTTGCGCACGCTCCATGTCGAAGCGACCGGTATCCAGCAGCTCGGCCAGCGGCACATCGCCGAAGCTGGACAGCAGCAGCTTCGCGTCGCGGTTCAGGCCACGCAGCACGGCCAGCGTGTCCTGCAGCACTTCGTCATCCACCTGGTCCACCTTGCTGACCACGATCACGTCGGCAAACTCCACCTGCTCGCACAGCAGGTCAACCACGCCGCGATCGTCCTCCGGGCCGGCCTGCTGGCCGCGCTCGGCCAGTCGCGACGTCGAGCCGAAGTCGGCAAGGAACGCGCTGCCGTCGACCACCGTCACCATCGTGTCCAGCCGCGCGATGTCACTCAGGCTGAAGCCGTGCTCGTCGCGCACCGCGAAGGTGGCCGCCACCGGCATCGGCTCGCCGATGCCCGTCGATTCGATCAGCAGATAGTCATAGCGGCCCGCATCGGCCAGGCGCCGCACTTCCTGCAGCAGGTCATCGCGCAGCGTGCAGCAGATGCAGCCGTTGCTGAACTCCACCAGCGTCTCTTCGGTGCGGCGCAGTTCGGCACCGCCTTCGCGCACCAGCTGCGCGTCGATGTTGACCTCGCTCATGTCGTTGACGATGACCGCCACACGCAGGCCCTCGCGGTTGCGCAGGATCTGGTTGAGCAGGGTGGTCTTGCCGGCCCCCAGGAAGCCGGACAGCACGGTGACCGGAAGGCGACGGTCGGCGCGGGAAACAGTGTTCATGTCGGAGCGGGTTGGCTGCGGAACGGAAATGTTACTGTATAACAATTGTTGCGCAAGGAACCTCCCCCGATGAAGTCGCCTTCTGCCGCCCTGCTCGATGCCGGCGCGGTCGCCCTGTCCAGCCTGTGCCTGCTGCACTGCCTGGCGCTGCCCCTGCTGGCCGCCGCGCTCCCCCTGTTCGGCACCTGGGCCGAAGCGGAATGGGTGCATCTGCTGTTCGTGGCCATCGCCCTGCCGCTGACCGGCTACGCGCTGTGGCGGGCCGAGCGCCGTCACCCGCTGCCGGTGCTGGCCTGGGCCACCGCCGGCGCCGGTCTGGGCCTGTTGCTGGCCGGCGCGCTGGCGCTGCCCTCGCATGACTGGGAAACGCCGATGACCGTCACCGGCAGCCTGCTGCTGGCCGCCACGCACATCTGGAACGCACGGCACCGGCACGCGGGGTAGAGTCGACTGTTAGTCGACTCTCGCGCGAAGCGCGGGATCTCATGCCGCCTGGGCGAAGAGCAGTCGACTAACAGTCGACTCTACCGCCCCTCGGCCTATTTGCCGTAGCGGCGCAGCAGCTCGACCAGCACCGCGGCCTCGTCCGCCCGCTGCTGCGGGTCGTCGGCAGCCACCACATGTTCCTGCAGGTGCTCGTGCAGCAGCTCCATCAACAGGCTGTGGGCTGCACCGCGCACGGCGGCGACCTGCACCAGCACGTCCGCGCATTCGCCCGCCTCGCCCTCGGGCTTGTCCAGCGCCTGTTCCAACGCCGCCACCTGGCCGCCGATACGGCGCACCCGGGTCAGCAGCTGCTTTCGATTCTTGTGTACATGGGCCATGACTGGATCATATACCCTATGGGGGTATCCACTCCACCCCTTGGTCCCCCCATGCACCTGGACGCCCTCGCCGCCGCCCGCCGCCACGAACACCGCTTCGACGACGGCAACCCGCTGGCCGAACGCAATACCCGCCGCGCCCTGTGGCTCACCGTCGGCATGATGCTGGTGGAGATCGTAGGAGGCTGGTGGTTCAACTCCATGGCCGTGCTCGCCGATGGCTGGCACATGAGTTCGCACGCGCTGGCGCTGGGCCTGGCGGTGTTCGCCTACCGCTGCGCGCGCCGCTACGCGCACGACCCGCGCTTCGCCTTTGGCACCTGGAAGATCGAGATCCTGGCCGGCTACACGAGCGCCATCGCCCTGCTCGGCGTCGCCGCGCTGATGGCCGTGCAGTCACTGCAGCGGCTGTGGGTACCGGCGCCGATCCACTACAACGAAGCCATCGCCATCGCTGCGGTAGGCCTGGGCGTGAACCTGCTCTGCGCATGGTGGCTGCACGACAGCCCGGGCCACGCGCATCACCACCACGGGCATGACCATGGCCATCATCACGCGCATGACCACGAACACCACGATCACGGCCGTGCGCACGGTCACGACCTCAATCTGCGCTCGGCCTACGTGCACGTGCTGGCCGACGCCGCCACCTCGGTGCTGGCCATCGTCGCCCTGCTCGGCGGCAAGCTGCTGGGCCTGACCTGGCTGGACCCGGTGATGGGGCTGGTCGGCGCCGCGCTGGTCACGGTGTGGGCAGTGGGCCTGCTGCGCGACAGCGGCCGCATCCTGCTCGACGCGCAGATGGACGCACCGGTGGTGGCCGAAGTACGCGAAGTGATCGAACAGGGCCCGTGGCCGGCGCGCCTGGCCGACCTGCACGTCTGGCAGGTCGGCCGCGGCAAGTACGCGGTCAGTGCCAGCGTGGTCACCAGCGACGCAGGTCTGGATGCCGATACCGTGCGCAACGCGCTGGCGATCCATGAGGAGCTGGTGCATGTAACGGTGGAGATCCACCGCAGCTGATCCTGCGCGACTGCGGTCGAATCTGTAGAGCCGAGCCCATGCTCGGCTTGCCGTTGCCTTTGCAGCGCCGAGCCATGCTCGGCTCTCGCAGGCCATCAGCCGAGCACGGGCTCGGCTCTACAGTCAGAGCTTCAGCATCATCCGCAGCAGGTACATGAGCAGCGGCAGCGCACTCAGCACCGCACCACCGATGCCGATCCACGGCCAGCGCTCGCCGCGCACGCGCGACGCCACCGCCAGACCGCCACCCACCAGTGCCGCACCCAGCACGCCCACGCCCAGCCCGGCGGCCATGCCATTGCCGCCTGCGGCCACCGCCGCCTGCGCAGCCAACGTGCCCGCGCCCCAACCCACAGCGATCCCCAGCCAACTGGCCATGCCGCACCACGGTGCCTTGCCCTGCGCCATCCGAAAACCCCTTTGTTCTTGCCGAATTTCTGTACGGGCCGTGCCCGCATGCTGCCTACACTAGCTGCACCTGCCCCGTAGGGACATCCCATGCGCACGCTCCGCCTGCTGCTGCCCGGTGCCCTCCTGCTGCTCACCGCCTGCAGTGGCGACGCCGGGCTTCCTTTCAGCGCCGACCCGTTGCAGGGCTGCTTCGCCACCGGCGCGCGCAAACCGGCCGATTTCCGCATCGACAGGGAAGGCGGCCAGTACTTCGTCTCCTTCAGCCGCGGCGACCAGTGGCAGCGCGAGCCGAATGCCCTGCATAAGGCCACCCGCAGCGAGATCAGCCGCTACTTCCGCGATGACGCCGAGCAGATCGACAGCGCGTTGATCCGCATGGCCGGTGGCTTCGGCATCTTCCACTTCAACAAGGACGCGACATTGAAGGGCAAGGCCAGTGATAGTGACTACATGGCGCTGATGCTGATCGGGGCTGGGCCGGTGTATGCGGTGAAGTGCCCGTAAGACGCAATGATTCTGATGGCGACTCAGAGCACTATGGGCGCATCCTGTCTTCTTTGAGGAGCGATGCCAATGCTGCTGTTTCTGCTGCTTGCGGTAAGCGCGCCGAAGACCCAGGGTGCCTATGACGAAGTCCGGCAGCTGCCCGATGGCCAGACCCTGATAATGCGCACTCTGGATTGGGACCTCGGCGATGGCACGAAGGAGCGCGTCATCGTGCACTGGCTGCTGCAGGAGGACGGCCGCATGCGCTACGACTTCGATCGGCAGCCACCGCAAACCCAGGAGGCCCATCGTCGATCGTGCGCGCGGCAGGGCATGCAGCCGTCGCGTGGCGTCGGCATGATCGCGGGGAAGGGACCACACACGGTTACAGCTGCACCAGCGCTAGCGTCGGGCCCACGCCTGACTCCTCCCTGCCTGCATCCACGCATGGCGTGGACCTACTTTGACATCGGCTTGGCTCTACAACAGCTGCGGTACCATGCCCTCCCCCCGAACCGCCCCGGTACCCGCCGTGCCCCATTACACCGGCCCCCTGCTGACCCGCGACAGCGCTGACACCCTGCGCCGTGCCCATGACAAGGGCGCTGCCGACTGGCAGGGTTCGCTCGACCTCGGCCGCAGCGAGGACAGCGTGGCGCTGGATGCCGACGGCTTCCGCTTCCGTGGCCAGCCCTACCCGTGGCCGGGCAAGCTGAAGGACCGCACGCTGTACTACTGGGACGGCGAGGACTTCGCGCCAATCTCGCGCTACAGCGGCTCGCTGATCAAGCTGGTGCCGACCGAATGGGGCGCACCGACCTTCGAGATCGACGGCATCAAGATGCTGCCGACCTCCAAGCTGTCACCGTTCGAGGATGCGCGCCGCAAGGTCGAGCTGGTCGCTCCGGCCGGCAAGGTCATCCTCGATACCTGCGGCGGCCTGGGCTATTTCGCCGCCTGCGCGCTGGAGGCCGGTGTCGGCCAGATCCGTTCGTTCGAGAAGAATGCCGACGTGATGTGGCTGCGCACGCTCAACCCGTGGTCACCGGATCCGGACTCGGCTGCGGCCGGTGGCCGCCTGCAGTTCAGCCACGGCGATGTCTCGCAGCAGATCGAACAGGTGGCCAGCAACAGCGTCGACGCGATCCTGCACGACCCCCCGCGCTTCGGCATCGCCGGCGAGCTGTACTCACAGGTGTTCTACGACCACCTTGCCCGCGTCATCCGCAAGGGCGGGCGTCTGTTTCACTACACCGGTGCGCCGAACAAGCTGACCAGCGGCCGCGACGTGCCGCGTGAAGTAGCCAAACGCCTGGAAAAGGCCGGGTTCAAGGCCGAGCTGGCGCTTGACGGCGTGCTGGCCGTCAAGCGCTGAGCCTCACTCCGAATCCACCTTGGCCAGCTTCATCACCCACCTTGGCACTTCCGGTTCACCGGCGTAGAACTCCTTCGGTTTCTTCTCCGCCATCGCCCAGCGGTGCAACCAGCTCGGGCCGTAACGGCCGCTGTAGCCTTCGGCACCACGTGCATAGGCCGGGTCACGCATCGCTTCATCCAGTGAGATGAAGCGATAGCCGCGGCGCTTCGTCGCCGCCACCAGTTCGGCAAACGTGGCTGCATTGAGTTCGTTGGCGTGCATCAGCCAGACCTGTGGCAGCGCGTAGCCCAGCAGTGCCTGCGACTGCTTCTCGTAGTAGTCCAGCTTGTTCAGCATGTACGGCACGTAGCCCTTGCGCAGCTGTGCCAGCGTCGCCTCGCGCGCCGGTGAATCCGGCTGCTCGTTCATCACGTTGGCGTAGGCGAACGCCCACACCCACTCGCCGTTGTCGACCGTCACCGGTGCCACGCGGTAGCCATGCTGCTTGAAGAACGCTTCCATCTCCGCGCGTTCTTCCGGCGTGCGCCCGGCACGCAGATAGGGGTGACGCATCCACTGCGGCTTCAGCCCACGCTCGGCCAGCAACGGCCGCAGCACCGTCTCGCCACGCAGGAAATCCTGCTGGAACGCAGGTACGCCCTTGGCGTTCAGATCCATGTGCGAGTAGGTGTGGTTGCCGAGCACATAACCGGCGTCCAGCCAGTCGCGCAGCATCTGCACCCGCGCCGGCTGCACCTGCCCGTCGATCTCAAGCTTGTTCCCGTTGACGAAGCCGACCACCGGCACGTCTGCCTGATGCAGCTGCGCCATCAGCGCTTCATGCCGCGACTGCAGGTCCGGCGGAACGATCTGGTCCACCCGCGCCCAGGGCAGGTCGTCGATGGTCACCGCAATCCGGCGATCCACTTCGGCGGCGTGCACCGCCAACGAACACAGCAGCAATGGCACAGCACGCAGCAACCAACGCATCAGCACATCCTTGCAGGAGCGAAGTGCTGACTTTAGCGCGATTGTGGATGCATGGTCGGCCACGCACCCGCTATGGGCTGCGCGACTGCACCTGACGCTCGCGCACGATCGCCCGCCACAGCATGAATCCCGCAGCCATCGCCATCAGCATCAACGCGACCAGCACCAGGGCAAGGTCATCGGGATTGCGCAGCAGCGGCGCGTGCTCGCGGGTGAGGATGCCGAATACCACCTGTTGCGCCTGTGCCAGCGGCAGCCGGCCATGCTCGCCCAGTTCCACCAGGCACGCCGCTGGGGACAGCTTGGCTACGCTGGTCCACGCCATGTCGTACAGGTGCAATGCCCTGAGGGCCAGCGCCAGGATCGCGGCGTGCAGCGCCATCACCCCCCAGTTGGCGCGTCGCAGGCGTTCCGACAGGCGACCCAGCCGGTAGACGCTGATCGACATCGCGCCCAGCAACGCCAGTACCACGCCCGCCATCGGAATCCACTGCAGCGGTTGCCATGGTGCAAGCGCAGTGGACCGCGCCAGCAGCTGTTCTGCGACCTGCATGCGTGCGACCGGGTCGGGCCCACCGCATGCGTCATCCACCGGCTCCAGCAGCAGTCCCACGCGGTAGTGGAAGAAACCGGCTGCAAGGGCTACCGCCAGCAGCGCCACCACCTGCAGTGCCAGCAGAATCGGGCCAGGACCACAGATACGACAGAAGCGGGCAGCAGCAGAGACCATCGGTTCATCCGTGACAAAAAAGGACCATCCTAACCAAGCGCCCTGTGCTTGTCGGCTGGCGGATACGACAACCGCCGCGTGGTCCCGGTAGGATGTGGATGAGCATGGACGGTCGTATGTAGAGGTGTTGTGGATGGTCACGCTGTATCTGTGGGTGCGAACGCTGCTTCCGCTGCTGGCGTTCGTGATCGCGTGGATGCTGCTGTCGCGCCTGATCAAGGCCCGCGTGGCGCGCCTTCCACGCGTTTCCTTGAACCTGCCCGAGTACAGCAGCAGCCCGCGCCGGAAGGACCGGCGCATCTACGCACGTAAGCTGCGGCGCAGACCGGGCCTGCGCACCGCAACGCGCCCGGCCACCGCGCCGCGCAGCTGGAATCTCGCCGCGGTGTTCGTTTCGTTCTCCGCATTGATCGCCGCCGTGCTGGTCTTGCCGGATGGCGCGCGCTTCCAGGTGATGGTCGAGAGCCTCACTGGCTACCCGGCCACGATTGCAGAAGTACATGTTCCCGCTGCCGGGCAGCCTCTCGTGCTGCAGGCGTGGCAGCCCGCACTGGCGCAGCTGTCGCGGCCGGTAGCGATGCGCTACCCGATCGGGCGCACCGGCGGCGAGCACGACGCGCACGCCACGCTTCCGGTACAGGTGAGGCATCAGGGTGATCGGCTGCAGGTGGCTGCGGCCTTGCCGGTGGATACCAATGTGCTGCGTGCAGAGCTTGCACGCCTGGCTGGGGTACCAGTTGAGGCCATCACCGTCCGCCAGAACAAGATCGCGCCCTGGCTGGAACCCGGCTGGAAGCCGCTGGCCAACCTGTAGAGCCGAGCCCACGCTCGGCTGCTTTTGCAGTAGATCCACGCCATGCGTGGATGGATGCAGAGCGGAGTCGAGCATGGCTCAACTCTACAGATCACGATCCGCGCGGCAGCTTCGCGGCCCACATGTTGTCCACCAGATTCGGGTAACGCCGTCCATTCTCTTCCGCCCGCTGTCGCGCCGCCTCTTTCTGCGCAGGCGACAGCGGCTGCGAGGTCTGGCCCTTGGGGGTGGGCTTCTTCCACGGGGGTGTCTTGGTCTGGCGCATGGCCGCAGCTTACCGCTTCAGGAAGTTCAGCAGCGCCAGATTGAAGTGGTCCGCATGGCTGGTATTGCACCCATGTGGTGCGCCTTCCAGGATCACCACTTCGCTGCCCGGAATGACCCGGTGCGTGCGCTGCCCAGAACCTTCAAACGGCACGATGGCGTCACTGTCACCGTGCAGGATCAGGGTTGGCACCGTGATCTTCTTCAGGTCATCGCGGAAGTCCGTGGTGGCAAACGCCTTCATGCAGCCGAGCGCCGCCGTCTGGTCGGATTGATGGCACAGCGCGATGGCCGCCTGACGCGTCTCTTCGGTCACCATCAACTGGCCATTGGCGCTGAAGAAATCGCGGGTGAAGCCATCGAAGAACGCCTCGCGATCTTTCTCCAGACCACTGCGCATTTCGTCAGCCTTGTCCTGGGTCAGCGGGCCTTCCGGGTTGTCGTCGCTGCGTAGCAGGAACGGCGGCACGGCTGCTGCAAACACCACACTGTGCAGGCGTTCCTGGCCATGGTTGGCCACGTAACGCGCTACCTCGCCACCGCCCATCGAGAAGCCGACCAGGGTGACGTCGCGCAGGTCACGTTCCTCGATCACCCCGGCCAGATCCGCCGCCAGCGTGTCGTAGTCGTAACCTTCTTTCGGCTTGTCAGAACGGCCGAAGCCACGCCGGTCGTAGCTGATCACCCGGTGCTGCGCGTCGCGCAGGATCGACACCTGCGTCTTCCAGGCATCGGCGGACAGCGGCCAACCGTGAATCAGAATGACCGGTCGGCCATCGCCACCGGTGTCTTCAACGTGCAGGCGGACGCGGGAAGCAGGCATGGGAGCTCCTGTGGAAAGGGGAGGATTTCAGGCTATGGGCCGGCCCCTATCGCGACCGTGATGGAATCGCCGGTCGCCATGACACCGCCTGCACAGGGCACGCCACCCGGCCAATCCATAGATGCGGGCATTCACTCCCTGGAAATCCCGTTTCGTCGCAGGCCGGCTGCGGCCCTCGGAGCACCGTGCGAGCCTGCATGAATCCCGCCCTGGAGCCTCGCCATGCTGCTGCTCACCCTGCCCCTGCTGGCCGCCGGCCTCGCCGCCGCACCCGCGCCCTCCGATGAGCTGCGCGAGCAGATCCACCAGGCCGACGCTCAGCTGTTCGCCGCCGCGTTCGACGACTGCGATGCCGACAAGGCCGCAGCCATGACCACTGAAGACATGGAGTTCTTCCATGACAAGGACGGCAAGTCGGCCAGCAGCCGCGAAGACTTCCGCCGCAGCGTGGCCCACATGTGCAGCAATGCGCGCAAGGGCGGCTGGAGCCTGCGCCGCGAACGGGTGGAGCCTTCGTTGCAGGTGTTCCCGCTACACGACGAGCGGGCGCTGGAGATCGGCGACCACCGCTTCCATGAACGCGGCAAGGACGGCGTGGAGCGCTGGGTGGGCCAGGCCCGCTTCATCCAGGTCTGGCGTCGCGTGGACGGGCGCTGGATGGCCGAACGGGTGATCAGCTATGACCATCGGCCGGCAACGAAATGAACCCGTCGGCGACTGTTCACTCGCCCTGACCAAGACCATTCAGCCCACGGTCTCCTCCAGATCGCGGGCGTAGTAGCTTGCTGCCTGAGCCAACTCCGCGCCGATGGCGTCGCACAGGTGCGTTGGGGAATCGACCCGTACGTTGCTCCCGAAGCCCATCAGCCACCAACGCAAGGTCTGGTCGTCCTCCACCGTAGCGCGCAGCCGGATCCATCCATCACCCAGATCACTGATCGTCTGATCTTCGGACAGGGGCGTCTCCCTGAGATGCTCCGCAGCCTGCGCCCGGAAGCGCGCCTCCAGCACGATGCGTCCTTGCCCCTGGAACGCGGTGGCGGTGGTCGTCGCATAGCGCTGGAAGTCGAAGTCCGGCAGGCTCCTTGCCTCCATCTCCAGCACCCGGGTTCCACTCAGGCGATGCAACGCCAGGTGGCGGATGTCCGTATAGTCCCGCAGCATGCAGACAAGGTACTGCGCAGAACCGCGCATCAGCAGCCCCAGAGGATGCATGATCATCTCCTTCGGCTCGTCCTTGCCTTTGCTGCGGTACCAGCCTGACAGGCAGCGTCGGGATGCCAATGCCCTGTGGACATCCACCTGTACGGCCGTTTCCACCTCGGGGGCGAGCAGGTTCGGGCCCATGGGCAGGATCGCGGTCCTGCTGGCCCACTCCCCCCAGCCCGACGTCGAGACTTCCGCCCGCGCCATGTCGAACACGGGCATCAGCTCATTCATGGCCGTTGCCGGGAGCAGCTGACGCAGATGTGCATGCGAAAGCAGCAGTGCAACGCTCTGCGAAATCGACAGCCTGGGCGTGAAGGCGAAGTTCGCTTCCCTGGACCAACTCCAGCCAAAGGGCTTTTCACTGTCGTCGGCAATGAGCTGGAACCGCGTGGACAGGTTCTGGAGGTCCCGTTCAATGGTGCGACTGCTGGTCCTGAAGCCCAGCGGCTCCAGATTCTCCAGTATCTGCCTGACGGATATCCTGCGCGGAGCGCGCGGGATCATGCGCAGCATCTCCCACTGCCGCATCAACGTGTCGTTCGAACGGATCTTCATATCAATCTTCCCTTCCAGAGCCGACAGGCAACAAGAGCCCCACCAGAACGGCGTGGGGCTCTGCCCATCGTCAAGCCGCCTTGGCGGGCTCCTCGCCCTTCATCACCACCATCGCCGCATCCACATCGGCCACGGTCTTCTCGGTCGAAAGCACCAGCGCTCCTGCGTCATCCAGGATCGGGGTATCGATCATCACCTTGATCAGCTGGGCAATCTTCACGGCACGGAAAACCCGCTCCCGCGCCTGCTGGGGGAAACTACTGAAATCGCAGCCGTGCTCCCGGATGACATCACGGATATCGGCTACACCACGACGCAGCGACATGCACAGCTTGGAGAACGTCCTGTTGGCGAGCGTTGTAACGGTCTCGACCGCTGCCAACTGTTCGGCGGCCAACACGGCCTCGTCGTAATGGGTTCGAGCAACCTCTTTGTTACGGCGTGCATCGGCCAGCGCGGCTTCAGCCTTGCTGCCCACCACGTAGCCAAAGATCGCCAGCGCCGGACCGGCAACTAGGCCACCCAGCACCAGGGTGCCGCCAGCCATTCCGAATCCGCCCGCAGCCAACGAACCGCCGCCCAGCCACGCCAGCGTTGCGTTGGTTGCTGCAACACCGCTGAGGGTCGAAATGGCAGTGCCGGTGCTGGCACTGGCCAGCAGCATCGTCCCGTTGTACGCACCAAATGCCAACGCGGCGCCACTTCCCAGCCCGGCGCCCAGGCCCAGGCCCGAGTCCATCAGCAACTGGTAGTCCCGCTTCAGGCCTTCCAGCGACGCCGTGGTGAAATCGCCCTGCACCAGCTTGTCCAGTTCGGGTGAGCCGATCCCCTCAACGTTCTTGAGCTGGCCAAATGCATCGATGAAGTCTGCGATCCCCCCATTGAAAGCACGCAGTTTGCGTGCACCATAGTCCTCAAGCACCGTGTTGGTACGCTTGCGCTGCGTCTCCAGCAACGACGAGCCCTTCTCGATCAGCCCTTTTGCATCGGCGTTGGCGATGCCGGCATCCTTGTGATCGACCACGGCCTTGCCGCCCTTGTAAATGCCATACAGCGCGCTGGCCGCCATCGCGGCCCCGACTACGATTGGAATCATGGGTAACTCCTTTTACTCAAGAATGATGGCAACGGTACGGCTGGCCTCGCGATTGATACTTTCCGCGCGCTCAAGCAGGTCGTTGTAGATGTAGTCGTCAATACCGAAGATATCGGCCAGGCGACGCAGCTGTGCTTCCTCGACACTCGACACTTCACCGTCGGCCAGTGCAAGCAGCATCAACTCATACAGCATCACCTTCGGTACGGCCGGCTGCGCGGCTTCGACCATGGCCTTGTCGATCAGCGAGTCGAGCACCTCGCACGCCACCCGCGCCCGCTCCACCGGGTCGCTCTGGCGCACCAGCGGCATCGTCTGCAGGCGCGTCAACAGTTCCTTCGTCACCCCGTCGGACCGATATACCTTGCCGCACTCACGGGAAAAGCTGTCGAAGATCGCACGTTCGTGTTCGGATTCATCCAGCGAAACCTTGCTCAGGTTGGTATCGCCAGTCACTTCTTCGTGGGTCTTTCCGTCCCACAGCATCGGGTTGTCACTCACGCTCAGCAGGCGCGCAACCTTCAGGAAGGTTGCCTGCTCGGTGTCTGGAAGCAGATAAAGGAACATCGTATCTCCAAGGTCCTGGGATCACACACGGAAGCCGGCGTGGCCAACCTGCCCGGAAGGCCACGACCAGAAATGGGTTCGATTGATCAAAGCCGAAGCGGCTCGTCACCCGTCATGAACAGATCAAACTCCTGCAGCGAAGCAAACTGCAGGCGGCTGCCCAGCAGAAGGGCAAAGCGGTTGATTGCAGCCGCGAATCCATCGGCGTCAATCTCCGGCTGGGTGGTATCGAGTGCACACAGCAACTGGGCCGTCTCGTCATTCAGCACTGGAAGCTCGGCCGCAATGAACTGCGCCAGCGCCAAGCGCTGCGCCAGAATTTCTTCACGGGCAGCTTTATTGAGCTCGATTGCCAAGGCCAGCCTCTCGGCAGCCAGATCTGCACTCCGGGCCGCCTCCAACGTTTCCCGATAGAAGATCGATGAAAGCGTGCAGCCAATCATCCCGCCGATGGCGGCGCCAACCACCGGGACCGGAATCGCGATCTGGCCCAATGCCGCCATCATGGCCGAAGCCATCATGCCGGAACCCTTCTCACCGATCTCATCCAGGAACTGGACGCCGTCGATCTCACCCCTGGCGTAGCGGCGTATGCAGCCGGTCATGGTCACGCAGACGTCGACCACCATGGCCGGAGCGGCTGTACGGGAAAGGACCTGCAGGCTCTGTCGGCCTGACTGCTGCATCACTGCGGTCAATGCGGCCCCGGACGCAGCCGTTGCGTAGCCCATGCCGGCAGAGACGGCACCATCCACCAGGACTGCGCGGCCCGCATCAATCATCCCCCTGCGCTCGGTTGCCACCGCATAGGCATTGGTCGCCATGCTGATCGCCGCGCCAACCATGAACGCCCCGCGCGCGCCTTCAAGACCTGCCCTGTGGCTGGTATGCGCGATATCGCGCACCGTCGCCATCCGCGGATGGGTACGATAGAACTTCGCATCGTCACTGGTCAGCCCCGTATCCAGAAGGTTGCCGGCCAGCTGCTCATAGTTGTCTGCCTTCGCACGAAGATGCAGTGCGACCTCAGGCTTGCCCCTCGCGTCGACCACGTCCGCCTGACGGCGCAGATCTGCTGCCTGCGCCCGGCAATATGCCTCGGCATCGACGTACTGCTCCGAGGGCAGCTCCAACTTCAGCCCACGATAGCGCGAGAACTCTCCATCGGGCGCAGCGATCTTCTCAAGGAGCCGGTCACGGTTGCCCACGAACTTCATCTGTGACTGGCTGCCTTCAATGATCTGGCCATCCAGCACCCTTACCCGGTCAACGCGATCATCGTTCCGCCGGTACTGGGGATGGTCATCACTGCGCACCGTGCGAACGGGTGACCCACTGCTGATGGCCTCGGCATTGTCACGACTGGTCGCTGCGACCTCAGCCGCATAGCCGGCCTGCTGGGCAATGCTGTTTTCCGGACGTACCGGATCAAGCTTGTACCCGGAGATCTTCTTCAGGCCATGGGTAAATGTCTGACCGGTCAGTTCGTCTCTTCCGGTATACCCTTTGATGTATTCGGCATTAGCATTGCCATAACGTTGGACAGTCTCCAGCGTTGACATCGTCGTCGCTGCGTCCAGGATCTGCCTGCCCGACGTTTCGCGGGCACTGTCATCTGCATTTGCATTGGGTTCCATTGCGTTTTCCTCCGTGACGCAAAGCATCCAGCTGTGGGCCAATACCCAGGCATGCTTCGCCGGCGGGTTTGGCTGGGAGATCCATCTTCGGCGTGCATAGCGACAAACCATGTCGTAACGCCTGATCCCCCGGATCATCGACAGCACTTCCGAAAACTTTAGGCCTATTGCGAACTTTTCGTGGCCGATTGCGACGACACATCGCACTGCGACACAGATTGTCGGGGGAATCCGCATATTCCTCTCCGGGGAGGCCACGCAGGTGCTGGGCCTCCCTTCCTTCCATCACCTGACGAGGAACGCCATGTTCAGAATCATCGGTGCAACCGTGGTGTACGGGCTCGCGCTGTATGGCCTGGGATGCTGGGTACGTGACAGCCACGAAGTACGTGACACGAGGTAGACCTTTACTCCTGTCGAGACCCGGACGACCTCAGCGGTCGACAGCAGGCAATCCCCTCACCGGACAGCGAGGGAACACAGATCAGGATGATGGAACCCCCAAAAGAGAGATTGATGAACAAGCGTCATTCCGAGCTCGTGATCTTCATTGACAATGTCGTCGCAGAACTTCGCCCGGTGCTGGCCTGGATCGAGCGCCATCCGGTCCTTATTGCGTCGATTGCCGTACTTCTGCCCAGCGCAGGCATCCTCTACTACGCCGTCAGGGAAGAGCTGCCTCTCAGCCTGCTTTCGTCCGATGCCGTTTCCGCACTCCCCATGATGCTTGCGGTGACCGGGCTGCGCGTCCTTGCCCTGGCCGTCATGTTCCTTTCCCCCATCGTACTGTCCCCCAATCGGTTCTCGTATATCCCAGGCCAGGGAATCAAACTGCTGCCGGACGCTCCGGCGAGCCGGAACAGGACGCTCTGGCGCTGGAGCCTTGCGCTGATCACTCCGGGCGTACTGCATTTCAGCGGAATCTATGTCGCATCCTTCTACACCGAGATTTCAGATGCAGCACTGTGGTTCAGTACGATTGGCTGCCTGCTGATCTTCGTTCTCCTTTCCCGCTGGGCGAAGCCCGATGACAGGAAGCAGAAATGGCTTTCCTTGGATAGCTACTTCCTGCTGGGCATGGGGCTCATGCAACTGCTGTCCATCAACACGATCATGCGGCTCATGCTCGGCCTGGTCTCCAGGGAAAGTGATCTGGTGATTGGCATGTGCCTGCTCACGGCCGCAGTAGCATTGGGCATATTCCAGTCCATCGTCATCAGAGTGGTCGATGAACTGAGTGGACGATACGGCGTTGGTGTACTTGCACTCTCGTTCGCCTCGATCATGGTCACCGTGGCCATGCTCTTCCCTCCGACCGGTGCATACCTGGCCTCGCAGGTTGTCAATCCGCCAAGCGGAAAATCCCGCGGCTGCATGACGCTGGATCTGCGATCGCGTGACAGCGCATCCCGCAAGCTCCTGATCGGTGATGGTACCGCTACCCATCCGGTCAACGTTGTCTACTCGACCAGTTCCGTGCTGCTTGTACGCTTGAAGGATGACGACAGCAGGACCATCCATCGCATCCCCATGGACCAGGTTACCGAGTTCAACCCGTGCCCGCGGGAAACAGACACCGAGAAGTCACCCGGGACATAAGGAAGCTGATGCCCTGATCCGAGCAGGGCCGCCCGTGCCAGACGCACGGCCGGCCCCGTAGCCGGTTACAACTGAATCCGCGCCACACTCTCGTCAGCGCCCTTGTCGTCCTTCTCGCCGTTCTTGATGCTGACGAACAACACGTTGTTCTTAGCATCCAGCGCCAGGCTGTTCGGGTGGGTCGGCACCGTGTAGGTCGCCACCTTCTGGTAGCTGTCACTGTTGTACGCGGTCACCGTACCGGCCTCGCGGTTGGTCACGTACAGGCGCTTGCGCGGTGCATCCAGCAGGATGCCCAGCGGGCCGGCATCGGTCGGGATGCTGGCCAGTTCCTTGCCGGTGCTGCGGTCGAGCACTAGCACGCGCTGGCCCGGGTGCTTGCTGACCAGGCCGCTGCTCTTGGCCTGGTAGCCACGCAGGAATTCCGAGCCCTGGTCGGTCACGAACAGGCGCTTACCGGCGGGGTCCAGCGCGATGTTCATCGGCTGCTCGGCGGCGATCCTGTGCTGCGCCACCACCTTGTTCGACTCGGTGCCCACCACCACCAGGTCGGCCAGCAGGTTGCTGGTGTAGATGCGCTTGTTGGCCGCATCCAGCGCCAGGCCCGGCGCCTTGGCATTGCCCAGGCCGTCGATGGTGTTGATCACCTTCAGCGTGGTGGTATCGATCACGAACAGCACGCTGCTCACGTCTGGCTGGCTGCTGTGGCCGGTCACGTACAGGCGGTTGGCCGCGCTGTCGACCACCAGCTCGCGCAGGTCGTGGGTGTAGGCGGCCTTGCCGTCCTTGCCGGTCTTCTTCTCCATCAACTGGATGGTGCCGACGGCCTTGTTCTGCGCGGTGTCGACCACGGTCACCGACAGGTCCACGGTGTTGCCCACGTACAGGCGGTTGTGGGCGTCATCCAGCACCACGCCGAACGCCTTGCGCTCCAGCGGGATGCGGGTTTCCACGGCGAGCGTGGCCGGGTTCAGGCGCAGCACCTGGGCCGGGCCGGCGTCATCGCCGAAGCCGCCGGACGAGGCCACGAACACGGCGTTCTGCTTCGGGCTGTAGGCCAGCTCGTACAGGCCTTTGGCCACGGCCTGGCGCTGCACAGCGGCGGTGGTGGCACTGGCGGCGGGCGCGTTGTCGGCGAATGCGGAGGGCACGCCGAGGCTGAGCGAAACGGCAACGGCCAGCGCGGCCGAGCGGAAGAGAGGAGTACGGAACATGCGAGCGTCCTTGAATGGGCACGGGAAGGTGTCCTGGCTCGCTGGGCCGTACTGCGACGGCCCGCCCCGCATCTGTCTGCGCGGGGTGGGCTGGCTGGGGTTGCGGGGGGAATGGTAGCAGGTGGGGGGCGTGGCGTGCGCCGACGCGCGTATGGCAGGCGCGCGGATTACTGCTCCTTCAACCGCAGCGAATCGGCCACATCGGTCTTGGCCGCCACCTCGGTGGCGATACTGGCGCGGCGGTGCCCCGGGTCGTTGCGGTCGCCCTGCACGATGAAGATGCTCTCCGCCGCATGGCTGCTCTTCGTCGGCCGGCTGAGCAGCACGTGGTCCACGCGCGAGAGATTGTTCTGCTTGGCCAGCACCAGCAGGCTCGCGCTGATGCGCTGGCTGGCCGCGTCGAACGGGCGACCATGCGCCGCATCCAGCTCGGCCACTTTCTGGATCAGCTGCGAGAACAGGCGGTGGTCTGGATGCGAGGGGTCCAGCAGCGTGCCGGCCACTTCAATCGGTGTCGGCGGCGGCTCATCGCTGGCGCGGTCGCCCTGGCGATGATGCTCGGCCTCGCGCTCGGGCATCGCGTGATGGGTTTCGGCATTCAGATCGCTGCCCGGGAACGGCGCGGCAATGCACTGTATTTCCGGCAGGTTGAACAGCACCGCGAACTCGCCCAGGTTGCTGCCGCCGTCCAGCGGGGCCGGCAGCGGATGCAAGCCCGCATAGTGCAGCGCCGCCCAGACGAAATCGCTGCAGCGGTTGATGGTGGCCGGGCGATCCACATCGAATTCGAACTCGGCCGGCTCCTCGGCGAAATCACGCAGGCAGCCGTAATGCTCCTCGGTGATTTCCAGGGTGCGGCTGTAATACGGGTTCAGATGCTCGTCGGCATCGTCGTGGCGCACCTGCGCGTACTGCGCACCCGTGGGGGCTTCGCCCGGCGCGTAGCGCGGCGGTGCGAAGCCGTAGCTGTGGGCCTCGTCGCCTGCTGCCACCTGCAGGTACATGTGGCCGCGCGGCGAGATACCCCCGCTCTTAAGTGGTGTGCCGGGGGCGGCCAGGTACAGCGTTGCGGTGTAGCGTGTTGCCTGCTCCATGCCTGCTCAGCCTTGTTGGGTACTGCGGTCCTGGGCGGATGATGGCATAGGTGGGATGGGGGACAGGTAGAGATGGAGGCAGTTTCGAGGCCGAGGCGCTCGAAACTGTGATCTTCCGTGCAGTCGCTGGAAGTCAGCCCATCTGCAGCGGCGCCCGGGTTTGTTCCAGGGCCGGCTCCTGCGGCGCCAACGAGGCGCGCTCCTGCTGGGCCTGCGCAATCTGCTCGACCTTGGCGAATGACTGCTCCACCGGTGTTCGCGCAGCCTCCTCCGCCGTCATCGAAGCTCGCACATGGGCAGGATCGTTGAGCTCCCCCTGCACGACGAACAGTCGCTGCGGCGAACCATCGCTTGGAGCATTGCCCAATACCACATGGTCGACATGCTCCAGCCCGCTCTCCTTGGCCGTGGCCAACAAGCCCACTGAGATCCGCTCGCTGGTCCCATCGTAGGAGCGGCCATGCGCCTCATCAATGCCCGCTATTCCCTTGCGGATGGAATCGAGCATATCGCGATCGCCCCGCGGCAGTTGCTCATCGCTGATGATTCGCTGCATCAACGTTCTCTCCGGCATTTTGTTGTAGTGCTCGCTATTCAGCGCGCTATCTGGAAAGGGCGCGCGGATGCTGCGGATGTACTCCACATTGCTGAGCGGTTTCAGGCCACCTTCGAAGCTCTTGTCCTGCATGAAGAGAAGGTTGGTTCGATGAAGGCCGGCGTGATTCAGTGCGCCCCACGTGTAGTCGATACAGCTGTTTTCCACCCCGTGATACTCAGTATTGAATCCATGCTCGCCGGGCTTTGTGCCAAATTCCACCAGCTTGTCGTACTGCCGCTGGCTGATTTCCATCGTCCGCGTGTAGTACGGGTCTTTGTACTGCTCGGCGTCATTGTTGTAGACCATTCCAGGCCCAGTCACGACGCCATGCTCGATGGGTGCAAAGCCAAAGCTCACCTCGTCCTTGCCATGTGCCACTTTGTAGTAGACGTGGCCGGCGCTGGATGTCCCTCCAGCCAGCAGCGGCGTGCCGGGAGCGGCAACGAAGATTGTGACTGTGTACTTGTCGTCCATGACGCACTCCTACTTCGACTTGTTTACGTAGGCCACCAGCAACTCGGCTTGCGTGGCCGCCAATCGATCATCAGGCTTCAGTATCTGCATACTCAGCCTGTAGTGGCCAGGCTGCAGTTCCTGAGCCCAAGCGAGGGCAAGTTGTGTGTGGTGACTGTCAGGCGCCTCCAATCCTGCTGACTGCAGAGACTGATGATCGACGTCATCCAACCACCCGCCTTCCACCCGGCCCGTGGGTCCGATGGGCTCAATACGCGCGGGCGTGCCTGCCACCGACTCCACCCTCACCAACGGAACAGGAATGCGCTTTTGCGCCTCCAGCCGCTCCAGTTTCACCTCGGCGGGTAGGCCCATACTGCGGATCTCACGGCTCGTATTCAGTGATTTCAGCCCGTCTTCTCCACCCACCCGGATTCCAAGAAACAAGGTTGGCGAGGAACTTTTCCCTGGGGGCGGTAGGGTGAACTCGACCACCATGGGTGTGGTCATTGCCACCAGCGGCAGCGGCCTGACGAAGGGCACCAGGGTCCCGTTCTCTGCCGGAGCACGCGACCCGGGTACCGCCTCCGAGCTGGCTCGGCAGCCGCTCAGCAGGGAACCTGACAGTATCAAGGCCAGGCAGACCAACCATCTTCCTTGTCGAAACATCGCTTTTCCTCTTCCAAGGCTCATCGAAGCCGTTGAAGGCGCCTTCGCCCGTACTTATACACCCCGGCCGCAGATGATTCTGCGACGAAGTTCGCTGCGTCGCGGCTCCTGCGACTGGGAGTGATCAAAGTCGACCACGCGCAATGGTGCGCTTACCGTACACGCATAGGGGGTAGTAAATGGACCGCTACTTTGTGAACAGAACGCCGCAGGCCAATGGAGACCATGAGGTGCATAAACAGGGATGCTATTGGCTTGCTCGCGCCCAGTCCACACAGGACCTCGGCTTGCACACCAGCTGTAGGACGGCCGTGGCTGAAGCCCGGAGGTGGTACCGGCAGTCGAATGGCTGTGCCACTTGCGCTGCAGCCTGCCATACGAGTTGATCAACGGCCGAAAGCGAAGCGGATGCGGCCCCGCCAAATTTGGGCGGGGCCGCACCGTCACAGCCGCTGAGACAGGCCTAAGCCTCCCCCCGTCCTCACTGGAGGATGCCCATGACCAAGATCCACCCCACATGGCTGGAAGCCTTCGACAAGAAGCTCCTCCACCTGTTCGCCATCGACCATAGCGACGCCGGCATGGATGAGTATCTGCTGGGCTGCTACGCAGACCTCCCACCGCGTGAGGCTGCGCTGGCGTTCGGCGGCGACTACGACCTGGAGCGCGACGATGCACTGTGGCCACGGCCGGGCGCGCCTATGTAATCCGCGCAGCAATCCCGCACGCAGGCATTCAAGGCAAGCGATGCCAGGGGATGGCCGCTATGCTGGCAGCGCACCGGAATGGAAACCACGTATGCCCCGTTTGAACACCGCCCTGGCACTGAACCTCGTTCTGATGCTGCTGGGCGCCACACCTGCCATGGCCATGGCGGCAGACCCGCAGGTTTCCACCGAAGTGTTCGTAGAGCGCGGTGACAACCCCACTTTCGAGCTGCAGCAGGCGCCTGCCGTTGTGTATTCAACGGCCCCTGCCACGCCGCCCGATACCTTGCTGCAGGCTCCCATGGAGGTGCTGCTGGTTGCTCAATTGGATGAGCTGGGCCACGTTTCCAACGTGATGGTGGCGCGGTCCAGCGGACTGCGGGAGATTGATCGTGCGGCCTTTACCGCAGTGGACCAGTGGCGCTTCGAACCGGTTGTGATTGAGGGCGTCGCGCTGCACGCGCGGGTTCGGGTCCGTATGACCTTCGTGCCCACGGCCGAGGCGCCGCCCGGCTGAACCGCTGGTGCAATCTGTCGTGATTGGTCCTACGCCGTGGGCCTGGCTGTGGGCATCCTGCGCTTGGGGCCAATAGCGCCAAGCCCTTCAAGACCGTTGCGGCGCAATCGCTTGCCGGCTTAACACCGTGTGCGACAATCCCGAAAGCGTCAGGACTGGCAATCGTCAGTTCTGCAGTTTCTTGGCATTTGGCAGCTGCGCGGGTATCTCTTGGCGTGCCACCGGAAAAGGGTGGCGCGGGTTCGAAAGCCCGTTCAGTAACCATGTGTTTTACGCTTGTCAGCCGGCGTCACCTTTGCGTGGCGCCGGCTGGCAATCCGTTCGCGTTCCATGGCGGGCGGTGCGTGGGGGTCTTCGGACCCACCGGCTTGGTTACTGTCCGGCTTTCGAACCACGCATCGTCCGCCGCCTTTATCTGGTGGCGCTGCTATCTGTCCTGTACGGAGCATTGCCATGAACACATCGGACTTCCGTTCCCTGCACGCGCAGTACGATCCGGACAACACCGAACCCGACCGCGAACGGTCCATCGATCCCAACGCCTTCGTCGCCACGTTGCATCGCATCGGCACTGGTGCGGCTGCGGACGGCCAGCCTTGGCCGGAGCGGCATCAACTGCCTGGGCGTTGTCTTCAGCTGGCGGATGCGGATTGCGCGTTGGCAGGGCTGCGCGTGGTGGCGGAGCTGATGCTGGCTGCGGAGCGCACTCGGCAGAATGGTGCGCCCGAGGAGTACCTGGGGGATCGGGTTATGGAAGGATTGAAGATGGCGTGTGTGGCGTTGACGGCGCAGGTGGCTGAGCGGTTGCAGGTGCGGGAGTAGCGCCCAAAGCTTGAACCTCAAGCAATAGGCTGTGGGCTGTCGTCGCGGCCCCCTTATCCGTTCGCCTCTGATCTGCTGGACTTCCAATGAAGTCTCTGACGTACGCAGTACTGTGCTTGGCAGCGCTGATTGGTTCAGCGCTCGCCCACTTCCACCTGCCAAAAGGCGATTTGGAGCTGAAGACCTACCCCAAGGTCTCGGCTGCAGAGTTTGCTGTCATGCGCGAGGAAGCGCTAAGCCTAGCGGCTGAAGATGCGACGCTCGGCACCGGACGCTTCGAAGCAAGGTACTTCGAGCTCACTTGCCGAGGCGAGCCCGCTCTGCTGGTGGACAACTCATCATCACAGTTGCTCATCCTAGGCTTCACAGGCCGAGCCAGCGAGACGCCTTGCGTTCAACCTCTACTCCAGCGCTGGAGTAGCCGACCACTTCCGACCTACTAGGACTTTGCAGCTGGACTTCACATACAAGGCGTACCGACGGGCCTGAACAGCCTGGGTTTGCGCTGACACGCGACGCTCTTCCGTTCCAAGCCATTAGCAGCTCATTGTGTCGTTTACGGCATACTTTCCCCAGGACGCCACGTGCGTTCGCGGACAGGGGAAGGCTGTGAGTAGGTGGACTGAAGACGAATTGGCTGCTGCCGTTGAGGCGTATCGCCAAATGGAGGCCCGTCTTGCCAATGGATCAGCGCTTGAGAAGACAAGGGTCTATCGGGAACTGGCGGCCCGCCACGGACGCACGTCCAAGGCGTGGGAATATCGCATGCAGAACATCTCCCATGTTCTAGATCAGGCGGGCAAGCCTTGGCTACCCGGGCTTCTTCCAGCATCGAACGTGGGTGCAAATGTTGAGCCGAAACTTGCCAAGCTCCTCGGGCTTTCTGGTGAGACGCTCACGTCGGTCTCTGGTCCCACAAGGGGACTGTTGGAGCAGGAGACCAAAGCGGCGGAGGCAACTGGCAGTTTCTCTCCAGCAGACGATGTGGACGAGAGGCAGCGTGTGCTGGCGGCTATCGTTCGACGCCGCGGGCAGCCTGCGTTCCGTAAGACACTACTGGAGGTGTACGGCGGTTGCTGTGCTATGACGGGATGCGATGTGGTCGATGCGCTCGAGGCGGCCCACATCCAGCCCTACTCAGGCCTAAAGAGCAACGATGTCAGGAACGGTCTTTTGCTCCGTGCCGATGTGCACACTCTGTTCGATTTGTATCTGATAGCCATCAACCCCGGTTCTCTGCGGATCGCCGTGGCGCCTGCTCTCCAGCAATCAGCCTACTTCGAGTTGGATGGCCGTGAGCTGAGATTTTCCGCACTGCCTGAGCTGTCAGCCTGCCAGAAATCAATCGCTTGGCATCGTTCGCAGTGCCAGTGGTAGGAAGCGGTATGGGAACTATGGAACGTTCACTTGCTATCTACCGAGAGTTGAAATAGGCAAGAGTACGCTTCACCCGAGAAGACCTGAGGCAGGACGATGCCCGACATTCTTAGTCCTGAAGCACGAAGCGAGCGAATGTCCAGGATTCGCAGTTCAGATACCAAACCGGAGCTGTGGCTGCGCAAAGCTATGCATGCTCGAGGTTTTCGGTATGTGCTGGGGGGAAGAGGGCTTCCTGGACGACCAGATATCGTGCTGCCGAAGTACAGAACCGTCATCTTCGTGCATGGCTGCTTTTGGCATCTGCACAGTTGCTTGAACGGAAGAAGGCCGGATAAAAACGCTCGCTACTGGTCGCCCAAGCTAGACGCAAATGTGCGGCGCGACCGTAGGTCGGCGCGCCGCTTAAGGGCCGGAGGCTGGAAGGTGATTACTGTTTGGGAGTGCAAGATCAAGCGGGAAGCGGATCGAGCCCGAGAGATCGATCGCATAGTCAGATTGTTGCGGCCCGACTGACACCTCAGGATCACGAGAATTGGGCAGCGGCCAACTATGGGCCGGACACGGCATAGCCTTACGTAAATTGCCCACATTGTGATAGAAGGGCTCAATGAATGGCCTTTTTTCACAAGTTCCTCAGCTGGATGACCCCGCTTTAGAGCAGGTTGCCGCTACTCTCTCACGCGACCCTGCTCTGCTGAGCAAAGTGGGGCAGGCGCTCCGCACTGCGTTCGACGAAGTGATTGACGCGCCCCGTACGGGACGATTTTGCATTGATCAGCTAGAGAAAACAGAAAAGACCTACATCGGCACAAAGGTCGAGATCCTGCTTCGCAAAGCCTTGGCCCTAGAGCGGGGAGTCTTATTGGACAATCTAATTGCCGGCCACGAGGTTGATACCAAATTCACAGTCAAGAACGATTGGATGATCCCGCAGGAGGCGGTTGGGCAGCTTTGCATGCTTGTTCGCGCGGATGATGTGAAGGGGCTTTGCTGGCTCGGCCTGTTGAGAATGGCCCCGGCAGTACTGACCAACGGCCAGAACAGAGACGGGAAGAAGTCCATCTCCGCTGCCGGTAAGGCGCAGATTCGATGGCTTGTAGAAGGTCCAATGCCCAGGAACTTCATGCTGGATCTCCCTGAAGTGGTGCGCTCTGCAATCTTGGCCCAGCCTAGTGGGCGGCAGCGAGTGCGCGCGCTCTTCACCATGGCCACGGGCCTTCTCATCCCACGGGACGTCATCGAACAGTTGGCACAGCAAAGGGATGCGGTGAAGCGGGCTCGCGAGATGAAGGAAACGCTGGGGAGGGAGGGCTACCAGGTCCTTTGTGCCACCTATCTCGCGGACCGCGAGATCATGATCGCCCACGGCTTCACCCCTGCAGCCAAAGATGAATGGTTGAGCCTCAGGATCTCTGATAGCCCTTAAGGCTTTGCTATAGAGGCTCACAGCCAGCAGCTTCCAGGACTCGGTTGACTGCGTTACGCAATGGGCCAGCCCGGGCCTTGACATCTCGGGGATTTCGGAAACGATTTGGCGGAATTGACCTGCAGGGATGGCCTCCCAAGCGCCCTGAACTCCAAACACTTGCACTAGCGATCAGGCTTGGTACGCTGGCAGTTGCCAGAGAAGGGGAATCCAGGCATCTGGACACGCTACGCACTGTCATGCGGCTTAGGGGCACGCCTGCCCTAGTCTCAGCATCTGATACGGCGCCAGCGTGTACTTGCTGACCCCATCGCCCTACCCAACACCTGGCGCTCTAAGGAGCTCGCGCTGTAGCCAGCGCGACACCCTCCTGCCGGGCTCCTTTCTGATCTGAGATCTACATGAGTCAATTCACCTCCCTTGAGATGTGCGCCGGTGCTGGCGGACAAGGCCTTGGCCTAGAGATGGCCGGCTTCGACCACTCTGCGCTCGTGGAATGGGAGCCGGCCGCATGCCAGACGCTCCGCTTGAACCGCCCGAGCTGGAACGTGATTGAGGGTGACCTTCGCGAATTCGACGCATCCCCATACAAGGGTGTGGATCTCGTTGCCGGCGGCGTGCCTTGCCCTCCTTTCTCTAAGGCAGGAAAGCAGCTGGGCGCCGACGACGAGCGCGACCTTTTTCCTGAAGCCATTCGAATTGTTGATCAGGTAAGGCCTCAAGCAATCATGCTCGAAAATGTTCGCGGCCTGCTCGACCCCAAGTTCGATGATTACCGGAAGGGCGTAGAGAAGGAGCTCAAGAAACTCGGATACTTGGGCGATTGGCGACTTCTGCACGCATCCGACTACGGCGTCTCCCAGCTTCGGCCGCGCGTGATATTTGTCGGCATGAAGAAGGAGCTTGCTCCGGCATTCTCATGGCCAGAAGCACTGAAAGAGCCCCCAAAGACGGTAGGTCAGCTCCTGCACGACTTGATGGGCGCGCGAGGCTGGGATCAAGTTGACGCGTGGAGAGAAGGCGCCAACGCGATTGCTCCGACTCTCGTCGGGGGATCCAAGAAGCATGGCGGCCCTGACCTTGGACCAACTCGCGCCAAGAAGGCATGGGCAGCTCTAGGTGTCGATGGCATGGGGCTTTGGGACCAAGCCCCTGAAGCAGATTTTGACGGTATGCCCCGGCTTACCCCGCGAATGACGGCTCGAATCCAAGGCTTTCCTGACAACTGGGAGTTTGCGGGACGCAAAACCGCCGCCTATAGGCAAATTGGGAATGCGTTTCCTCCTCCTGTCGCAGCAGCAGTTGCAAACAAGATCAAAGAAGCACTGCGCAAAAAGCTATCGACAGCTGCATAGCTAATAGAACAAGAAGGCGTCATTAACAGACGCCTTCACTTTTCTAGCAAGAATAACCTCTAGGGAACTCATCTTGATGGGAACTTTTTCTGCAGCCAGTCATACACGGCGCGCTGATCTTCCACGACAGCCCGTCGAATCTCCGTTAGCAGCCTAGTCCTATCCGGCCTAGTTGGAGATGCATTAGAAGCTCCCTCATTGCACCAGGAGCACAACGCTCTCAAATTTGAGATTTCGTCCGTGCCTCCGTGACTCTTGTCCTTAATATGGCCGACCTGAAGCAGCACCTTTCTTTTTTCGAATCTTGGATCAGGTTGCCCGGCTTCCAAACCACACATCTGGCAAGTGTAGCCGTCACGCTCGAGCACCATTGCTCGAAGGTTCCCGGAAATGCTACGTGTACGAGGCTCTGCACGTTCCAAATTCTCTAGCAGATACTCACCAGGCTTGAGTTCACCGAGATCTCGATGGCTCCTGATCGGATATCCATCCTCATCCCTAAGCTCACGCAACCTGCGAGCCCACTCGCTTACGTTGCCAGCAGCCTCTCTCAACTGATCGGATGTCAGCTTTATCCCGACATTGGCAGTTAAATAGGCAAGGAGAAGTTTTTTGGCACCCATTCTGGCGGAAGACTTACTTCCTACCTTCGGGGCATTCAAGCCGGAATGAGCCACATTCGCTGCTCCTAATTTGGCTTCAGTTAGTGCTGGGAAGACCTCGGCCACTGAACGTCGCGTTGCCACACGTTGCTCCAATCTGAAATACGAGCTACCCAAAACGGTACGGACGGAGATTACCAGGCATAAGTTTGGCTTGAATTCTCAAGCATTGACTGTAGGCATCAACCCACAAGAGTCCCATCGCTAGAGTGATCCTGGTAATCCACCTGCTACTTAAGATAATTACCCTCGAAAGGGCAATTGAATAGCAATGCGAAAAGGGCGGCCAATGGCCGCCCCTCCCACGTCAAGCAATTGACCAGTCAAACCCCAACAGGATTAGCCTTCTCCGGATCAATCTTGTACTGCTTGATCGCCCGGGCCACATCCTTCGCGGTCATCTTCCCTTCCTTCGCCAGCGCCGCAATCGCGGCATGGGCGATGTAGTAGCGATCCACCTCAAAGAACCGACGCAGGTTCGCACGCGTATCCGAACGACCGAAGCCATCCGTACCCAGCACGGTGTACGACATCGGCACAAACGCGCGGATCTGGTCCGCATACGCACGCACGTAGTCGGTGGCGGCAATCGCCGGGCCCTGGCGGCCTTCCAGCAGCTCGGTCACGTAGGCCTTGCGCTGCTCACCTTCCGGATGCAGGCGGTTGGCACGTTCCACGTCGAAACCATCGCGACGCAGTTCGTTGAAGCTCGGGCAGCTCCAGATATCGGCGGTCACGCCGAAGTCCTTGTCCAGCAGTTCGGCCGCGGCAATGGCTTCGCGCAGGATGGTGCCCGAGCCCAGCAGCTGCACGCGCAGCTCGCCCTTCTTCGGCTTGCCGGCGTCGGTCAGCAGGTACATGCCCTTGACGATGCCTTCGGCCGCACCTTCCGGCATTTCCGGGTGGGTGTAGTTCTCGTTCATCAGGGTGACGTAGTAATACTCGTCAATCTGATCTTCCATCATCGCCTTGGTACCGTGCTGCAGGATCACCGTCACTTCAAAGCCGAAGGTCGGGTCGTAGCTGCGCACGTTCGGGATGCCACCGGCCACCAGATGGCTGAAGCCATCTTCGTGCTGCAGGCCTTCACCGTTCAGCGTGGTGCGGCCAGCGGTGCCACCCAGCAGGAAGCCGCGGGTACGCATGTCCGCTGCCTGCCAGGCGATGTCGCCCACGCGCTGGAAGCCGAACATCGAGTAGTAGATGTAGAACGGCAGCATCGGCACGTTGCTGACCGAGTAGCTGGTACCGGCCGCCATCCACGAGCTGATCGCACCCGGCTCGCTGATGCCCTGCTGCAGCACCTGGCCGCTCTGGTCTTCGCGGTAGAACATCAGCTGGTCGGCGTCGACCGGCTTGTACTTCTGGCCGAACGGCGCGTAGATGCCGATCTGGCGGAACAGGCCTTCCATGCCGAAGGTACGGGCTTCGTCGGCCACGATCGGCACGATGTGCGGGCCCAGTTCCTTGTCACGCAGGGTGATGTTCAGGCTCTGCACGAAGGCCATGGTGGTGGAGTAGCTGCGCTCGCCGCTGCTCTTCAGCAGGCGCTCGTACGCTTCCAGCTTCGGCGCCACGAAGGTCTTGTCGGCCTTGCGGCGGCGCTGCGGCAGGTAACCGCCCAGCGCGGCACGGCGTTCCTGCAGGTACTGCACTTCCGGCGAATCCGGGCCCGGGTGGTAGAACGGCACCTGGCCGTCGGCCAGCTGCGCGTCGGTCACCGGAATGTTGAAGCGGTCGCGGAAGTGGCGCACCGCTTCGTCGTCCAGCTTCTTGGTCTGGTGGGTCGGGTTCAGTGCCTCACCGGCGCTGCCCATGCCGTAACCCTTCACGGTCTTGGCCAGGATGACGGTCGGCATGCCCTTGGTGTTCACGGCCTGGTGGTAGGCGGCGTACACCTTGTGCGGGTCGTGGCCACCACGGTTCAGGCGCCAGATGTCGTCGTCGCTCAGGCCGGCCACCATCGCAGCGGTTTCCGGGTACTTGCCGAAGAAATGCTCGCGGGTATACGCGCCGCCGAAGGCCTTGCAGTTCTGGTATTCGCCGTCGACGGTTTCCATCATCAGCTTCTTCAGAACGCCATTGGTGTCCTTGGCCAGCAGGGCATCCCAGTAACCGCCCCACAGCAGCTTGATCACGTTCCAGCCGCCGCCACGGAACACGCCTTCCAGTTCCTGGATGATCTTGCCGTTGCCGCGCACCGGACCGTCCAGGCGCTGCAGGTTGCAGTTCACCACGAAGATCAGGTTGTCCAGGCCTTCACGGCCGGCCAGGGCGATGGCACCCAGGGTTTCCGGCTCGTCGCTCTCGCCGTCGCCGATGAAGCACCACACCTTGCGGTCGGACTTCTCGATCAGGCCACGGTTTTCCAGGTAGCGCATGAACTGCGCCTGGTAGATGGCGGCCAGCGGGCCCAGGCCCATCGACACGGTTGGGGTCTGCCAGTACTCCGGCATCAGCCACGGGTGCGGGTACGAGGACAGGCCACCGCCGTCCACTTCCATGCGGAACTTGTCCAGCTGCTCTTCGCTGATGCGGCCTTCCAGGAAGGAACGCGCGTAGATGCCCGGGGCGCTGTGGCCCTGGATGAACAGCAGGTCGCCCGGGTGGTTTTCGCTCGGGGCGCGCCAGAAGTGGTTGAAGCCCACGTCGTACAGGGTGGCGCCGGAGGCGAACGAGGCGATGTGGCCGCCCAGGTCACCCGGCTTGCGGTTGGCGCGGACCACGGTGGCCATCGCGTTCCAGCGGATGATCGAACGGATGCGCCATTCCAGCTCGGCATTGCCCGGGCTCTTGGCCTCGAGCTGCGGCTCGATGGTGTTGACGTACTCGGTGGTGGGAGAGAACGGCAGGTAGGCGCCCGAGCGACGGGTCAGTTCCACCATGCCTTCCAGCAGCTGATGCGCGCGCTCGGAGCCCTCGACATCAATAACGGCCTTCAACGACTCGATCCACTCCTGGGTTTC
Source organism: Stenotrophomonas sp. YJH_SMC_43 (assembly GCF_059372535.1). NCBI lineage: Bacteria > Pseudomonadati > Pseudomonadota > Gammaproteobacteria > Lysobacterales > Lysobacteraceae > Stenotrophomonas > Stenotrophomonas sp. YJH_SMC_43. The sequence continues at coordinate 86,111 of NZ_JCAFVQ010000006.1, forward strand.
CACAGGATTCGGGTCGTTGTTCAGCACCTCGTTCAACCAGTTCATTAGCGCTCCCATAACCGCACGCACGCGCGCGACTGTTGTATAGATTTCTAGACCGCAAAGTGTAGCGCACCAAGGGCTTTCGTCACTTGGCTACGCAGGCGTATGGATGCAACCGGCCAGTGTCCGCAAGGGGCTTGCAAGCGCCCTTGACGGCCCTGCGGCGGGCCTTGGCGGCTGCGCGGGCTGTCGCTTGCGGGCCGCTGCGCCCATGTGCAGGACGCAGTGTTACCGCTGCCGATGACGGTTGTAGGGCAGCGCCGGGGCCACGGTGGGCGCCGTTCGGGCTTCGGCACTGAACCGGCGACAACGTGTCGCACCTGCCTCTGGATTGCCGCTGGCCGTGGGCCCAAGGTGGCCCGTGAGTGATGGGCCCGGTGGCCCTGCTCCCTTCCACAGCATCGCCGGGGCGCCTCGCAAGGGGCGCCCCTTTTGCTGTGGGTGGGGCTGGCCGTGGCCCAAATTGCACCTGCTTGTGGCCGGATCGGGTGTTGTCGCTTTCGACATATCGATATATCGTTTGCACACTCGTTTACCGATATATCGAAATGAGCCGAAGCCCCTCTCCCAGAGCCCGTTCCACCGATTCGGCGGTACCCCGTCGCAACGGTCAGCCGCGCGTGCTCAGCCGCGGCGACCTGCGCCTGCTGGTGCTGGCCCTGATCGGCGAGCAGCCGCGCCATGGTTACGAGCTGATGCAGCTGATCAGCAACCAGTTCATGCAGGCCTACACGCCCAGCGCCGGCACCATGTACCCGCTGCTGGCCAGCTTCGAGCAGGCCGGCTGGATCGAGGCCGAGGAAGTGGATGGCAAGCGGATCTTCCGCATCACCGCCGCCGGCGAGTTCGAGCTGAAGGTGCAGCGCACCCAGGTGCGCCTGGCGCAGCGACGTGCTTTCGACCGCGCCCGCGAGATCACCAAGGCCTCGCTGCCGCCGCCGCTGGCCTGCGCCCTGCACGAGTTCAAGCGGGCGCTGGTGCACCACCACGGCCGCTGGGCGGAGGGCGAGGCAGACGAAGTGGCCGCGCTGCTGACCCGGGCCTCGGCCCTGCTCAACGGTATGGCCGGTAACGAGCAACCACCGATTTCAACGACCCAGCCAGACTGATTCCAGCCAGGTCTTCCCCATGCCGCGCACCACTGCGCGACACCTTTACAGGTATCCCCATGACCGAACACAACAACACGCGCCTGCGCCTGGATGTGCGCTTCCGTGAACTGACCGTGCTGCGCACCGAGGAAGTCACCCCGCACATGCGTCGCATCGTGCTGGGCGGCGACGCGCTGGCCGGTTTCGATTCGCCCGGCGCCGACGACCACATCAAGCTGTTCTTCCCCAACGCTGCGGGCGAGATGGTGCTGCCGGTGCTGACCGCCGAAGGCCGCAGCTACCCGGACGGCAAGGAGCCCTCGCCCGCCCGCGACTACACCCCGCGCTGGTGGGACCACGAGACCGGCGAGCTGGCCATCGACTTCGTGCTGCACGACCAGGGCATTGCCGGGCCGTGGGCCGAACGCGCGCAGCCGGGCGACGTGCTGGTAATCGGTGGCCCGCGCGGTTCGTTCGTCGTAGCCGACACCTACGACGCCTATGTGCTGATCGGCGATGAGACTGCGTTGCCAGCCATCGCCCGCTGGCTGGACGTGCTGCCGGAGGATGCCGAGGTGCAGGCCTTCATCGAAGTGAGCGATGAAGCCGAGCGCCAGGACCTGCCGCAGTACGAGAACGTGCGCATCCACTGGCTGGAACGCAACGGCTTCCCGGCGGCCAGCAGCACGCTGCTGGAAGACATGCTGACCGACTTCGAGGCCCCGGAAGGTGATGTCTTCTACTGGATCGCCACCGAATCGCGTCGCGCGCGGATGATGCGCAAGTTCATCGAAGGCCACCTGGGCGTGCCGCGCGACTGGATTCGTTCCACCGGCTACTGGAAGGCCCACCCGGACGAAACCGACGGCGATTGACCGGGCAGCCGGTGGGTGCGGACCCTGCTTGGTGGGTGCGGACCGTTGGTCCGCACGCCTTTGACGCACTTCCTGGGTGGGTGCGGACCGTCGGTCCGCACGCCCTTGACCATGTAGAGCCGAGCCCATGCTCGGCTGCTCTTCGTTCCGCGATCGGCGAACCCTCGCGCTGCGCGCGATGAGCCGAGCGTAGGCTCGGCTCTACAGGTATTCCGCCGCCCGGTTCAACGCATCAGCCGCCAAGCAATGCGACAATCGCGCTCCTTTCCTGCGCAACGAGGCCCACATGGCCAAACTGACCCTGGCCAGCGTGGATGCGCTGCGTACCCGCTTCACCGATGACGCCGCCTGCGATGCGGCGCTGGCCGCCTTCGCCGACACCGTTGCCCTGCGCACGCCGCTGCGCGAACTGGTGGAAGCACAGCACCGCTACCTGCAGGCCGAGTTCGAAGTGGCGCAGGTGGCCGATGTGCTGCGCCGCGACCAGAAGTACGCACCGGTGGGCCGCCCGTCGGTGCACATCGTGCAGCTGCGCAAGCAGCAGGCCGCGACCAAGCAGGCCGCGTTGATCGCACGCCAGGTGGTGGCGCAGGCCGCGCAGACGTTCGTGCGGGTGAGCGGGCTGGCGGTGAAGGCCAAGCAGAGCCCGAGCGAAGCGTGCGTGGCATGGTTGGGCGCGTTGCGCTGAGCGCGCCGCGCACGATGTGATGGAACCGACCAGCGCGTGATGGAACCGGCCAGCGGTAGAGTCGACTGTTAGTCGACTCGCGCGCGCAGCGCGGGGTTTTGGCATCCCGCGGAGAGCAGTCGACTAACAGTCGACTCTACCAAAGCGGCTTTCCGCGCAGTGCGGAGTTTCCGGGCGCCATCGACGCGGATCGCATTCGCAAAAAGAAGGCCCGCTTTTCAGCGGGCCTTCTGCCTTCTCACGACGAGTGAGTTGGGGGCATCAAGCCGCCGGCTTTTCGCCGGTGGCTTCGGTGGTGATGCGGATCTTCACTTCATCGCTGACGTTCGGGGCATACGCGCCGACGCCGAAATCGCTGCGCTTCAGGGTGGTGGTGGCATCGAAGCCGGCCGCCGGAACCTTGGCCATCGGGTGCTCGCCGCCGCCGTTGACGGTGACGTCCAGGGTGACCGGCTTGGTGATGCCCTTGATGGTCAGGTCGCCGGTGACGGTCAGCTTGTTGGTGCCGGCCGCTTCCACCTTGGTGCTCTTGAAGGTGGCATCGGCGAACTTGGCGGCGTCGAAGAAGTCGGCGCTCTTCAGGTGCTCGTCGAACTTGGCGGTGAAGCTGTTCAGGCCGCTCAGCGGCAGCTTCACTTCCACGGTGGACTTGGTCACGTCTTCGGCGTTGTACACCAGGGTGCCTTCGACGTTGCCGAAGTGCGCGCTCGGGTTGGAGAAGCCGAAGTGGCTCCACTGGGCCAGCACGTCGGTGTGGGTCGGGTCCAGCTTGTAGGTGCCCGAGGCGATCTTGATCGCTTCGGCGGCCGGCGCAGCGGCGGCGGCATCGGCAGCCGGGGTGGCGGCCTGCTCGGTGGTGGCCGGGGCGGCGGCGTCGGCAGCCGGGGCAGCGGTGTCGGCCGGCTTGGAGCAGGCGGCGATGGCCAGGGTCAGGGCCAGCGGCAGCAGCAGTTTACGGGTGGCGCTCATCTCAGGAACTCTCCGGATCGTAGGGTGGGTACACGGTGCAGCAAGAGCCCGCCGCGGGACGGCGGGCCCGAAACCGATACAACGACTTACGCGATGCGCGCCGCTTCGTCGAACGACAGGCGCGGCAGACGCGGGAACAGGCCCGCCGAGTCACCGTAACCCAGGTTGACCAGGAAATTCGACTTGATGGAGGTGCCGGCGAAGAAGGCTTCGTCCACCTTGGCCGGGTCGAAGCCGGACATCGGGCCGGCATCCAGGCCCAGCGCGCGTGCGGCCAGGATCAGGTAGGCGCCCTGCAGGCTGCCGTTGCGGATGGCGGCTTCGTGGCGGCCTTCCTGCGGGCCATCGAACCAGGCCTTGGCATCGGTGTGCGGGAACAGGTAAGGCAGCTTCTCGTGGAAGTCCAGGTCGAAGCCGATGATGACGGTGACCGGGGCGGCCATGGTCTTGGCCAGGTTGCCTTCGGACAGGGCCGGGGCCAGCTTGTCCTTGGCGTCCTTCGAGGTGACGAAGACGAAGCGGGCCGGCGTGGTGTTGGCGGCGGTCGGGCCCCACTTCACCAGGTCGTACAGTTCCTTCAACAGGCTCTCAGGAACCGGCTTGTCGAGGAAGGCGTTCTGGGTACGGGCAGTACGGAACAGCTGATCGAGGGCAGCAGCGTCGAGCGCGTGGGACATCGGTGGATCTCCAGGGCGGCGAAGGGAAGTCAGTGCCCGCGGGCGGCGCGGGGCGAATCGACGAGCCGCAGTGTAGAGTGTCGCGACTGTTGCAACACCCAGCAGGGCTGAAACGAATTAATGCCAATGGTGAAACGATCGAGCGCGCCCTGGACGGTCACGGACGGCCGCGCAGGCAATGTCCGCCAGGCGGTTGCGCTGGCCTCGGCGCTGCGCCAGGGCACCCATCGGCCGCTGGTCCTGCAGCCCCGCGCGCCCTGGCGCTGGCTGTCGCCGCGTCGCCTACCCGGCGATGTGAATGGCTACGGCGAGGCCTTCGCGACGCTGGCTGCCGATGCCCCGGCGCTGGCGATCGGTTGTGGCCGCCAGGCTGCGGGTGCCCTGCGCGTGCTGCGTGCCCGTGGCAGCCAGGTGGTGCAGATCCTCGACCCGCGCATCAACGCTCGCCATTGGGATGTGGTGGTGGTGCCCGAACACGACGCCCTGCGCGGCAGCAACGTGCTGACTCTGCTCGGCAGCCTCAACCCGGTGGACGATGACTGGCTGGCCTGGGGCCGCGCCGCGTTCGCCGGCTTCAGCACCCTGCCCGGCCCGCGCACCGCGCTGCTGGTGGGTGGACCGACGCCGCTGGCGCCGTGGGATGAAACGTCGATGGTCGGTGTGTTCCGCGCGCTGGCCGACCAGATCCACAGCGAGGGCGGCAGCCTGCTGGCCACCACCTCGCGACGCACGCCGCCCGCCTTGGCCGAGATCCTGCGCGCGACCTTCGCGGACCTGCCGCACGTGATCTGGGGCGACGGCGGCGACGGCACCAATCCCTATGGCGGCCTGCTCGGCTGGGCCAACCGCGTGGTGGTGTCGCCCGATTCGGTGAACCTGCTGTCTGAAGCCTGCGCCACGCGCATGCCGGTGATGGTGGCGCTGGCCGATACCGCGCAGGGTCGGCTGGCGCGCTTCCAGCAGCAGCTGCGCGAGCGCGGGCGGTTGCAGGCGCACTGGCTGGACTGGCAGTACGACCGCATCGAGCCGCTGCGCGAGACCGCTCGGGTAGCGGCAGAAGTGAAGCAGCGCCTGGCATTGGGGTAGTGCCGGCCGCTGGCCGGCAATCCTGGGCGCCCGGCATCACGGTGGTGCCGGGTGCGCAGCGATTTCTGAACATTTCGATCCGCCCGCACCGTTAGAGTCCAGCTTCCCCAATCACGCTGAACGTCTTCATGCGCACCCTGCTCCTGCTGCCCCTGACCCTGCTCGCTGCCTGCTCCACCGCGCCCACCGAACTGGACCCGATTTCCTACCAGTGCCAGCAGCAGCTGGACGCGTATCGCGAACAACCGGCCTTGCGCGATCCGAAGACTGGCGAGCGCCCGCCGCTGCCGATCGCGCCGATCAGCGATGCCTGCGACAGGGAACTCAAGCGCAAGGGCGTGGACCGCCCGCTGCGCTGAGCGGCGTATGATCGGCGCGCGGGCCTGCCCGCCGTTGAAGGTATCGACATGGATCGTTTCTCCCGCCTGCCCCGCGCCGCCCTGCTGATCGCCAGCCTGCTGGCGACCGCACCGGCATGGGCCAACAGCACCGAGTGCCGCGAGCGCTACCCGAGCGTGGCGTCGCAGGCGGCGATGCTGGACGTGGCCTGGACCACCGCCGAGCGCCTGGATGCGCTGCCCGATGTGGACGTGGTGGTCGCCGCACGCGGTGGCCAGGATCTGAGCCGCTACGGCCTGCGACACAGCCACCTGGCCTTCCTGCTGCGCGAGGACGATGGCCGCTGGCGCGCGATGCACCTGCTCAACCGCTGCAAGACCGACAGCTCGCAGCTGTACCACGAAGGGCTGGGCAACTTCGTCGGCGAGAGCGGCGGCCATACCGACCTGCGCATCGGCGTGCCGGCGGCGCCGCTGCGTGCCGCGTTGAAGGCGATGCTGGTGTCGCCCTCGATCCAGCCCAAGGCGCTGCACGAAACCAGGTACAACGTGGTCGCCTACCCGTTCGCCACCGACTACCAGAACTCCAACCAGTGGGTGCTGGAAGTGCTGGCGGCGGCGATGGCGCAGGCCGAAGGCGCGCCGGCCATCGTCAAGCGCGAACAGGCCCAGCAGTGGCTGCGCCAGCAGAAGTACCAGCCCAGCGTGCTGCATATCGGCCTCGGCAAGCGCGTGGGTGCGCGCCTGTTCGTGGCCAACGCCACCACCACCGACCATCCGGCCGGCGAACGCATTTCCGGCAACTATTCGGTGGTGACGGTGGAATCGGTATTCGACTTCCTGCACCAGCGCAGCCAACTGCAGCAGGAACTGGTGATCCCCCATGTACCGGTGGCCGGTGCTGCCGCCGCCACGCCCTGAATCCTGCGAGGAGAACGAGATGCGCGCATTGCCTGTTTCCCTGATGTCGATGGTGATGGTTGCCGGTCTGCTCGGCGCGAACACTGCCCATGCAGAGCGCCGCATCGTGATCATCCATGACCCGGGTCCGCAGGGGCCAAGCCTGGAGATGTCCTCGCAGATGGTGAACTCGGCCCGTGCGGCGGCGGCGAAGGAAGCCCAAGATGCCGCCGATGCTGGCCAGCCGCTGGCCCGCCCGCAGCAGATCAAGCTGCCGCAGATGCAGGTGAGCGCCATCGCCACCACCGTCGACGGCCGCCGCGAAGTGCTGCTGCGTGATGCCAACGACCCGCAGAACACCGCGTCGATGCAGTACCCGCGCGGCATCGGCGATCCCGCCGTGCAGTTCACCGTGGGCCAGACCGTGAACTTCGAGCCCACTGGCAACGACCAGGGCTGGCAGCTGAAAGACAACCAGGGCCGCCCGCTGGAATACCTGCCCGAGGCCACCGGCCCGCGCGACATCTTCGATACCCGGCGCTGAGCCGCCGTCCCCACCCTGACCAGGAGGTCTCCATGTTCCGTTGCCTGCGCGTTCCCGCCACTGCCCTGCTGCTTTCGGCGCTGGTGGTGCCCACCGTCCATGCCGGCGCCGCGCCACAGTTGAACAGCGGCCAGACCAGCGTGCTGGTCACGTCGCTGATCGTGCTGTCGATTCCGTTGGCCACGTCGATGGGATTGGCCGAACTGTCCAAGGCCCCGTTCAAGGCCAGCGAGCGCAACGGCAAGGTCGCCGCACGCACACCGGCGGTTCCGCTGCCGCCGATGGAGGTGAAGCAGGTCGCCACCACGCCAGCCGGTGATCGCCAGGTGCACCTGCAGGTACCCGGCAAGGCCGACCAGACCGCAACGCTGCAATGGCCGGCGGCTGCAGGCGATGACCCGGTCGCCGGCTTCGTCGTTGGCCAGCAGGTGCATTTCGACCCCACCGAAGCCGGTGCCGGCTGGACCGTGAAGAGCGCGCAGGGCCAGGCGCTGGCCTATGTGCCGACCGCCTACGCCGCCGGCGACGTGATGAGCGAGGTGCTGTAAAGCTGAACGACCGGTTTTGGCTTTGCCGCGGGCCGGGCGGATAATGGGCGATCCCCTTTGTCCCCCTGGCTCGCCATGTCCGTGCGTCCTGCCCCTGTGTTTGCCCCGCTGACCCCGCGCGCCCTGGTGCTGGCGGTACTGGCGATGGGCGCAGTGGTGCTGCTGTCCAACGTACTGGTGCAGTACCCGATCAATGACTGGCTGACCTGGGGTGCCTTCAGTTATCCGGTGGCGTTCCTGGTCAGCAACCTGATCAACCGCCGCTTCGGCCCGGGCCCGGCGCGCCACGTAGCGTGGATCGGCTTCCTGGTAGCGGTACTGCTGTCGATCTGGGTGGCCACGCCGCGCATCGCCATTGCCTCGTGCTCGGCGTTCATCGTGGCGCAGCTGCTGGACATCACCGTGTTCGACCGCCTGCGCCGTGGCAGCTGGTGGCGCGCGCCGATGGTGGCCACCACCTGCAGTGCGACGGTGGATACCACCATTTTCTGGTCGATCGCGTTTGCCGGCTCCGCCCTGCCGTGGGTGAGCTGGGCCGCCGGCGACCTGGCGGTGAAGCTGGCGATCGGCGTGTGCCTGCTGGCCCCGTTCCGCGCGTTGCTGTGGAAAATGGCGCCGCTGCGCGCCACCAGCTGACCGCCATTGCCCTGGTAGGTGCCAACCTTGGATGGCACATGAGCACGGTAGGTGCCGACCGTTGGTCGGCACGCTCCATCAGAGTCCATCACCGCTGACAGATTGTGCCGACCAACGGTCGGCACCTACCAACAGCGGATCATCCCCGGGCAATTGCGCTAATGGGTGCACCCACTCACCCGAACGGCAACGCCGCGGCTCTGCACGCTGCCGTAATCGCGGCACACGCCTCTTCAATCGCGGGCGTGGTCGGTGCCAGTCGCGGACGTCGATCCAGCGTGCAGGCCAGGCCTACGTCCAGCAACGTGGCATGTGCGCCATGCAGCGCCTCTGCGGTGTCTTCCGGCAGGAAACCAGCAACCGCCAGCGCATCGATCAACGACGGCGTATCGCGTGGTTGCAGCAGCCCTGCATGCTGCGCGCTGCGCGCCAGCACGCCGGTCTGCAGCAGGAACTCCAGGTCCACTACGCCACCGGCGCCCTGCTTCAGGTCCAGCCGCGCGGCATCGCTGCGGTCCAGCTCGGTGCGCATGCGTCCACGCATCTTCAGCACATCGGCATACAGCGTGGCCGGATCGCGCTCACGTCCCAGCGTCTGCGCACGCACCTGTTCGAAGTCGGCCAGCAGGCTGGCATCACCGGCCACGCCGCGTGCGCGCACCAAGGCCTGGTGTTCCCAGGTCCATGCGCGTTCGCGCTGGTATTCGGTGTAGCTGGCCAACGAAGACACCAGCGCCCCCTTGCCACCGTCCGGGCGCAGGCGCACGTCGATGTCGTACAGGCGGCCCGCAGCAGTGACCGCACCGAGCAGCGCCATCACCTTCTGCGCCAGGCGCGCATACCAACGCCCCGGCTCCAGCGGACGCGCGCCGTCGCTGGCGTCCACGCCGGCCGGATTGTCGTGCAGGAACACCAGGTCCAGATCGGAGCCGAAGCCCAGTTCCAGGCCACCCAGGCTGCCGTAGCCGATGATCGCGAAGCGGCCACCGGGAATCTCTCCGTGTGCGGCGCGCATGTCCGCCTCGGCCATTGCCAGCACGGTGACCACCACCGCCTGCGCCAGCTCGGCCAGTTGCCGGGTGCTGTCCACCGCCCCCTGGCGCCCGTCCAGCGTGGCCATCGCCATGCGGAAGCTCAGCGCCAGCCGCGTCTCGTTGAGCCAGCGCAGCGCAGATTCGGGATCCTCCACCGCCAGCACCTGCTGGCACTCGGCCAGCATGCCGGCGGCATCGGGCATCGGCCCGGACACGCGCACGTCCAGCAGTTCGTCCAACAGCAGCGGATACGCCGCCAGGCGTTCGGCCAGCAGTGCGCTGCGCGCCAGCACATCGACCAGCCGCGCCAACGCGCTGGGCTGCTCGTCCAGCAGCGCGAGATAGCTGGTCCGGCGCAGCACCGCCTGCAGCAGGCCAAGCACGCGCTTGAGCGCGGCGTCGGGCTGGGGCGAACGCGTGGCGGCATGCAGCAGTGCCGGCAGCACGCGGTCCAGGCGTGCGCGCGCTGCGTCGGACAGTGACTTCACGCCGGTGCCCTGGGCGAAATCACGCAATGACTGGTCAGCGCCGTTGGCATCGAGGAAGCCGGCTTCGGCCAGCAGCGGTGCGTTGCTGCCGTCGGGCAGGCTGCGCCAGTAGTTGGCCAGTGCATCGGGCGCGGCCTGGCCCTTGCGCGGCGCCAGCAGCGCAGCGAACTCGGTACTGACCCGTGCCTGCTGCACGGCCAGCGCCGCGCGCAGCACGTCCCAGTCCGGATAGCCGAGGCCGACGGCGATGCGCTCGCGGTCCAGCGCATCGCTGGGCAGCACGTGGGTCTGTGCATCGCGCAGCATCTGCAGGCGGTTTTCCAGCCGGCGCAGGAACAGGTAAGCCTCGCGCAGCGCGCTGCCATCCTCAGGCGCGATCTGTCCGGCGGCGACCAAGGCGTCCAGCGCCACCAACAGGCGGCGCTCGCGCAGTGCTGGTTCACGGCCACCCCGGATCAGCTGCAGCGCTTGGCACAGGAACTCGATTTCGCGGATGCCACCGGCGCCGCGCTTGATGTCTTCGTGCAGCTCGCGGCGCGCGACTTCGGCGGTGATCGCCGCCTTCATCTCGCGCAGGCCGTCCAGTGCGGTGAAATCCAGGTAGCGGCGGTACACGAACGGGCGCAGGGTCTGCAGCCACGCTTCACCGGCGGCGATGTCGCCGGCCACCGCGCGCGCCTTCAGCCACGCATAGCGCTCCCAGTCGCGGCCTTCGCGCTGGAAGTACTGATCCATCGCTGCGAACGACAGCGCGACGCGGCCGGCGCTGCCGAACGGGCGCAGGCGCAGGTCGACGCGGTGGCTGAAGCCATCGACCGTGGTTTCGTCCAGCAGCTTGGCCAGGCGCTGGCCGAGGCGGGCGAAATACTCTTCGGCGGCCAGCGCGCGCGGGCCATCGGATTCGCCGCCGTGCGGGTAGGCGTAGACCAGGTCGATATCGGAACTGAAGTTCAGCTCGCCGCCGCCCAGCTTGCCGAGGCCAAACACCACCAGCTGCTGCGGAGCGCCTTCGCCATCGCGAACCACGCCGTGGCGCTGAGCGAACTCCTGCTGAAGGGCATCCAGCGCCAGCCGCAGGCAGTCCTCGGCCAGGGTGGTGGCGCCGGCCAGGGTCTGCGCCACGTCGTCCAGCCCGGCCAGGTCGCGCCAGATCAGCCGCGTGGACATCGCCGTTCGCCAGCGCCGCAGCTGTGCCGGCCAATCGCTGGGCTGCAGCGGATCGAGCACGGGTGCGGGGATCGGCGGGCAGCGGGGCGCGGCCAGCTGCGCCAGCAGCGCCGGTTGCCGCACCAGGGTGTCCAGGGCGAAGTCGCTGGTGACCGCCAACCGGGTCAGCAACGGCAGCAGGTCGGCCGGGACGGGCTCGGGCAGGACCTGGGCCAGGCGCGCCAGGGCGCGGTCGACAACGGGCTGGAGGGCGGCGGACAGTTCGGCGGGGGCGAGGGTCATGCCCTGATTCTCGCGGGGTCGGATCCCTTTGCCAACGGCGAAGGGCTCTGCCCCCGAGATGCGGCCGCTTGATGCCGCGGGTGGGGTCAGAGCCTTTTGCCCTTGGCAAAAGGATCCGACCCTGAAGGGGTGCCGCGTATTCACACTGGATGACAGGCAATAAAAAAGCCCGCTTGCAGCGAACTGCCAGCGGGCTCTGCTCCCTCCCCCACGTCGGGATGCAGGGCCATCGTGCGGGCTGCGAAAGCACTTTGCACGCTGCACTGCAAAACAAAACCGGTGGGTTTGGGTGAGCCCCCGGGGAAAAGCCATTCCACGAAGGTAGAACCCCCCGTACGGATGAGGATGGCCGATAATCGGAATTCCCCCCAGCAACACGTGTCGTCATGTCTGTTGATCGCATCGCCAACGCGCGTCTCCGTGACCGCGTGGTCTCCGCAGAGGCCGCAGCCGCGCTGATCCAGCCCGGTGAAACCGTGGCCATGAGCGGCTTTACCGGCTCCGGGTATCCCAAGGCCGTTCCCGTGGAACTGGCCCGCCGCATCGAAGCGGTGCATGCCCAGGGCAATCCCTTCCAGATCAAGCTGATGACCGGCGCCTCCACCGCGCCGGAACTCGATGGCGCGCTGGCCAAGGCCGATGGCATCGCCATGCGCATGCCCTTCCAGAGCGACCCGGATGCACGCAACCGCATCAACGAGGGCAAGCTGGATTACATCGACATCCACCTCAGCCACGTGGCCCAGCACGTGTGGTTCGGCTTCTACGGCGAGATCGATACTGCGGTGATCGAAGTCTCGGCCATCCGCGAAGATGGCTCGCTGGTGCCCTCCACCTCGGTCGGCAACAACAAGACCTGGTTGGACCTGGCGAAGAAGGTGATCGTCGAGGTCAACGAATGGCAGCCGGCCGGCGTCGACGGCATGCACGACATCTACTACGGCACCGCGCTGCCGCCGCACCGCAAGCCGATTCCGCTGGTGAACGCCAACGACCGCATCGGCGACACCGCGCTGCGCTGCGACCCGGACAAGATCGTGGCCGTGGTGCGTACCAACGGCCCGGACCGCAACAGCCCGTTCAGCCCGATCGATGCAACCAGCGAACAGATCGCCTCGCACCTGATCGAGTTCCTCAAGCACGAGGTGAAGAAGGGCCGCCTGCCGCCGAACCTGCTGCCGCTGCAGTCGGGCGTGGGCAACATCCCCAACGCGGTGCTGGCCGGCCTGGCCAAGAGCGGTTTCCGCGACCTGGCTGCGTTCACCGAGGTGATCCAGGACGGCATGCTCGACCTGCTGCGCGACGGCGTGCTGAGCTATGCCTCGTGCACGGGTTTTGCGCTGAGCCCGCAGGCCAACGAGACGTTCAAGGAGAACATCGATTTCTACCGCGAGCGCATCATCATGCGCACGCAGGAGATCTCCAACCACCCGGAACTGGTGCGCCGCTTGGGCTGCATCGGCATGAACGGCATGATCGAGGTGGACATCTACGGCAACGTCAATTCGACGCACGTGATGGGCACCCGCATCATGAACGGCATCGGCGGTTCGGGCGACTTCGCCCGCAATGGTTTCCTGTCGGCGTTCCTGAGCCCGTCGACGGCGAAGAACGGCACCATCTCGGCGATCGTGCCGATGGCCAGCCATGTCGATCACACCGAGCACGACGTGTCGGTGATCGTCACCGAACAGGGCCTGGCCGACCTGCGTGGCCTGACACCGCGCAAGCGCGCGCAGGTGCTGATCGACAACTGCGCGCACCCGGATTTCCGCCCGCAGCTGCAGGATTACTTCGACCGTGCCAGCCGCGAAAGCTACGGCAAGCACACCCCGCACCTGCTGCCGGAAGCGCTGTCGTGGCACCAGCGCTGGCTGGATACCGGCACGATGAAGGGCTGATTATTCTCGGTTCGCCGGGCATGGCCCGGCGCTACCAGCTTCCAGTGGGTGCGGACCTTGGTCCGCACCCACCACGCGCACCAAAGCGGTGCCGATCAGGCGCGCAGCGCCGCCAGCGATTCCGCCTGCAGCCGCTCGTAGATCTCGAACTCGTCATTCACCGCCACGCCCAGCGCCTGCTCGAAGGCCTCGCGGTTGGCGTGCGCGGCATACGCGCGCTGTTCTTCGCCGCCCAGGTTCGACTGGAAGATGCCCGCGGCACTGACCGGCAGGAAATCCTCGTAGACGATCGGATCGGCCGTCGCCAGGCCCGCGGCCACCAGCACTTCAGCCGGCAGATCCGCCACGCGCTCGGGCGCGGCACGGCCGGCGTCGGTCAGCTGGTAGCGGTAATAGCCCAGCCCTTCCTGGCGCAGCGTGTCATGGTCATCCGGGAAGCTGGCGAACACCGCCTGCAGGCGCTGGCCGTAGTCGCCGCCGGTGCTGCCTTCGCCACCGGCATCGCGTGCCTGCGACAGCAGCTGGTCGTACAGCGCGCGGCCCTTCGGGGTCAGCGCAAGGCCGCGCTGTTCGATCTCGCCGAAGCGCGCGGTATGCGTGCCGGCATCGCCACCTTCCGCGTCCGGGAAATGCACTGCCTCTTCCAGCGCCTTGAAGCTTGTCTGGCGCAGCAGGATCGGGCAGGCGCGGCGCGGCGGGCCTTCGATCACCGCCTTGGCCGCCATGCCGTGTTCGATCATCGCCGCCTGCGCAGCGTCGATGTCCAGCGTGCGCGGGGTCAGGTGATTGATGTGCGGGCCGCGGAAACTGACCACGTCGGCCACCAGCCGATGCGCGTTGTGCAGCGCGTGGTAGGTCGGCAGGTCGACCGTGGCATCGCCGTGCCAACGGAAGGTTTCCAGTGCTTGCTCGACGAAGCGCTCGGCATCGGCCTGCGCCAGGCCACCGTCACGCTCGGCCTGGTCGATCAGTGCCAGCGCGCCCTCGGTGAAGATGCGGCGGCGCGCAAGGATCTTCGCCGATTCGGCACGCAGCGCTTCGTCTTCGATCAGCTCCAGGCGCAGCAGCGAGGTGAACACGCGGAATGGATTCTGTGCCAGCGCGGCGCCGGTAAGCGGGCGGAACGCGGTGGAATGCACCGGCACGCCCGCGACCGACAGGTCGTAGTAGCCGACCGGGTACATGCCCATCACGGCGAACAGGCGGCGCAGCGTCGCCAGTTCCTGCACGGTGCCGACGCGGATCGCGCCGTGGCGCTCTTCATCCAGGCGTGCTCGCTCGTCGTTGCGCTGCAGCTGCGCGGCCAGCGCCGGGTCCTGCTCCAGCACCTGCGCGTTGATCCGCTCCACCAGTTCCACCAGCGTGCCGTACAACGGCACTTCGGTGCGGTACATGCGGGACATGGCCTGTGCGAACAGGCGGCGGATCACATCAGGCGAAACGAAAGAGGCGCTCATCAGTCACTCGATTACGGGAACGGGGAACAGCTCGAACCCGTATTGTCGCCGGAGTGCGTGGCGGCCGCGATATGCAGAGCAACATGAAAAATACCGGTTGTGCCGGCCACCGGCCGGCAACCTCCGGATGCCTGGAAGGGTGCAGTTGCCGGCCAGCGGCCGGCACTACCGGTTGAGCTGGCGCTTCAGGGTGGCATCCAGGGTGATCGGCCGGTCCCAGTGCCTGTAGCTGGCCACGATGGCGTGGCGCACCGCACGCACATGCAGGTTCTGCGGCTTCACTGGCATCCGCTTCACCACCGCTTCCCAGCCGCCTTCCCGGTCCTGGCTGAAGGCGCGCACGCTCTCACGGCAGGTCTGGCCGCTGGCCTTGGCCCAGAAACAGGCGAAGTAGATATCCCCAGCCTGCCAACCGTGGGTGGTGAACAGCGCGCTGATGTAGCCACGCGGCACGTCGGCATAGCGCGACACCTCATCGAGAAAGGCATCCGGGTAGCGCTCGGCGTAATGATTGATGTCCTGCAGCTGGGCATCGACCCAGCTGTCGCCGGTGTCCACTTCATAGGTGGCCGAACGCTCGGCCGTCTGCTGGGCCAGCACGGTGGCCGGCGCCAGCAGCAGGGACAACAGCAGCATGCGCAGTCGGTGGTTCATGGCCCGATTCTGCCGCAGCCGCCGGGCCCTGTCAGGCCGCCGCCGCGGCCTTGGCTTCGATCGCCGCCAGTGCGGCCGGCCAGTCGTGGGCGGTATCGGCGGTGACCATGCGCGGTTCATCGTCGGCCACGCCGTGCTGGGTCTCGTGTGCCCAGGTCACTGCATACGGGGTATGCACGCCCCAACCACCCAGGGTCACCACCGGCTCGATGTCCGAGCGCAGGGAGTTGCCGACCATCACGAACTGCTGCATCGGCAGATCGAATTCGGCCAGCACGCGGGCGTAGGTTTCCGGGTCCTTCTCCGAGACGATCTCGATGCGCGGGAACAGCTCGCCCAGGTTGGCGACCTTGATCTTGGCTTCCTGGTGGAACAGGTCGCCCTTGGTGATCAGCACCACCGGGTAGTGCTCGGCGATGGCCGCCACGGCTTCGCGCACACCGTCGATCAGCTCGACCGGATGGCGCAGGGTGTCGTGGCCGATGTCCAGAATGCGCTGGATGTCCTTGGCCCCGATACGCTGGGCGGTGATGTCGATGGCCGCTTCGATCATCGACAGGGTCATGCTCTTCACGCCGTAGCCGAAGGTGCCCAGGTGGCGCTGCTGCACTTCCAGCAGGTGGCGCGCGGTCTGGGTGTCATGCACGTCGACGTAGCGCGACAGCAGGTCAAGGTAATCCTGCTCGGCCTTGCGGTAGTAGTCCTCGCTCTTCCACAGCGTATCGTCACCGTCAAAACCGACCAGGCCGATGGCGCGCGACGGCGCAGGCGTGGAGGTGTTCATCGGCCAAGGATACAGGGGTGGCGATGACGAGAAAAACCCGGGCGGCCGCAGCCGCCCGGGTCCCCATGCCCCGGTCTTCCCGAATCAGGTGTGTATCAGCGGCCCTGGGCCGCGCCGGCACCCGCACCGGCCTGCTGCGCGGCCACGTAGGCCTTGTACTCATCGGCGCTCAGTTCGCCGTCCTTGTTGGTATCGGCCTGGTCGAACACCTGGGCCAGGCCCGCGTTCACCTGTGCCTCGGTCTTGCTGATGGTGCCGTTGCCATCGGTATCGATGCTGGCCCAGGTCTGGCCACCGCCATTGGCCTGCGCCGATGCCGCGGCGGCCGCATTGGTCGCCTGGTCAGCCGCCTGCCCTGCCTGTGCCGCCGACTGCTGCGCCTGCGCGGCTTCGTTCTGTGCCTGCGCGGCCTGCTGCTTGGCCGACTGGGCCATCGCCGGAATGGCCAGCACGCTGCCGGCGGCGACGATCAGGGCGATCAGGGGCTTGCGGTTGCGAATAGTCATCAGGGGTGTCTCCTACCGATTGGGTGGTGTTGCGCGGCGTGTTGTCTCCGCACGGCACCTACCCTGCCACCGCGTTTCTGAATCGATTTTGCCCCGCGACCGGCGTCAACACGCACGATTAACCACTCGCCTCCACGCATGCTTTAGCGCGGTGGTTAGCAGCAAGTGAGCAGCTCATAAGATGCGCATTCAGCGCTGCCGGATTTAACCGGCAACCAACGAAAAACCTGCGTCAGTCGACGTTCTGTGCCGATGACCGCGAACTGAACAACACCCAGCCGAGGGCAACACCGGCGAGCGCGCCGGCGATTTCCAGCACCACGCGGCTGCCGAGTTCGTTCGGATCATGGATGGTGGCGAGGAACAGGCGCGCGTACAGTGGGGATTCCAGCCGCACGATGCCCATGTAGAACAGCTTCCATGCATCGATGCCGGCGGAGATGATCACGGCGATGACGCAGGACCAGCCGATCGCGTGGCCGACTGTCCAGTGCAGGAGCCGGCACAGCTGCGACCACAGGAAGTACACCAGCAGCCCGACCAGCAGGGCGATGGCGCCCGCTTCCAGGGTACCGAGCAGGCCGAAGTGCAGGGGAAGGTTCATCGGGTGGGCAGGGATGAAGAGGCGGCCAGTGTAAGGGATCTGCCCCGGACCCAATCCGGTAGCCACAGTAGATCCACGCCATGCGTGGGTGAATCTCTCGAAATCGAATATCTCGACGATTGAACAAAGAACAGCCGAGCATGGGCTCGGCTCTACAACGGACCGCGCGGGGAATTGTCGAAGGCTGGGTGGGTCCGGTTGCGGGGGCGTGAGCCGCATGGGCCCGAGGCATGCCTCGGGCGGGTTGGGCAGGACGCCCAACCCTGGCCTTGCCGTGCGTGCAGGACTGCGCGCACGAGCAAGCGGCGACCGAGCTTACATGGGTGAGGGCGCTTTGCTTGCGAAGCACTGCTTCGCAAGCGCCCGAACGCACAGCCGCCAGCGGCTGGGCCGGACCCCGGAAGGGGACTTGCAGCGTCCCACGCAACCGGACCCACCCAGCCATCCCACGGAATGCCAGCTGTTGCTTCGGCCGTTGCAGTTGCCTCTGCAGGTGCAGGGCGCAGCCCTGCCGATACCCCTACCGCACTGGGACGTCGTACGCGGTGCCGGGATCCGGTTCCGGCTGGAACGTGTAGTGCCACCACTCCTGCGGATAGTTCACGAAACCACGCCGTGCCATTGCCTGTACCAGTTGCCGCCGGTTCGCCTGCTGCGTCTCACTCAGCCCGCTCGTCTGCGTATGCGCGCGTGGCCCGAAGAAATCGAAGTCGGTGCCCATGTCCAGCGGCAAGCAGGTGCCACTGCGGCAATCCAACAGGCCCAGATCCACCGTGGCACCGCGGCTGTGGCCGGAGCGCTCGGCGATGTAGCCGTCGGCCAGCAGGCGCGGCTTGTCCAGGTCCGGATACTGCTGTGCCTTGCGCGAGAGCTCGCGCGGATCGTTCACCCAGGCCATGAAGGCCTGCACCGAACGCACCGGCCGGTAGCAGTCGTAGAGGCGCAGGCCGAAGCCATCGGCGCGCAGGTCCTGTTCCACCTCGGCCAGCGCCTTCGCCACCGGCGCCAGCAGGTAGCAGGACGACGCCTCGTAGCCGGGCACGCGCGCGCCGGTGAAGTTGTTGGCGCCGGCGTAGCGGATGTCCATGTCGATGCCTGGCGACAACGCGCGGATCTCCACCAAACCAGCGCTGGCCGCGTCGGTGGCCGGTGAAACACGCGGTGGCTCAGCGGCGCTGGCGGTCGCTGCCAGCGCAGTCGCCAGTACGAGTGAAATGCAGGTCCTGGAAGTCATAGCTGAAGTCGATGTCCGGATCGATGGCGCGCAGGTCCAGCGTCGGTACCGGGCCCTCGCCTGGCTGCAACCACGCCTGCGCTTCGTCGCCAAGCGTATCCCAGCGCAGCAGCCAGCGCCCCTGCAACTTCAGCACGGCCGCCTGCAGCGCTGGCGACTTGTCGACGCTGAAGCGCAGGCCGTCCTTGCCCGGGCACAGCGAGGCCGGGCCCAGCCAGGGATCGGCGTAGCGGCCCTGCCAGCGCTGCAGATCGGTGACGGCGGCCGGTTGTGCGCCCCTGGTGGAGGGCACAGGACTCCCCGTGGCGGCGCGCACGGCCCGATCAGCCGCCAGTTCCGCTAGGTAGTACCCCACATGCTGCGCGTCTTCCGGCGCGGTGAACTGTTTCAGCGTCGACTGCATCAGCGCGGTACGCGCGTCTTCGGCCTCGCCGTTGATCAGTATCACCACACCGACCTTGCGGTCCGGCAGCAGCGCCAGCGAGGAATACATGCCTGTCAGGGTACCGGTATGGGCGACTTTCCAGTGCCCGTCCATGTCCGACACCCGCCAGCCCAACCCATAGCCGTAGAAACGGGTGTTGTCCCAGTCGCGTTGGCGCTCGCCCAGCGGCATTGGCATGTGCAGCGTCCACAGCATGCGGCGCTGCTCGGCGCCCAACCACGCCGGTACCAGCGCCGGGTCCAGCAGCACCTGCATCCAGCGGGTCATGTCGCGCAGCGAACAGCGGATGCCACCGGCCGCCATCGACGTCAGATCGGGGCTGAGCGCTCCATCACCAGCGACCACCACGTTGCGGCCATCGCGCCGCACATGCGGTTGGGCGACATTGCCGATCTGCTTCACCGACCATGCGCCCACCTGGCAGCGGGTCATCCCCAGCGGCTCAAACACCCGCTCGCGCATCAGCTGGTCATAGGGCTTGCCACCGGCGGCCGCAGCCACCTCACCGGCAACGACGTACATCAGGTTGTCGTAGGCATAGCCGCTGCGGAAACTGGTGACCGGTTTCAGGTGTGCCAGCCCGGCGATGACGTCGCTGCGGGTGAAGGCATTGGGCTCAGGCCACAGCATCAGGTCGCCGGCACCCAGGCCGAGGCCGCTGTTGTGGATCAGCAGATCGCGTACCTGCAGATGCTCGCCCACCCACGGGTCATGCATGCGGAACGCTGGCAGGTGGCGCTGCACCGGGTCAGCCCAACCCAGCTTGCCCTGCTGCACCAGCGTGGCCAGCAGCGCGGCGGTCATCGCCTTGCTGTTGGAGGCGATCTTGAACAGCGTGTCCTCGTCGATGCGGCCACCGTCACCACGCGCGCCTTCAGTGTGGCGATAGACCACCTGGCCATCCTCGACCACCGCCATCGCCAGCCCCGGCAGGTGCTCGTGCTGGTCCACAAAGGCGATGGCGGCATCCAGTCGTGCGCCATCCACTGCTTGGGCAGCGGGGCTCGCCAGTACAGCGACCAGTAGCAACAGACGATGCAAGGCAGTCTCCGTCAGGCGGTGCCGGATCATATCCGGCGATCACAGACCCGCGCCGCCCGGCAGGGCGGCGCATGGATGCGTCCTCAATAGCTCCAGGTCACCGTCAGCTGTGCGTAGCGCGGTGACTGGAATCCAGTGCCATAACCATACATCGGGTTCGGCGTTCCGATGCTGTCCTGCGGCTCGTAATCCTGGTCCACGGTCACCACGCGCTGCTGGTTAAGAACGTTGTACACCGCCAACTTCAGGCGCAGGTCGGTGGGGATCGGCACTTTGTACGAAACACTCACGTCCAGGTCGTAGGTCCACGGCGTGCGCCCATCGCCACCGCGCGGGGAATGCACGAACACACGTTCGGACGGTACGGTCGCCTGGCAGTTGGACACGCACACGTAGTAGCTGTGGAAGTCGGTGTCGTCGAAAGGATTGCCGGCACCGAAGCGCGTGATCGGGCTGCCCGACTGTACGCCCAGGGTGGCGGCCACGCTCAGGTTCTCGGTCAACGCGTAGCTGCCGCGGAACTTGAACTGGTGGCGGCGATCGTTGGCCAGGTAGCCGTAGCCGCGATAGTTGACCCACGGGTTGTCGAAGTTCTCGGTGCGGCCGGCATCGGCGAAGTCGGTATCGGAGTTGACCGGGCCTTCGGCGTTGCCGCGCCCATAGGCCAGGGTATAGGACGCGTTGAAGCCCCACTTGCCATCCCACGCACGGTCGACCTGCAGTTCCAGCGCCTTGTAGTCGCGCTTGGGCTTTACCCAGCCGCGCTGGCCCACGTAGTTGCCATCATCGTCGTACAGCGCCCAGCCTTCCCTGGATGTGTCGATGTTGATCCAGCCATCATTGGTGCCATCACAGTTGGTGTCGCCCCAGACAGTGTTGGTGCGTCCCGGGTTGCCCATGATCCACACCCCGTCGATGGCACCGCATTGGCCGGTGGCGGTGATGTTCATGTCATCGATGGCGTTGTGCAGGCGGCGGTAAGTCACGCTGGCGCCAACCGACCAAGCCTCGTTGATCATCTGCTGGAAGCCCAGGATCGCTTCATCCTGGTAGACCGGATCCATGTCCCGGTTCACTTCAGCGCGCAGGTCCGGCACGCTGCCATCGCCCTGCGAATTGTCCACCGGTCCGATCTGCGCGCCCAGCACCGGCACATTGTTGGCCGCGCCGCTGTAGCCCAGGAACTCATACCAGGTGCGTTCGTCGAGGAAGCCACCGGCCTGCTTGATGTTGATGACGTTGGCCACCGGCAGGAAGTAGCGCCCCAGGTTGCCAAACACCTTGGTGGTGCCATCGCCACGCACGTCCCACGAGAAGCCGAGACGTGGCGCCACCATGTCATCGATCTTGATGTAGCTGCTGCCATCGCCGCCCTTGTTGTCGAAGGCTTCCAGGCGCACGCCCATGTTCAGCAGCAGGTTCGGCGTCACCTGCCAGTTGTCTTCCAGGTACCAGGCCGAGTTGATGGTCTCAAACGCACCCTCCACCTCATAGCGGCGCGTACGCGCCACCAGGCCACTGGCCGGCACCACGCCGCCGTTGAGTGAACTTCCCGGAGTACGCGCATAGATGTCGTAGCGCAGGCCGCCCGGACCGGGGTAGGCACGGCTGTAGTCGGAGGTATTTTCCTCGCGGTCCATGCCGAAGCGCAGCAGGTGATTGCCCAGTGTCCATTCGAAATCGGCGCGGGCGGCCTTGCGGGTATCCAATGCTGATTCCAGCTGCGAGCTGCTGGTGCAGCTGCGGTCACCCTGCAGCGAGGGTGGCACGCCCTGGCTGGCCGTTCGGTTGTCGAACACACGGTTGCAGTTCTCGTCCATCAACGAGCTCTGCATGCGGTTGCGCTTGTTCTCGCCATACATCAGCTTCATGGTCAGGTCGCTGTTGACCTGCCAGCTATAGGTGCCGGACCAGTTCTTGCCGCCCACCGTGTTGTAGATCTGGTTGCTGCGCTCACCCACAGTCTGTCCCGTGGCGTAGTCGTAATCGTAGACATCGGTGAGCGTCTTGCTCTTGTCCGAGAATCCGAACAGCGACAGCATCTGGTTGTCGGTGATCTGCCAGTCGATCTTGCCGCCCCAGAACGGATCATCGGCCTTGCCCTGGCTCAGGCGGGTGCCAGCGTCGTTGGTCGATGTCGGGCGGTAGTCGCGAGCTTCATACATGCCGAAGAAGAACAAGCGGTCCTTCACCAGCGCACCGGACGCGAATACGTTCAGCGCACTGCGACTGTAGTCATCGCGGCTCGCTGTGATGTAGCGGCTGCCGCTGCCGTCGTAGCGGTCGCGCGCCTGCGACTGCCAGGCACGCGGTTCGAACACCAGTTCGGCACCGGCCTTGAAGTCGTTGCTGCCCGACCGGGTGACTGCGTTGATGACACCGCCGGTACTGCGCCCGAACTCTACCGAATAGCCGCCAGTCTTGACCTGGAATTCCTGGTAGAACGAGAACGGCACCGACGAGAAGCCGACCCGGTTGTAGAAGTCGGTAACGTTCAGGCCGTTGATGTAGACGGTGTTCTCGGCCACCGACGAACCACCGAAGGAAATGCCCTGGCCGCCCAACGAGCCCTTGCCCTTCACCGCGCCGGGCGCGAGCAGTGCCACGGCGGTGATGTCACGGTCCACCGGCAGGCGCGAAAGCTCTTCGCGGGTGATGTTCGTGGCCGATTCGGTGGACTTGACATCCACCATCGACACCACCTGCGGTGCACGTACCTCGACCGTACCCAGCGTGCTGACCGCACCCAGCGGCACGTTCACCGTGGTCGCACTGCCAAGGCTGACGGTGACCTGGCCAACACGGCTGGCCGCTCCACCCGGCAGGCTCACGTCCATCTCGTAGGTGCCGACCGGCAGCAACGGGATACGGTAGCTACCATTGGCGTCGGCCTGCACCGATCGGACAAAGCCCGTGGCGGGGTTGCGTACGGTGACCGTGGCACCGGCCGGCACCTGGCCGGCATCGCTGACCAACCGGCCGACCACCGAACCATCCTGTGCGAATGCGCTGGGCGCGATCACGCCCAGACACGCCCCGAGGGCGACGCACAACGCCGCCCGCTTGATGCTGTAAGCCTTCATCCCCTGCTCTCTCCTGCAAGAATTGAATGGTGTGAGTTGCGATGTGTCGCGCTAGCGTTGCCCGGCTGGCAGTACCCGCCACTGGAAGTCGTAGCTCCATTGGTCGAAGTACAGGTTGCCGCCTGCCCACTCGGCCTCGCCGCGCTGCGAGTCGACCGTTTCCGAGCGGTAATGCTGCTTGGCCGGCACAAAGGGCTGGCCGAAATCGTCGTTGAAGGCGATGCGGTAGCCGTCGAGGCCACCCAGATAGAAATTGCGCAGTGCAGGCACATCGCTGGCCAGCGCGCCGGTGGTCACGTCCATCGGCAGCCAGCCGTACGGCGCCAGGTAGACCTGCCCCCAATCATGCAGGTTGTTGTAGCCGCTGCCATCGTCGGAGAACACCATCCCCGACTGCCAGCGCGCGGGAATGCCGTTCATGCGTAGCAATGCGATCAGCAGCAGGGTCTGCTGGCCGCAGTCGGCATGGCCAGCGCGCAGGGCGTAATCGCTGATGTTGCTGAGCGTGGAGTATTCGCGCGCGCCCGCCCATGGAATGCGATCGACCGCCGCGAACAGCTTGCGCACCACTTCATACGGTCGCGTCTCACCCTGCAGCACCTGGTCGGAGAACAGCTTCAGCGAGGGGGTGAAGCGCACATGCGGCAGCTGTTCGGCCAGGTAGGGCTTCAATGCGGGATCGTTCGGTGTGGCCTGCACCTTGGCGGGATCGATCGCGGTATGCCGCGCGAAGATCGTCATCGCGTAGCGGATCTCGAAGCGGGTCGGCTGCCCGGCCACCGCTTTGGCTTCCAGATAAGCGGTGCGCTGCAGGGTGCTGGCTGGCGCCACGCGTGCCTTACCGGGCGCGCTGCCCAGCCACTGCACCTGCTCCTGCTGGCCCGGAATCTCGCGCGGGTACGGAATCCAGGCGCGCACGGTTTCGCCGGCCGGTACGGCGTCGGCCTTCACCGTGAGCGACTGGGTGAATTCAATGCGCTGCGGCAGTACCGACGCCTGGCCACTCTGTTCGGCCGCGGCAAGCACGCGCGCGTGGTGTGCATTGAGCACCTCGTTCGGGCCCGGCGCCGGCATCGGTGCATCCGCGCGGCGGCGTGCGCGTGCCTCATCGCTGAGCAGGAACAGGTTCGACGGTGCGCGCTTGAAGTACCAGCGCGCGCCATCGATATCGAGGTGTTCAATCAGGCCGAGCTGGTCCCAGCGCGCGAATTCCTCGTCGGTGAGGTCGGGAATCCAGCGGCGCACGGCGGACTTGGCGGCGGTTTCGTCGAGGGAAAAATCCAGGCGGATGCGGCGCATGCGTTCTTCCTGGAACGCGATGTCGTCGAAACTGACGCCAGGCTCCGCCGCGTCGGCAGCCGACCAGGTGTTCAGTTCGCTGTGAGCTTCAAAGAACCGTCCCGCGTCGATCATCTGCACGACGCGCGCAAACTGGATGGCTGAGGGCGGCGGCTCCGCTCCCGCCGACCACGCCCACAGCAGCAGCGCGGCACAGAGACCGGCGGCGGCAGGCAGACACGGTTTGCGAACGGCAGACTCCACAGCGACACTTCCCCAGCGCGGGTGGTATCGGCTGTGTAACACGGGCCGGGATGCCGGTCAATAATTTATTCTTGATTTCGAAGCCGAAAGGAATAAATATTCCAACAGGCATTCGAGGAGGGTGTGCACCGCATGAGCCTGGCTTCCCGCGAACCGCGCCGGCGTTGGCCGCGCCGGTTGACCCTGGCCCTGTGCCTGCTGGCCGCCCCGGCCTTTGCACAGCCTCCCGTGGCACCCGATCCCGGCGCACCGCTGCCCTATGTGATCGGCCTGCACGAGGCCTACCTGACCCCGCAGTACTGGGCCGCGCGCCTGGGCAACGCCGATGCGCCGATTCTGGACCGCGCGCAGATCGAGGCACAGAACGCGCGGATGCGGGCACAGGACAGCCACATCCAGGACATCGCCGCACTGCCCGCCCAGCTTGATGCAGCGACGGTGCGTGCCAGCATCACCGCGCTGTCGAGTTGGCCCACCCGCGCCCTCTACAACGACAAGGGCCAGGCGATCGCGACCGCACTGCGCAGCGCGATCGAAGCCAACCTCGGCCTCGATGCGATTCCTGCCCAGGTGGCACCGGCCTACGGGCTGGTGGTGAAGCGCGCGGCACTGCGTACCTTCCCCACCCGCGAGCGGGTCTTCAGCACTGCCGGTGACACCGACATCGACCGCTTCCAGGAATCGGCACTGTTCCCCGGCGACAAGGTCGCGGTGGTCCATCGCAGTACCGATGGCCGTTGGCTGTTCGTGCACAGCGAGCGCTACAGCGCATGGATCGAGGCCGATGCCATCGCCAGCGGCGACAAGGCCACGGTGCTCGGCTATGGCACGAAGGGCCCGTACCGCATCGTCACCGGCGCCACCGCGCAGACCGCCTACACCCCGGAGGAACCGCGCGTCTCGCGCCTGCAGCTGGACATGGGCGTGCGCCTGCCGGTGCTGGCCGACTGGCCCGCTTCAGAACCCGTGAACGGCCAGCAGGCGCACGCGTCGTGGGTGGTGCAGCTGCCGGTGCGCGAGGCCAACGGGCGCCTGAAGCTGGTGCCGGCGCTGCTGCCGCGCTCGCAGGACACCGCCGCCGACTACCTGCCGCTGACCCCGCGCCTGCTGCTGCAGCAGGCCTTCAAGTTCCTGGGCGAACGCTACGGATGGGGCCACGACTACGACACCCGCGACTGCAGCGGGTTCGTTTCCGAGATCTACCGCAGCTTCGGCGTGCTGCTGCCGCGCAATACCAGTGCACAGGCGGTCAGCCCCGCGCTGGATCGCCTGCCCTTCACCGGCAAGGACGGCAAAGCGGTACGCGACCGCGCCGTCACCGACCTGCAGGTGGGCGACCTCGTCTACATTCCCGGGCACGTGATGATGGCCATCGGCCATGTCGACGGCCGCACCTGGGTGATCCACGATACGGCGGGCGGCAGCTGGTTCGGTACCGACGGCACGCGCGTACAGGCCCACCTCAATGGTGTTTCGGTCACGCCGCTGGAGCCGATGATGGCCAGCGATACCGTCCGCTACATCGACCGCATCACCAACATCCAGCGCCTGCGGGCCAAGACTCCTGAATGAAGATCACTGCCATCGAACTGGGCATGCTGCGCGTGCCGCTGAAGACGCCGTTCAAGACTGCCCTGCGCACGGTGGAAACCGTGGAAGACGTGGTGGTTCTGATCCGCACCGACACCGGCCACACCGGTTACGGTGAAGCCCCGGCCACTGCGGTGATCACCGGCGATACGCACGGCTCGATCATCGAAGCGATCCGCCACTTCATCGCCCCGCGCCTGATCGGCCAGGACGTGGTCAATCTCAACCATCTGTGCACGCTGGTGCAGACCGCGATGGAGCGCAACACCAGCGCCAAGGCCGCGGTGGAAATCGCGCTGTACGACCTGTGGGCGCAGCTGCACGGTGCGCCGCTGTACCAGATGCTCGGTGGCGGCGACCCGGTGATTACTACCGACATCACCATCAGCGTGGACTACATCGACAAGATGGTGGCCGACTCGCTTTCAGCGATCGAACGCGGCTTCGAGTCGCTGAAAATCAAAGTCGGCAAGGACATCGGCCTGGACATCGAACGGGTCAAGGCGATCCATGCGGCGGTGGAAGGCCGCGCCCTGCTGCGCCTGGACGCCAACCAGGGCTGGACCGCCAAGCAGGCGGTGCATGCGATGCGCACGCTGGAAGAGGCCGGCGTGGTACTGGAGCTGCTGGAGCAGCCGGTGAAGGCGGCGGACATCAGTGGCCTGAAGTACGTCACCGACCGCGTCAACACGCCGGTGATGGCCGACGAAAGCGTGTTCAGCCCCAGCCAGGTGATGGACCTGATCCAGCAGCGCGCGGCCGACATCATCAACATCAAGCTGATGAAGACCGGCGGCCTGTCCAACGCGATCCGCATCGCCGACATCGCCGGCATCTACGGCGTGCCGTGCATGATCGGCTGCATGATCGAATCGAGCATCAGCGTGGCCGCCGCCGTGCACCTGGCGGTGGCCAAGAGCGATGTGATCACCAAGGTCGACCTGGACGGCCCGTCGCTGGGCCAGTTCGACCCGGTCAGCGGGGGCGTGCATTTCAACGAATCGGAGATCAGCATCAGCGACGTGCCGGGCTTGGGCATCACCGAAGTGCGTGGGCTGGAGATGCTGGGGTGACTTCTGCCTTGCGGCTGGCCTGGCGTGCCACTGACGTTGGGTCGGGCGTTACTTTTCTTTTCGCGAAAAGAAAAGCAACCAGAAGACACGCTCCGCCGGCCGCGGGCCGACGTGCTTCGCACGCCGGTGCCCTGTGCTTCTCGGTCGTACGTGCGGCATCCCCCGCAAACCCGACCCGCCCGACCCACTCCATGACACGCTCTACGCTGCCAACCGCAACGCGCCTACACATGTCCGGACACCCCGCATGCCGCCCCTGCTGAAGATCCGTTCCGAGCGCGGGCAGATGTCGGCCATCGAGCGACGCATCGCCGACTTCATCCTCGACAACGCCCACCTGCTGCGCGACTACTCGTCCCAGCAACTGGCCAGTGCGCTCGGCATCAGCCAGTCCAGCGTCGTGAAGTTCAGCCAGAAGCTCGGCTTCAAGGGCTACCCGGACCTGAAGTACTCGATCGGCCAGGACGTGGCTCGCGCCGGTGCCAATCCACAACAGGCCCCCAGCGAACCCGACAGCGGCGATGACTACCTGCGCCTGGGCGACGCCCTGCGCCGCAGCAAGGCGCAGGCCGAAGAGGAAACCCGCCAGGCCAACCCACGCGAGGAAATCGAGCGCATCGTGCAGCTGCTCGACGGCGCACCGAAGCTGTTCGTCCATGGCCTGGGTGACGATGGCCTGTTCGCCCGCGAGTTCGCCATGCGGCTGTCACTGCTCGGCCTGCTGGTAGTGCCGCATACCGACCCGATCCTGATGCTGGCCAATCTGTCGGCCGCACGCCCGGGCGATGCGCTGCTGATGTTCTCCGAGTTCGGCAACCTGCCCCAGCTTTCGCAGCTGTCACGGCAGTTCCAGGACATGGGTGGCAAGGTGATTTCCATCACCCGCCACACCGCCAACCCGCTGCGCGCGCATGCTGATGCTGCGCTGGTGGTGTGTGCGCACGATCGCACGCCGCAGGTCGCGCAGCTGCTGTACCGTAGCGCCATGCACGCCCTGCTCGATTTCCTGTTCGTGCTGCTCTGCCACACCAATCCGGATCGCCAGCAGCAGCTGGCGGTGAACCTGGAGCGGATCGACCACCTGCTGGATTCCTGACCGGAGCACCTGTTGATGAAATCGCTGGTTCGCCTCGCTACCGCTGCGCTGCTGCTTGCTGCGGCGGTGTCCGTCCACGCCGCGCCGCTGGAGGGTGCGCGCCAGCTGATCGTGGTCACCAGCGATGGCTGGGACAGCACCCAGGGCCAGCTGCAGGCCTATGTGCGCGATGGCAAGGGCTGGCACGCGCATGGACAGGCGTTCCCGGTGGCGCTCGGCCGCACTGGCAGTGCCTGGGGCCTGGGCCTGCACCCGGCGCAGGCCGACGGCCCGCAGAAACAGGAAGGCGATGGCCGCAGCCCTGCGGGCGTGTTCGCGCTCGGCAGTTCGTTCGGCTATGCCGTCACCCGCCCGGGTACCGCAATGCCCTACCAGCCGATGCTGGACAGCAGCTACTGCATGGACGTACCCGGTTCACCGTTCTACAACCGCATCGTCGATGAAAGGAAAGTCGGCAGTGCGGCGATCAAGGGCTCCACCGAGCCCATGCGGCTGGACCTGCACAACAAGGGCGACGTGCGCTACCAGGAAGGCTTCGTGATCGCCCACAATCCGGACAACCAGCCGGGCAAGGGCAGCTGCATCTTCGCCCATCTGTGGCGCCAGCCGGGTGAGGCCACCGCCGGCTGCACCGCCATGCCGCAGGCGCGCATGCAGGCCCTGCTGAACTGGTTGCGGCCGCAGGATGCGCCGCGCTTCGTGCTGCTGCCGCGTGCCGAGTACACGCGCCTGCAGGCCCAGTGGCAACTGCCCGCACTGAGCGGAGACGCCCGTTGAGCGCGCAGGACGAACCGCAGCTGCAGCGCGCGGTCAGCCGCTGGCAGATCGTCGGCCTGTCGATCAACGATGTGATCGGCAGCGGCATCTACCTGCTGCCGGCCGCCACCGTCGCCCTGCTCGGTCCCTTCAGCCTGTGGGGCGTGGTCGCCGCCGGCATCGTGGTCGCGCTGCTGGTGCTGTGCTACGCGCAGGCCGCCAGCTACTTCGATGAACCCGGTGGCAGCTACCTGTATGCACGCGAGGCGTTCGGGCGATTCGCCGGGTTCGAGATCGGCTGGATGATCTGGTTGACCCGCATCAGTTCGGCGGCCGCACTGAGTAATGCACTGGCCGATGCGGTCGCGCGCTTCTGGCCGTGGGCCGGCGCCGGCATGGGCCGCATCGCGGTGATCGTGGTGTCGCTGGGCTTCCTCACCGGCGTCAACATCATCGGCGTGCGCTCGGCCGCGCGTACCGGCGTGGTGCTGGTGATCGGCAAGATGCTGCCGCTGCTGCTGTTCGTGGCCATCGGCGCGTTCTACATCGATCCGCAACTTGCGTTCTCCGGCCAGCGCCCGGACCCGCATGACCTGCAGCGCATGGGCGAAGCCGCGCTCCTGTTGCTGTACGCCTACGCGGGCTTCGAGAACATCCCGGCCGCGGCCGGCGAGTACCGCAATCCGCGCCGCGACATTCCGTTCGCGCTGATCACCATGATCATCACCGTCACCGTCATCTACGGCGCGGTGCAGGTGGTGGCGCAGGGCACGCTGGCCGGCCTGTCCAGCTCGGCCACGCCGCTGGCCGATGCCGCCGCCGGCTTCGGTGGCGAAGCGCTTGCGCTGATCCTGACGGTCGGCGCCACCATCTCCATCCTCGGCACCAACAGCAACACGATGATGATGGGCCCGCGCTTCCTGTTCGCGCTGGCCCGCGATGGCTACGGGCCGAAGATCCTGGCGCAGGTGCACCCACGCTTCCACACCCCGGCCGCCTCGATCCTCTGCCAGGGCCTGATCGCGCTCGGCCTGGCCCTGTCCGGTTCGTTCGTGCAGCTGGCCCTGCTGTCGATGACCACGCGCTTGTTCGCCTACATCGGAACGGCCGCTGCGGTGCTGGTGCTGGCCAAGCGCTACGCCGACCGGCCAGGTGCGCTGAAGCTGCCGGGTGGCCCGCTTATTCCGGTGCTGGCGCTGCTGCTGTGCCTGGCGCTGTTCGCCAGTGCCAGCTGGCAGAACATCGCCGCGGCACTGGTGGCGTTTGCCATCGGCGCGGTGATCTACAAGCTGCCGCGCAAGGATGCCGACGCCGGGTGATCGGTAACGCCGCGGCATGCCCGGCGGATTGATCTGGTGATCACGCTGCCGGACCGGGCCGTTAACCGCCACGCAGGCACGATCGGGCTTCGTCCACAACGGAGCCTTCCATGACCGAGTACCAGATCCCCGGCCGCGTACCGGACGACAGCACCCCGCGCGATGCGGTCAGCAACTACTGGCGCGAACGCTACACGGCCGAGCCCTACTACGACGACCAGTTGTTCTTCGAGGACTACGAGCCTGCCTACCGTATCGGCCATGCGGCTCGCGCACAGGACATGATCCGCGCCTACGAACAGGTCGAAGCCGAGCTGGAATCGCGCTGGGCCAATGAACGTGGCCGCAGCCGGCTGGAATGGGCGCAGGCGCGCGGTGCGGTGCGCCGTGGCTGGGAGGATGCACAGCTGGCGGACCCGCGGTTGAAGCGATAGCGCCATGCTCCTGTAGAGCCGAGCCCATGCTCGGCTCTCGCACCACGTCTGTAGAGTCGAGCCATGCTCGACTGAGCCGAGCATGGCTCGGCTCTACACCGGATCGATCACTCCTGTTCCGGCAGCGGCGGCACGCCTGCGCTGCGCTTGCTCTCACCGCCACCGGCGGCGATCAGGTCGCGGGTGTTCTTCTGCACCGCCACCGCACCGAACAGCGACAGCGCGTAGGCCATGCCATAGAAGCCCTTCTCGCTCGATGCCAGGGTGGCATTCCACAGGCCGACCAGCAGCAGCATCAGCGCCGACAGCAGCGCGAACCAGCACAGCGCGTAGTACAAACCACTCACCGGAATACCCTCGACGCGGTCACGCACACTCTTCTGCAGCGACACCGCCGCGAACAGGCCGAACAGCAGCAGGGTCAGGTAGTAGCCCTTCTCGTTGAGCGCCATCGTGGCGGCGTTGAACAGGCCGATCAGGTAGGCCGCCGCGCCCAGCAACAGGGCCACCCACGAGGCGGCGATGAAGGCGGTGGACGGCTTGTGGGGCATGGCAGTGTTCATTGCAGATCCTTGGCAGGCAGTCGGGCACGCGTTGCCCGGGCGTGCCCACCCTAGACGATCCCGCCGCCGTCGCACAGGGGGGCGCAGGACCTTCGGGCCACGACGGTCACCGCTCCAGTGGTATACAAGGGACAGCCCGGCCATCCGCATCCCCGCCCTGGAGATACCCATGACCCGCATGCCCCTGCTGCTCGCCCTCGGCCTGGTGCCGATCCTCGCCACCTCCGCCTGCAATGCCGCCGACCCCGGCGCCAACGGCGCCCAGACCAGCGCGCCCGCAGCCTCCTCCGCCGCCGACCAGCGCCCGTTCACCGCCACCGAAGTCAGCCGTTTTGACCAGCCGTGGGCGATGACCTTCCTGCCCGACGGCAGCCTGCTGGTCACCGAGAAGCGCGGCAAGCTGCAGCACCTGGATCTGGCCAGCGGCCAGAAGCACGAGATCACCGGCGTTCCGAAGGTCGCCTACGGTGGCCAGGGCGGTTTCGGCGACATCATCCTGCATCCCGATTTCGCCCGTAATCACGTTGTGTACCTCAGCTACGCCGAGGAAGGCACGCTGGACACCCGCGGTGCTGCCGTGGCCCGTGCCACGCTGGCGCTGGACGCCAACGGCGCCGGTCAGCTCAAGGACCTGAAGGTGATCTGGCGGCAGAGCCCCAAGGTCAGCGGTGAGGGCCACTACGGCCACCGCCTCGCTTTCGGCCCGGACGGCAAGCTGTGGATCAGCTCCAGCGAGCGGCAGAAGTTCGATCCGGCGCAGGACATGGGCGGCAACCTCGGCAAGATCATCCGCCTCAACGATGACGGCAGCCTGCCGGCCGACAACCCGTTCGCCTCGCAGGGCGGCGTGGCCGCGCAGGTGTGGTCGCTGGGCCACCGCAACATCCTCGGCATGGCCTTCGACGCCAACGGCAAGCTGTGGGCACACGAGATGGGCCCGGCCGGCGGCGACGAACTGAACCTGATCGTGCGCGGCGCCAACTACGGTTACCCGATCGTCTCCAACGGCGACCATTACGACGGCCGACCGATACCTGACCACGACACGCGTCCGGAATTCGCCGCCCCGAAGGTGACCTGGACGCCGGTGATCTCGCCGGCCGGCTTCGTGATCTACAGCGGCAGCCTGTTCCCGCAGTGGAAGGGCAGCGGCTTCATCGGTGGGCTGTCGTCGACCTCGCTGGTGCGTGTGGCGTTCGACGGCGACAGCGCGCGCGAGGCCGAACGCTTCAACATGGGCGAGCGCATCCGCGAAGTGGAACAGGGTCCGGATGGCGCGCTGTGGCTGCTGGAAGATGGCAGCAAGGCGCGCCTGTTGAAGCTGACGCCGAAGGCCTGATCGGCACCTTTTCCCGGAACGGCCCCGCATGCGGGGCCGTTTCCGTTTACTGGATGGTGATGACCTTCACCTCGGTCTTCGTGCAGGCCTGGTCCAGGCACTGCCCGTTCAACCACACCTGTCCATCGCCAATCATCACGCCCTGCTGGTTGACGAAGACCTTGCCGAAGTCCTGCTCGGACACCGCCTTGACCACCGCCGGGGTGATGATCTTCTCGTAGTTGCGCTGGAACTCACCGGGGCGGGTGATCTTCTTTCCGCCGCTGATGTTCAACGGGAAGTGCACTTCCTCGACCACGGCAGCACGATCACCGCCGACCACCGCGGTCTTGAACGCGTTGAACACCTTTTCGTACTGCGCCGCATCGCCAAGCAGCGACTCGATGCGCGCGCGTGCGTCTTCGGAGGGCGCTTCCGCTTCGGACGCGGCCGGTGCGGCGGCGGTGGGCTCAGCGGGGGGTGCCGCAGGCGTCGCTGCAGCACTGGCCTCCATCGGCGGCGGAGCATCCGCCGCAGGCTCGGCCGGCGGCGCCGGCTGCGAACAGGCGGCCAGCATGAGGGCAGGAATCAGACAGGCCATCCGGCGCATGCGCGCGCTCCATCGAAACAGGGAACCCGATGGTAGCGCCGGGCGACGCCCGGCGTGTTCGTGCAATGTGAGCACAGCAACACCGGGCGTGGCCCGGCGCTACCGCTTGCCGTAGATCCACGCCATGCGTGGATGAGGGCGCAATCAGCCCTTCAGCAGCTCGAACTGCACCGCTTCACCGACCGCCGACGAGGCGCATACCCACACGTCGAACACGCCCGGCTCGGCGCGCAGCACGCCGTCGCGGCCGGTGAACGACAGCTGCTCGCGGGTGAGAGTGAACACCACCTCGGTCGACTCGCCCGGCTGCAGTGCCACCTTGCGGAAGTCCTTCAACTCACGCACAGGACGCACGCGGCTGGCCACGCGGTCATGGATGTACAACTGCACCACTTCCTCGCCGGCCACATCACCGCTGTTGGTCAGCGTGGTGGTGAGGGTCAGGGTGTCGTCCCAGCCCAACTGCGCCGCGCTGAGCTGCGGCACGCCGTAGGCGAAGCTGGTGTAGCCGATGCCATGGCCGAACGGGTACAGCGGTTCGTTCGGAATCTCGCGCCAACGGGCCTTGAACTCCGACATGGTCGGCAGTTCCGGGCGACCGGTGCGCGGGTGGTTGTAGAAGTACGGCTGCTGGCCGGATACCTGCGGGAAGCTGACCGGCAGGCGGCCGGACGGACTGTAGTCGCCGAACAGCACATCGGCCACGGCATGGCCGGTCTGCGTGCCCAGGTACCAGGTGACCGCCACGGCGTGCGCGTTGCGCACCGCGCCCTGCAGCGCCAGCGCGCGGCCATTGCGCAGCAACACCACCAGCGGTTTGCCGGTCATCGCCACCGCTTCGGCCAGCGCCTGCTGTGCCGGCGGCAGAGTGATCTCCACGCGCGACTGCGCTTCGCCGCTGTAACGCTGCGGTTCGCCCAGTGCCAGCACCACCACGTCGGCACGCAGAGCGGCAGCCACGGCTGCTTCGGTGCCGCCCGGAATGGCAGTTTCCAGTTCGCAGCCCGGCACGATTTCCAGCAGCGCTTCGTCACCGATGGCGGCACGGACGCCGGTTTCCAGATCCACGTAGCGCTGCTTGTCACCGAACAGCGTCCAGCAGCCTTCAATGTTCTCGCGGTCCTGCACGAACGGGCCGATAAGCGCGATCTTCTGCCCGGTCTTCTGCAGCGGCAGCACGTTGTCGCGGTTGTTCAGCAGCACGATCGAACGGCGCGCGGCGTCGCGCGACAGTTCGTCATGCGCGGCGAGGTGCGAGGTATCCGCTTCGCGCGCCGGGTCCAGCGAACGGTACGGGTCGTCGAACAGGCCGATGGTTTCCTTCAGCCACAGGATGCGGCGCACGCCCTCATCCAGCACCGCCATTGGCACCTCGCCGCTCTCGACCAGGCCCGGCAGGTGCTCGGCGTAGAAGCCGCTCTGCATGCTCAGGTCCAGGCCGGCGGTGAATGCCTTGGCGGTGGCATCGCGATCATCGGCGGCATAGCCGTGCGCGACCAGTTCCATGTCGGCGGTGTAATCAGAGATCACCACGCCCGGGAACTTCCATTCGCCGCGCAGGATGTCGGTCAGCAGTTCGGCATTGGCGCTGGCCGGCACGCCGTTGATGTCGTTGAACGAGGACATCACGGTGATCGCGCCGGCGTCGAAGGCGGCCTTGAACGGCGGCAGGTGCACATCGCGCAGGGTCTGCGGCGAGATGTCCACCATGTTGTATTCCATGCCGGCCATCACCGCGCCGTAGGCGGCGAAGTGCTTCGGCGTGGCCAGCAGCGAATCGGCGGCGCGCAGGTCGCTGCCCTGGAAGCCGCGCACGCGGGCGGCGGCGAACGCACAGCCCAGCACCACGTCCTCACCGGCACCTTCGGCGCCACGGCCCCAGCGCTGGTCGCGGGCGATGTCCACGGCCGGGGCATAGGTCCAGTGCAGGCCGGCAGCGGTGGCCTCGATGGCAGTGGCACGCGCGGTGCGCTCGGCCAGGTCCGGCTCGAAGCTGGCGGCCTCGCCCAGCGGGATCGGGAACACGGTGCGCATGCCGTGGATGACGTCGGCAGCCAGGATCACCGGGATGCCCAGGCGGCTCTCCTCGGTGGCGACCTGCTGGATGCGGCGGCCCAGTTCGGCGCCGACACCATTGAACAGGGACCCGACCTTGCCCTCGCGCACCTGCTGCAGCACCTGGTCGGCATTGCGCACGTTGGCTTCCGGGTTCACGTCCGGGGCGAACGGGCGGACCATGTCTGCGAAGACACCCAGCTGGCCGACCTTTTCCTCGACGGTCATCTGGGCAATGAGGGATTCGATGCGATCGGAGGCCACCGGCAGTCCTTGATGAAAACGTTTACAAGCCCGGCATTCTAGCGATCCCGAGCCGTTTGGCGAGAGGTTTCTTCATTCAGTTTCAGCCACCAGCGGGGACCGTATGGACCCGCCGGGGGCACCGCAGCTTACTCCGAGCCGGCCAACTGGCGCTGCCCGGCCATCAACATGGCGTCGCTGGAGGCCTGGAACACGCGCAGGCCGAAGGCCGGCAGGATCGCCAGCAGGTGGTCGAAGATGTCCGACTGCACCGCCTCGTACTCGCCCCAGGCAGTGCTGCGGGTGAAGCAGTACAGCTCCAGCGGCAGGCCCTCGGTGGTCGGCTGCAGCTGCCGCACCAGCAGGGTCATGTCGGTGTGGATGCCCGGATGGCTGCGCAGGTAGCGCTCCACATAGGCACGGAAAGTGCCCAGATTGGTCACCCGGCGGCTGTTGACCTCGGCCACGCCCTGCTCGCGCAGGCGCCCGTTCCACCGCCCCAGCTCCTGTTCCTTGTCCTGCAGGTAGTCGCGCAGCAGCGCGAACTGGCCGAGGAAGGCCAGGTCGCCCTCGTCCAGGAATCCGACGCTGTGCTGGTCCAGGTACAGCGCGCGCTTGATGCGGCGGCCACCGGCCTCCTGCATGCCGCGCCAGTTCTTGAACGACTCGGTCACCAGCTTCTTGGTCGGGATGGTGGTGATGGTCTTGTCGAAGTTCTGCACGGTGATGGTGTGCAGGGCGATGTCGATCACATCACCATCCGCGTTCTGGCTGGGCATCTCGATCCAGTCGCCGATGCGCACGCGGCCGTCGCCACTGATCTGCACGCTGGCCACCAGCGACAGGATGGTGTCCTGGAAGATCAACATCAGCACTGCGGTGGCCGCGCCAAGGCCGGTGACCAGATAGCGCAGGTCGACGCCGGCCAGGGTGGCAACGATCGACAGGCCGGCGATCACGAAGATGACGATCTTGGCGACCTGCAGGTAGCCCTTGATCGGCTTGTTGCGTGCTTCGGGGCGACGTTCGTAGAGATCGTTGGCCGCATCGAGCGCATGCGAGATGGCCAGCACCACGGTCAGGATCGCCCACGCCTGGCAGGCGCCGATGATGAAGCCCACCAGCCCTGGCGGCAGGTCCGGCACGATGCGGATGCCGGAAGCGATCACCTGGCTGGGCACCACATTGGACAGCCGCGAGATCACCCGCATCAGGTGGCTGCCACGGCCGGTGTCAGCGCCCGGCAGGCGGCTGAGCAGGCGTCGCAGCCCGCGCAGCAGGATGCGCTTTGTCACCCAGTTGGCCAGGCCAGCGGCGATCAGCAGCGCCGAGATCATCAACGCCAGGTAGGCGCCGGGATAGGGTTCCAGTGTGTTCTGCAGCTTTTCCAGCCACTGTACCGCCACCACCGCGTCCACCATCAGTTGTCTCCTTCTTCCTTCATTGATGTTGAGGTTGCCGGCCAGCGGCCGGCACTACAGGGTCAGTCCCGCGTGCGCTCGATGATCACGCCTACCGCGCGCGCGCCGCGCACCGCGCCGGGCTTGCTCAGCTTCAGGCGCAGCCACTTCACGTCGAATTCGGTCAGTACGATCTGCGCGCAACGCTCGGCCAGGGTCTCGACCAGACCGAATTCCGATTCGCGCACGAACTGCTCCAGGCGCTTGCTCACCGCCTTGTAGTTCAGGGTGTGGGCGATGTCATCGGTAGCCGCAGGGCGACGGTTGTCGAAGCCCATTTCCAGGTCGAACACCAGGTCCTGGCGGATCCGTCGCTCCCAATCGTAGATACCGATCAGGGCGTCGATCGTCAGCCCTTCGATGAAAACCTTGTCCATTGCGCTTACCCGCCCGAATACAGGGGACCATGGTAACGGCACGGCGGTGACGCTGCCCGGAACGGGCGATGGGTGGCCGGCACGGGGCGGGCCCGGAAAAAGACAAAGGGCCCCGCTAGCAGGGCCCTTTGATACTACCGTTTGTCCCCAGGGGGAGCTGGAATCCAGCCGCGAGTCCCGGTGGCGCAGGCACGCAGATTAGGCAAGGACCAGATCGCCGGTCAAGGCCAATTCCGACAGGGCAGGTCAGGTATTCGCCCGAGGCGAAACGCAGGAAATCAGCCGCGCGGACAACTACGTTCCCTGATGGTGGTCGCCGCCCACTCTCGCGAACATTGAGCCTTCCTTCACCACCGCACATGACGATGGCTCCATACGATGTACTGCGGCGCGCGTTGTCAGCGGAGCGCCTGTCGACTTACGAGAGAATCGCATCGACCTGCAGCCCTGACGTCACTGCCGATTCCCTGTATCTCTGGAACATGCGGATGTGCGGTGCGCTGATGATGCCGGTCCATCTGTGCGAGGTGGTCATTCGCAACGCCTCAGCAGCTGTGCTTACCCGACAGCACGGCCCGCGTTGGCCGTGGAATGATGCCTTCCGACGCAGACTGCCAACTTCATCCAGTACTTCTCCACGCACGGCACTGGAACAACTTGCCAGCCGCGCAACCGATACACCTGAGATCGTC
This sequence comes from Stenotrophomonas sp. YJH_SMC_43, assembly GCF_059372535.1. NCBI lineage: Bacteria > Pseudomonadati > Pseudomonadota > Gammaproteobacteria > Lysobacterales > Lysobacteraceae > Stenotrophomonas > Stenotrophomonas sp. YJH_SMC_43. The sequence continues at coordinate 124,313 of NZ_JCAFVQ010000006.1, forward strand.
GCCAACCTGCCAATGGTGTTCTGGCAGCAGCTCTTTACATGTCGCTTCGACTCCACCCTGTGGATACCCGCGCTTGGTGGGGTTCTACGTCATGCGCCTTCGGCCCATCCCAGTGTCATCAGGAAAGCCATCCACGCAGACATTGGACGCATCCGCCACCTGCGCAACCGGATCGCGCACCACGAACCCATCCTGGAACGCGACCTCGGTGCCGACCTGGCCGCGATCGGGCGGCTGATCCACGCCCGCTGCCCGCACACCCTGGGCTGGCTGCAGCGCCATGAGCGGGCGACGACCGTGTTGGCGGCGTCGCCGTTGGCAGGGCGTCGGTAATACGTCCGCCCGGCGTGGCCCGGCGCTGCCGGATCAGACCGCCGGCAGGGTCGCCATGTCCCAGCGCGGGGTCACGTCCACCTTCGGCGGGCTGTGCTGGCCGGCCTGCAGGCGCAGCGCGCCAGCGAAGGCGATCATCGCGCCGTTGTCGGTGCACAGCGCGGGGCGCGGGAAACAGGCGCGGCCGCCCAGGCGCTCGGCCATCTGCTGCAGGCGCGCGCGCAGGCGCTTGTTGGCGCCCACGCCGCCAGCCACCACGATCACGTTGGTCCCGGCCGCTTCCAGCGCGCGCTCGCACTTGATCGACAGGGTCTCGACCACGGCATCCTCAAAGCCACGGGCGATGTCGGCGCGGGTCTGCTCGCTCTGGTCACTGTCACGCCAGGCCATCAGCACCTGGGTCTTCAGGCCGGAGAAACTGAAATCCAGCCCAGGACGGTCGGTCATCGGTCGCGCGAATCGGTACGCACCCGGCGTGCCCTGCTCGGCCAGCCTGGCCAGCTGCGGGCCACCCGGGTACGGCAGGCCCATCAGCTTGGCGGTCTTGTCGAAGGCCTCGCCGGCCGCATCGTCCAGGGTCTCGCCCAGCAGGCGGTACTGGCCGATGGCGTCCACCGCCACCAGCTGGGTATGGCCGCCGGACACCAGCAGCGCCACGAACGGCGCTTCCGGCGGATCGTCTTCCATCAGCGGGGCCAGCAGGTGGCCTTCCATATGGTGTACGCCTACCGCCGGCACCTCCAGCGCCCAGGCCAGCGAGCGGGCCACGCCGGCGCCCACCAGCAGCGCGCCGACCAGGCCCGGACCCGCCGTATAGGCCACCCCATCGATGTCGTCTACGCCCAGACCGGCGTCGGCCAGGGTCTGGCGCACCAGCGGCAGCAGCTTGCGGACGTGGTCGCGGCTGGCCAGCTCGGGCACTACACCGCCGTACTCGGCATGCAGGGCGATCTGGCTGTAGACCGCGTGGGCGCGCAGGGCCGCGCTGCCGGCCAGGTCGGTGTCATACACCGCCACGCCGGTCTCATCACAGGAAGATTCGATGCCAAGGACTCGCATGCCTGCTATTATGACGCCCCTGCCGCCCCCTCGGGGGATGTGCAGATCTCACTGCTTTCGAACTTCCGGCCCGTATTCAGGGTTGGCCGCTTGCAGTTTGTCTATTCGCCGCTATAATGTGCGGCTCGCCGGGCGTGACCCGGTTCTACTGTGTCCCGGAGATTCCATGCCCAGCGTCAAAGTCCGCGAGAACGAGCCCTTCGAGTTTGCTCTTCGCCGCTTCAAGCGCACTTGCGAAAAGGCCGGTGTGCTGGCCGAAACCCGCAAGCGCGAGTTCTACGAAAAGCCGACCCAGGAGCGCAAGCGCAAGGCCGCCGCTGCTGTGAAGCGTCAGCTGCGCCGCTCGTCGCGCGACGTCACCAAGCGTCAGCGCCTGTACTGATCGGACGCATCTTCATTGCGGCGGGTTTGCCTGTCGCGATGGAGCCGAAGCCGGCACGCGCGAGCGTCGCCGGCTTTTTGCGTTTCCGGGTTCGGGCATCCGCCCCGCCCCACCTACCACCACGAGGTTCCTCATGAGCATGAAGCAGCAGCTCACCGAAGACATGAAGGCCGCCATGAAGGCGGGCGAGAAGCACAAGCTGGGCGTGATCCGCCTGATCAATGCCGCCATCAAGCAGCGCGAAGTGGACGAGCGCATTGAACTGGATGACACCGCCGTGATCGCCGTGCTCGACAAGATGGTCAAGCAGCGCAAGGACTCGGTCAACCAGTACGAGGCCGCCAACCGCGAGGACCTGGCCGAGATCGAGCGCGCCGAGATCGTGGTCATCGAAGCCTACCTGCCGGCGAAGATGGGCGAGGCCGAGATCGTGGCCGCCATCCAGGCCGCCATTGCCGAGACCGGCGCCTCCGGCCCGGCCGACATGGGCAAGCTGATGGGCGCACTGAAGCCCAAGCTCGCCGGCCAGGCCGACATGGGCCTGGTGTCCAAGCTGGTCAAGCAGCTGCTGGCATAAGCCATTGCCGGGGTCGGATCCCTTTCGCATCGCGGAAGGGCTCTGACCCCATTGATGCATCCGCTTCACCGCACCTTCGACCCCCGGCTGCTACAACATCCCCATGGTCGAGCAATCCAACGCCCCCACCGGCTCGCGTCCCCACGGCTTCCCCGCACGGCTTCGCCACTACGCTGACCGCCTGCAGGACAGCTTTCCGATGGCGGTCGCCAAGCGCTTCGTCGAAATCGATGTGCTGACCCAGGCCGCTTCGGTCTCCTTCTACGCCCTGCTGTCGATGGCACCGCTGCTGGTGCTGCTGTTGTGGCTGACCGCCTCGCTGTACCCGCCTGCACAACAGACGTTGATCAGCCAGATCGGCTCGGTGGCCGGCAGCAGCGTGGCCAGCGTCGCCGACACCGTGCTGCACAACGCCAACAGCCAGCCCAGCGTGGGTTCGCTGGCCGGGCTGTGGAGCACACTGCTGCTGTTCATCGGCGCCACCGCCGTGTTCGCCCAGCTGCAGAACGCGCTGAACCGGATCTTCCACACCAGCGGCCAGCGCCTGGAAGGCGTCAAGGCCTGGCTACGCAAGCGCGTGTTCTCGTTCGGCGTGGTGCTGGCACTGGGCTTCCTGCTGATCCTCTCGATGACCGCCACCACTGCACTGCAGGTGGTGTTCGCGCAGCTGCCCTCGGTGCTGCCGGCGATCGGCTACCTGACCTCGCTGCTGCTCTACACGCTGGCCTTCGCCTTCCTCTACCACTACCTGCCGGACCGCCGCGTGGCGTGGCGCCAGGCCTTCATCGGCGGCGCCATCACCTCGGTGCTGTTCACCCTGGGCCGGTATGGCATCGGCGTCTACATCGCCACCGTGGCCCCGGGCAGCGCTTACGGCTCGATGGGTGCGCTGGTGATCGCACTGGTGTGGATCTACTACGCCACCGCCGTGTTCTTCGTCGGCGCGCTGATGACCGCGGTGATCGACGAGCGCCTGCATGCACGGGCTCAGCTGGCCAAGGCCGGGGTCGAGGCCGAACAGGCCAGTCCCGACGTCGCCAGCGAGTAAACTAGGGGAACCTGCCGCCCCTGCTGCGCGCCCTGGCGGCCGCGCCCCGTTCTGTTGCCCATGGCCCGTATCCCCGACGCTTTCATCGACGATCTGCTCGCCCGCTCCGACATCGTCGAGGTGGTGGGCAGCCGCGTGCCGTTGAAGCGACAGGGCAAGGAATATGCAGCGCGCTGCCCGTTCCATGACGAGCGCTCGGCGTCGTTCACGGTCTCGCCCACCAAGCAGTTCTATCACTGCTTCGGTTGCGGCGCACACGGCACCGCGATCAGCTTCCTGATGAACTACGACCGCCTCGAGTTCCTCGACGCGGTGGATGAACTGGCCAAGCGCGCAGGCATGGAAGTGCCGCGCAGCGAGAACCCACGCAGCCCCCAGCAGCAGGACGACAGCCGCGAGCTGTACTCGGCGCTGGACGCCGCCACCAAGTTCTTCCAGAAGAATCTGGAAGGCAGCGAGAAGGCACGCGCGTATCTGGAAAGCCGTGGCGTGGACGAAGCGAACCGCGCGCGCTTCCAGATCGGCTACGCACCGGATGGCTACAGCGGCCTGCGCGATGCGCTGGGCAAGGACGAGCGCCGCATGAAGCTGCTCGACCGCGCAGGCCTGTTCTCCAAGAATGATCGCGGCCACGTCTACGACAAGTTCCGCGACCGGGTGATGTTCCCGATCTTCGACCGTCGTGGCCGGGTGATCGCCTTCGGCGGGCGCGTGTTCGAGAAGGACGACGGCCCCAAGTACCTCAACTCGCCCGAAACCGCGCTCTTCCACAAGGGCCGCGAACTGTACGGCCTGTGGCAGGTGCGCCAGGCCAACCAGAAGATCGAGCGGTTGATCGTGGTCGAGGGCTACATGGACGTGGTCTCGCTGTTCCAGTTCGGCGTCACCCAGGCAGTTGCCACGCTGGGCACGGCCACCACGCCGGACCATGCCGAGCTGCTGTTCCGCAACGCGCCGGACGTGTTCTTCTGCTTCGACGGCGACGCCGCCGGCCGCCGTGCCGGCTGGAAGGCGCTGGAGTCGGTGCTGCCGCGCATGAAGGATGGCCGCCAGGCCTTCTTCCTGTTCCTGCCCGATGGCGAGGACCCGGACACCATCGTGCGCAAGGAAGGCGCCGAGGCCTTCAACGAACGCCTGAAGCAGGCCACGCCGCTGTCCCAGTTCTTCTTCGACGAGCTCACCCGCGAGATCAACCTGGGCACGCTGGACGGCAAGGCGCGCCTGGCCGAGCGGGCCAAGCCGATGCTGGCGCAGATTCCCGACGGTGCCTTCGGCGACCTGATGAAGCAGCAGCTGGCGCAGCTGACCGGGCTCGGCGGCAACGCCCCGTCTGTGCGCGCACCGATGCCGCAACGCCAACCACAGCGGGCGATCCAGCCGGTGGCCAGGCGCAGCCTGGTGCGAGGCGCGATCGCTGTGCTGCTGCAGCAGCCCTCACTGGCGCTGACCCTGGGCGGCCAGCACCACTTCCAGGGCCTTCGCCTGCCCGGTGTGGAACTGCTGCTGGAACTGCTGGGGCTGGTCGAACAGCGCCCGGACATCAGCACCGGCGCCCTGCTGGAACACTTCGACGGCCGCGAGGAACAGGCCTCGTTGCATACGCTGGCGGCACAGACGCTGCCCGGCACCGAGGCCAGCTGGACCCAGGAACTGCATGACGCGGTGGCCCAGCTGGAAAAACAGCTGCTGGTGCAACGTCTGGAGGAGTTGTTGGCAAAGCAGCGCCAACAGGGTCTGGACGATACTGACAAATACGAACTGCGCGAGCTGTTGAAGGCCCGCGCCGGGCTGCGCCTGTAGAGGGGCAGACGCTTTCACGGAGAGGACCATGCTGCTGCGCCTGACCTGCCTGCTGTTGTTGTCGCTCTGCCTGCCGCTGGCCGTCCTGGCCGCGGATACCCCGCTCAATGAAGTCCGCCCCGGCCTGTATGCCGGCGGCCAGCCCAGTGCCGCACAGCTGCGCGAACTGGCTGCACAGGGTGTGCGCACGGTGATCGACCTGCGCCAGCCCGACGAAGACCGCGGTTTCGATGAAACCCACGTGGCCGAATCGCTGGGCCTGCGCTATGTGCGCATTCCGGTGGCCGGCGCAGAGGGGCTGGATGCGGCCAATGTGCGCGCCGTGCATCAGGCCCTGCGGCAAAGCCAGGGACCGGTGCTGCTGCACTGCGCCTCCGGCAACCGTGCCGGTGCCGTGCTCGGCTTGGTCAATGCACGTTACGAACACGCCAGCCCGGAACAGGCCCTGCAGCTCGGCCAGCGTGCCGGCCTGAAGTCGCTGGAAGCCGCCACCCGCCAGCGCCTGGCCACGCCATCCATTTCGCCCTGACTCCACCGCACCAAGGACTCTGCCCACCATGACCCGCTGGTGGTCGCGCCTGCGACCGGACAACTTCACCCTCGCCCTGCTGTGCACCGTCGGCCTGGCCTCCCTGCTGCCGATGAAGGGCGCCGCCGCCATCGTCCTCGACGATGTCACCACCGTCGCCATCGCCGCGCTGTTCTTCCTGCATGGCGCGCGCCTGCCGCGCGAGTCGATCATCGGCGGCATGCTGCACTGGCGGCTGCACCTGACCATCCTGGCCTGCACCTTCATCCTGTTCCCGCTGCTGGGGCTGATGTTCAAGCCACTGTCGGGCTGGCTGCTGACCCCGGAGCTGTACCTGGGCGTGCTGTTCCTGTGCACCCTGCCCTCCACCGTGCAGTCGTCCATCGCGTTCACCTCGATGGCGCATGGCAACGTACCAGCAGCGGTGTGCAGTGCCTCGCTGTCGAGCATCCTCGGCGTGTTCCTCACCCCGCTGCTGCTGACCGCGTTGGCCGGCACCTCCGGCGGCGTGCACGATCCGCTGCATGCGATCGGCGGCATCATGCTGCAGTTGCTGGTGCCGTTCGTGGCCGGCCATCTGCTGCGGCCGTGGATTGCCGGCTGGGTGGAGAAGCAGCGTGCACTGCTGCGCTACACCGACCAGGCCACCATCCTGCTGGTGGTGTACTCGGCCTTCGGCGAAGCCGTCACCGAGGGCCTGTGGAGCAAGACGCCGCTGCTGTCACTGCTGGCCGTGGCCGTCGTGGCCGCGGTGCTGCTGGGCATCGCCATGCCGCTGATCACCTTCATCGCCCGCCGCCTGCGCTTCAACCGCGAGGACGAGATCGCCATCGTGTTCTGCGGCTCGAAGAAGAGCCTGGCCACGGGCGTGCCGATCGCCAAGGTGTTGTTCGCTGGTGGCAGCCTCGGTGCCATCGTGCTGCCGGTGATGATCTACCACCAGATCCAGCTGATCGTCTGCGGCGTGATCGCGCAGCGGTATGCGCGGCGCAAGCCCTGACCATCCGGGAAATCATCCACGCATGGAGTGGATCTACTGGGCGCGTGGGCCGCTGCGGGAAAACATCACGCATGGCGTGGATCTACTGTAGAGCCGAGCCCATGCTCGGCTGGCGGTTGAATGGCACGTGGATGATCACCAGACCGAATCGCTGTCCAGCAGCCGCGCCACGCTGAAGCGCGGCAGCCATACCTGCAGGTCAAAACTGCGGTCACCGGCAGTGTGCCGCCTGGGCGACTCACCGTTGTAACTGGGCAGCGGACGTACACCACAGCGTTGAGGTGCCGTGCAGCCCCAGCCCTCCCCGCCACGCGCCTCGATACGCACGTTGTAGAGCTCCAGATCGTTCAGCAATGCCGTCATCGGGGGGTATGCAATCATCTTCGGCTGCGTACGCATGCCATGCACATTGCCGGTCAGCACCAGCAGCCGTGCGTTGTTCGGCAATGCCTTTGCGCGCACGCGGACCTCTTCGGCCATCGCCCGGTCGCGAGCCCCACTACCCGCCGTTTCGGCAGGTAGCACGCGATCAAAACCGAATACCTGCACGTCGCGCCCCCGGGTACGCAGCGCGCGCGCCGCTTCGATCAGGTCGAGCATGTCCTTGCTGCGACGGCCGTCATGCATGCGGCTGCGGACGCTCCAGTACGGCGTGCCACGCAATGCAGCGCGCGCCTTGGCAGTGCCGGAAGACGCCAGATAGGTCGCCAGCGCGGCGTTTTCGTCAGTCGGCAGCTCCAATGCCAACCGCACCGGAGTGCCATCGGCTGCGTATGCCTCCATCAGTTCCCGAACCAGTAGCGGTGTCTCGCGGGTACCGTGGAATTCGCCCAGTACCAGCAGGCGGTGATCACCGGCGTGCTGGCGGATCTGCGCGACGGTGTCGTCGGCATGCGCACTGAAGGCCATGCCCAGCGCCAGAATCAGCGCGGTGGTCCAACGGAAGACCGTATGCATCCCTGCTCGCTCCTTTCCTTGGGGTCAGGAACAGCAATGGCGACGCCGCTGGAAGAGATCAAGTGTAGAGCCGAGCCCACGCTCGGCTGCTCTTCCATCCCCCCCTCAGCCGAGCATGGGCTCGGCTCTACAGGTGGCGCTTTACAACCAGGGCAGGATCCAGTGGTCCACCAGCAGGAAGGCGAACAGCGCCATCAGGTACACGATGGAGTAATAGAACATCTTCATCGAGAACAGTTCGTCCGGCGGGTCCAGCATGCGCCAGGCGTACCAGAGGAACACGGCGTTGAGCACGATCGCGCCGCCCAGGTAGAACGCACCGCTCATGCCCACCAGGTACGGCAGCAGGCAGACCAGTGCCAGCACCACCGAGTACACCATGATCTGCTTGCGGGTGTGTACCACGCCATGGGTCACCGGCAGCATCGGGATTTCGGCCTTGGCGTAGTCCTCGCGGCGGAAGATCGCCAGTGCCCAGAAGTGCGGCGGCGTCCAGATGAAGATGATCAGCACCAGCAGCGACGAGTACGCCCAGTCCGACGAACCCTGCATGCCGGTCACCGCAGCCCAGCCGAGCATCGGCGGCATCGCGCCGGCCAGGCCGCCGATGACGATGTTCTGCGAGGTCGCGCGCTTGAGGTACACGGTGTAGATCACCGCATAACCGATCAGCGAGGCGAAGGTCAGCACCGCAGTGATCAAGTTCACCCACAGCACCAGGATGGTCATCGACAGCACGATCAGCACGCCGGCGAACACCAGCACCTGCCACGGCTTGACCTTGCCCACCACCAGCGGACGCCACGAAGTGCGCGCCATCTGCGCATCGATGTGCGCATCCAGCAGCTGGTTGATCGCGGCCGCGGCCGAGGCCGCCAGCCAGATGCCGAGGAAACCGAGCACGCCGGCGCGCACCTGCTCCCAGCTGGGCACGCCGGGGATGGCCAGGACCATGCCGACCAGGGCAGTGAAGACGATCAGCGCGACGACCTTGGGCTTGGTCAGGTCCCAGTACTGGCGGTAATTGGAAAACATGGAATCAGTCCGGGGCACGCAGGCGGGCCAGCAGGCTGACCAGCACGAACAACAGGGCAACGGCCACGCCGTTGTGGGCCACGGCCACTTCCAGTGGCAGCGCCAGCTTCACATTGAGGATGCCGAGCGTGACCTGCAGCACCAGCAGCGCGATCAGCGCGCTGGCCCAGCCGCGCATGCTCGGCAACCGGAACAGGCGCACGCCCAGCCACAGCAGGTAGACGGCCACCACCACGGCGAACAGGCGATGGGCCATCTGGATGGCGATACGCGAGGCTCCATCGAGCACGCCGCCTTCGTAATCCACGCCGATGCCACGCCACAGCGTGAAGCCTTCGACGAAGTTGTGCTGCGGCCACCACTGGTTGGCGCAGCGCGGGAAGTTGTCCAGCGAGGCGCTGCCACCGCCGCAGGCCAGCGCCGCGTAGTTGGCGCTGACCCAGCCGCCCAGGGCGATCTGGGTGACCAGCACGGCCAGGCCGATGCGCAGCAGCCACTTCAGCTTCGGCGCCTCGGCCAGGGTGATCGGCATGTGCGTGGCACGCCACGCCATCCAAGCCAGCAGCGCGAACATCAGCATGCCGCCCAGCAGATGGCCCATCACCACGATGGGCTTGAGCAGCAGGGTCACCGTCCACATGCCCAGCAGGGCCTGGAAGATCACCACGGCCAGGGTCAGCAGTGCAGCGCGCGCCAGGTCGATGTTGCTCCAGCGCAGCGCGGCGATCAGCAGGATCGCCTCGCCGATCAGAGCCAAGGTACTGGCGGTGCCATGCCAGCCCATCATGTACAGCGGTATGCCGGCGGCCACCAGCACGCAGGCGGTCACCACCGCCGTGCTTCCGAATCGCCGCTTGCGCGTGGCCAGCAGCGCCAGGGTCAGGATCTCGATGCCCAGTGCGCCGGCCAGGAACCGGTGCACCTGTTCACGCCAGGCCTTGTGGGTCTCCAGCGGGCGGATCTCCGCCGCCGGGTGGCCGATGGTCTCTTCCACGTGCTGCGGCCAGGTGGCCTGGCCATAGCAGGTCGGCCAGTCCGGGCAGCTCAGGCCGGCATCGGACAGGCGCACGAAGGCGCCGAACATGATCGTGCTCGCGGTCATGATCATGGCGAACCACGCCAGGCGGTGGAAATTGCGGTGCAGCGCCGGACGCGCGGAAAGGCTCATCAAACGGGACTCACTTCAGTTTCAGCAACGTGGCCATGTCCTTGCGCAGGCCGCCCAGATCACTACCGGGGGCATGGCGCATGATCACGAAGCCGTTCGGATCGATCACGTAGACCGGCAGTCCAGCCGGATCATCGACGCCGGGCAGCGCCGCGCGCAGGGCTGGCGACGGAGCCAGCGGCCGCAGCGCGGGCAGCGAGGCGATCGACGCCGGTGGCGTTCCCAGCCACAGGATCTCGACATTATCGGCGTTATGGCCGAACAGCTGCCACACCTTGCCCAGTCCCTGCGACAAAGTGACGCACTGCGCGTCGCAGACTCCGGCCGGCGCCACCAGCAGGCGCCAGGTACGGGCCTCGGGATTCCACGGATAAGGCTGGCCGCTGGCCAGGGTCGGCGCCTGCTGGCGCAGGTCCACCGGCGGCTTCAGCAGCTGGCCGGCATTGCGGTGCCCGGTGGGCTGCCAGCCGGAGAAGCGCAGCACGGCAGCCAGCGCCATCGCCCCGAAGAACACGGCAAACAGCAGTACCAGGGTCCGGCGGCCAGAGCCGCGCGCCTGCGGGGACGTAGCAGTGTTCATGCGGGGCATTTTCTCATGGTTGGGTACGGGATGCCGGTCGTGCCACGGCGCGCCTCCTGCGCCACTCCAACACCAGCGCAACGACGAGCACGGTCAGGGCCAGGCCGAACCACTGCACGGCGTAGCCCAGATGACGCTGCGGCGGCAAGGTGTTCGGCAGCAGGTCCAGATCACGTTCGTCGCCGAAGGGCAGCGCCGGGTCCAGGCGCAGTACACGATCGGGAAGTGACTGCACCCCCAGCGCCCGGGCCAGGCCTCCGGCCGGCAACCGGCTGGCCAGCCAGCGGCCCGCTTCATCGGTGGTGGAGAACGCCGGGCCCAGTGCCAGTCCCGCTGACGGCGGCGGCGCCAGCAACCCACGTACGGCCACCGGCGAAGGTGGCGACGGCACATCCGGCAGGGTGCGATCAGGCGGCAGCGCGCGCCATCCCAGATCGACCAGCAACACACTGCCCTCGTCACTGCGGAACGGGCGGTAGATCTTCACGCCGGCACGGCCGTGCCGGGTCTGGTTGTCCAGCAGCACCACGCCGGGCAGGAAGCGACCGTGGTCGGCCACGCCATGCAACGCACCGGGCGCTGCCAGCGCCTGCGCCAACGACAGTACCTGCGCTGCGGCTGGACCCTGTGCATCCAACATTGCCTGTTTGGCACGCATGCGCTGCAGCTGCCACAGCCCCAATGCGGTGAAACCGGCCATTGCCAGCACGGCCAGCAGCCATCCGAGCACGCGCGTGTGCTGGCGCATCATGACAAGTCCGCGCAAACGCGGTCAGATAGGCACATCCACCCTGCCCTCAAGCCGCGCATGAGTGATTCGCTGAAGACCCTGCTGGTAATCGCGTTTCTGATCGTCATCGTCTGGAATCTGGGCGCCGGCCTGTATTACCTGCTGGTCGACCGCGGCCAGACCAAGCGCACGGTCAACGCACTGACACGCCGCATCGGGGTGTCGGTGGCCTTGATCGTACTGGTGATCGTGAGCATCTACATGGGCTGGATCAAGCCGCACGGCATCGGCGGCTGAGGCCACCGATGCGTGCGCGGTCAAAGCACGTAGACGAACAGGAACAGCATCAGCCACACCACGTCGACGAAGTGCCAGTACCACGCGGCCGCTTCGAAAGCGAAATGGTTGTCGCGGGTGAAGTGTCCCTTCGCCGACCGCAGCCACATCACGATCAGCATGATCGTGCCCAGCAGCACGTGTGCGCCGTGGAAGCCGGTCAGCATGAAGAATGTGGAACCGTAGATGCCTGAGCCGAGTGTCAGGTTCAGTTCCTTGTAGGCGTGGATGTACTCCTCCGCCTGCAGGGTCAGGAAGCCGAGGCCGAGCAATACCGTCAGGCCCAGCCAGATCAGCAGCTGGCGGCGGTTGCCTGCCTTCAGCGCATGATGGGCGATGGTCAGGGTCACGCCCGAAGTCAGCAGGATCAGCGTATTGATCAGCGGCAGGCCCCAGGCCGGAATGGTCTGGAACGCGCCACCGATCGCTGCCGGGCCATTGGTCGGCCAGCCGGCCGAGTAGCCCTGCCACAGCAGTTCGTTGGTCATCACCCCGCGCCCTTCGCCGCTCAACCACGACAGGCCGAGGTGGCGGGTGTAGAACAGCGCACCGAAGAAGGCACCGAAGAACATCACTTCGGAGAAGATGAACCAGACCATCCCCATCCGGAACGAACCGTCCACCTGCCGGTTGTAGTTGCCGGCCTGCGACTCGCGCACCACGTCGCTGAACCACCAGAACAGGGTCAGCACCAGCATCGCCACGCCGATGTAGAAGGTCCAGCGGCCCCAGCTGGCGTCATTGAGCCAGCTGGCCACGCCCACCATGGTCACCATCATCGCGATGGAACCCACGAATGGCCATTTGCTCTGGGCCGGGACGAAGTACACGTTGGCGTCGGTCGGTGTCTGGGCCATGTCGGTATCCGGGTCAGGGTGCGGCGTGCGCGCCTTCCGAGGTGGCGGCCGGGGCCAGCCGATCGGACAGCGCGTCGTTGCGGTAGAAGGTGTAGGACAAGGTGATCGTCCTGATCTCCGGCGGCAGATCCGGATCGACGATGAAGCGCACCGGCATATCGCGCTTCTCGCCGGCCTGCAGGGTCTGCGCAGTGAAGCAGAAGCACTCGGTCTTGCTGAAGAATCCCGACGCGCGTGCCGGCGCCACCGAAGGCACCGCGCTGCCGACCACCGCCTGCTGGCTGTCGTTGCGTGCGAAGTACAACGCTTCGTTGAGTTCGCCGGGCACCACGTCCATGGTCAGCTGTTCGGGATGGAACGACCACGGCAGGCGCGAGTTGACGCCGCCATCGAATTCCACCCGTACGGTGCGCTTGCCGGACGCCGCACCCGCACTGGCTTCGCTGCCGGGGCCGCGCTCCAGTCGCACGCCGAACACCTTCTCGCAGGCGATGCGATACAGCGGCACCAGCGAGAACGTCAGCAGGAACACCGCCACCGCCACGCCGATCAGGCGCGGCAGCCCGGCACTGCGTGAGGTCGCGGTGGCCGGTGCGTCGCTCATCGGCCGATCACCCCACTGAGGATGAAACCGACGTAGACCAGCACAGCGATGGCGCCGACCCACATCGCCGTGCGCCTGGCGCGCCGGCGTTGCTGTTCGATGCCGTTTTCCGGGGCGTCGCCCGGGCTGTTGTAGAGCCGAGCCATGCTCGGCTGCTTTTCGTCAGCCGAGCATGGCTCGACTCTACAGGTCTGCAGCGGGCTCTCGTTATGCATGCCCCACCTCAGTGCGTGATGTCGTCATGCGCCAGATCCCCCGGGCGGATGGTCGGCGGCGTGGTGAAGGTGTGCGCCGGTGCCGGCGATGGCAGCGTCCACTCCAGCCCACGTGCGCCTTCCCAGGAACGCGCCTCGGCCTTCTCGCCATTGCGCAGCGAGGACAGCAGGATCGCGGCCATCATGAACGGCGTGACGAACATGCCGAATGCACCGATCGAGCTGATCAGGTTCCAGTCGGCGAAGGCCACGCTGTAATCGGGAATACGGCGCGGCATGCCGGCCAGGCCGAGGAAGTGCTGCGGGAAGAACAGCAGGTTGACGAACACGATCGACCACCAGAAGTGCACCTTGGCCCACTTCTCGCTGTACATGCGCCCGGTCCACTTCGGCCACCAGTAGTACACCGCGGCAATCAGTGCGAACACCGCGCCGGTCACCAGCACGTAGTGGAAGTGGGCGACCACGAAGTAGGTGTCGTGATACTGGAAGTCGGCGGCAACGATCGCCAGCATCAGGCCGGAGAAGCCGCCGATGGTGAACAGGATGACGAAGGCCACCGACCACAGCATCGGCGCTTCGAACGTCAGCGAGCCGCGCCACATGGTGCTGACCCAGTTGAACACCTTCACGCCGGTCGGGATCGAGATCAGCATGGTGGCGAACATGAAGTAGATCTCGCCACCCAGCGGCATGCCCACGGTGAACATGTGGTGGGCCCAGACGATGAACGACAGGAACGCGATCGCGGCGGTGGCGTACACCATCGCCTGGTAGCCGAACAGCGGCTTGCGGCTGAAGGTTGGGATGATCTCACTGACCACGCCGAAGGCGGGCAGGATCATGATGTAGACCTCGGGGTGCCCGAAGAACCAGAAGATGTGCTGGTACATCACCGGGTCACCGCCACCGGCGGCATTGAAGAAGCTGGTCCCGAAGAACTTGTCGGTCAGCAGCATGGTCACCGCACCGGCCAGCACCGGCATCACCGCAATCAGCAGGAAGGCGGTGATCAGCCAGGCCCAGCAGAAGATCGGCATCTTCAGCAGGTCGATGCCCGGCGCGCGCATGTTGAGCACGGTGGCGATGATGTTGATCGCGCCCATGATCGAACTGATGCCGGCCACGTGGATGGCGAACACGCTGAAGGCGACGTTGTAGCCGCCCTGCAGCGACAGCGGCGGGTACAGCGTCCAGCCACCTGCCGGTGCGCCGCCAGGCAGGAACAGGGTCAGCAGCAGCAGGCTGAAGGCCACCGGCAGCAGCCAGAACGACCAGTTGTTCATGCGCGGCAGCGCCATGTCCGGCGCGCCGATCTGCAGCGGGATCATCCAGTTGGCCAGGCCCACGAAGGCCGGCATCACGCCACCGAAGATCATCACCAGCGCATGCACGGTGGTCATCTGGTTGAAGAACTCGGGCTTGACGAACTGCAGGCCCGGCTGCGCCAGCTCGGCGCGGATCACCACGCTCATCGCCGCACCGATGATGAACATGATGAAGCTGAAACCGAGGTACAGCGTGCCAATGTCCTTGTGGTTGGTCGAGAAGAACCAACGCTCGAAGAAGCTCTGGTGGTGATGGTGATCGTCGTGCCCAACTGCCGAGTGCGCCATTGCAAAACACCTCTCAGAATCGGTTGTCACCACGGCCGCGAGCGGCCGCGGGCTTTACATCACGCGCCGCTGGCTGCGGTGGCAGGTGCGCTGCCCGCTTCTGCAGCAGCAGGCGCAGCCGGTGCTTCGCCCGCCGGTGCAGTCGGTTCGGCCGGTGCCGCAGGTGCCGCCGGCGTGGCAGGCGCCGCAGGCTTGCGCTGCGCCAGCCACTGCTTGAAGTCTTCCTTGGACACCGCCTCGACCACGATCGGCATGAAGCCGTGGTCCTTGCCGCACAGCTCTGCGCACTGCCCGCGGTACACGCCGGGCTGCTCGATGCTGGTCCAGGCTTCGTTGATGAAGCCGGGGATGGCGTCCTGCTTCCAGCCCAGCGCCGGTACCCACCAGGCGTGGATCACGTCGTCGGAGGTGATGACGAAACGCACCTTGGTATCGACCGGCAGCACCAGGCGGTTGTCGACATCCAGCAGGTAGTGCGGATGGCTCTCGCGGGTCGGCACGACGCCGCTCTGCCGCACACGGTCGGACTCGCGGTCCAGCCGGCTGGTGAAGGTGACGTTCTCGCCGAGGTATTCGTACTTCCACATCCACTGGTAGCCGGTGACCTTCACCGTCATCTCGGCATCGCGGGTGTCGTACATCTTGATCAGGTTGGCCGTGGCCGGCCAGGCCATCACGATCAGGATGATCACCGGGATCACCGTCCAGATCACCTCGGCCTTGGTGTTGTGGCTGAAGGTGGCGGCGACCGCGCCCTTGGATTTGCGGAACTTGAACATGGCGTAGGCCATCGCCCCGAACACGATGACGCCGATCACCGTGCAGATGATCAACGACAGGTTGTTCGATTCCCAGGCCAGGCGCGAGGTCTGGGTCACCCCCTTACCCATGTTCAGCTGCCACGGCTTCGGATCGGCCGCCTGGGCCCAGGCCAACGCTGGCATCAGTCCCCCGGTCGCCAGCACTGCGGCAACCGCGTTCACGCACTTCGTGCCCCACCTGCTGCTTTGCTTCATTGCCTAGACCCTTAGCGTCGTCGGTTGCCGCCATCGCTGGCGGCGAGCAAGCTTTCAAGTGTCTCTGCGAGCGTCTGACGTTCGGCCGGCGCGAGGAAACTCCCCACCTCCACCTGCCGGCCGCTGGATGCCAGCCGGACCCTCTCATCGTCGGTGAGCAGGCGCACCCAGTGGGGGTGGGCCCGGAACACCGGCGATCCACCGGGTACGGGGATGACCTCCACGTACGCCGGCACTACCCGGATCTCCTCCTGCCGTTCACCGCTGCGCCACAAGGCACGCAGCGCGGCCGCCAGCACCAGGCTGTACAGCAGCGCGAACAGGGGGGCGAATGCATTGCCGGCCAACCACCCGAGGGCGGACACCAGCCACATCGCACCCGACAACACGGTGAACAACAGGACGAACTGCCGGGCATCGAGCGCCCGTGGGGGACGCAGCCGCAGCTGCGTACCTGACCCATCCGGAGCTGGAAGCACCTCGATCATGTCGCAACCGCGTTCCTGCCGCGGGAAACGTCTCGATGGTAGCCCCGCCCTCTCGCCGGTAGCAAGGGTGCATTCACACTTTTTCCCATGCTGCAACACAGCATGAGGTCGGCGACACAAATGACGAATTCAGCACAAATTCTTCCGAGCTTGCTGAACACGCTGAATCCACCGCAGCTAGGGGCTATCAGCACTTCATCAAGGTGGCTGCGGGGCACTTCCGGAACCCGCAAAAATGATTAAAATCGCCAAGTTTTCCACTGGCCGGACCGGCATGAACGCACCTTCCTCCTCCCCTGCCGCCCACGACGCTCCGCGTCCCGGCGCGCTGCTGTCGCCGGAACTGCCGGCGCCCCCCAACCCGTTCCGCCAGGCCATCACCGATGCCTGGTTGAAGGACGAGGCCAGCCATGTGCGCGAGCTGCTGGCGCAGGCCCGCCTGCCCGCCGAGGAACAGGCCAGGGTGCAGGCGCTGGCCGCCGACCTGGTCGGCCGCGTGCGCGTGCGTGCCAAGGACCAGGGCGCCATCGAAGCCTTCATGCGCCAGTACGACCTGGGCAGCGAGGAAGGCGTGCTGCTGATGTGCGTGGCCGAGGCGCTGCTGCGCATTCCGGACCAGGACACCGCCGACAAGCTGATCCGCGACAAGCTGGCCGATGCCGACTGGGAAAAGCACCTGGGCGGCAGCGACTCGGTGCTGGTCAACGCCTCCACCTGGGGCCTGATGCTGACCGGCAAGCTGGTGCAGATGAACGATGCCACCCGCGCCGATGCGCCCAGCGCGTTCAAGCGCCTGGTCGGCCGCGTGGGTGAGCCGGTGGTGCGCCTGGCCGTGCGCCAGGCGATGAAGATCATGGGCCACCAGTTCGTCATGGGCCGTACCATCAGCGAAGCGCTGTCGCGCTCGCACAAGGGCGACAACGCGAACTACCGCTACTCCTTCGACATGCTGGGCGAAGGCGCGCTGACCATGAAGGACGCGCTGCGCTACCTGGAAGACTACCGTCGTGCGATCCACGCCATCGGCGGCGATCACAAGGCACGCGGCGGCCGTCCGGACGGCGACGTCAACAACGCCCCGGGCATCTCGATCAAACTGTCGGCGCTGTACCCGCGCTACGAGCACGCCAAGCGCGAGCGCGTACTGAAGGACCTGGTGCCGGGCGTGCTGGAACTGGCACAGCTGGCCAAGAGCTACGGCATCGGCTGCACCGTCGACGCCGAAGAGTCCGACCGCCTGGAACTGTCGCTGGACATCATCGAGCAGGTCTTCTCCGATGCCTCGCTGTCCGGCTGGGATGGTTTCGGCGTGGTCGTGCAGGCCTACCAGAAGCGCACGCCGTACACGATCGACCACCTGGCCGACATGGCACGCCGCGCCGGTCGCCGCCTGCAGGTACGCCTGGTCAAGGGCGCCTACTGGGACGCCGAGATCAAGCGCGCGCAGATCGAAGGCTATCCGGGCTACCCGGTGTTCACCCGCAAGCAGAACACCGACGTGTCCTACCTGGCCTGCGCAAAGCGCCTGTTCACGCATGCCGATGCGATCTACCCGATGTTCGCCACGCACAACGCGCACACCATCGCCGCAGTGCGCAGCATCGCCAATGGCGGCGTGTACGAGCACCAGAAGCTGCACGGCATGGGTGACGATCTGTACGCCGAAGTGGTGCCGGCCGATCGCTTGAACCTGCCCTGCCGCGTGTACGCCCCGGTCGGTTCACATGAAGACCTGCTGCCGTACCTGGTGCGCCGCCTGCTGGAAAACGGCGCCAACTCCAGCTTCGTCAACCGCATCACCGACGAGCGCGTGCCGATCGCCGACCTGATCCGCGATCCGGTCGAGATGGTGTCCTCGTTCGAATCGATTCCGCATCCCAAGATCCCGCTGCCGGTTGACCTGCTGCGCAGCCAGAACCACGACAGGAAGAACTCCATGGGCGCCAATCTCGCCAACGACAACGAACTGCGCGCCCTGGCCGAGCAGATCAACGCGGCTGTGAAGCCCTGGCAGGCCGCGCCGCTGGTACCGGGTGCGAACCCGGCCGGCGCCGCGCTGCCCGTGACCAACCCGGCCGACACCCGCGAAGTGGTCGGCCAGTGGCTGGCCGCCGACGCTGCCACCGTGCAGAAGGCCCTGGCCAATGCCGTGGCCGCGCAGCCGGCCTGGAACCGCACCCCGGCCGCCAGCCGCGCCGCCATCCTCGAGCACGCCGCCGACCAGCTGGAAGCGCGCATGCCGGAGTTCATGGCGCTGTGCGTGAAGGAAGCCGGCAAGAGCCTGCCCGACAGCATCGCCGAAGTGCGCGAAGCGGTGGATTTCCTGCGCTACTACGCCAAGCAGGCACGCGAGCAGTTCAGCCACGCCGAGAAGCTGCCGAGCCCGACCGGTGAATCCAACGAGCTGCAGCTGCACGGCCGCGGCGTGTTCGTCTGCATCAGCCCGTGGAACTTCCCGCTGGCGATCTTCCTGGGCCAGGTGGCCGCTGCACTCGCCGCTGGCAACAGCGTGATCGCCAAGCCGGCCGAGCAGACCAACCTGATCGGCTACTACGCGGTGAAGCTGCTGCACGACGCCGGCGTGCCGGCCGAGGTGGTGCAGTTCCTGCCGGGCGACGGTGCCACCGTCGGTGCCGCGCTGACCGCCGACCCGCGCGTGGCCGGCGTGGCCTTCACCGGTTCCACCGAGACCGCGCGTGCGATCAACCGCGCGATGGCTGCACGTGACGCCGCGATCGGTGTGCTGATTGCCGAGACCGGCGGCCAGAATGCCTTCATCGCCGATTCCTCGGCGCTGCCGGAACAGCTGGTCAAGGACGCGATCGGTTCGGCCTTCACCTCCGCCGGCCAGCGCTGCTCGGCCGCGCGCGTGCTGTTCGTGCAGGACGACATCGCCGACAAGGTGATGACCATGCTGGCCGGTGCGATGAAGGAGCTGAAGGTCGGCAACCCCGGCCTGCTGTCCACCGACGTCGGCCCGGTGATCGACGCCGATGCACTGAAGATCCTGCAGGACCACGCCGAACGCATGGACCGCGAAGCGCGCCTGATCGCTGCCGCCGAGCTGTCCGCCGAAGCCGCCAATGGCACCTTCTTCGCACCGCGCGCGTACGAACTGAAGGACCTGGGCCAGCTGCAGAAGGAAGTGTTCGGTCCGGTGCTGCACGTCATCCGCTGGAAGGGCGACCAGCTCGACGCGGTGATCGACCAGATCAACGCCACCGGCTACGGCCTGACCCTGGGCGTGCATTCGCGCATCGACGAAACCGTTGATCGCATCAGCAACGGCGTCCACGTCGGCAACGTCTACGTCAACCGCAACCAGATCGGTGCGGTGGTCGGCGTGCAGCCGTTCGGCGGCCAGGGCCTGTCCGGCACCGGTCCGAAGGCCGGCGGCCCGCACTACCTGCTGCGTTTCGCCACCGAGAAGACGGTGACGGTGAACACCACCGCCGCAGGCGGCAACGCTTCGCTGCTGACCCTGGGCGACTGATCGCCCGGTTGATGCGGCAAACGAGAAACCCCGCGAAAGCGGGGTTTTTTGTGCATTGCTTGCTGTAGAGCCGAGCCCATGCTCGGCTTGAACGGTCCAGCCGAGCATGGGCTCGGCTCTACACCCGCATCAGATTGCGCCAGTGGCGCAACGCCACCAGTGCGTTGATCCAGAAGCCCACGTACAGGATCGAGGTCAGATGCAGGCCACGGCTGTAGTACAGCGGCACCGCGACGGTATTCACCAGCAGCCACACCCACCACGATTCCAGCTTGCGCCGCATCATCAGGATCTGGGCGATCACGCTCAGCACCAGCACCGCCGAATCGATGTAGGGCGCGTAGGCGTTGGTCAGGCGGGTCAGCATCCAGCCGTAGCCGAAGGTCGCCACCACCGCCAGTGGTGCCAGCCACGCCCAGGCACGCGGTCGCAATGAGGTGATCGGCAGGGGTGCACCGTGGTCGCCGCGCAGCCACTGCCACCAGCCCAGCACGCTGATGGCGATGAAGAAGAACTGCAGCACCATGTCTGCATACAGGTGAGAGCGCTCGAACACCGCCGCGAACAGCGCGCAGCCGACGATGCCCAGCCACCAGGTGTGCACGTTGTTGCGGCCCGCCAGCAGGATCGAGCCGGCGACGGCGATGTTGGCGGCCAGCTCCAGCTGGAAGTTCGGGTCGGACAGGTTCATCGCGCTATTGTCACCCGCCCGTGCTGCGCAGAATACGCCCCCCTTCATCTGGCGGAATCACGAGTTCCAGACCTTGAACTCCCTCGAGATCCCTTGGAGACTCAACACTCCAACCAACGAGGACGACGGAATGCATCGTTTTGGTATGGGAGTGCTGGCAGTCGCGCTCTCGCTATCTGCTCCATTTGCGGCTCTCGCGGCCGACGTGGGAAAGGCCACTAGCACTGGCTTTCTACGGGTGACCAACGGCGCGCTCGATATCGACGGAACCATTCCTGAGCTCCCATCGATCAACATGTTTGATCTTGCTCACTTGTACATGACCGAGCCTGCATCAGGGCGGGCAAAACTGACCCGAGCGCGGGCCGCTGGCTTCCGGATGGTCCGCTTCTTTGCTGCTGGCACATACAACGAAGCCACGACCCGATTCCCTGCGGTTGAGCGCTGGAAATCTGCAGATACGCGGGCCGGGTACTTCGCAGCGTACGACCAACTCGTGCAGGATGCCGAAATACTTGGGATCGTACTGGTCCCCGCTCTTGTCACCGGCTACTACGATCCTGATGAGCGGCTGCGTCCCTCGGGCTCGGCCTGTGCACGCTACCCTTTCTCTCTTCCAATGCTGCCGGGTAGCGAGAATCGCGCCGGCATGAAGTCGTTCGCTCTCGACCTGGTCAGTCGCTATCGTGACTCTCGGGTCGTCCTGTTCTGGGAGCTCACCAACGAGGGCAATCTTGCTGCAAAGCACAGGAATCCCCAAGATCTCTGCGTCACTCGCGAACAGATCAGGGACTATTTCGATGAACTGGCTGCCGCCATCAAGGCCATCGATGGCAATCACCTGATCGCAACCGGCGCAATGCAGGAAGGAGACGGAGACCTTCCTTTGGGGGATGTTGTCGGGACGTTCAACGATGCTGGCGACTACTTCCGTTACTACAACGCCAGCCCCAATGTCGATATCGTCACCGTACATCTTTACAGCCAGTTCGACTTGCAGGACGTTAGCGGTAACACATTGAATGCAGGGGAGATTCTCAGGTATTTCAATGGCATTGCCGTAACGATGGGAAAGCCGCTCTGGATCGGCGAGTTTGGCGTGCCTGGTGGAACGGCTTGGTCGAGCAACAACCTGCACGACACTCCAATGTCCATCATCCTTGCAAGGCACTACCTTGGCATCGACCTGGCAACAGCCTGGAACTGGGAATCGCGCGAGTATGGCCGCCCCGACTATCACCCTGAGATGGTCCAGTACAGCATCGATCCTGGCGAGGACAACGACATTATCCATGTGCTAACGAGCGCACAGGACATGATGGGAGCAAACGATGCGCGCTTCCACTGGGAGCCGATGACCGGCGATTTCAATGGAGATGGGCGCTCCGACCTGCTTGCTGCGTCGGATCGAGGGACCTGGCAAGTCTCACTCATTGGGAATTCGCCCTCGGTCCCCGCGCAGTGGTTCTCGGAATTCGGTGACAATCAAAAGGACCCGGGTGCTGCACCTTTCCAGCGACTCACTGGAGATTTCAATGGCGACGGAATCACTGATATCGCAGTGAAGGGTCAGGATGGACACTGGTTCGTGGCATTGGGCGATGGCCGGAAGTTTGACAGGCCCGGCGAATGGCTGATTGGATTTGGCAACACCCATTCCGATCCTGCAGGGGACTTCGTAGCGATTGCAGGAGATTGGAATGGCGACGGACTCACAGATATCGGCATGAAGGCAAGGGACGGGCATTGGTACGTCGCCTTCAGCGACGGTAGCAGATTCAGAAACCCCGCACTTGTGCTCTCCAACTTCCTCAACGAGAACGTCGACAATGGAGGGGGGGGGTTCATGTGCTGAGCGGCGATTGGAATGGTGACGGACGCACGGACCTAGGCGCAAAGACCTCGGACGGTCGTTGGTACATGGCAACCAGCACTGGCACAGGGTTTACTTATGAGCGTCTTGCGCTCGCGAATTTCGGCAATGATCTGCTCGACCCCGCAGGAGCGCCATTCCTGCCTGTTGTTGGTGATTGGAACGGCGATGGCAAGGCCGATGTCGGCGTGAAGTCACGTGATGGACGATGGTTTCTTGCCGACGGGGATGGCCTGAACTTCATCGCTACCCGTCAGGTTCTGAGCGGCTTTGGCAATGATCTGTCCGACCCTGGCGGTGCTCCATTCACACCATTTGCCGGTGACTGGAACGGGGACGGCAGGACTGACATAGGTATCCATTCCAATGACGGCCGCTGGTTCATTGGAACGAACGACGGAAGGACGTTCGTTGACCTCAAGGTTTGGCATTGACGAAAAAAGGCCCCGCTCGCGCGGGGCCTCCTTCGTACTGCTTCACGCAATCGCCCGAATCAGAACTTGTACTGGAACGAAGCGGCCAGCACGTCGCCACGGACCTTGTACTTGCCCGACAGCGAGTTGCCCTGGTTGGCAGTGGTCGCACGCACGTTCACGTTCGGATCGCTGGTGAACAGGTGGGTGTAGCCAAAGTTCCACTCGGTGTTCTGCGACGGGGTCCAGCCCACGCCCAGCGACAGCCACTTGCGGCTGGTATCCGGCACGCGGACGTCGCGGTGGGCGTCGGTGGTCGGGGTCTGGTCCAGCGCAACACCACCGCGCAGGGTGACGGTGTCGCTCAGCTTGTAGTCGGCGCCCAGCGACACGAAGGTGGTGTCACGGTAGCCGAACTCCAGGACCGAATCCGCCTGCGGCGAAGCGTAGTCGACGGTGACGCTGTCAAAGGCGGTCGACCAGGCGGTGCGGGTCACGTCGCCCATCACGGTCCAGCGGTCGTTGACCTTGTGGGTCACGCTCAGGGTGGCCGAGGCCGGCATGGTCACCGTGGCCTTGCCGCTGGTGTCCATGAACCAACCGCGGGTACGCGGCGAGTTGGTCAGCAGGGAACGGGCGCGGTCGGCGCCGCTGAAGGTCGCATCACCACCGGTGATCTTGTGCTCGACCTTCGAACGGTAGCTCAGGCCGATGTGGGTGTTCTCGTCGATCGAGAACAGGCCACCGACGGTCCAGCCCACAGCATTGTTGTCACCCTCGATCTTCAGGGTGCCATCGGCGCTGCCCGGGGCGAAGCCCGGAGCACCGGCACCGGCCAGGATGCTGCCGTAGTCGACGGCGTTGCTCAGCTCGATGGTCAGGTGCTCGACGAACACCGACGCGCCGAAGGACACGTACGGGTTGACGTCATACGACGCGGCGAAGCCGAGGTCGATGGCCTTCAGATCGGTCTTCAGGCCGCTGTAACGACCGACCCAACCGTTGTCGTATTCGGTCTTGAAGCCGAACGGTGCGGTCAGCGACACACCGAAGTGGGCCTTCTCGCCGATCGGCATGTGGAAGTACGCGGCCGGAACCGGAGCGATCATGCCGGCGTCGCCGCCGTCACCACCGGTCTGCGGACGGCCTGCTGCATTGCGGCCCTGGCCCTTGAACTCGGCCTTGAAGCTGATGGCGCTCAGGTCGCCCTGGACCAGGGTGCCATCGAGCTGGCGCATGCCGGCCGGGTTGACGGCGATGATGGAGGCGTCGCCTTCGGCGCTGCCGGAGCCGGCGAACGCGCGGCCCAGGCCCTTGGCGCTGTTTTCCTTCAGCTGGAAGGCAGCGGCATTGGCGTCGGCAGCAGCCAGCGCACCGGCAACGCCGACGGCCAGCAGGGTCAATCGGGCAATGGTGGAAGCGGTTTGCATCGTAGTTCTCTCTCTCCGGTAAGCGGTGATGGTGCTCTGAGTGCGCCTGCGCCCGGCGGGCCTTGGGGCCCTTCGGAGCGCGCCGGATTCCCCTCCCGACATACGACGCCGTATGCGAGTATTACCCAGACCTGTTAATGAAACAATAACAGCGCAGGCGCTTTTTTCGTCTCAAAAGCTGAACAGGACAATCCCCGCCGTAAGCGCCCTCACGCTAGGCTAGTGCCATGTTCGTCTCCCTCCCGTCGCGCAAGAAGGCAGCCCTGCGCTGGGCCACGCCCGTGCTGTTTGCGGCACTGTGGCTGGCGTTCCTGTGGTCGATCTCGCGTCCGGATGACGCCCGGGGCAGCCTCTGGCTGGACTGGGGCGCCCTGTCCACCGGCCTGACCCACCCGCTGGACTGGTGGGCGACCCTGCAGGACGGCAGCGTGCTGCGCCTGTTCACCGCCCTGTTCCTGCACGCGGACTGGTCACACCTGCTGGGCAATCTGGTGTTCCTGCTGATCTTCGGCCTGCCCGCCGAACGGGTGCTGGGCCCGTGGCGCCTGCTGCTGCTGTTCCTGGTCGGCGGTGCGGTGTCCAATCTGGTGGCCATCTACACCATGGGCAGCCCGGACCAGATCATCATCGGTGCCAGCGGTGCGGTGTCAGCGCTGATCGGCGCCTATCTGGCCCTGTTCCCGGGCGCCCGGCTGGGCGTGGTGATCCCGCTGGGCCTGTTCCTGGAGTTCGTGCGCGCCCCGGCCTACCTGCTGATCGGCGTCTGGGCGGCGCTGCAGGTGGTGTTCGCCCATATCGGCCCGAGCTTCGGCATGGTGGCCTGGTGGGCGCACATCGGCGGCTTCGTGTTCGGCGTGGTGTACGGGGTCTACGTGCGGGCGGCCATTGCCCGCCGGCTGCGCAAGCGGCACGGCTTCTGAACCCTTGGGGAGCCGGCCGCTGGCCGGCGTCACGCTCACCCGCTCGTTCGTTCGTTCGTAGATCAGTCGAGCACGGCTCGACGCTACAGAATCAGGGCTTGGCCGGAGCCGGTGCGGGCTTTGCTTCCGGCTTTGCTTCCGGTGCTTCCGGCTTTGCTTCCGGCTTCGCTTCCGGCTTCGGTTCTACCTTCGCCTCCGGCTTCGCAGCTGTGGCCTTCGTGGCCTTCGCGGCCTTCGCCGCATCCGCTTTCGCCGCTTCGGCCTTCAAGCGTGCAGCCACCGAACCCGGATTCTTCAGCTCGGCCAGCGCGTCGTTGATCGGGCCATCGCCCGGCAGTACGGCGCCGGCGTGGTAGCCCTCGGTGCCTTCGTCGTCACCGCGCAGATGGCCCGGCAGGGTCGCTTCGCTGTAATCGCTCAGGCTGGCCGGCAGCGCCTCGTCTTCCGGGCGCGCCGCAGGCTTCAGTTCGACCTCCGGCACGATGCCGGTGGCCTGGATCGACTTGCCGCTGGGCGTGTAATAACGCGCGGTGGTCAGCTTCACCGAATCACCGTTGTCCAGCGGCAGCACGGTCTGCACCGAGCCCTTGCCGAAGGTGCGGCTGCCGACCACGCGGGCGCGCTTGTTGTCGCGCAGTGCGCCGGCCAGCACTTCCGAGGCACTGGCCGAACCCGCATCGACCAGCACCACCACCGGTGCACCCTTCAACAGATCGCCCGGGGTCGCATCGAAGCGTGCATCGCTGATGCTGATGCGGCCGCGGGTGCTGACGATGTTGCCCTTGTCGAGCAGGTCGTCGGCCACCTGCACGGCAGCGGTCAGCAGGCCACCCGGGTTGCTGCGCAGATCCAGCACCAGGCCCTTGAGCTGGCCACCGGACTGCTTCTGCAGCTGCTGCACGTGCTTCTGGAAGTCCGAACCGGTGTCGGCCTGGAACGTGCTCAGGCGGATATAGCCATAGCCCGGTTCCAGCAGGCGGCTGCGCACACTGGTCACGCGGATGGTCTGCCGGGTGAGGCTGACATCGAAGGCCTTGGGCTTGCCTTCGCGCACGATGGTCAGCACCACCTTGCTTCCGGCCGGGCCGCGCAGCGGTTCGCTGGCATCGATCGCGCTGATCGGCTTGCCGTCGATGGCGATGATCAGGTCACCGGCGAGGATGCCGGCCTTCGCCGCCGGCGTGTCGTCGATCGGCGAAATCACCTTCATGCTGGCGTTGTCGGGCTGCTGCTGCAGCTCCACGCCGATGCCTTCGTAGGCGCCGCTGGCCTGTTCGTCGAACGCCTGCGCGTCTTCCTTGTTGAAGTAGGTGCTGTGCGGGTCGAGGTCGAGCAGCAGGCCACGCACCGCGGCCTGCATCAGCTTCTTGTCATCGACCGGATCGACGTAGGCGGCCCGCACTGCGTTGTAGACGGCCACGAAGCGGCGGATGTCCTCCAGCGGCACCTTCGAGGTCACCGCCTCCTCGCTGCTCGCTGCCTGCCCGCCGGTTTCCTGGCTCGGGGCGGGCGCGGTCTGCTGCGCCCAGGACAGCGCTGGCAACAGGGCCAGCAAGAGGGTGGCGGTACGGGCTGCGCGCATGGATCACTCCTGTCGACGGTGGCATGGTGCCCAAGGCACATGCACCGATTATGCGCGAAGCACAGCTAAATTCCCGTTGAATCCGCCCTGCACGCGGAAGCGCTGGATTCAGCGCCGCTGCAGCCAGCTGTCCGGATTCACCGGTTGCCCGCCACGACGCAGCTCGAAGTACAGCGCGGTGACACCCTGGCCGCCAGAATTGCCGACCTTGGCCACCGCATCGCCACGACTGACCCGTGCACCGGCGTCCTTGAGCAGGGTGTCATTGTGGGCGTACAGGCTCATGTAGCCGTTGCCGTGGTCGACGATCAGGATCATGCCGTAACCGGTCATCCAGTCGGAGAACACCACAGTGCCATCGGCCACCGCAGTGACGGTGCTGCCGGCCGGTGCACCGATCAGCACGCCACTGCTGGTGCGGCCATCAGGCAGCTTGCCGCCATAGCGGGCCAGCAGGTTGCCGGACAAGGGCCAGCCCAGGCCACCGACCTTCGGCGCCGGTGCCGACGCCACCGCCGGCGGAACCTTGGTCGGCGGCGGCGGGCGGCCCTGCGCAGCGGCCTGGCGTGCGGCCCGCTCGGCAGCGGCCTTTTCGGCGGCGGCTCGGCGTGCAGCCGCGCGACGCTCGGCCTCGGCGCGGGCGGCGGCCGCGCGCAGATTGGCCAGCAGTGTTTCCAGCGCCTTGGCGTCCTGGCCCAGCGCCTGTTCCTTCTCGCGCTGGTCCTTGAAGCGTTCGTCCAGCGAGGCCACGGTCTTGGCGCGATCGCGACGGTCGGCTTCCAGCGCCGCCGCCTGCTGCTTCTGGTCCTGTTGTGCACCCTGCAGCTTCTGCTTGCGCTCGGCGATCTGCGCCTGCAGCGCTTCCAGTTCCTTCAGGTCGGCGGTCAGCGTGGTGATCCGCTGCGCACGCTCGCGTTGCAGGTAACGATGGTAGGCCAGGGCGCGATTGGCATCGGCTACCGTGTCCTGCGACAACAGCAGCTTCAGTGGTGCGTGGTTGCCCAGCTGGTAGGCTGCACGCAGCAGGCCGGCCAGCTCGCGATGCTGCTGGGCGAGGTTGGCCTGCAGCGTGCTGCGGCGTTGTTCGGCCTCGGCCAGGGCCCTTCCCTGCTCGCGCAGCGCGGTTTCCGTCTGCGCAAGCGCACGGCCGGTGCGGGCCACCTTCTCATCTGCCTCGCGCAGCTGCTGCGAGGCCTGGCCACGCTGGCCTTCGATCTGCCGGCGCTCCTGCGCCACGCCCTTCAGCTCACTGCGCAGTTTCTGCAGCTTGCGCTCGGTCTCGCGCGTGGTCTGCGCGGCACCCGGCAACGGCAACGCCAGTGCCAAGGCCAGCCCCAACAGCAGGCCGCGCCCGCCGCGGGCAGCGGCGATGTGATGTCGGCGTGATGGGAAGACGTTGTTGCGCAAGGGCTTTCCAGTGACTTCAGGCAGTTGCGGGGGATACCGGGGAATGGTGACATCTCCGCACGCGGCCTGCCAGCCGCACATCCATCGAGGTCCCCATGAAAGCTCTCTCCATTCCGCTGCTGTTGGGCGTACTGCTGGCCACCGGACCGGTCTGCGCCCAGGAGAACATCAGCAAGGTCAACGGCAGCATCAGCGCCGAACCCGGCCAGCGCTACGGCAAGCTGGACACCGTCAACGGCGGCATCCGCGTCGGCGAAGGCGTCGAGACCGGCAGCATCGACACCGTCAACGGCGGGGTGAAGGTCGCCGATCGCGCGCGCACCGGCAAGATCGAAACGGTCAACGGCGGTGTGCGCCTGGGCCGCGAAGTGATCGCCCATGGCAACGTCAGCACCGTCAACGGCAGCATCTTCAGCGATCGCGGCAGCCAGATCGAAGGCGGCGTTGAAACCGTGAACGGTGGCATCGGGCTGGTCGAAAGCCGCGTCGGCAACGACGTGGAAACCGTCAACGGTGACATCACTGTGGGCATCGGTTCGCAGGTCAAAGGCGGTGTGCACGTGCGCAAGCCGAACTTCAGCGTCTCGCTGACCGCCAGCCGCAAGCCACGCGTGATCATCGGCCCGAATGCCGTGGTCGACGGCCCGTTGCAGTTCGAGCGCGAGGTGGTGCTGTACGTGCACCGCACGGCCCGCATCGGCCCGGTGACCGGCGCCGACCCGATCCCGTTCGACACCGAAACCGCTCCGGCGGACTGAGCACACCGCGCCCATCGGTTCGGTGATACTCGCTGTTACCGGTCGTACACGAGGTACGGCCGCCCTTTGTTTTCCAGGAATCGACGATGCCCCGCAAACTCCTCCTGTGCCTGGCCGCTGCGGCCGCGCTCAGTGCCTGCAAAGGCGAAGACACGCCGGCGCCCGCGCCGGCCACCGACACCGCCGCTGCCAAGCCGGCGACCCATGCGTTCTCGCCGGAGATCAACGCCGGCGACTTCGCCGAGATGGTCAAGACGCTGGCTTCGGATGAATTCGAAGGCCGCGCCCCGGGCAGCAAGGGCGAGGAACTGACGGTCAACTACATCCGCGACCAGATGCAGCGCATCGGCCTGCAGCCCGGCAACGGTGACAGCTGGTTCCAGGATGTGCCGATGACCGAGACCACGGCCGACGCGTCGACCGTGCTGAAGATCACCCAGGGCGGCAAGACCACCGAGCTGAAGTTCGGCACCGACATGGTGGTGGGTACCCGTACCGGCCAGGCCGAGGTGAAGGTCGATGCCAGCGACCTGGTGTTCGTCGGCTACGGCGTCGATGCGCCCGAACAGAAGTGGAACGACTACGCCGGCCAGGACTGGAAGGGCAAGACGGTCGTGATGTTCGTCAACGACCCGGGCTTCCATGTCGATGACGCGAAGCTGTTCGACGGCAAGCGCATGACCTACTACGGCCGCTGGACCTACAAGTTCGAGGAGGCAGCGCGCAAGGGCGCCGCTGCCGCGCTGATCGTGCACGACACTGCCGGTGCCTCCTATGGCTGGGACGTGGTGAAGAACTCCTGGGCCGGGCCGCAGTACGACCTGCCGGCGAAGGATGACCCGGATGCCCGCATTCCGGTGCAGGGCTGGCTGAGCGCCGACGCCGCCAAGGCGCTGTTTGCCCGTGCCGGCCTGGACCTGGCGCAGGCTTACAAGGATGCGAGCAAGCGCGGCTTCAAGCCGGTGCCGCTGAAGGCCACCGCCGCGGTCGACCTGAAGAGCCAGATCGCGCAGAAGCAGTCGCGCAACGTGGTGGGCGTTTTGCCGGGCAGCAAGCGTGCCGACGAAGCCGTGCTGTACATGGCGCACTGGGACCACCTGGGCAAGCACGAGGGTGAAACCGGCGACAACATCTACAACGGTGCGGTCGACAACGCGACCGGCGTGGCCGGCATCCTCGAGGTGGCTGAAGCCATGGCCCACCAGGAGCCGAAGCCGGAACGTTCGGTGGTGTTCCTGGCGGTGACTCTGGAAGAGTCCGGCCTGCTGGGTTCGAAGTACTACGTCTCCCATCCGACCTTCCCGCTGGACAAGATCGCCGGTGTGATCAACATCGATGCGATGTCGGTGGCCGGCCGTGCCAAGGACGTGACCGTCACCGGCTTCGGCAGCTCGGAGCTGGAAGACATCCTCAAGCCGCTGGCTGCGGCCCAGGACCGCACGCTGCATGGTGAGACCTCGGTGCAGAGCGGCTTCTACTTCCGTTCGGATCACTTCAACTTCGCCAAGGCCGGCGTGCCGGCCCTGTACGCCGATGGCGGCGAAGACCTGCGCGAGGGTGGCGTGGACGCTGGCCGCAAGGCCGCGGCGGACTACGGCGCCAACCGCTACCATGGCCCGAAGGACGAGTTCGACGCGGCCACCTGGAAGCTGGACGGTACGGTGGAAGACCTGCAGCTGATGTACGGCGTCGGCAAGGAACTGGCCGGTGGCGATCGTTGGCCGAACTGGTATGAGGGCAACCCGTTCAAGGCGGCTCGCGACGCGATGATGAAGGACAAGGCCCCGGCCAAGTAAGTCGGGCCATGCTCGACTGAACATCGTTGAGAGCAGAGCGGCGCCCCACGGGGCGCCGTTTTTTTTTGTGCGCTCCGCCATTGGTGGGTGCCAACCCTGGCCTGCTGTGTGTAGCGGCCAACCTGGGTTGGCGCCTTGGTTCCTTGCGGGGAGCATCCACGCATGGCGTGGATCTACCGCTGATCCCTCTGCTATCGGTAGTCGCCAACCGTGGTTGGCGCCGCCGCTCGCGGCGGTCAAAGAAAAACCCCGCTGCGTGAGCAGCGGGGTTTTGGGTGTAAACCCTGGCGATGACCTACTCTCGCATGGCTTGAGCCACACTACCATCGGCGCAGCCGCGTTTCACTTCCGAGTTCGGGATGGGATCGGGTGGTTCCACAGCGCTAATTTCACCAGGGAGACGGTTGCAGCAGCGCTTGCAGCGCCAGCTTCGCGATCTTGCCCTTGGGGCGGAAGGTATCCAGAAAAGCAATGCCTTCACTTAATAAGAAAAACCCCGCTGCGTGAGCAGCGGGGTTTTGGGTGTAAACCCTGGCGATGACCTACTCTCGCATGGCTTGAGCCACACTACCATCGGCGCAGCTGCGTTTCACTTCCGAGTTCGGGATGGGATCGGGTGGTTCCACA
>NZ_JCAFVQ010000007.1:0-78519 GCF_059372535.1 Stenotrophomonas sp. YJH_SMC_43
AAGGTGCATGGTCTTGTCCTTTGCAGAGAGAAGCGAGCGGGACACTGCATGACAACCGGAAACCCCTGTTCAGCGGGGTGACGTATAAGCCTGCAACTCGTGAAGAAAGTGTGAGGTGGGCGGTTGTTTGCGAATGTGCGTATCTGGAATGGCCCAAAGTGTCGGCTCGCTGCGGGAGTGTTCCCATGCAATTAGTTGCAAAGCGCGCTTGGCGGGCTAATCCGCTATGGGAGCCGTTAAGGCACGGATATGGGGCCTTGCGATCTGCGACATTCGGACGCAGCCGTGATTGCAACGGATTCGATAGTGGGGCGTTGGTCGTGCCGCGAGCATGTCGGCCACTTCCCGGAGACCTCGAATGCGCACTGCTTCCCCGCATCACCATCCCCTCGCAATCGCCCTGGCGGGCGCGCTGTTCGTCTCACCTGCCGTCCAGGCTCAGCAGGTGGTGGCTGATGGCACCCATGAGAATCCCGCGGGCGGCAGCTATTCCACCACCGGTGTCGACGCGCACGCGTTCCATGTACTCAACGGCGGCCGCATCGCGGCCAACGATGCGGTCGTGCTGGCCACCGAGGGAAATGGGGCTGCTGGCATCCGCGTGGAAGGCACCGGCAGCAGCCTGTACGTTGCCGATGCCACCATCACCACCCGTGGCGACAATGCAGCAGGCGTGTCCATTTCCGGCGCTGACGGTGCGATCCAGATCGCCAGGGTCAGCATCGAGACACAGGGTTCAGCCAGTCACGGCATGAACGTTGTGGGTTCCGCTGCCAGCGTTGGCCACGCAGACATTCTCACCCGTGGCAATGGCGCGCACGGCGTGATGGTCAGTGGCGGCGGTGTTTTGGAGTTGGGCGGCGGTGCGATCACCGTGGAAGGAAGCAATGCCAACGCGGTGATGGTCAGTGGTGCGGGCAGTACGGCACGGATCGCAGGGAGCACCCTGGTCAGCCGCGGCGCGGGGAACTACGTCGCCCTGGCCAACTCGGGCGCCGCCCTGCACCTGCAGGACACACAGGTTGTCCATGAGGGTGCAGGTCTTGGCGTCGCCATCCACGCAGGCAGTACCGGCGAGCTGCGCAATGTGCACATCACGGTGCAGGGCTTGGGGACCGGTCTGGCAGGTGGCGGCGACGTCGCCTTGCTTGGAGGTTCCGTTACCGCAGTTGCAGCAGGGAGCACGGCCGTCGAAGCCCACGGTGGGAGCATGCGACTGGAATCGGTGGATGTTCGCGGTGACTATGGCATCAGCGCGATTGGTGGTGCGCGGCTGGAGCTGACGGGCAGTCGTGTGCATGCGGCGAACGGGGCGCTGCGGCTCTCAGGGCTGGGGACTACCGCCCATGTCGAGGGATCCGAACTGCTGGGTGATGGAGGGGCGGCCACGATTGCAGTTTACGACTCGGCAACGTTGGAACTCCTGCGCAGTGTGGTCCGTAGCGAAGGTGACAATCGGGTTGGCATCGACAATCGCGGCGGTGCGGTGACGCTGGACGGCGCGGAGGTCCACACCACGGGCGCGTCCAGCCATGCGCTGTACGCGGAACTCAGCGGCACGGTACGCCCTCGCATCGATGCCCTTGATACGTTGCTGAGCACTACCGGCGACAACGCCATAGGGGCCGTGGCACGAAAGGGCGGCAGCATCGATCTGGTGGACAGCACCGTGCTGACCACCGGTGAGGGCGCGCATGGTGTGCTCTCCGGTGGTGTGGGCGAAATGACGCTGGCCAATACCCACGTGCGCACCGAAGGTGAAGGTGCCTGGGCGGCGGTGATCAACGACAACGGCCGCATGAGCATCGATGGTGGCTCGCTGGTAAGTGCCCAGCACGGTGGCATCTGGTTGCGCAGCAGCCGCGATCCGGCGCTGACGTTGAGTAACGGCGTGGTGGTGTCCGGTGGCAATGGCATCGGCCTGGCGCTGGATGCTGCCGTCGCCGGCCGCTTCGACGTGGCGCTGGAAGGGGGCTCTCAGCTGCACGGCGATATCGTCATCACGCCCGAGGACGAAGACGCCGGACTGGTGCCGCAGTCCGATGTACACGTGCGCCTGGCGGATGGCGCGCTGTGGCAGGGGTCTTCCAATCTGGTGCAGACGCTTGTGCTTGAACGCGGCAGCCAATGGACGTTGACCGGCGATGCGACCGTGGACGAGTTGCAGGCGCGCGACAGCGTGGTGGCGTTGTCCGATGGCAGCGGCCGCTTCAATACGCTCACGGTGGAAGGTGACCTGCACAGCGAGGGCGCCACCTTCCTGTTCCAGGGCGCGCTGGCTGGCGATGATTCGGCCATCGACCGCCTGCACGTGCGCGGTGATACTTATGGTGATGCCCTGATTGCGGTGAGGAACATCGGCGGTGTGGGGGCGCCCACTGTGGATGGCATCCAGCTGATCGAAGTGGACGGCGCATCGCTGGCCAGCTATGCGCTGACCGGGCGTGCGGTGGGCGGTTCGTACGAGTACTTCCTGTTCCAGGGCGGTCTGGGCGATCCCAGCGATGGTCATTGGTATCTGCGCTCGCAGTGGTTTGACGTCTGCGAAGACGACCCGGGTGCGCCGGGTTGCGTGGTGAACCCAGGCCCGGGTCCGGATCCGGGTGAAGGCGGTGAAGGCGGGGGCGGCGGCGGAATCGTCGATCCGATCCGGCCGCCGCCGGTGCTGCGCCCGGAAGCCGGTGCCTATCTGGCGAACCAGTCCGCCGCAGTGAACATGTTCGCGCACCGGATGCATGATCGCACCGGCACCCTCACGGGTGAGCGCACTGCATGGGCACGCGTGGGTCGTAGCAATGCGGACTTCACTGCCGTTGGTGGGCAGCTGTCCGTGGACGGCAATACGTCGGTGCTTCAGATTGGCAGTGACCTGCTGCGCAAGGGCAATGCTGCGTTCGGCGTGATGCTGGGCAATGGTCGTGCCGACAACCGTGTCGTTTCGGATCTGACCGGCTACAGCGCCACCGGCCGCGTGCGTGGTACCGCCCTGGGTGTGTACGGCACCTGGTTGCAGGATGCGGAAGGCACCGGCGGTGCCTATGTGGATGCGACCATGCAGTTCGGCCGCTTCGACAACCGTGTGCAGGGTATCGGCCTGGAGCCGGAGCACTATGATGCGCGCGTGGCCACTGCGTCACTGGAAATGGGCCATACCTTCAATGTGTGGCAGGGTGCT
The DNA here is from genome assembly GCF_059372535.1 of Stenotrophomonas sp. YJH_SMC_43. NCBI lineage: Bacteria > Pseudomonadati > Pseudomonadota > Gammaproteobacteria > Lysobacterales > Lysobacteraceae > Stenotrophomonas > Stenotrophomonas sp. YJH_SMC_43. The sequence goes on from NZ_JCAFVQ010000007.1 coordinate 3,176, forward strand.
GCCAGTTCGCTCTACGTGCAGCCGCAGCTGCAGCTGACGTATGCGGACTACCGTGCGGATCGCCACGTGGAGAGCAATGGCACGGTGATCGACCACGCCGATGCCGGTGGCCTGAGCGGGCGCCTGGGCGTGCGCGTGTTCGGTCATGGCACTGCAGCCGGCAACACCGTGCAGCCGTACCTGGGCGTGAACTGGCTGCGTGGCAGCGGCACCAGCACGTTGCAGTTCAACGATGACACGCTGGGCGCGGATGTGCCGCGCAATCGCTATGAAATGCAGGCCGGTGCCGAGTTGAAGCTGGGCCAGCGCTGGGGCGCATGGGGCGGGCTGAGTGTACAGCGCGGTGACCATGGCTACCGCAACGTGGGTGGCCAGGTGGGCGTGCGCATGGCCTGGTAAGCGGGCGTGCCGGGGTCGGAGCCCATTGCTTGGCAATGGGATCCGACCCCAACCCTTCCGGCACGCGGACCTCTGTAGAGCCGAGCCCATGCTCGGCTCACCGCGCGAAGCGCGGGTGCATCGTGATCTGAACGGAGAGCAGCCGAGCGTGGGCTCGGCTCTACAGTGCGGTGGGCGCAAACGATGGGATCTGACCCCGGTGCAATCAGGCATCACACCGGCGGCAGCACCTTGCCCGGGTTGAGAATTCCATCCGGGTCCAGCGCGGTCTTGATCGCGCGCATCGTCGCCAGCGTGGCCGGGCTGAACGCCTGCGTCATGAAATCGCGCTTGGCCAATCCAATGCCGTGTTCTCCCGACAACGTGCCTCCCAGTGACAGCGTCAGTTCGAAGATCTTCGGCAGCGCGGCATGCGCGCGTGCGTTCTCGTCGGCATCGTCCGGGTGGTAAAGAATGTTGACGTGCAGGTTGCCGTTGCCGGCATGACCGAAGGTGACGATGGTCAGCGTGTACTCGCGTGCCAATGCCTGCACGCCGGCCACCAGTTCCGGAATGCGCGACACCGGTACCACCACGTCTTCATTGATCTTGCCGGGCGCGACGGTGCGCAGTGCGGGTGACAGCGCCTTGCGTGCGGCCCACAACTGGTCGCGTGCGCGGCCTTCCATTGCCACGTCCAGTTCGATCATGCCGTCGCCTTCGGCGGCGCTGGCCAGTGCCTGCAACAGGTAGGGCAGGGTATCGTGGTCACCATCGGCTTCGACCAGCAGCATCGCGCCCGCCTCGGGCACCTCGGCACCATTGAGGCGCAGCAGCTCCAGGCTGCGGGCGTCCATGAATTCCAGGCGCGTGGGCACCACCGGCTGCGACATCAGGCGAGATACCGCTGCCGCCGCCGCGTCGGCGTCGCGGTACAGCACGCGCAGACCGGCCTGGCTGACCGGCAGCGGGGTCAGCTTGAGGGTGGCTTCCACGATCAGCGCCAGCGTGCCTTCGCTGCCCACCAGCAGGTGGGTGAGGTCGTAGCCTGTGGAGTCCTTGGTGTAGGCGCCACCGCAGCGGATCACCTCGCCGGTGCCGGTGACCGCGACCAGGCCCAGCACGTTGTCGCGGCTGGTGCCGTACTTCACCGCGCGCGGGCCACCGGCGTTGCAGGCCAGGTTGCCACCCACGCTGCAGATCTCCGCGCTGGATGGGTCCGGCGCCCAGAACAGGCCATGTGGCGCCAGCGCCTGCTGCAGCGTTCCATTGAGCACGCCGGGCTGCACCACGGCGCAGCGATCACCGGCACGGATCTCCACGATGCGGTCCATGCGGGTGAACGACAACACGATGCTGCCCGGCAACGGCACGGCTGCACCGGTGGTGCCGGTGCCGGCGCCGCGCGCGACCAGCGCTACGCCATGCACGCGACAGGCACGCACCAGTGCCTGCACCTGTTCGACGCTGGCGGGCAGCGCGACGGCAGCGGGGCGCTGGTGGCGCCACGAGTTGTCCTGCGCGTTCGCCTCCAGCGCGTTGTCATCCATGCGCCAGCCCTCCGCTCCCAGCAGGGCAGACAGTTCGGCAATCAATGCGGTGGGCAGGGCAGTACTCATGACAGATCTCGTGGGGCAGCAGGAGCGGGTTGGATCAGTTTCCAGGCAACAACGGCGCCGGCCAGCGGCAGCCAGACCCAGCGCAGTTCAGAGAGCAGGGTGGCGATGCCGCGCGCGCTGAAGAACTGCGGCGCAAACGGTGAAACGCGGATCGGCCGCCACGGGGCGAAGAAGCGCTGTTCGCTCCACGGCCAGGCGAGGGCAACGCCGAGGCCACCGGAGGTCATTGCGTCGAGCAGGGGATGGCTGGCGGCGCAGATGAAGACGAACGCCGCCGCCTGTACGGTGGACGCCAACGTTGGCCCTCGCTGGGTAGGTGCCAACCTTGGTTGGCGCGAAACCGCCGACCAAGGTCGGCCGCTACCAAAGAACGCCCACACCGCGGCCAACGCGGCCAGCACGCAGGCAAACAACAACGAATGGCTGGCACCACGATGCCCGAACGCATCGGCATACGGAATGTGCAGGGCAAAGGCCAGCACGTCGGCATCGGGCAGCATCGCGGCGACCACACCTGCAGCCAGCAGCCACGCCGGAATGCGGCCGCGATCGGCGGCGCACCACAGCGCCAGCGGTACAGCGGCATGGGTGATGATCGACGGCATCAGTCACGCACCATGGTCGTGCCGGCCAGTCCCAGAAGCGCCGACCAAGGTCGGCCTCTACCAGAGCGGACGGCAACCATCAGCAATCATCCAGCCGGAACGCATCGCGCAGCCAGTTCAACTGCGGTGGTTCACCCGTAGCTTCCACCACATCGAAACGGCAGGGCGCATCGGCAAGCGCGGGATGGTCCTGCAGGTACAGCGACGCGGCATGGGCTACACGTCGGCACTTGCGCACATCCACCGAGGCAGCACCGCCACCGAAATCGGAACGCGCGCGGTAGCGCACCTCCACGAACACCACGGTGCCGGCATCGTCCATCACCAGGTCCAGTTCACCGCCGCGATAACGCACATTGCGCGCATGCGGCCGCAGTCCGGCCTGTTGCAGATGCTGCTCGGCGGCGGCTTCCACCGCCGAGCCACGTTGGCTGCGCTCAGCGACCACCGACGATCGGCATCGGCCGGCCGCCATTGAAGGTCGACCAGGCCGGCTGGCGCAGGATGTTGCCATTGCTGTCCAGGAACAGGGTGCCGGTGGCACCGTCCAGGCCGCCTTCGTTGGACAGCTTGTCCAGGTAGGCGGTGATCTTCCAGGCATCGGCGCCGAAGGCGAACAGGCGGCCGGCCGCACCGCGTGCGCTGGGCAGGGTGCTGGCGACCTGGCTGGCCGAGGGCAGGCCGGACACGCTGCGCACGTTCCAGGCTTCGTTCGGGTAGACGATGCCGTCCAGCGCCACGTCTTCTTCCACCTTGCCGCTGCCGACGGTCAGCTGCGAAGTGCCAACGCGGGTGGCGCCACCGGCACCGGCCAGCGCCAGCTGCGGCGCCAGCAGTCGGGCCTGCGGGGCGCGCACGGCGAGGAACACGGCATCGACCTGGCCGGCATTGCGCACCTGCGCACCGACATCGCCAACCGCGTCGCTGACGCCGACGGTGGCCACCACCTGGCCGCCACGCTGGGCGAAGCGCTGGGCGAAGGCGGCGGCGGCACGGCGGCCGGTGTCGTCGGCGCTGTTGATCACCAGCGCCTTGCCGCGCTCGCGGCCGCGCAGATATTCGGCGGCAACAATGCCGTCGTCTTCCGGCGCCAGCGAGAAGCCGGCGCTGCCGGCTGGCGGCGCGTCCTTGCCACGGTTCAGGGCCAGCACCGGTACCTGCAGCTGCTGGCGGCCATAGACCGCATCCACTTCGTCACGGCCCAGCGGGCCGACCACGAAGTCGGCGCCGGAGGCGACGGCCTTGTCATAGGCGGCCAGCGCACCGGCCGGGGTACCGGCGGTGTCGATGAAGTTGATGTCCGGGCGGCGGCGGGTCTCGCCGTAGTACGCGGCCAGCAGGCCATCACGCACCGGCTGCGCGGCGGTGGCCAGGCGGCCGCTGAGCGGCAGCAGCACGGCCAGCTTGGCCGGCGGACGGTAGCCGTCGCTCATGGCCGGCGGGCGCTTGCTGGTATCGAACTGGGCGGCGCCATCGCGGTCGAACGGGCGCGGCAGCGGCAGGCCACGCGCGATCAGTGCACGGCCGGCGAAGTTGTACAGCGGGTCGTTGGCCGGCAGCGCGGCGGCACGGCTGCGCAGGGTGGCGTCGTCAAGCGTACCGAGCAGACCGGCGATGGCGGCCTGGTTCTCGCTGCGTGCGCTGCCGGTCAGGCTGGCGTGGGCGCGGGCGCGCTCGGTGGCGGCACCGAAGGCATCGCCGGTGCCCTGCAGCGCGTTGGCGCGGGCTACGTGCCAGCGCGTGCGCAGCGCGGGGAAGACGTTGTCGCCCTGTTCCTTCAGCAGGGCCAGGGCCTGCGCCGGCTGCTTGTCGGCCAGTGCCAGCTCGGCGCCGGTCAGCTGGTAGCGCTGCAGGCTGGTGCCAGACAGCTGGCGGGCGGTGAGCTGGCCAAGCAGGCTGCGCGCGCGGGCACTGTCGCCGGCCAGGTGCCAGGCCCAGGCGGCATCGGCCAGGGCGTTGCTGCGGGCGCCACCTTTCAGGGTTGCGGCCAGCGCTTCCAGCTGCAGGGCGGCGTCGCGCGGTTTGCCTTGTTCGATCAGCGCCAGCGCCTGGCTCTGGGCCGGCGATTCGGGCGCGCTGGTCAGGCTGGTGGTGGCACAGCCGGCCAGCAGCATCAGCGACAGCGACAGGGCGGAGATCCGTGCGGCGGGCTTGTTCATGATCGGGTCCATGCGATGAGGGCAGCGGCCTTGGCCGGGTACACGCTACGATTCTACCCTTGCCCCGTGAGTACCGCTGAAATGAGTGTCCCAACCCTGTATGTCGTCGCCACCCCGATCGGCAACCTGGCCGATCTGAGCCCGCGCGCGCAGGAGGTGCTGCGTTCGGTGGTGGCCATCTGTGCCGAGGACACCCGCCGCAGCGGCCAGTTGCTGTCCCATTTCGGCATCCAGCAGCCGCTGGTGGCCCTGCATGAACACAATGAAGAGGCCCTGGCGCAGCGCTTGGTGTCGCGCCTGCAGGCCGGTGAGTCGCTGGCGCTGGTCAGCGATGCCGGCACCCCGCTGGTCAGTGACCCCGGTTTCCGCCTGGTGCGTGCCGCGCGCGCGGCCGGCATCAAGGTCAGCCCGATTCCCGGGGCCTGTGCCGCCATCGCCGCGCTGAGCGTGGCCGGCCTGCCCAGCGACCGCTTCAGCTTCGAAGGTTTCCTGCCGGCCAAGGCCAGCGGCCGCCGCGACCGGCTACAGGCGCTGGCGGGTGAAGTGCGCACGATGGTGTTCTACGAATCCTCGCATCGCATCGCCGAGTCGCTGGCCGACATGGCCGCGATCTTCGGCGGCGAGCGCCCGGCGGTGCTGGCCCGCGAGCTGACCAAGCTGTTCGAGACCGTGCTCGACGGTGACCTGGCCGGCCTGTTGGCGAAGGTGGAAGCTGACGAGAACCAGCGCAAGGGCGAGTTCGTGGTGATGGTGCAGGGCGCCGGCGACGATGAGGAAGCGCAGCTGGCGCATGGCCGCCGCGTCTACGCCAAGCTGAGCGAGCATCTGCCGCCGTCGACCGCCGCGAAGCTGGCCGCGGAACTGACCGGTGCGCCGCGCAAGGCGTTGTACGGCAGTTGATGGATCGTGCGGACCAAGGTCCGCACCCACCAGATCGGAATCCCCACCCACCAGGGCAGCGGCATCGGTAGATCCACGCCACGCGTGGATGGATGAACCGGACGCCGCGATCGGCACGGCAGGAAAGGCGCGCGTACGCTAGAATGCGCGCTGGCGGAGTCGGCCAGACAGTCGCGTCATCCCTTCGGGGGTGCCGAGGAAAGTCCGGGCTCCATAGGGCAAGGTGCCAGGTAACGCCTGGGCGGCGCAAGCCGACGGAAAGTGCAACAGAAAGATACCGCCTACGTCTTCTTCGGAAGGCCGGTAAGGGTGAAATGGTGCGGTAAGAGCGCACCGCGAGTCTGGTAACAGACCGGCACGGCAAACCCCACCTGGAGCAAGACCAAATAGGGATCCTTTGGCGCGGCCCGCGTTGGATCCGGGTAGGTTGCTTGAGCGTTGCGGTGACGTAACGCCTAGAGGAATGACTGTCCACGACAGAACCCGGCTTATCGGCCGGCTCCGCCTCTTTCTTACGGTAGGCCGAGCATGGCTCGGCTCTACAGTAGAGCCGAGCCATGCTCGGCTGCTCTCCGCCCAGATGCTTGGGATGTTGTTCAACCCGGCGTGCGGTACTGCCCGGCGGAAATGAACTGCTCGAACCGTTCGCACCACACCACTACGGTGGTGTAATCGTCCACGTTGACGCTTTCAGGCACGTCCACCAGGAAACGGTTGAAAGTCTTCACCTCGCCGATGCGCTGGGCCTGTGCCTTGATCTTCAGGAAATCGGCCTTGTTGTCGACGAAGTCGCGCACGAGGTAGACCTTGTAGTCCGGCCCCGGGCCCATCTTGCCGTCGAACGCGACCTGGCGCGGGCTGACGCTGACCTTGCCGTCGGCCCAGTGCACGGCGTCGCTGCCCTTGAGGTCGCGACGGAAGGTGGTGTGGTAACGGGCGTCGCCCATCGCCGCCTGTACCTGCGCGACCGGCGGGTCGTCGGGAGCGATCAGGATCGGCAGCAGGTAGATGCCAAGGCCGAAGCCGAGGCCGAGGGCGAGCAGGTGGGTGACGACAAGTACGAGAACACGGCGCATCGATGACTCCCTGTGGATCGGTGAGGCGCGCGGCAGAACCGCGCCGGGTCATCGTGTGGCGTGCGTGCAGACATTTATAGACACAGAAAACAGGTACAGGGTCAGAAATCGACCTGGCTCTGGCCGAGGGCGACACCCTGCGGGCCGAAGCGACGCTCGTGGATCTGCCCGTGCCCTTCGGCATCGATCAGCAGCACCGTGCTGGCGCGGGTGCCATAGTCGTCGCCGCGGATGAAGGCCGGGCTCAGCCAGCGCTCGCGTTCCAGTCCGATGCCGGTGTCGGGCAGGTCGCTGTCGGCGGGGCGATGTTCGTCCGCCAGGGCGGCCCAGAGCGGGGTCAGGTCCTCATCGCCGGCCTCGAACCAGGCTTCAAGCGCAGCCATCAGCCGCCGGGTCTTCGGCCAGGGCGCGTCCAGCGCACCGTTGGACATGCCATGCACGCCCGGGCCCAGGCGCTGGCGCTCGGCAGGGTGGTTGCCCAGGAACTCCAGGCTGTGGCCGTCGGCCAGCAGCAGGTTGAATGGGGCGTAGGCGCCGGCCACCGTTGCCAGTCGGTCGATATGCACGGCGGCGGGCTCGCGGCCGCGCAGGAAGTCGGCCACCAGCGCACCCCGTGAAGGACCGGTCTGGGCGGCCAGCGGGTCGCGGACATTGGTGACCACGGCCATGCGTCCACCCGCACCGACGCCGGCCCAGCCGCCGCCGGAGCGCAGGTCGCGCCCCCCGATGACGGAGGTCTCATCTTGCCAGGGGGCCAGCGCCGCTGTCGGGCGGGCGTGGAACTCATCACGGTTGCCGGTCATCACCAGCCGCCAGCGCGGGTGGTGCATCCAGCCAAGAGCGAGCAGGCACATGGCCTCATTGTGCACGGTTTGCGCAGTCTGGCGCCGCTTCCTGCCCGTCCCGGATGAATGCGCGAGCGATGTTTCACGCTCTGTCCACACCCCTGAACTTCCGTTCAATCTCAAAAATTGAGACGGATCAGCAACTTGTGGATAAGCCTTGAACAATTCTCTAAAGGTTGTTGCAAGCCATTGATGCGGCTGGCGATTTCCCCGCTGAAAAGTTGTTGACAACCCTTCGGCCGCTGCTAAGGTGGGCATCAGAGGGAAATCCGGGTGTTTTGTGGGTTTTCGTGGTTCAATGTTTCACCGGGCGAAGGATAGGTGCACGCGTCGTGTTCCAGGGCGAGACGGCCATCACAGTTGACGATAAAGGGCGCATGGCGGTTCCCACCGCTTACCGCGACCTCGTCGCGCGCGCCAGCAACAACCGTCTCGTGCTGACCTACAACCCGTTCGAAGCCGGCTGCCTGTGGCTGTATGCAGAGTCGGAATGGGAGCGGGTCCGCGACGACGTCATGTCCAAGCCCAACACCCAGCGCGTCGTGCGCCTGTTGCAGCAGAAGCTGGTCGGCTCGGCCGCCCATCTGGAGCTCGACGGCAACGGTCGCATCAGCATCCCCGCCAGCCACCGCGGTGCGGTGGGCATTGAGAAGAAGGCGGTATTGCTCGGTATGGGCGACAAGTTCGAATTGTGGAGCGAGCAGGCGCATCGGGCCCTGATCCAGCAGACGTTGTCTGACGAGGATCTGGGTGATGGGTTGCTCGACCTGAAGTTGTGAGCCGGGGTGCCCGGATGCGCCCAGAAGCGCAGGCCGGTCACCTTCCGGTGTCGCAGTCGCCGGCGGTGCACCTGCCGGTCCTGTACACCCAGGTCATCGAAGGCCTGAGGGTGATCGAAAACGGACGTTATCTGGATGGCACGTTCGGTCGTGGCGGTCATGCACGTGGCGTGCTCACCCAGCTTGGTCCCGAGGGGCGCCTGCTGGTCATGGACAAGGATCCGGAAGCCATTGCCGTTGCCGAGCGCGATTTCGCGCCGGACCCGCGCGTGTCCATCTTCCGTGGCAGCTTCGCCCAGCTGCTGCAGTGGGATGCGACGGCCGAAGGCCTGGACGGCGTGCTGTTCGACCTGGGCGTGTCGTCGCCGCAGCTGGACGTGGCCGAACGTGGCTTCAGCTTCGGCAAGGACGGCCCGCTGGACATGCGCATGGACCCGGACAGCGGCGAAAGCGCCGCGCAGTGGATCAACCGCGTGGAAGACCGCGAGATTGCCGACGTGCTGTGGACCTACGGCGAAGAGCGGCAGAGCCGCCGCATCGCCCGTGCCATCGTGGCCCGCCGCGAGAAGCAGCCGTTCACCCGCACCGCCGAACTGGCCGAGCTGATCGCCTCGGTGATGCCGCGTGGCAAGGACAAGATCCACCCGGCCACGCGCAGCTTCCAGGCCATCCGCATCCACATCAACCGCGAGCTGGCCGATCTGGAAGCCGGGCTCGATGCGGCGGTGGAACGGCTCAAGCCCGGTGGCCGCCTGGCGGTGATCAGCTTCCATTCGCTGGAAGACCGCATCGTCAAGCAGTACATGAACCGCCTGGCCAAGGCGCCGCCGGCCAACCGCCGCCTGCCCGAGGCGGTCGCGTTCGTGCCGACGCTGGACCTGATCGGCGGTGCCATCAAGGCCACCGACGAAGAGCTGGCCGCCAACCCGCGCGCCCGCAGCGCCGTGCTGCGCGTGGCCCAGAAGCGGGAGGCCGATGCATGAGCCGGCTGCTGCTGATCATCCTGCTGGCTTCCACCGTGGCCTCGGCGATCGGCGTCGTGTTCGTGCGTCACCGTCACCGGCAGACGTTCATCGAGTTGTCGCGCGCCGAGCGCAAGCGCGATGACATCAATCTGGAATTCGGCCGCCTGCAGCTGGAGCAGGCGACCCTGGCCGAAGCCAACCGTGTCGATCGCATCGCCCGCGAGAAGCTCGGCATGAAGTTCCCCGAGGCCGCCGACATCGTGGTGGTGCGGCCATGAGCAAGACCGGCCGCAACCGCCCGCGCAACGCCTTCAACCTGCGCCAGCGCCTGCGCTGGGTGGCGCTGGCGCTCGGCCTGTGCTCGGTGTCGCTGGTCGGTCGTGCCGCCTACGTGCAGATCATCAACAGCGACTTCTACCAGCGCCAGGGCGAGGCCCGTTACCTGCGCGAGCTGCCGATCAAGACCTCGCGCGGCATGATCACCGACCGCAACGGCGAGCCGCTGGCGGTATCCACCCCGGTCGCCTCGATCTGGGTCAATCCGCAGGACCTGCTGCGTTCGCCCGAGCGCATTCCGGAGCTGGCCCAGGCGGTCGGCATGTCGGTGGACGAGCTGAGCAGCCGCCTGTCGCAGAAGTCGGACAAGGAATTCATGTACCTGCGCCGCCGGATCAATCCGGACGAGGCAGAAAAGGTGGTCGCGCTGAAGATTCCGGGCGTGGCCGCGCAGCGCGAGTTCCGCCGCTTCTACCCGCAGGGCGAAGCGATGGCGCACGTGCTGGGCTTCACCAACATTGACGACCGCGGCCAGGAAGGCCTGGAGCTGGCCTTCGACGAATGGCTGCGCGGCAAGGCCGGTGCGAAGCGGGTCATCCGCAACCGCAAGGGCGAAACCGTCGAGAGCGATCTGCTGCGCGCTGCTGAACCGGGCAAGGACCTGACCCTCAGCATCGACCGCCGCATCCAGTACCTGGCGTTCAAGGAACTGCGCAACGCGCTGGTGGCGAACAAGGCCGCCGGCGGTTCGATGGTGATCATGGACGTGACCACCGGCGAGATCCTGGCCATGGTCAACCTGCCGACCTACAACCCGAATTCGCTGACCGGCGCGCTGCCCGATGCGCGCCGCAACCGTGCGGTGACCGATCTGGTCGAGCCGGGTTCGACGATGAAGCCGCTGACCATCGCCACCGCGCTGCAGGCCGGTGCGGTGACCAAGGACACCATCATCGATACCAACCCGGGTTACATGCAGGTGGCCCGCTTCACCATCCGCGACGTGCCTCGCAACAACGGCGTGTTGAACGTGACCGGTGTGATCACCCGCAGTTCCAATATCGGCGCGGCCAAGGTTGCGGCGAAGATGCCGGACCAGGTGTTCTACGACGGCGTGCGCCGCTTCGGCTATGGCTCGGTGCCGCACAGCGGCTTCCCGGGTGAATCCGGTGGCGTGGTGCGACGCCCGGCCAATTGGGACGGTGCCACCAAGACCACCATGTCCTACGGCTACGGCCTGAACGTGACGCCGCTGCAGATCGCCACCGCCTATTCGGCGCTGGCCAATGGCGGCAAGCTGATCGCGCCGACCTTCGTCAAAGGCCAGCGCAACGAAGCGCATCAGATCATCGATGAGAGCGTCGCCAGGCAGGTGGTGGCGATGATGGAAACGGTGGTCACCCAGGGCGGCGCCAAGCAGGCGGCGGTGCTGGGCTACCGCGTGGCCGGCAAGACCGGTACCGCGCGCAAGACCGGCCCGGGTGGTTACGAGCGTGGCCATTACAACGCGCTGTTTGCCGGCGTGGTGCCGGCCACCAACCCGCGCTTCGCCACCGTCATCGTCATCAACGACCCGCAGGCCGGCAAGTTCTACGGTGGCCTGGTGTCGGCGCCGGTCTACCACAACGTGATGGAAGGCACTCTGCGCCTGATGGACGTGCCGCTGGACGACCTGCAGTCGTGGCTGGCCGCGCAGCAGTCCGGCAAGGTCGGCCACTCGGCCTCGATCCTGCCTGCGCCGCCCGCAGAGGCTGCGCTGCCGGTGGATGCCGCCGCTGAATTCGACGCTGCGCTGCCCAGCGCGCAAGCCCAGACGCCGCCCGCTACGGGAGGCACGCAATGAGTCCTTCGATGTTGCTTTCGCAGTTGCTTCCGGACGTGGCCCTGGCGGGCCATGATCCCGTTCTGACCGGCCTGGTGCTGGACAGCCGCGCCGTGCGCCCCGGCAATGCCTTCGTCGCCATCGCCGGTTTCGGCGCGCATGGCCTGGGCTTTGTCGAGCAGGCCCGCGCGGCGGGCGCTGGCGCCATCCTGTTCGAGCCGCCGGCCCCTGCCGAGTTGCCGGCCCCGGCCGATGCGATCGCGGTGCCGGGCCTGCGTGCGCGCATGGGGGCGATGGCCGACCAGTTCCATGGCGCACCGTCGCGGGCGATGGCGATGGTGGGCGTGACCGGCACCAACGGCAAGACCTCCACCGTGCAGCTGCTGGCCCAGGCCTGGCACCTGCTCGGCACGCCCAGTGGCAGTATCGGCACGCTGGGCGCCGGACTTTATGGTGCGGTTGAACCGACCGGTTTCACTACGCCGCTGGTGCTGCAGATGCATGCGCTGCTGGCGCAGCTGCGCGACGCCGGTGCGCGCGCGGTAGCGATGGAAGTCAGCTCGCACGCGCTGGACCAGGGCCGCGTCGATGCCGTGCATTACGACGTGGCGGTGTTCACCAACCTCACCCGCGATCATCTGGATTACCACGGCGACATGGCCAGCTACGGCGCGGCCAAGGCGCGGCTGTTCCATCGTCCGGGCCTGAAGGCTGCGGTGATCAATCTTGACGACGCCTTCGGCCGCCAGCTGTTTGCCGGCCTGCCGGCGGGCGTGCAGCCGATCGGACTGAGCTCGCGTGGTGCCAGCGATGCCAGCGTGCGCGCTGAAGCGCTGCAGCTGGATGGCCGAGGCATTGCGTTCGAACTGGTCATCGACGGCCAACGTGCCGTGGTGCAGTCGCCGCTGCTGGGCCGCTTCAACGTGGACAACCTGCTGGCCGTGGCCGGTACCCTGCATGCACAGGGCCAGCCGCTGCCACGCATCGCTGAAGTGCTGTCGGCGCTGCAGCCGATCCGCGGCCGCATGAACCGCCTCGGCGGCGAAGACGGCCTGCCGACCGTGGTGGTCGATTACGCACATACCCCGGACGCGCTGGAACAGGCATTGGACAGCCTGCACGGCCACCTGCACGGCGCGCTGTTCTGCGTGTTCGGCTGCGGTGGCGAGCGCGATACCGGCAAGCGTCCTCAGATGGCCGCGATCGCCGAGCGCCTGGCCAACCAGGTCATCGTCACCGACGACAACCCGCGTGGCGAGGATGGCGACGTGATCGTGGCCGACATCCTGGCGGGCTTCCAGAATGCCGATGCCGTGACCGTGCAGCGCAGCCGCGCGCGTGCGATCGGCCTGGCGGTGAAGCGCGCCGGTGCCGGCGACATCATCCTGATTGCCGGCAAGGGCCACGAGCCATACCAGGAAGTAAATGGCGTACGCCATGACTTCGACGACACCGAAGTGGCCGCCGCTGCGTTGGCTGCCAAGGCCGGTGTTCTGAGCTCGCAGGCCGGGGAGGGCATCGCATGAAGCGCACCCTGCTTTCGCTGATCGCACACTGGGCCGGCGGCGAGATCCACGGCGACGACGTGGCCATCGATGCGGTCAGCCATGACACCCGCAGCCTCGGTCCGGGCAGCCTGTATGTGGCGCTGCGCGGCGAGCGTTTTGACGGCCATGATTTCGCCGCCGACGCACAGGCGCGCGGTGCCAGTGCGCTGCTGGTCGAGCGCCTGCTGCCGATCGAGCTGCCGCAGGTGCTGGTGGCTGACAGTGAACTGGCGCTGGCGAAGATCGCCACCGGCATGCAGCGTGACCGCGGCACCGAGGTGTTCGCGATCACCGGCAGCAACGGCAAGACCAGCGTGAAGAGCCTGCTGCTGTCGATCCTGCAGCAGGTGGCACAGCATGCGCACAAGGTGGTCTACGCCAACCCGGGCAACCGCAACAACGAGATCGGCCTGCCGCTGGCGGTGATCGATGCGCCGGAAGATGCCGACTACGCCGTCTACGAGATGGGCGCTGGCAAGCCGGGTGACATCGCCTACCTGACCGATATCGCCCGCCCGCGCTATGCGCTGGTCAACAACATCGCCCCGGCCCATCTGGAACGCATGGGCAGCCTGCTCGGCGTGGCAGTGACCAAGGGCGCGATCTATGCCGCATTGCCGGCCGATGGTGTGGCGGTGATCAACGCCGACGATGCCTACGGCCGCTGGTTCGAACAGCATTTCGTCGGCACTCCGCCGCGCTGCCGCGTGCTGCGCTATGGCCTGGAACATACCGCCGACGTGACCGCGCGCGACATCCGCGCCGGTGCGCAGGGCAGCCAGTTCACCCTGGTTTCGCCGGCCGGCGAAGCGCGCGTGGTGCTCGGCCTGCCGGGTCGCCACAACGTCAGCAATGCACTGGCCGCGGCCAGCCTGGCGCTGGCCGCCGGTGTCGATCTCGCGCTGATTGCCGCCGGTCTGGCCGAGGCACAGCCGGTGCCGGGTCGGCAGATCGCCCATCAGCTGCGCAACGGCGCGGTGCTGGTGGATGACAGCTACAACGCCAATCCCGGCTCGCTGGCTGCGGCCATCGATGCCCTGGCCGCAGCCCCGGAAGAGGGCTGGCTGGTGCTGGGCGACATGCGCGAGCTGGGGCCGGACGCTGAAGCGCTGCACGCGCAGGCGGGGCTCCGCGCGCGCGCTGCTGGCCTCAAGCGCCTGTATGCGCTGGGCCCGCTCAGCGCCGCTGCCGCCACCGCCTTCGGCGAAGGCGGCCGTCATTTCGCCACCCATGACGCGCTGTCGCAGGCGCTGAAGGACGAGCTGCACGCCGGCGTGCGCTGCCTGGTCAAGGGTTCCCGTGGCAGCGCCATGGACACGATTGTCAAAGCGCTGCTGGCGCAAGGAGAGGAATCCCCGCATGTTGTATGAACTGGCTCGATGGTTGCAGCAGTTGGAGAGCCTGTTCGGGCTGTTCAACTACCAGACGTTCCGCGCCATCCTTGCCGCGCTGACGGCCCTGTTCCTGTCGCTGTGGCTCGGCCCGGCGATGATCCGCAAGCTTGCCCAGTTCAAGGGCGGCCAGCCGATCCGCAAGGACGGTCCGCAGACCCATTTCTCCAAGGCCGGCACACCGACCATGGGCGGTTCGCTGATCCTGCTCACCATCACACTGTCGGTGCTGATGTGGGCTGACCTGCGCAACCGCTACGTGTGGCTGGTGCTGGCGGTGATGCTGTGCTTCGGCGCCATCGGCTGGTATGACGACTGGATCAAGATCGTCCGCCGCGACCCGAACGGCCTGAAGTCGCGCTGGAAGTACCTGCTGCAGTCGATCTTCGGCCTGGCCGCGGGCCTGTTCCTGTTCTACACGGCCGACGTGCCGGCGGCGCTGACCTTCTACATCCCGATGTTCAAGTCGATCGCGCTGCCGCTGGCCGGCATCGGCTTCGTGGCCATCGCCTACTTCTGGATCGTCGGTTTCTCCAACGCGGTGAACCTGACCGACGGCCTGGACGGCCTGGCGATCATGCCGACCGTGCTGGTGGCCTGCGCGCTGGGTGTGTTCGCCTACGCATCGGGCAACGTGGTGTTCGCCAACTACCTGCAGATCCCGCAGATCCCGGGCGCCGGCGAGCTGGTCATCATCTGCGCGGCCATCGCCGGTGCGGGCCTGGGCTTCCTGTGGTTCAACACCTATCCGGCCATGGTGTTCATGGGCGACATCGGTGCACTGGCGCTGGGTGCGGTGCTGGGCACGATCGCGGTGATCACCCGCCAGGAACTGGTG
Source organism: Stenotrophomonas sp. YJH_SMC_43 (assembly GCF_059372535.1). Taxonomy (NCBI): domain Bacteria; kingdom Pseudomonadati; phylum Pseudomonadota; class Gammaproteobacteria; order Lysobacterales; family Lysobacteraceae; genus Stenotrophomonas; species Stenotrophomonas sp. YJH_SMC_43. The sequence continues at coordinate 18,376 of NZ_JCAFVQ010000007.1, forward strand.
CTGGTGATCATGGGCGGCGTGTTCGTCATCGAAACGCTGTCGGTGATGATCCAGGTCGCCTCGTTCAAGCTGACCGGCAAGCGCGTGTTCCGCATGGCGCCGATCCATCACCACTTCGAACTGAAGGGCTGGCCGGAGCCGCGCGTGATCGTGCGCTTCTGGATCATCTCCGTCGTGCTCGTGCTGATCGGCCTGGCCACGTTGAAGGTGCGCTGAGATGAACGACCTGTCCCGCCAGGCAACACGCCTTGAAGCCATCGAAGGCAGCTACGACAAGTGGCTGCTGGGCGCGATCATCGCGCTCACGGGCATTGGCGTGGTGATGGTGGCGTCCAGTTCGATCGCGCTGATGAGCAGCCCGTTCTACTACCTCAACCGCCACCTGATCTTCCTGGCGGTGGGCATCGTGCTGGCGGTCGTTGCCGCCCGCACTGAACTGAAGTCCATCGAGCAGTACAACCAGATGCTGCTGCTGGGCTGCTTCGTGCTGCTGCTGGCGGTGTTCGCACCGGGCCTGGGCAGCACGGTCAACGGCGCACGCCGCTGGATCAACCTGGGCATCTCCAAGTTCCAGACGGTGGAAGCGGTGAAGGTGCTCTACATCGTCTGGCTGTCCAGCTATCTGGTGCGCTTCCGCGACGAGGTCAACGCGACCTGGCCGGCGATGCTCAAGCCGTTGGGCGTGGCCGGTGCGCTGGTGCTGTTGCTGCTGCTGCAGCCGGACTTCGGTTCGTCCACCCTGCTGCTGGCGATCACCGCCGGCATGCTGGTGCTGGGCGGGGTGAACATGCCGCGCATGTCGATGCCGGTGATCATCGGCCTGGTCGGCATGAGCGCGCTGGCGATCATCGAGCCGTACCGCATGCGCCGCATCACCTCCTTCCTGGACCCGTGGGCCGACCAGCAGGGCGACGGCTACCAGCTGTCCAACGCGCTGATGGCGGTGGGCCGTGGCGAGTGGACCGGCGTCGGCCTGGGCAACTCGGTGCAGAAGCTGTACTACCTGCCTGAAGCGCACACCGACTTCATCTTCTCGGTCACCGCCGAGGAATTCGGCTTCCTGGGCACCTGCGTGATCGTGGCCCTGTACGCGCTGCTGGTCGGCCGTACCTTCTGGCTGGGCATGCGCTGCGTGGAAATGAAGCGCCACTTCTCCGGCTATATCGCCTTCGGCATCGGCCTGTGGATCAGCATGCAGACCTTCGTCTCGATCGGCGTGAACCTGGGCATCCTGCCGACCAAGGGCCTGACCCTGCCGCTGATCTCCTCCGGCGGTTCGTCGGTGCTGATGACCTGCGTGGCGATGGGCCTGCTGCTGCGCGTGTCCTATGAGCTCAAGCGCGCCGAGCGCCGCCAGGCCGTGCGCATCGGCGGCGCCGAAGACGCCGCTGCCGAGCCGATGGACGGGCCCGCCGCGCCGGTGGCCGCCAGCGTGCCGATGAGCGCCGAGCCGGTGGCTGCCGCTGCGCCGAACGCTGCGCGTGGCACCAGCCGCCTGCAGTCGCGCATCGAACCGACCTTCGGGAGGCTGTCATGAGCAGTGCTTCCAACGCCCGCCCGGTGATGATCCTGGCCGGTGGCACCGGCGGTCACATCTTCCCCGGCCTGGCCGTGGCCCGCGTGCTGCGCCAGCGCGGCGTGCCGGTCACCTGGATGGGTGCCGACGGTGCGATGGAAACGCGCCTGGTGCCACAGCACGACATTCCGATCGACACGCTGGCCATCACCGGCCTGCGCGGCAAGGGCAAGCTGGCCCTGCTGGGCGCGCCGTGGCGGCTGATGCGCGCGCTGCGCGCGGCCGGCATGATCATCCGCAAGCGCCAGCCGCGTGCGGTGGTCGCCTTCGGTGGCTTTGCCTCTGGCCCCGGTGGCATGGCCACCCGCCTGCACGGCCTGCCGCTGCTGGTGCACGAACAGAATCGCGCGCCCGGCATGACCAACCGCATCCTGTCGCGCTATGCGCGCCGGTTGCTGACCGGCTTCCCCGGTACCTTCGCCAAGGGCGAGGAGTTCGTCGGCAACCCGGTGCGTGCGGAGATCGCGGCCATCGCGCCGCCGGAGCAGCGCTTCGCCGACCGCCACGGCCCGCTGCGCGTGCTGGTGGTCGGCGGCAGCCAGGGGGCGCGTGCGCTCAACACCGGCGTGCCGCAGGCGATTGCCGCGCTGGGCACGGGTGTGCCGGTGCAGGTGCGCCACCAGAGTGGCGAGAAGCTGCATGCCGAAGCGGTCGAGGCGTATGCCAAGGCCGGCGTGCAGGCTGAAATCACCCCGTTCATCGCGGACATGGCCGAAGCCTTCGCCTGGGCCGACCTGGTCGTGTGCCGTGCCGGCGCGTCGACGCTGGCCGAGCTGTGCGCGGTCGGTGTCGGCAGCGTGCTGGTGCCATTCCCTGCCGCCGTCGACGATCACCAGACCCGCAATGCGGAGTACCTGGTCGAGCGTGGCGCGGCGGTGTTGCTGAAGCAGGACGGAACGCTGGCCGACGGCATTGCCGCACTGCTGCGCGATCTGTCCGAAAATCCCGCCCGCCGCATGCAGATGGCGCAAGCCGCGCGTGCCCTGGCCAAGGTCGATGCCGCCGAGCGCATCGCCGATATCATTCTTGAGGAAGCTGTATGAAGAAGGCATGCCACCGCGCCTGCCCTGCGCGAGGCCGCGCATGATCCGTCGCCTGCACGACACCAACGACCTGGTGCGCGCATTCCCGCGCGTGCATTTCGTCGGCATCGGCGGCACCGGCATGAGCGGTATCGCCGAAGTGATGCTGACGCTGGGCTATGAAGTGTCCGGCTCGGACAACGCCGACAACGTGGCGACCCGCCGCCTGGCCAGCCTGGGTGCGCGCATCATGCGCGGCCACTCCGCGGCCAACGTGCTGGGCACCGACTGCGTGGTGGTCTCCAGCGCCATCCGCGAAGACAACCCGGAACTGATGGAAGCGCGCAGCCAGCGCATTCCGATCATGCCGCGCGCAGCGATGCTGGCCGAACTGATGCGTTTCCGCCGTGGCATCGCCGTGGCCGGCACCCATGGCAAGACCACCACCACCAGCCTCACCGCTGCGGTGCTGAGCGAAGGTGGCCTGGACCCGACGTTCGTGATCGGTGGTCAGCTGCTGGCTGCCGGCGCCAACGCCAAGCTGGGCGGTGGCCAGTGGCTGGTGGCCGAGGCCGACGAAAGCGATGGCAGCTTCCTGCGCCTGAATCCGCTGATGTCGATCATCACCAACATCGATGCCGATCATCTGGAGAACTACGGCAACGACTTCGCCCGCGTGCAGGCGGCGTTCGCCGAGTTCCTGCAGCGCCTGCCGTTCTACGGCCTGGCGGTGCTGTGCATCGACGACCCGGAAGTGGCTGCACTGGCCGCCAAGACCCCGCGCCACGTGATGAGCTACGGCATGAGCCCGCAGGCCGACGTGCGCGCCGAGAACGTGGTGCAGGAAGGCTCGCGCATGCGCTTCACCCTGCGCCTGCCGCAGGGCACCAGCCAGGAAGTGGTGCTGGCGCTGCCGGGCAAGCACAACGTGTTGAACGCGCTGGCCGCCGCTGCGGTGGGCTGGCAGCTGGGCGTGGCGCCGGATGCCATTGCACGCGCGCTGGAAGCCTTTGCCGGTGTCGGCCGTCGCTTCAACGATCTGGGCGAAGTGACCACCGCCAGCGGTGCCAAGGTCCGCATCATCGACGACTACGGTCATCACCCGAGCGAGCTGGAAGCCGTGTTCGCCGCCGCCCGCGGTGGCTGGGCCGACAAGCGCCTGGTGGTGGCCTTCCAGCCGCACCGCTACAGCCGTACCCGCGACCAGTTCGACAAGTTCGCCGCGGTGCTGTCCAGCGTCGACGCACTGGTGCTGAGCGAGGTCTACCCGGCCGGTGAAGAGCCGATTGCCGGTGCCGATTCGCACGCGCTGGCCCGTGCCATCCGTGCGCGCGGCCGCAGCGAGCCGGTGGTGGTGGGCAAGGCCGCCGAACTGGCCAGCGTGCTGCCGGACGTACTGCAGGACGGTGACCTGCTGCTGATGATGGGGGCGGGCGACATCGGCGCCGTGGCCACCCACATCGCGGTGGAAGGCTTCAAGGGGGAGGGCGAGGCGTGAGCACGCTGACCTTCCCGCCACTGCGCGTGACCGACCCAGCCGAGTTCGGCCGCGTCGCCGTGCTGCTCGGTGGCAGTTCCAGCGAACGCGAGGTGTCGCTGGACTCGGGCCGCAACGTGCTCGAAGCCCTGCGGTCGCGCGGCGTCGATGCGTTCGCCGTCGATGGCATCCCGGCGTTGGCCAAGGCGCTGGCCGCCGGTGGCATCGACCGTGTGTTCAACATCCTCCATGGCCACAACGGTGGCGGTGAGGACGGCATCGTGCAGGGCCTGATGGACGCCTTCGGCGTGCCGTACACCGGCTCGGACGTGCTGGGTTCGGCGCTGAGCATGGACAAGATCCGCACCAAGCAGGTGTGGCTGTCGCTGGGCCTGCCGACGCCGCAGTACCGGAAGGTCGACGCGTCCACGGTGCATGCACTGGCGGCAGAGCTGGGCCTGCCGGTGGTGGTCAAGCCGGCCAACGAAGGCTCCAGCGTGGGCATCAGCCGGGTCACCGACGAGGCTGGCCTGGACGAGGCCGTGACCCTGGCCGCGCGCTACGACGGCCAGCTGCTGATGGAGCAGATGGTGGTGGGCGATGAGCTGACCGTGGCCATCCTCGGCGACGTTGCCCTGCCGTCGATCCGCATCGTGCCCAAGGGCCAGTGGTACGACTACAACGCCAAGTACATCGCCGAGGACACCCAGTACCTCTGCCCGGGCCTGGAGGGTGGCGACGAAGCGGAAATCCGCCGCATCGCGCTGGCCGCGTTCCGCGCGGCCGGCTGCCGTGGCTGGGGCCGCGTGGACGTGATGCGCGACCGGAGCAGCGGCCGTTTCTTCCTGCTGGAGGTGAACACCGCGCCGGGCATGACCAGCCATTCGCTGGTACCCAAGGCGGCCCGCCAGGCCGGCATCGGTTTCGAGGAACTGGTGTGGCGCGTGCTGGAACAGACCCTGGAGGCTTCGCACGCATGAACGCGGTGCTGCGCATCTTCGTCTGGCTGTTGGCGCTGTCGGTGGTTGCACTGCCGGTGGTGGCCGTGGTCAATGGCTGGGTCGGCGCCGAGCGCTGGCCGCTGGCGAAGCTGCGCGTGCATGGCGAGTTCAAGCGGGTACCGGCCGAGCAGCTGCAGCAGGTGCTGCTGCCGTATGCGCGCGCCGGCTTCTTCGCGGTCAAGCTGCAGGACGCGCAGGACGCACTGGAAAAACTGCCGTGGGTGGAAAGCGCGCGGGTGCGCAAGCAGTGGCCGGACGTGCTGGAAGTGACCCTGGTCGAGCACAAGCCGTTCGCGCGCTGGGGCAACGACCGCCTGGTTTCCGAGCAGGGCAAGTTGTTCCCCACGCCGAAGAAGCTGGCCGACCTGGCGTTGCCCGAACTGGACGGGCCGGACAGCCAGACCGAAGAAGTGATGAAGCTGTACAGCGACTCGCGTGCATTGTTCGCACCGGCCGGCGTCGATGTGCGCCGGGTAACGATGGATGCACGCGGCAGCTGGTCGCTAGTGCTGAGCAACGGCACCGAAGTGGTGGTCGGCCGTGACGATGCGCGCTCGCGCCTGCAGCGCTTCGTCAAGGTACTGCCACAGCTCAACCGCCAGGACGCGCCGATCGAGCGCGCCGACCTCCGCTACACCAATGGTTTCACGCTGAGCTGGGGTACCCCGGCCACGCCGGCGAAAACGCCGGCGACCCCAGCCAGCAGGACGCAGGAAAGGACATGAATCGCAAGGGTGACAAATCACTGATCGTTGGCCTGGACATCGGCACCTCCAAGGTGGTGGCGCTGGTGGGCGAGTATTCGCCGGGAAACCCGATCGAAGTGATCGGCATCGGCTCGCACGAATCGCGCGGGTTGAAGCGCGGCGTGGTGGTGGACATCGAATCGACCGTGCAGTCGATCCAGCGCGCGGTGGAAGAAGCCGAGCTGATGGCCGGCTGCGAGATCCGCTCGGTGTACGCCTCGATCTCCGGCAACCACGTGCAGTGCAAGAACTCGCCCGGCATCGTGCCGATCCGCGACGGGGAAGTGACCTGGGGCGACCTGGATCGCGTGCTCGATGCGGCCAAGGCGGTGGCGATTCCGGCCGACCAGAAGATCCTGCACGCGATCCCGCGCGAGTACGTGCTGGACGATTCGCAGGAAGGCATCCGCAACCCGGTCGGCATGACCGGCGTGCGCCTGGAGGTGCATGCGCACCTGGTGGTGTGCGCGCAGTCGGCCGCAGCCAACATCAGCAAGTGCGTGCAGCGCTGTGGCCTGCAGGTGGACGACCTGGTGCTGTCCTCGCTCGCCTCCAGCGTTGCGGTGCTGACCGCTGACGAACGCGAGCTGGGCGTGGTGCTGGTCGACATGGGCGCCGGCACTACCGACATCGCGGTGTTCGTGCAGGGCGCGATCTGCCACACGGCCTCGCTGCCGATCGCCGGCGACCACGTCACCAACGATATCGCGCACATGCTGCGCACGCCCACCCCGGAAGCCGAGCAGATCAAGGTGCGCTACGCCTGCGCCCTGGCCCAGCTGGCCACCGCCGAGGAAAGCATCCAGGTGCCGTCGGTGGGCGACCGTCCACCGCGCCGCATGCCGCGCCATTCGCTGGCGCAGGCGGTGCAGGGCCGCTACGAGGAGATCTTCGAGATGGTGCAGGCCGAACTGCGCCGCTCCGGCTTCGAGGAACTGGTGCGCGCCGGCATGGTGCTGACCGGTGGCGCCTCGAAGATGGAGGGCGTGGTCGAACTGGCCGAGGAAATGCTGCAGATGCCGGTGCGCGTGGGCATCCCGCAGCACGTCACCGGCCTGGGCGAAGTGGTGGGCAACCCGGTGCACGCCACCGGCGTGGGCCTGCTGCTGATGGGCAGCCAGATCGAGCACCCGCGGCGGCCATCGCTGCCGACCGGGCGCGCTGGAAGCATGTTCAAGAAACTCAAGACCTGGTTCCGCGGCGAGTTCTGACGCGGAACCCGCAACTCCGGGCCCGGCCCGGCGCAACACCCGCAGTACCCGCATCACAACGCAACAACGCAATACACAACCCACACAGCCGCAACGGCAACATGACACGCGAAGGCAGGAGGCCCGACCGTCCATGCCACCGACAAGCGGATACAACGAGGACACGGACATGGCGCATTTTGAACTGATCGAAAAGATGGCACCCAATGCGGTGATCAAGGTGGTTGGCGTGGGCGGCGGCGGCGGCAATGCCGTGGCGCACATGGTCAACTCGGCGGTGGACGGCGTGGAATTCATCACCGCCAACACCGACTCGCAGGCCATCAAGAATTGTGGTGCCAAGCTGCAGCTGCAGCTGGGTACCAACGTGACCAAGGGCCTGGGCGCAGGCGCGAACCCGGAAGTCGGCCGCCAGGCCGCGCTGGAAGACCGTGAACGCATCATGGACGCGCTGCAGGGCGCGGACATGGTGTTCATCACCGCCGGCATGGGCGGCGGCACCGGCACCGGCGCTGCGCCGGTAGTGGCGCAGCTGGCCAAGGAAATGGGCATCCTGACCGTGGCCGTGGTCACCAAGCCGTTCCCGTTCGAAGGCCGTCGCCGCATGCAGGTGGCGCTGAAGGGCATCGAGGAACTGAGCCAGCACTGCGACTCGCTGATCACCATCCCGAACGAGAAGCTGATCACCGTGCTGGGTCGCAACGCGACCATGATCCAGGCCTTCCGCGCCGCCAACGACGTGCTGCAGGGCGCCGTGCAGGGCATCGCCGACCTGATCGTGCGTCCGGGCCTGATCAACGTCGACTTCGCCGACGTGCGTACCGTCATGTCCGAAATGGGCCTGGCGATGATGGGCACCGGCACCGCCCGTGGTGATGACCGCGCCCAGGCCGCCGCCGAAGCCGCGATCCAGAACCCGCTGCTGGACGATGTGAACTTGGCCGGTGCCAACGGCATCCTGGTCAACATCACCGCCGGTGCGGACTTCACCATGGCCGAGTTCGACGAGATCGGCCGCACCATCGATGGCTTCGCTTCCGAAGACGCCACCGTGGTGGTCGGTACCGTGCTGGATCCGGACATGCAGGACGAAGTGCGCGTGACCGTGGTCGCTACCGGCCTGAACCGCGTGTCGGCCAGCAAGACCCAGCGTCCGGGCGAGCGTGCGCCGATCAAGCTGGTCCGCAATGCCACCACCGGCCAGCCGGAATTCGGTGACTTCGACAACGGCGGCGACGCTGTGTCCAAGGCCGTCGGTGGCATGGGCCTGGGCCTGCGTCGTGCCAGCAGCGATACCGCAGCGGCTTCGGCCCCGTCGGCCCCGTCGGCTTCGGCACCGGCTGCGGCGGAACTGCCGAACGACTACCTGGACATCCCGGCGTTCCTGCGCCGCCAGGCGGACTGAGCGGGGCGGCCCGGGGTTGTCCTCCCCGGGTAGCGCCACCATGTCCTGAAAACGCGGGCGCCGGGCCAGGATGGGCCCGGCCGCCCTGCTTCACGCGCGTCCTGCCGGCGTTTCAGCCGGGGTAGGGGAGCGTGCGTGTTAATCTAATGTGTCACTTCCGGTCCATCCCCCATGATCCAGCAACGCACCCTCAAGAACACGATCCGCGCCACCGGCGTTGGCCTGCACAGCGGCGACAAGGTCTACATGACCCTGCGCCCGGCACCGGTCAACCATGGCATCGTGTTCCGCCGCGTGGACCTGGACCCGGTGGTGGAAGTGCCGGCCAAGGCCGAGCTGGTCACCGAAGTGACCCTGTGCACCGGCCTGACCTGCAACGACGCCAAGATCCAGACCGTCGAACACCTGATGTCGGCGCTGGCTGGCCTGGGTGTGGACAACATCATCGTCGAACTGTCCTCGGCCGAGCTGCCGATCATGGACGGTTCGGCCGGCCCGTTCGTGTTCCTGCTGCAGTCGGCAGGCATCGTGGAACAGGATGCGCCCAAGCGCTTCATCCGCGTGCTGAAGACCGTGGAAGTGACCGAGGGCGACAAGGTGGCCCGCTTCACCCCGTACGAGGGTTACAAGCTGGGCTTCACCATCCAGTTCGACCACCCGATGATCCCGGCCAAGCAGTCGCGCCAGGAAATCGAGTTCTCGACGCTGGCCTACACCAAGGAAATCTCCCGCGCGCGCACCTTCGGTTTTATGCGCGACCTGGAATACATGCGCGAGCGCAACCTGGGCCTGGGCGGTTCGATGGACAACGCCATCGTGCTGGACGAGTTCCGCGTGCTCAACGAAGACGGCCTGCGCTACGCCGACGAATTCGTGCGCCACAAGATCCTCGATGCGATCGGCGACCTCTACCTGGCCGGTGGCCAGGTGCTGGGCGCTTACGAGGGCTTCAAATCCGGCCACGCGCTCAACAACAAGCTGGTGCGGGCGCTGATGGCCGACGCCACTGCCTGGGAATGGGTCAGCTTCGACTCGCCTGCCACCCCGGGTCCGGTCGAATACGCCACTCCGGCCTATGCCTGATTCCGTAGGTCGTTGAATTTAAAGATAAAAACGCCGCCATCCAAGGCGGCGTTGTTGTTTCCGGCGCAGACGACGCATTCAGTGTGCTTGAAAAGGCATCAAGGCCGGTTCGAGGTCACGGTTTTGTGAACCTGTTGGATCCGAAGCCTGAATTTAACGCCGTTTTAACAACAATCTAACGACAGGCCCCTGGATGGCCGCTAGGATGCGACCCGGCCCCCGAAATGTTTCACGCCGTGGTGACACGCGCGACGGGGAGCGGAGCCGGATGCTCCGTTGCCATCATGACCGTTTCTTCGGTTTGGAAGGAACGTCCTGCAGGCAAGCCAAGGCGTCGCGTAGCCCTTTGTGCGTGGCGGCTGAAACTGCGTGGGGTCCATTCCGGTTGTCGAGCGCTGGGGAGCGCGTGGGAGTGGGAGACGCAGTCTTGATGGTCACCTTGGTGGCCTTCAGCCCGATGGAACGGGCCGCGTCGAGCAACTGGGCTTCGGCAAGCCGCAACTTGGCATGCCAGACCGGGGATTCGACGAGAAAAACGAGGTGTTCCCCGTCCACATTGGCCAGCCGGCAGCGGCTGCGCAGAGGTGGCGGCAACTGGGGGCGCAACTGTCGGTCCAGCGCGTCGAGCCACAGGGCACGCCGCAGCGGGTTCCCGCTTTTGTCCGCCATTACCGCATCCAGCGCCGGTTTCGGTGCCGACGCGGGGCGAACGCTGGATTTCGGCTCAGACATGAAAACTCACTGATGGCATTCAAAAAGATCGTAATCAAAACGCGTGAAGGACAGGCCAAATCGTCGCCGATCACGCGTTTGCGGTTCTATTTCGAGGACCGCCCCCGCGCCCTGCTGGGCAGCGTGCTCGGGGTAGGCTGCATTATCGGCCTTGCTGGCGGCATTGGCGTCAGCGCGCTGAATGATTCCCGGCTGCAGGCCAAGGTCGAGCGCCAGGATGCGGAGCTGGCCAAGGTCAAGCGCGATGCGCAGACCCAGGTCAACGCGCTGGCGGCCCGTCTCGGCGAGCTGCAGGCCCAGGCCACCCGCCTCAACGCGCTCGGCGAACGGCTGACCCAGATGGGCAAGCTGGAGGATGGCGAGTTCGACTTCAACGAGACCCCCGGTCTCGGTGACGGTGACGCAGGCGGTCCGACCAGCGACATCCCGGTCAAGGACGTCAACGCCGACTTACAGGTGCTGGAGCAGCGCTTCGCTGCTTCAGGCCGCCAGTTGTCGGTGATGGAGTCGCTGATGTTCGACCACCAGCTGCAGCAGAACGCCGTGCCTTCGCGCATGCCGATCCGCAACAGCTACGTGACCTCCGGCTTCGGCACCCGTGCCGACCCGTTCGGCCGAGGCGCCGCCACCCACAAGGGCATGGACTTCCACGCCAAGGTCGGTGACCCGGTTATGGCCGTGGCCGAAGGCGTGGTCAGCTTCGCCGGCGTGAAGGGGGGCTACGGCAACGTGGTCGACGTCGACCACGGAAATGGCTACGTCACCCGCTACGCGCACAATTCCCGCCTGGTGGTGAAGGCCGGCGACCTGGTCCGTGCCGGCCAGGAAGTGGCCAAGGCCGGTTCCACCGGTCGTTCGACCGGCGCCCACGTGCACTTCGAGGTGTGGGAGAACGGCAACGTGGTCAACCCGCGCAAATTCCTCGGCGACGGCGGCAACACGCCGGTCGGCCGCATCAGCCGCGGTTGAACCCAACGCCGGGCATGGCCCGGCGCTACCGGCACGCCGTCGGATCCCGGCGGTAGCGCGGGGCCATGCCCCGCGAGCGCAAAGCGCGGCCGCCAGGACCCCGGTCCCGGCCGCCTGGACGACCGCAAAGGGTTGAAACCCCTCACGGCCGTCCCAAGCTACAATGGGTGTTGCCATCGACAGGGCGCCAGGCGCCCTGTTTCGTTTGCGGCGGACGGATCCCCAGGGGGAGGCCGGGCGTCGTGTCCATCCAACCCGGTTCCTTCAATGATCAACAGCCTGCTTACCCGCGTATTTGGCAGTCGTAACGAACGACAGCTGCGCCAGCTCAACCGCATCGTCGCCAAGATCAATGCGCTGGAGCCGGAGATCGAGAAGCTTTCCGACGAGCAGCTTCAGGCCAAGACGCCGGAGTTCAAGCAGCGCATTGCCGGTGGTGAAGCCCTGGACAAGGTGCTGCCGGAAGCGTTCGCGGTCTGCCGCGAGGCCGGTCGCCGCGTGCTGGGCATGCGCCACTACGACGTGCAGCTGATCGGCGGCATGGTGCTTCACCTGGGCAAGATCGCAGAAATGCGTACCGGTGAAGGCAAGACCCTGGTGGCGACCCTGCCGGTGTACCTCAACGCGCTGGAAGGCAAGGGCGTGCACGTGGTCACCGTGAACGACTACCTGGCCCGCCGCGACGCCGCGCAGATGGGCAAGCTGTACAACTGGCTGGGCCTGAGCGTGGGCGTGGTGTATCCGGGCATGCCGCACAGCGACAAGCGCGAAGCCTACGCTGCGGATATCACCTACGGCACCAACAACGAATTCGGTTTCGACTACCTGCGCGACAACATGGCGCTGTCCAAGGCCGACCGCTACCAGCGCGGCCTGCACTACGCCATCGTCGACGAAGTCGACTCCATCCTGATCGACGAAGCGCGTACCCCTCTGATCATCTCCGGTCCGGCCGACGATTCCCCGGAGCTGTACATCCGTGTCAACCGCGTCGTGCCGCACCTGGTCAAGCAGGAGAGCGAGGACGGCGAAGGTGATTTCTGGGTCGATGAGAAGGGCAAGCAGGTGCACCTGTCCGAAGCGGGCATGGAGCACGCCGAGCAGCTGCTGGTCGAGGCCGGCATCCTCGACGGCGAGACCGAAGGCCTGTACGCGCCGCAGAACCTGACCGTGGTCCACCACCTCAACGCCGCACTGCGCGCGCACGCGATCTACCAGCGTGACGTGGACTACATCGTGCGCGATGGCGAAGTGGTCATCGTCGATGAGTTCACCGGCCGCACCCTGTCCGGCCGTCGCTGGTCCGATGGCCTGCACCAGGCGGTGGAAGCGAAGGAAGGCGTGCCGGTCCAGCGCGAGAACCAGACGCTGGCGAGCATCACCTTCCAGAACCTGTTCCGCATGTACAAGAAGCTGTCCGGCATGACCGGTACGGCCGATACCGAAGCCTTCGAGTTCCAGAGCATCTACGGCCTGGAAGTGGTGGTGATTCCGACCAACCGCCCGACCATCCGCAAGGACAGCCCGGATCAGGTGTTCCTCAACCGCAAGGGCAAGTTCAATGCGGTGCTGGCCGACATCGAAGAGTGCGCCAAGCGTGGCCAGCCGGTGCTGGTGGGTACCACCTCGATCGAAACCTCGGAAATGCTGTCCGAGCACCTGCGCAAGGCGGGCGTGAAGCACGAAGTGCTCAACGCCAAGCAGCATGACCGCGAAGCGACCATCGTCGCCAATGCCGGCCGTCCGGCGGCCGTGACCATTGCCACCAACATGGCCGGCCGTGGTACCGACATCGTGCTGGGCGGTTCGCTGGAAGCGGAAATCCACGAGCTGGGCGAAGACGCGACCGACGAGCAGAAGGCCGCGGTCAAGGCCGAATGGCAGAAGCGCCACGAGGCCGTCAAGGCTGCCGGCGGCCTGCACATCGTCGGTACCGAACGCCATGAATCGCGCCGTATCGACAACCAGCTGCGTGGCCGTTCGGGCCGCCAGGGTGACCCGGGTTCGTCCCGCTTCTACCTGTCGCTGGAAGACAACCTGATGCGCATTTTCGCCTCCGACTGGGTGCAGAAGGCCATGCGCATGATGGGCATGAAGGAAGACGACGTCATCGAAGACCGCCTGGTCAGCCGCCAGATCGAGAAGGCGCAGCGCAAGGTCGAGGCCCACAACTTCGACATCCGCAAGAACCTGCTGGACTTCGACGACGTCAACAACGACCAGCGCAAGGTGATCTACGCCCAGCGCGACGAGCTGCTGGACGCCGAGTCGGTGAAGGACAACGTCGACGGCATCCGCGACGACGTGATCTTCGACGTGGTGGCCCGCTTCGTGCCGCCGAACTCGATCGACGAGCAGTGGGACCTGCGTGGCCTGGAAGCGACCCTGGAGTCGGACTTCGGCCTGCAGATGTCGCTGACCGACCTGGTCAAGTCGCACGAAGAGCTGGACGCCGAAGCCATCGCTGCCAAGGTGCAGGAACGCGTCAACCAGCACTTCGCCGAGAAGGAAGCCGGCGTGGGCGAAGAGACCATGCGCGCGCTGGAGAAGCACGTGATGCTGACCGTGCTGGACCAGAGCTGGAAGGAGCACCTGGCCCGCATGGATTACCTGCGCCAGGGCATCTACCTGCGTGGTTACGCGCAGAAGCAGCCGAAGCAGGAGTACAAGAAGGAAGCCTTCGAACTGTTCTCGGACATGCTGGAGAACGTCAAGCGCGAAGTGGTGACCCTGCTGTCGCGCGTGCGCATCCGCAGCGACGAGGAAGTGCAGGCGCTGGAAGCGGCCGAACGCCAGCAGGCCGAAGCCCGCCTGAGCCAGTCGCAGTTCCAGCACCAGGACGTGGGCGGCTACAGCGCCGACGAGGAAGCTGCGCAGGTGCAGGCTGCCCAGCAGGGCAACGCACAGGTGCAGCGCGACGAGCCGAAGATCGGCCGCAACGATCCATGCCCGTGCGGCAGTGGCAAGAAGTACAAGCACTGCCACGGCCAGCTGAGCTGACCCCGAAGAGCCCCGCGAAAGCGGGGTTCTTCTTTTATGGCGGCTGTTTCGCAGGGCTGATCCGGCCGGATCCGAGATTGCACGGGCCGCCCTGTTCTGGGCATGCTTCCTCCATGCCTTCCCCCACCCGATCGATCCACGTTGTGGCCGCCGTCATCACCGACGCCCGTGGCCGCGTGCTGCTCAACCGCCGTACCGAGAACCGCGACATGGCTGGCCTGTGGGAATTCCCCGGCGGCAAGCGCGAATCCGGCGAGACCTCCGAGCAGGCCCTGGTGCGCGAGCTGCGCGAGGAACTGGGCATCGAGGCCGATGTCGGCGAGTGGCTGATGGACGTGCCGCAGCGCTATCCGGACAAGCACCTGACCCTGGAAGTACGCCACGTGCGCAGCTGGAAGGGAACCCCCCGCGGCCGTGAAGGGCAGGCGATCACCTGGGTGGCGCCGGACAAGCTGGGCCGCTATTCAATGCCGCCGGCAGACCTGCCGGTGGTGGCCGCCCTGCGCCAGCCCGACAGCTACCTGATCACCCCGGCGCCGGCCGATGATGAGGGCGGCATGCAGCATTGGCACGAACAGCTGCAGCGCGCGGTGGCCGCGGGCCAGCAGCGCATCCAGCTGCGCTTGCCGACGGCGCATCCGCAGCGCCAGGCGATGGTCGAGCAGGCCCTGCGCGCGCATCGTCGCAGCGGCGTGCAGTGGCTGCTCAACCGCGATATCGAGCTGGCACGCGCACTGGGCGTGGGCGTGCATCTGGGCAGCGAACAGCTGCTGGAGCTGTCGCAGCGTCCGCTGCCCGAAGGCCAGCTGGTGGCCGCGTCCTGCCATGACCTGCAGCAGCTGCAGGCCGCACAGCAGTTGGGCTGCGACTTCGCCGTGCTGGGTCCGGTGCAGGCCACGGCCAGCCATCCCGATGCCGTGCCGCTGGGCTGGGATGCCTTCGCCGAGCTGCGTGCGCAGGTGTCACTGCCGATCTACGCGCTGGGTGGCATGGGCAGTGGCCACATCAGTGAGGCGCGTCGCCATGGTGGGCAGGGCATCGCCGCCATTCGCGCGCTGTGGCCGGCGTGATGTCAGGGTCGGATCATCGCAACGCGGGGCTCTGACCCTCCCGATCACAACGTGATCCAGAAACACCCGTACTGCCGCCGCAACCCCAGCACCGTCGAAGCGCGCGACACGCTGCCGGGCAAGGTCTGTTCCAGGCGCAGGCCGATCGGATGCCGCGCCACAGAGGCCACAGAGTCGGATCCCTGCGCAGCAGGGCTCTGGCCCTCATCCTGCGATTGCGGCAGCGCCTGCGAGGGATACACCGGCACCACGTCCACCAATGGCCGCCGCGCCAACGATTCCAGTTGGCCGAGGATGCGCTGCGCACCCGCATCAGAGACCGCGCCCCACAGGTACAGCGAGGACAGCCGGTTCACATCGTTGCTGAGGATGCCAGTACGCAGCGCATCCACCAGTTCGCTCAGTCGCCGCGGGCAGCGTGCCCCCAGGGTGTCGCGCTGCAGGGTGTTGCCGGCGGGCGCAGGCGGCGGCAGCCGCGACTGCGCACCCAGGCTGTCGCAGGGACGGTCGGTATACACGCTCTGGCCCTGGGCATCGGTACAGCGGTTCAGGCGCGTGGACTGCGCCTGGGCGACGCTCGACAGCACGCACAGCGGCAGCAGCAACAGCAGGAAGGAAAGCCGGATCATTCCTGCAGGGTAGCGCCGATCACGCTTGCGCGTCGTGCTCTCAGCCCTGCAGCAGCTTCAGCACCGAGGTGGTCGGCTTGGCCAGGTTCAGGGTGTAGAAGTGCAGGCCGGGTGCGCCGCCCTCGATCAGGCGCTGGCACAGCCGGGCCACCACTTCAGTGCCGAATGCACGCACGGACTCCGCGTCATCGCCATAGGCCTGCATCTTGCGGCTGATCCAACGCGGAATCTCCGCACCACATTGTTCGGAGAAGCGACGCAGCTGGCTGAAGTTGGCAATCGGCATGATGCCGGGGGTGATCGGTACCTGCACGCCCAGCCGCCGTACTTCGTCGACGAAATGGAAGTACGCGTCCGGGTTGAAGAAGTACTGGGTGATCGCCGCATCGGCACCGGCATCGATCTTGGCCTTGAAGTGCTTCAGGTCGGCCAGTGCGTCGGAGGCCTGCGGATGCGTTTCTGGGTACGCGCCTACTTCGATATGGAACGCATCGCCGTGCTCGGCGCGGATGAAGTCGATCAGTTCGGCGGCATAGCGCATGTCGCCGGGAAAGCCCATGCCCGACGGCAGGTCGCCGCGCAGCGCGACCAGGCGGCGGCAGCCGATGGCGCGGTACAGCTTGAGCAGCTCGCGGATTTCCTGGCGGGTGCCGCCCACGCACGACAGGTGCGGCGCGGCATCGAAACCGTGGTGCTGGTTGAGATGGCGCACGGTTTCGGAGGTATAGCTCAGGGTCGAGCCACCGGCGCCGAAGGTACACGACACGTACTCGGGACCGTAGTCCTTCAGCTTGGCCGCGGCGCGGTCCAGCTGGCTGCGCTGTTCGTCGGTCTTGGGCGGATAGAACTCGAAGCTGATGGCAGTCATGACACGGGCGGTGGCGGCGGGTGCGGGTCAGTATATCGCTTCATCAAGATAGATGTTTGACGGCTGCGTGAGGGCAGGCCATCCGTGGCACGTGACCGTTCGCCCAGGTGTCCGGCCGTTGCTCCGAAATCGTAACCGGGGGCACTGGCCCGGCGGCACGCTGTTCCCATCCGGCACCACCCACCCGACGAAGGAGCAGACGATGAAGATCTTCCTGGCACTGTGGTACGCAATGAAGGCCTTGGCCCGGCTGGCGATGATCGGCATGGCGATGGCCGTGCTTGGCTCCGGTCCGGCCCATGCGGCGGCCGCCACAGGCACCGGCAAGGTGCAGGTCGAGGTGGTCGGCAAGGGCCGTCCGCTGCTGATGATCCCCGGTCTCAACAGCAGCGCCGAGGTCTGGCGCGAGACCTGCCTGGCGCTGAAGGACGTGCAGTGCCATCTGGTGCAGCTGCCCGGCTTTGCCGGCGCCGCAGCCGCTGATCCGCGCCCGGCCGACTTCCTGCCGGCCATGCGCGGGCAGCTGCTGGCCTACCTGCATGACCGGCACCTGGGCCCGGTGGTGGTGATCGGACACAGCCTGGGTGGCCTGCTGGGCCTGCAGATGGCGCAGGCCGAGCAGGCGGCGGTCAGCGCCCTGGTGGTGGTCGATGCACTGCCGTTCCTGCCAGCCGCGCGTGACCCGAAGGCCACCGCAGACAGCGTGCGGCCGATGGCCGACCAGCTGCGCAAGGGCATGCTCGCTGCCGACGCCGCGCAATGGCAGGCGCAGTTGAAGGCGGGCCTTCCGGGCATGACCCGTGATCCGCAGCGCCAGGCCGAGCTGGGCCGCTGGGGCGAAGGCAGTGACCGCCAGACCACCGCCGATGCCATGCATGCGGTGATGACCACCGACCTGCGCGACAGCATCGCCTCGATCAGCGCACCGACGCTGGTGCTGGGCAGCTGGGCCGGTTACCAGCCGATGGGCGGCACCGAGGCCAGCACGCGCGCGGTGTTCCAGGCCCAGTACGCGAAGCTTCAGGGCGTGCAGATCGCGATGAGCGCGCAGGGGTTCCACTTCCTGATGTGGGATGATCCGCGCTGGCTGCAGGAGCAGGTGCAGCGTTTCCTCGCCGCGCACCCCTGACCCTTGTCCTCGCCGAGAGCCCGCATGGACGCCACTACCTCATCCCGCCGCTTCTGGACGCTCAATGCACTGGCATGGGCGGGTTATGCGATGTACGGGCTGTGGGCGGGGATGCGGATCGGCGGCGGCGTGGTGTTCAGCGGCATCGTGTTGATCACCGTCAGCGTGGCCGCCTGCCTGTGGCTGTGCAGTGGCATGCTGCGCGCGGTGGCGCTGCGCCAGCGCTGGTGGGAGGGGAGCCTGGGCAGCCTGGTGTTGAAACTGGCCGCCGGTGTGGTGGCCGGTGCCAGCGTCGCACAGGCGATGACGGCGGCGCTGCTGCTGCCGGCGCTGGCACTGGGCTGGGTGCAGCTGCCCGGTGGCCACGCGGATTACCGATGGTCTTCGCTGCTGGTGTACTGGATGAACACCGCGCTGTTCCTGCTGATGTGGACCGGCCTGTGGGCCGGCCTGCACGGTCTGCGCCGGGCGCGCCACAGTGAACTGGCCCGGCTGCGAGCCGAAGCCGAACGCAGCGCACTGGAGCGCGATGCACTGCGCGCACGGCTCAACCCGCACTTCATGTTCAATGCGCTGAACAACCTGCGCGCGCTGATCCTGGAAGATCCCGAGCGTGCGCGTGACATGGTCACGCGCCTGTCGCGCACGCTGCGCCAGGCGCTGGCGCACAACCGCAGTGAGCAGGTCACGCTGGCCGAAGAACTGGCGGTGGTGGACGACTATCTGGCGATCGAGGCCATCCACTTCGAGCAGCGCCTGCAGGTAGCTCGGCGCATCGATGCTGACGCCCTGCAGGCACAGTTGCCGGCGATGGCGTTGCAGTTGCTGGTGGAAAATGCGATCAAGCACGGCATCGCCAGTCGTCCCGGCGGTGGCGGGATAGAGATCCGGGCCACGTTGGACGACGACGTGTTGCGCCTTCAGGTGGACAACCCGCTGGGCAATGCCAGCGAGCCCACCCACGGGCATGGTGTGGGTCTGGCCTACCTGCGTGCGCAGCTCGGTTCGCGCGGGCGTTTCACCCTGCAGCCGGTCGGCGATCGCATGCAGGCCCTGCTGGAGATTCCGCAATGAGTCGCGTACTGCGTGTACTGATCGTCGATGACGCACGGCTGGCACGGCAGGAGCTGCGCACGCTGTTGTCGGCGTTGCCCTGGGTGCAGTGCGTGGGTGAAGCCGACGATGTGCCTGCCGCGCGCGAGGCGATCGCCACGCTGGCGCCGGACCTGGTGCTGCTGGACGTGCAGATGCCTTCCGGCAGTGGTTTCGATGTGCTGGACGGCCTGGAGACGGTGCCTGCAGTGGTGTTCGTCACCGCCTACGACACCTACGCCGTGCGCGCGTTCCAGGCCAATGCGCTGGATTATCTGGTGAAGCCTGTCGAGGCGCCACGCTTGCTGGAGGCGCTGGAGCGGGCGCGCCAGCGCGAGGTGGTGGCGGGCGAAACGCGGGAGCCGCGCAGCACACTGGGCGCGCAGGACCAGGTGTTCGTGCGCGAGGGAGAACGCTGCTGGTTCGTGGCGGTCTCCGAGATCCGCCGGCTGGTGGTGGATGGCAATTACACGCGGCTGTGGTTCCGCGACCAGAACGCCTTGCTGACCCGCAGCCTGAGTGCGCTGGAAACACGCCTGCCGCAGGATCTGTTCTTCCGTGCCAACCGCAATACCCTGGTCAACCTGCGCCGCATCCGTGGCGTAACGCCCAGCATTGCCGATGGTTACGAGCTGACGCTGGATGATGGCAGTGAGGTGGACGTGTCGCGGCGGCAGGCACGTGAACTGCGCGAGCGGATGGCGTTGTAGCTGCCGCTACAGCTCGGCACTGACCGGGCTGGTGATGAAGCCCCACAGCAGGCGTGCCATTACGGCGGGTGAGCGTGCCTGCCCGCGCGCATAGGCCAGCAGCGCATCCAGCCGCGGGCGGTCATAGAGGTGGCCGGCCAGCAGTACCGCATGCACGCGACGGGTATTGGCGGTGTCCTGCAGCGGGTCGCCGTTGAGCAGCACCAGATCGGCCGCCTTGCCGACCTCGACGCTGCCATGTGACGCCTGCAGTTCCAGGTGACGCGCGGCCTGCAGGGTAGCGGCACGCAGTACATCGGCTTGGCTCAGCCCGGCGTGCCGCAACCACTGCAGCTCATCGTGGTAGCGGAAGCCGCCCAATCCGGTATCGGTGCCGACCAGCACGGTGACGCCGGCACGATGCGCCGCACCGGTCAGTGCCAACCCATGCTCGAAGTAGGTCTTCAGTGCGTCTTCGCCGCGTCGGCCGGGATAGCGCGCCACGGTGGCCTGCAGGTCATCACGCCACGCCCAGCGTGAGAGCGGGTCCAGATAGGCCAAGCGCGGATCGTTGACGAAGGCGGGGTCGCGTGCACGTGCATCTTCTTCGCGGGTGACATGCGTTGGCACGAATGCTGCAGCACTGGCCTGCATCAAACCGAACGCTTTGCTGCAGAGCGCGGGCTGATAGCTGGCCACCATGCGTTCGGCCAGTCCAGTCGGGTCTTCGCCGTCAAGCGCGCCACCGCGCCATGCCGCCGCGTTGTCGAAGCAGTGGCGCACGAACAGATGGGCGTGTTCGAAGCTTCGCTGGCCTGCCTGCACCGCGTCTTCCAGAGGCACAGCCCTGGGCAGGTGGCCGACCAGTGGACGATGCAGCTGCCGTGCCTCGGTGGCCAGCCGCTGGTAGGTATCCGCACGCAGCTTGTTGTAGACCTTCAACGCGTCGACGCCACGGGCGCTGTACGCGTGCGCCCGCAATGCGGCAGCCTCTGGCGAGAGTGATGGATCCTCGAAATAGAAGCTGGCGATCTGCACGAAGCGGGGTGCGACCTGTTGCCCTGCGATGGCTTGTGCAGTCCAGCGGCGCTTGTCGGCCACGCAGGCGATCAGCGGGTCGGTAGCCTGCGGGCAGTCCATCATGTCGCGGGTGCCGGTAATGCCATTGGCCAGCATCAGTGCGAACTGCAGTTGCGGTGACAGCTGCAGTGCATGGGTATGCATGTCCCAGAAGCCGGGCACCAGCCAGCGGCCACCGGCATCGAGCACCGGCAATGTGGTGTCCCGTGGAGCTTTGCCAATGGCAGTGATCGTGCCGTCGCGCACTGTCACTGTGGTGGGGGCGCTGACCTGGCCACGCGCGACGTCCACCACCCGCGCGTTGACGATCACGCGGCTGTTGCCCGGCTCGGGCAACGGCGGTGCCGACAGCGGCCAGAGCAGAGCGGCGGCGAACAGCAATGGCGGCGCCAGCAGGAGGATGGCCAGAACGATCGGCCATCGCCGACGGTGGGCGGAACGGGGCAACGCACGTGCTGCATCCATGAGCCGGCAATCCTTGCATTGGGTCGTCCGCAGGGTGCTGCAAGCCGGACACGGGCGCCAGTGACCATCGGCATCTGGCCCGGCCTGGCTCCGGGGCGGTTACCCTGTGCGGTGGAACTCCTGATCACGCCTGCCATGTCCATCGTCCTGACCGATTTCGCCCGTCCCCGCCTGTTCCCACGCGTGCCGCGCGGCAACACCATCCAGGACTGCACTGCCGAGCAGTTCGAGGCACACCTCAATGCGCACGCACCGCTGAAGGTGCTCGACGGCTACGCGCCGTTCTGCAAGTTGTTCGTCTACGAGAACTGGACCAGCACGCGCTGCCTGACGGTGCCGGTCACCGAGGCCAACCGCCATCTGCTGCGCAGCGGCTACGAAGCGCGCAACCGTGAGGAACTGCCGGTACTGGTGCGCTGGTTCGAGGGTGTGGAGTCCCCGCGCGCGAACTACCTGGTGGTGATCCTGTACAGCGCCGGGCAGCTGGCGAGGGAAGGTTCACCGATCGAGGCCGACTGGGGCATCGTCGGCTGCATCTACACCGCCGAACCGGAAGAGGTGCCGATGGCGCCGATCACGATGATGCGCAATGCGCTGGGCGTGGAGGAGGGCGGTTCCGGTGTGCCGCTGGACCGGGAGGCCTACCGGCGCTCGGTGGAGTTCTGGGAGAACAACGCCAACTGGCGGCCCTGAGCGCACGCTGTGGCCGGACAGCCGGCATGTGAACAGGGTGAGCGCAGTGGAGCGCTACCATGGCGGTGAATCAACGCAGGGAGCACAGGGATGGATGTTCGACGTTGGATGCCGTTTGCATGGGTCGCCGCAGGCCTGTTGGCCGCAAGTGAAAGCTCGGCAGCAAAGTACGATGCAGGCGCTGCCTGTGGGGCCCTGTCCGACGTGATGCAGATCCGCGACGCGGGCGTGGGGTCACTGCAGGCGCAGGCAACCTCGGGGCGTTGCACGTTCCATGTGGAAGCGGATGACGCAGCAGCGCTTTCGCGTCAGCAGTCATTGCTCCAGAGCGTGTCGGCGATTGCCTGTGGTGGGCCAGTCACCACCCGGCCTTCGCAAGGGGCTGCGGGCTTCGACCTGCAGATGCCTGCCCGTTGCCCGCTCTCTTCCAGCACGCCGTTGATTGCCCGGGAAGGAGGCTGGCACCAGCGGCGGCTCTCGTCGGTCCCGGCGTATCCCGCGGCCGCCATGCGCGAAGCCCAGCAGGGCGGTGTCGAGCTGATGCTGCTGCTGGATGCACAAGGCAAGACCCAGGCGATCATCCTGTCCCGGTCCAGTGGGTACCCACTGCTCGATGCGGCGGCGCTCAAGCACGCGCGCGACTGGCGTTATGAGCGTGAAGCGGCGGGCAAGGCGCCAGACATGAGCCTGATACGCGGAACGGTCACGTTCAAGCTCAACTAGGGCATCTGCAGGGCGGGCTCGGCCTTCCACTCCCACCAGCGGTAGTGGTACTCGCGCTCGGTCGCGCTCCATTGCCGCGCGCAGCAGGTGCACGTCAGCCGGTAGCATTCGCCCCAGCCATCCTCCGCTTCGCCCCGTGCACGCAGCTGCACGTGACCTTGTTCCAGCAGCGGCTCGGGGCTGAAGAACACATAGGAAGGGTAGAGCGCACACAGGCAGCCTTCGCGCGCCTGCCAGTAGCGCAGCCGTTGCAGGGCCGCCTTGAGGTGAGCCTGGTTGCTGATCAGCATGCCGCCAAGGGCGACGCCCTGGCAGCTGCGTTCAATCGTATCCACATGCGCGCTCAACGCCTCCAGGGATGCGGGAGTGAACAATCGGGCGACGGTGCGTGCGGCATCGGTGATGCGCGTTGCGTCGCGCGACAACAGGTCCTGCAGCAGCACGTCGGCCTGTGCATCGTCGAGCCGGGGAATCGGCGCTGCAGACCACGGCCAGCGCATCAGCGTGACTTGCCGATGGCAGCGTAGTGGCCGGCGGTGAGGCGCAGCAGGTCAGCCGGCGCCAGTTCCACTTCCAGGCCGCGGCGACCGGCGCTGACATGCAGCGCGGGCAATGCCTGCGCGCTCGCGTCCAGGAAGGTGCGCAGGCGCTTCTTCTGCCCGAGCGGGCTGATGCCACCGACCAGGTAACCCGTCGCGCGCTGTGCAGCGTCGGCGGCGGCCATCTCGCACTTCTTGCAGCCGGCCGCTTCGGCCAATGCCTTCAAGTCCAGCTGGCCGGCCACCGGCACGATCGCCACCAGCAGTTCGTGTGCCTCGGTGCTGGCCAGCAGGGTCTTGAACACCTGGGCCGGATCGAGACCGAGCTTGTCGACGGCTTCGCCGCCATAGGATTCGGCGTGGGCGTCGTGCACGTAGCTGCGCACGGTGTGGGCGATCTTCTCGCGCTTGAGCAGGTTGATGGCCGGGGTCATGGGGACATCGTAGCGTGGGGCGGGGGTGTTGCCTTGACCGAGGCTATTGCCTGGCGCTGGCGGATGCGGTGCCGGACAAGCCCGGCATCCACCAGAAGCCAGGATCGGTGGACCAACGCAGAACGGGCGCCCGAAGGCGCCCGTTCCGTGTGCATCCGTTGCTGGAGTCAGAGCCCTTTCCTGCGGAAAGGGATCCGACCCCGGCACGATCAGTAGCGGTAGTGGTCCGGCTTGAACGGGCCTTCCACCGGCACGCCGATGTAGTCAGCCTGTTCCTGGCTCAGGGTGGTCAGCTTCACGCCGATCTTTTCCAGGTGCAGGCGGGCCACTTCTTCGTCCAGCTTCTTCGGCAGCAGGTAGACCTTCTTCTCGTAGCTGTCCTTGTTCGCCCACAGGTCGATCTGTGCCAGGGTCTGGTTGGCGAAGCTGTTGGACATCACGAAGCTCGGGTGGCCGGTGGCGCAGCCCAGGTTCACCAGGCGGCCTTCGGCCAGCAGGAAGATCGCGTTGCCGTTCGGGAAGATGTACTTGTCCACCTGCGGCTTGATGTTGACGTGCTTGATGCCGGCGAACGACACCAGCGCATCGACCTGGATCTCGTTGTCGAAGTGGCCGATGTTGCAGACGATGGCCTGGTCCTTCATCGCGCTCAGGTGCTCGATGCGGATGATGTCCTTGTTGCCGGTGGTGGTGACGTACAGGTCGGCACGGCCCAGGGTCGATTCGATGGTGTTGACCTCATAGCCTTCCATCGCCGCCTGCAGGGCGCAGATCGGGTCGATCTCGGTGACGATCACGCGCGCGCCATAGGCACGCAGCGAGGCGGCGCAGCCCTTGCCCACGTCACCGTAGCCGCAGACCACGGCCACCTTGCCGGCCAGCATCACGTCCATCGCGCGCTTCAGGCCATCGGCCAGCGACTCGCGGCAGCCGTACAGGTTGTCGAACTTGCTCTTGGTGACCGAGTCGTTGACGTTGATCGCCGGAATCAGCAGGGTGCCGGCCTGGGCCAGCTGGTACAGGCGGTGCACGCCGGTAGTGGTCTCCTCGGAGACGCCCTTCCAGTCCTTGACCACGCGGCCCCAGTAACCCGGGCGCTCCTTGGCGACGCGCTTGAGCAGGTTCTTGATGACCTGTTCTTCGTGCGAGGACGAGGCGGTGTTGACCCAGTCGCTGCCGTTTTCCAGCTCGTAGCCCTTGTGGATCAGCAGGGTCACATCACCGCCGTCGTCCACCACCAGCTCCGGGCCGGTCAGGGTGCCGTCGGCCAGGGTGAAGGTCAGCGCGTCCAGGGTGCAGTCCCAGTACTCTTCCAGGGTCTCGCCCTTCCACGCGAACACCGGGGTGCCGGTGGCGGCGATGGCGGCGGCCGCGTGGTCCTGGGTCGAGAAGATGTTGCACGAGGCCCAGCGCACGTCGGCGCCGATGTCCTTCAGGGTCTCGATCAGCACCGCGGTCTGGATGGTCATGTGCAGCGAACCGGTCACGCGCACGCCCTTCAGCGGCAGGCTGGCGGCATGCTTGCGACGGATCGACATCAGGCCCGGCATTTCGTGCTCGGCGATGTCCAGTTCCTTACGGCCCCAGTCGGCCAGCGTGATATCGCGGATCTTGTAATCACCTTCGGTGGAGAAGGTCTTGGCAACAGCGTTCATTCGTGTGCTCCGGTTGTGGACGAGCGGGTGCTCGCATCTAGCCGGGCGCCGTTGTTACAAAGCCACCTTACCGAGCCTGGCCGGGCCTCGTGGGATCCGGTCGCAGCGCCCCTCGGCAGGGGAGAACCCCCATTATATCGCGGCCCCGCCATGACATCGGAACGACCCAACCATCGGCAGATGGGATCGCGTGCACAGACTGTTAAGGTCGGTGTTTTCACGCATCACACAGGTGGAACGATGAGCATGCACGCGCGCCGCACACGGCGCTGGACCGGCCTGGTCCTGTCGATGGGACTGCTGGCGGTGGCCCCGCTGGCCTGGGCGGCAGCGCCGCAGCCTGCGGCCGCACAGGCCCAGGGCGTCAACGGCTATGAACTGCCGTCGGCCGCGCTGCAGGCGGTGGTGGACGCGCCCCGTGCGCCCTCGTTGTACCTGTCGCCACGCCGCGACGTGGCCGCGATGATGCAGATGCCGTCGCTGCCTTCGATCCAGGTGGTGGCGCAGCCGGAACTGAAGCTGGCCGGCCTGCGCATCAACCCGCGTACGTTCTCCGACAGCCGCTTCAGCTTCGGCGAGAAGCTGTGGCTGATGAACGTTGCCGACGGCAAGGAACGGCAGATCAGCGGCCTGCCGGCCAAGCTGTCGATCGCCAGTGTGATGTGGTCGCCGGACCAGAAGTGGCTGGCCTTCAACCAGGTCGATACCGCCAGTGGCGCCAATGAACTGTGGCTGGTGGACGTGGCCGGTGGCAGTGCCCGCCGTCTGGTTGCCGGCCTGAACACGGTGATCGGCAGCGGCTACCAGTGGCTGCCGGACAGCCGCGGCCTGGTGGTGTTCACCCGTCCGGCCAACCTCGGTGCGGCCCCGGCCGCCGACGGCATTCCGACCGGCCCGGCTGTGCAGCAGACCCGCCAGGGCGGCGGCGTCGTGTCGATCCGTACCTACCAGGACCTGCTGAAGAACGAGGCCGACGCGCGCCAGTTCGATTACTACGCCACCACCCAGCCGATGGAAGTCAGCCTGGATGGCCGTACCCGCGCGATCGGCGCGGCCGGCATCTTCATGGGCTTTGCAGTGTCGCCGGATGGCCGCTTCGTGCTGCGCCAGCCGGTGCAGCGGCCGTACTCCTACGTGGTGCCGGTGAGCAGTTTCCCGCGCCGCATCGAAGTGATCGACCGTGCCAGCGGCAAGCTGGTGCACACCGTGGCCGTGCGTCCGCTGGTGGAAGGCCTGCCGACCGGCAACGACGCCGAAGTGACCGGCGTGCGCGACATCAGCTGGCGGGGTGATGCCGATGCCACCCTGGTCTGGGCCGAGGCACAGGACGGTGGTGATCCGAACCGGGAGGCCAAGGTGCGCGATGCGGTGCTGATGCAGGCCGCGCCGTTCGACAAGCCGCCGGTGACCCTGGCCCAGCTCGGCAGCCGTCTGGTGGGTATCAACTGGGGCCGTGGCGACCTGGCCCTGCTGACCGAGTCGTGGTGGAAGACGCGCAAGACCAGGACCTGGCTGATTGCCCCGGACAATGCCGGTGCCGAGCCGCGCCTGCTGTGGGATCGTGACGCGCAGGACCGCTATTCCGACCCGGGCCGTCCGCTGTTGTCCAGCGACGACCGCGGCCGCTCGCTGCTGCAGACCACCGCCGATGGCGGCAGCCTGTATCTGGCCGGTGCCGGTGCTTCGCCGGAGGGCGACCGCCCGTTCGTGGACCGCTTCGACATTGCCAGTGGCAAGGCTACCCGCCTGTTCCACTCGCAGGCGCCCAGCTACGCCGCGCCGGTGGCGCTGCTGGACGACCAGGGCAGCTCGCTGCTGCTGAGCCGTGAAAGCCCGGATGAGCCGGCCAACTTCTACGTGCAGTCGCTGGCCGATGCCGGTGCCGCACCGCGCGCGCTGACCCATTTCGCCCATCCGCTGCCGCAGCTGAAGGGCGTGCAGAAGGAGCAGATCCGCTACAAGCGCAAGGATGGCGTCGACCTGACCGCGACCCTGCTGCTGCCGCCGGGCTACGACCCGAAGCGCGACGGCCCGCGGCCGCTGCTGATGTGGGCCTACCCGGGCGAGTTCAAGAGCGCGGCGGCGGCCAGCCAGGTGACCGATTCGCCGTACCGCTTCAATGCGGTCAGCTACTGGGGCCCGCAGGCGTTCCTGGCCAAGGGCTATGTGGTGCTGGCCAGCCCGTCGATGCCGATCATCGGTGAGGGCGACAAGGAGCCGAACGACACCTACATCGAACAGCTGGTGGCCAACGCGCAGGCCGCGGTGGATGAAGTGGTGCGTCGTGGCGTGACCGATCGCGAGCACATCGCCATCGGTGGCCATTCCTACGGTGCGTTCATGACCGCCAACCTGCTGGCGCACACCCGCCTGTTCAAGGCCGGCATCGCGCGCAGCGGTGCCTACAACCGCACGCTCACCCCGTTCGGTTTCCAGGCCGAGGAACGCAACTACTGGCAGGCGCAGGACGTCTACCAGAAGATGGCGCCGTTCAATTATGCCGACAAGATCAAGGACCCGATCCTGTTCATCCACGGCGTGGACGACAACAACTCTGGCACCTTCCCGATCCAGAGCGAGCGCATGTTCGCCGCGGTGAAGGGCCTGGGTGGCACCGCGCGGCTGGTGATGCTGCCCAACGAATCGCACGCCTACCGCGCACGCGAATCGATCATGACCATGCTGGCCGAAAGCGAGCGCTGGCTGGAACAGACCATCGGCCCGGCCGAGCAGGGCAAGGCGAAGAAGAAGCGCTGACTAGTGTGACGGCGGCCCCCGCAACGGGGCCGCCTGTGCGGCTGCGCCGCCGCCCGAGCATGGGCTCGGGCGCTACACGGTGTCACGCGCCACGACGCTTGTAGAGCCGAGCCCATGCTCGGCTGCGTCCGTCATGGATACGTGCAGATGAAACCATTTTTGCATCGCAGCACGACGCCCGTTCTGGTTTAGGCTTGGGGCCTGGATCCGTTGACCGAGGCCTGTGCGTCGCCGATGAACGAGTACCGCAGCAGCATCGAGTTTGCTTCTCCCGATCTTCCGCTTCGCGATGACGTGCGCCGGCTCGGCGCGCTGGTCGGTGACCTGCTGGTTGAACAGGTGTCCGCCGCGTTTCTCGACGACGTCGAAGACGTGCGCACCCGCGCGATTGCCCGCCGCGAGAACCAGGCGCCGCTGTCGGAGCTGGCCGATGGCCTGGCCGGGCGCACGCCGCAGCAGGCCGAAACCATGGTGCGTGCGTTCAGCACGTACTTCCAGGTGGTCAACATCGCCGAGCGCGTGCATCGCATCCGCCGTCGCCGTGACTATCAGCGCGCCGGTACCGCAGGTGCACAGCCTGATGGCCTGCAGGACGCGCTGCAGCACCTGAAGGCGCAGGGCGTGGGCCTGGACGAACTCGCGCAGTGGCTCCCGCGCATCGACATCGAACCGGTGTTCACCGCGCACCCGACCGAGGCGGTGCGCCGCGCGCTGCTGGAAAAAGAGCAGCTGATGGTGGCCAGCCTGGTCGACAACCTCGACGGCCAGCGCACGCCAGGTGAGGCCGCGGCCGACGCCGCGCGCTTCCGCATGGCGCTGACGGCCTCGTGGCAGACCACCGACTCCTCGCCGGTGCGGCCCACCGTGGATGACGAGCGCGAACATGTCGGCTTCTATCTGGTGCAGGTGTTGTACCGGGTGATTCCGGTGCTGTACGAATCGCTGCAGCAGGCGCTGCGCGATACCTACGGTGAAGAACTGCCGTTGCCGCGCCTGCTGCGTTTCGGCACGTGGGTAGGCGGCGACATGGATGGCAATCCGAATGTGGATGCCACCACCATCCGCAACACGCTGGATGCGCAGCGGCAGGCAGTGCTGGGGCGCTACCAGAAGGAACTGCTGCAGCTGGCCAGCCTGCTCAGCCAGTCTACCGAGCGGGTGGGTGTGAGTGATTCGCTGCAGGCACGCGTGGCGCAGTACCAGCAGCTGCTGCCGCAGGTGCAGTCGCGCCCGCGTCATGCCGACATGCCGTACCGCCTGCTCAATGACCGCATGCGCGCACGCCTGCAGGCGACGCTGGATGATGGCAGGGGCGCCTACGCCGGCCCCGCCGAACTGATCGACGACCTGCAGCTGATCCTCGACAGCCTGCGCGCCAATCGCGGCGAACATGCAGGCGGCTTCGCCGTGCAGCGCCTGCTGTGGCGGGTGAAGACCTTCGGCTTCCATCTGGCGCGGTTGGATGTGCGCCAGGAATCGAGCGTGCATGCGCGCGCACTGGCTGCGGTGCTGGGCGGCGAAGAAAGCTGGCAGGCGCTGGATGCGCTGGGCCGTGCGCGCCTGCTGGGCCGGCATGCCAGCGGGGAAGACACGCTGCCCAATGGCGATGACGAGGGCAACCAGCGGCTGGATGCGGTGTTCGCTGCACTGGCCGATGCGCGCGCGCGGCATGGCAGCGATGCACTGGGCAGCTACATCATCTCGATGGCACACGACCGCAGCGATGTGCTGGCGGTGCTGGCGCTGGCACGCCGTGGCGGTTTGGTAGAGGAGGGCGGTGCGGTGCCGCTCGACATCGCGCCACTGTTCGAGACCGTGGATGACCTCAAGCGCGGCACCGCGACCCTGCGTGACCTGCTGGCCGACCCGGTCTACCGCGCCCATCTGCGTGCGCGCGACGACGTGCAGATGGTGATGCTGGGCTATTCGGACAGCAGCAAGGACGGTGGCATCGCCGCTTCGCGCTGGGGCCTGCAGCGTGCGCAGGTGGAACTGCTGGAGGTGGCGGCCGAGGCCGGCATCCGCCTGACCTTCTTCCATGGCCGTGGCGGTTCGATCAGCCGTGGCGGTGGCAAGACCACGCACGCGGTCGATGCGTCGCCGCGCGGCAGCATCGATGGCCGCCTGCGGGTGACCGAGCAGGGCGAGGTGATCCATCGCAAATACGGCATCCGCGCGCTGGCCCTGCGCTCGCTGGAACAGGCCACCGGTGCAGTGCTGCGCGCCAGCCTGCGCCCGCGTGCCGCCGAGCCGCGCGAGGATGAGTGGCGGCCGGTGATGGACGCGGTGGCCTCGGCCAGCAGCGAGGTGTATCGCGCGTTCGTTGGCCAGGCCGGCTTCATGGACTACTTCCGTACCGCCACACCCATCGACGTGATCGAGCGGATGACGCTGGGGTCGCGTCCTTCGCGTCGGCTCGGCCAGGACGCGGCACTGGGCAACCTGCGCGCGATTCCCTGGGTGTTCGCCTGGAGCCAGGCACGCGCGGTCATCCCCGGCTGGTACGGCGTGGGCAGTGGCCTGCAGGCGGCGGTCGATGCCGGCCACGAACAGACCCTGCGCGATATGGCGCGTGACTGGCCGTTCTTCCGCACCTTCCTGGACGACATCGCGATGGTGCTGTCCAAGGGCGATATCACCATCGCCGAGCAGTTCTCGCTGTTGTCGGGCGACCTGCATGGGCGTTTCTTCCCGCAGGTGCAGCGTGAACTGGAACTCACCCGGCACTGGCTGCTGGCGTTGATGGACCAGCAGACGCTGCTGGACCACGATGCGCGGCTGGCGCTGTCGATCCGCCTGCGCAATCCCTACGTCGATCCGATCAGCGTGCTGCAGGTGGATCTGCTGCAGCGTTGGCGGGCCAGCGGACGCGAGGATGACGAACTGCTGCGCGCGCTCGTGGCGTGCGTGAACGGTGTTTCGCAGGGCGTGCAGAACACCGGGTGATGCGTATCCGCCGGGCATGGCCCGGCGCTACCTGCCTCGGTGGGTGCGGGGCGTGCCCCGCACGCCCTCACTCCTCCGGCGACGGCGGATTCGACGCCAGCAGTTCCAGGTGCCGCTGTTCCATTTCCTGGCGCAGCTGGCGGCGGATCTGTGCGGCGGCCTGGCGGCGCTTCTCGTCGGAGGTGGCCGGTTGCAGTGGCGGTACCGGCGTCGGCCGGCCTTCCTCGTCCACCGCCACCATCGTGAAGAAGCAGCTGTTGGCGTGGCGCACGCTGCGCTTGAGGATGTCCTCGGCCACCACCTTGATGCCGATTTCCATCGACGAGGTACCGGTATGGTTCACCGAGGCCAGGAAGGTGACCAGCTCGCCCACCGCGATCGGCTGGCGGAACATCACCTGGTCCACCGACAGGGTGACCACGTAGCTGCCGGCGTAGCGGCTGGCACAGGCATAGGCGACCTGGTCGAGCAGCCGCAGGATCGCGCCACCGTGGACCTTGCCG
The DNA here is from genome assembly GCF_059372535.1 of Stenotrophomonas sp. YJH_SMC_43. Taxonomy (NCBI): domain Bacteria; kingdom Pseudomonadati; phylum Pseudomonadota; class Gammaproteobacteria; order Lysobacterales; family Lysobacteraceae; genus Stenotrophomonas; species Stenotrophomonas sp. YJH_SMC_43. The sequence continues at coordinate 49,870 of NZ_JCAFVQ010000007.1, forward strand.
GAGAAATTGGCCATCTCCGGCGACATCAGCACGGTCATGGACAGCTGGTGGGTTTTCAGTTCGGTCGACATGGGGCGATTGTATCGGCGTGGCGTAGCTCTTGTAGAGCCGGGCCCATGCTCGGCTGCTCTTGTCGCAGGAAAAAGAAAGCCGAGCATGGGCTCGGCTCTACAGAAAGCAGAAGGGCCGCGTGAGCGGCCCTTCGTGTTTCTTACTTCAGCTTCGCATCGGCGCGCAGGGCGGCGGCGCGATCGGTCTTCTCCCAGGAGAAGGCCGTGGCGTTGACGGTCTCGCCTTCGCCGTTGAGGTAGCTGAACTCCTTCGGCTTGCGGCCGAAGTGACCATAGGCCGCGGTCTGCTGGTACATCGGGTGCACCAGGTCCAGCATCTTGATGATGCCGTACGGGCGCAGGTCGAAGTGCTTGCGGATCAGCTTCTCGATCTTGTCGTCGCTGATCTTGCCGGTGCCGAAGGTGGTGACCGAGATCGAGGTCGGCTCAGCCACGCCGATGGCGTAGGAGACCTGCACTTCGCAACGGTCGGCCAGGCCGGCGGCAACCACGTTCTTGGCGACGTAGCGGGCCGCGTAGGCTGCCGAACGGTCGACCTTGGACGGGTCCTTGCCGGAGAAGGCGCCACCACCGTGACGGGCCCAGCCGCCGTAGGTGTCGACGATGATCTTGCGGCCGGTCAGGCCGCAGTCGCCCACCGGGCCACCGATCTCGAACTTGCCGGTCGGGTTGATGTGGAACTTGGTGCCCTTGTGCAGCCACTTCGCCGGCAGCACCGGCTTGATGATTTCTTCGCGGACGGCCTCGATGAGGTCCTTCTGCTTGATGCCCGGGGCATGCTGGGTCGACAGGACCACGGCGTCGATGGCCGAGACCACGCCGTTTTCATAGCGCAGGGTGACCTGGCTCTTGGCGTCCGGGCGCAGCCACGACAGCGGCGAGTTCTTCTTCTTGCGGATCTTGGCCTGCTGCTCGACCAGGCGGTGCGACAGGTGGATCGCGGCCGGCATGTAGCTGTCGGTCTCGTTGGTGGCATAGCCGAACATCAGGCCCTGGTCGCCAGCGCCCATTTCTTCCGGCTTCTTGCGATCCACGCCCTGGGCGATGTGCGGCGACTGCTTGCCGATCAGGTTCAGCACGCCGCAGGTGGCGCCGTCGAAGCCGACGTCGGAGCTGTCGTAGCCGATGTCCGTGATGACCTTGCGGGTCAGTGCTTCCAGGTCGATCCAGGCGCTGGTGGTGATTTCACCGGCCACGATGGCAACACCGGTCTTGACCATGGTCTCGCAGGCCACGCGGGCGCGCTGGTCCTGGGTCAGGATCGCGTCCAGCACCGCATCGGAGATCTGGTCGGCAACCTTGTCCGGATGGCCTTCGGAGACCGACTCGGAGGTGAAGAGATAGCTGGACATCAGGCGTAATATCCCTTGATTCGGATGGAAAGATGGGCGCGAATGATACACGGGGTGCGCCGCCTGTGCATTGTGAACCGGTACCGGTTGCCGGTGGTTAAGCCCGCGTAGGCCTGGCAAGGGCCGTCGTGACGGGATTGGGCCCGGCCTCGAGGCCCAGTGTTCCACCAGCGTGACGACGGACGGGGCTGTCCAACCCCGGACCGCGCAGGCCGCGACCCTGCCAGGCCGGCCGTCATCGTTCTGCCCCGAAACCGCCATCTGGCTGCCGCCTGCCGGGCGCAGGCTGTCGGCCAATCCGGCCGCCGGGCATGAGTGGATCCGCCATGCAGGAACTCGAACAGCGTCTCCAGCAACGCTTCCCCGATTGGTTCCACGGCCGCCGGGGCCAACTGGCGCGGCCGTTGTTGCGCAGCGTCGGCCGCTGGTCGAGGTTGGACCAGATCGAAGCGTTCCTGCAGCGCAGTGCGGGATTGCGCGGATTCGGCTTCGTCGCCGCCGCCCTGGAGTTCATCGATGGCCAGTACCAGGTGGATCCGGCCGCGCTGGCGAAGATTCCCGCCAACGGCCGCCTGCTGATCGTCGCCAACCACCCCTCGGGGGCGCTGGACGCCCTCGCACTGCTGGACGCGGTCGGCCGCATCCGTCGTGACGTGCGGATCGTGGCCAACGATCTGTTGGGAGCCATCGCGCCACTGCAGGACCTGCTGTTGCCGGTGCGCATTCTTGGCGGCAAGGCCCAGCGCGGCAGTCTGCATGCGGTGGAGGAGGCGCTGGCCGCCGAGCAGTGCGTGATTGTGTTCCCGGCGGGTGAGGTCTCGCGCCTGTCGCTGCGCGGCATCCGCGATGGCCGCTGGCAGCGCGGGTTCGTCCGCTTTGCCCGTGCCGCCGGTGCGCCGGTGCTGCCGGTGCGCGTGGAAGCACGCAATTCGGCACTGTTCTACGGCGCCTCGACCCTGTTCAAGCCGGCTGGCACCGCGCTGCTGGCGCGCGAGATGTTCACCCGCCGTGGCCGCCCGCTGCGCCTGAGCATCGGCGAGCCGATGCAGCTGGGCAAAGGCGGCGATCCGGGCGCACAGCTGCTGGCGGTACGCCGCGCACTCTATGCGCTGGGCCGCAATGGCGCAGCCGGTAATGCCGCTGCCTGCGCAGGTCCGGAGCCGCTGGCTGCCCCGGTCCCGCCCTCGCAGGTCGCCGCAGGGATTGCCGCAGCGACCCAGCTGGGCCAGACCGCCGATGGCAAGCAGATCCTGCTGGCCACCTGTACCGCTGATTCACCGCTGCTGCTGGAGCTGGGCCGCCTGCGCGAACTGACGTTCCGCCAGGTGGGCGAGGGCACCGGGCGCAGCCGCGACCTGGACGACTACGACCTGCGGTACGAGCACATCGTGATCTGGGACGCGGCCGCGCAGCGCATCGCCGGCGCGTACCGGATCATGCGCGGCGCCCATGCGCTGGCCCGGCACGGCCTGTCCGGGCTCTACAGTGCGTCGCTGTTCCGCTATTCCGACGATGCCATCACCCACATCGCCGAGGGCCTGGAACTGGGCCGCAGCTTCGTGGTGCCCGATTACTGGGGCAGCCGCAGCCTGGATTACCTGTGGCAGGGCATCGGCGCCTACCTGCAGTGCCGGCCGGGCATCCGCTACCTGTTCGGCGCCGTGTCGATCAGCGCGGCGCTGCCACGCGATGCGCGCGAGCAGCTGGTGGCGTACTACCAGCGCTATTACAGCGGTACTGCTGGCCTGGTCGAATCGAACCGCCCGTTCCAGTACTTCGCCGCGCCGCCGAGTTTCGGCGAGTTGGATGCCGGTGCCGCGTTCGATGTGCTCAAGGCCAACCTGGCCGCACTCGGCACGGGGGTGCCGACGCTGTACCGCCAGTACACCGATCTGTGCGAACCCGGTGGTGCCCGCTTCCTCGCCTTCGGTGTCGACCCGGACTTCAGTGATTCGATCGACGGCCTGATCGAAGTAGACCTGTGTGCGATCCGGCCGAACAAGCGCAAACGCTACCTGCGCGACGCGGGGACGCCGGCATGAGCGCGCTGGCGAACCTGTCGCCGCACCGGCGCGCAGTGTTCGTCTCCGATGTGCATCTGGGTTCACGTCATTGCCATGCCACCGAGCTGGCACGGTTCCTCTCGCAGCTGCGTTGCGAACGGTTGTACCTGGTCGGCGACATCATCGACCTGTGGTGGATGGCGCATCGCCGCGCCAACTGGCGGCAGTCGCACAGCGAAGTCATCCAGGCCCTGCACGCGTTGCGCCGTGCCGGGACCGAGATCGTCTACATCCCCGGCAACCACGATGCTTCGCTGCGCCAGGTCTGCGGGTTGATGCTGCCGGCGATGCAGGTGCGCCGCCGCGCCATCCACGTGACCGCCGATGGCCGCCGGCTGCTGGTCGCGCATGGGGACGAGTACGATGGCGTGACCCACTTCGGCGGCCTGCAGGAGAAATTCGGCGATTGGCTGTACTACCGCATCCTGACCGGCAACCAGGCGTTGAACGCGGTGCGGCGCCTGCTGGGGATGCGCTACTGGTCATTGTCTGAATTCCTGAAGAAGCGCAGCGGCGCCGCCGAACGCTACATCGAACGCTTCGTGCAGGCCGGGCTGGACGATGTCCGCCGTCGCGGACTGGATGGCATCATCTGTGGCCACATCCACCGCGCTGCGTTGATTGAACGCGATGGCCTGGTCTACGCGAACGACGGCGACTGGGTGGAAAGCCTGACCGCGCTGGCCGAAGACCACGATGGCGCGCTGCGCCTGCTGGACCACAACGGCCAGACGCTGGTGGAGCTGCCGGGCGCGCGCCTGTCGCAGGCGGCGTAACCCGCGTCTGTCCCCTTGTAGAGCCGAGCCCATGCTCGGCTGCTCTTCATTGCGTGTAACGGCAGCCGAGCATGGGCTCGGCTCTACATGCACCGCCCGCAAGCCGCTAGCATCGGTCCATGGATTCCCTGACCCAGATCGTGCTCGGCGGCGCCGTCGCCGCTGCCATCGCTCCGCCCGGCCAGCGCCGCGCGGCCCTGTTGGCCGGTGCCGCGCTCGGCACCCTGCCGGACCTCGATGCCCTGTGGCTTGGCTTCACCGCCGCCGACCCCGTGGCGAACATGATCGAGCACCGCAGCTTCAGCCATTCGCTGCTGGTGCTGCCCTGGGTGGCAGCGCTGATCTGGTGGCTGTTCAAGCGCTTCGGCAACGGCCGCGTTGCGCAGTCACCGGTGCGCTGGTTCTGGGCGATCCAGCTGGCGCTGGTCACCCATCCGCTGTTGGATGCATTCACCGTTTACGGCACCCAGTTGTGGTGGCCGTTGCGGCCACACCCGACCATGGGCTCCAGCGTCTTCATCATCGATCCCGGCTACACGGTGTGGCTGCTGCTGGGCTGCGTGCTGGCCTGGTTTGGCCGCGCCCGCCCCTGGGCTGGCAAGGTGCTGGGTGTGGCGTTGCTGGCCAGCAGTGCCTATCTGGGCTGGGGCCTGATCGCCAAGGCCCAGGTCGACCGTGCTGCCCAGCAGGGCCTGGCGGCGATGGGCCTGGGCGATGCCCCGCGCTTCTCGGTGCCGATGCCGTTCAACACCCTGCTGTGGCGGGTGGTGGCGATGACGCCGAACGGCTACGTGGTGGGCGACCGCTCGCTGGTGGCCGACCATGGGCCGATGCAGTTCGAAGGCCACGCGTCCAACGTGCAGGTACTGCGCGAAGCAGGGGGCATCCCGGCGGTGCAGCAGCTGACCTGGTTCAACCGTGGCTTCATGCGTGCGCAGGTGATGGACGGCCGGCTGGTGCTGAGCGACCTGCGCATGGGCCTGGAACCGGACTACACCTTCAACTTCGCCGTGGCCGAGCAGGTCGACGGGCAGTGGCGGCCAATCACGCCCGAGCAGCTGCGGGCGGATTACAGCAGTCCCGCCGCGCGCGCTGATGCCGGGCGCCGGCTGGCGGCGATGTGGCAGCGGATCTGGCATGCGCCCGTAGTCGGCGCTGTCGAGTAGATCCACGCCATGCGTGGATGCGGGAGCATTGGTGCCGCGTCGGCTCAATACACCGTGGCGCGGCCCTGCACGAACGAATAGAAGAACACCGCATTCGGGTCGTTCTGCACCAGGCGGAACTCGCGACGCATGCCTTCCACGGTTTCCTCGTCCACCGAGCCGGCCTGCAGCAGTTGGTCGGCGGCCGACAGCAGCAGCTGCTCCCAGAACGCGATCATCGTCTTGCGCCGCGCCGGTTCGCGGTTGTCCAGGTGGATGGTCTTGATCTCGGTGTGCACGTCGCGGAAGCCGCCGGCCAGCAGCAGGTTGCCCAGCTTGGCGCCAACGAACGGGTCGCCCCCGTGGTCGTACTGGAAATCGTTGAACGCCATCCAGTAACGCCAGATGTGCGGCGAATACGGGTCGAGCAGGAACGAGGCATTCATCACCTCGGTGATGTAGACCGGCGAACCCGGTGCCAGCACCCGGCGCACCTCGCTCAGCACGCGCGCCGGTGACGGCACGTGCTCCAGTACCCAGCACAGGAACGCCGAGTCGAAGCTGCGTGCCTCGAACGGGAGCTCGCCGGCGTCAGCCTGCTGCAGGGTGTAGCGATCGCTGCACCACGGCGTGCGCGCCAGGTTCTCGCGCGCGGTGGCCAGCTGGGTCTCGCTCAGGTCCACACCGGTCACGTGCAGCTCGGGGAAGCGGCGCAGCAGGATCTCGGTCTGCGCACCCACGCCGCTGCCGACTTCCAGCAGGCGCCGCGCGCCGCTGTAGTCGATCTGGCCGAAGATGCTCGATTCCAGCAGGCGGGCCTGGGTCATCAGGCGCTGCTGCTCGGTGCCGGAAAACCCGTGCAGGTAGGTCGGGGAAGAAATCGGCGGGGTCATGGGGCGGGCTCTCGGTGTTCAAGACGGTCGAGCAGGCTCGACTCTGCGACGCAGCGATGCGGTCAGGCGGCCGAAGACAACGCCGGTTCCCCGGCGATCAGGCGGTCGAAGTACTCGGTGGTCAGCGCGATCTGGCTCTGCGGGTCTTCGGCGCGGTTGACCACGGCGCGGAAGGCAGCATTCTCCGGCCGGTCCTTGGCATACCAGCCCAGGTGCTTGCGCGCGATGCGCACGCCCTGCGGCTCGCCATAGAACGCATGCAGTGCGTGCAGGTGGCCGAGCAGGATGTCGCGCACTTCCGCCAGCGACGGCGGTGGCAGTTCCTCGCCGGTGGCCAGATAGTGCGCCACTTCGCGGAAGATCCACGGCCTGCCTTGTGCCGAGCGGCCGATCATCACCGCGTCTACGCCGGTTTCCTTCAGGACGTAGGCGGCCTTCTGCGGCGAATCGATATCGCCGTTGGCGATCACCGGAATGCGCAGCGCGGCCTTGATCTCGCCGATCGTGGCGTACTCGGCCTGGCCGGTGTAATGCTGGTCGCGGGTGCGGCCATGCACCGCCAGCGCGGCGATGCCGCTGTCCTCGGCGATGCGGGCGATCACCGGGCCATTGCGATGGTCGCAGTCCCACCCGGTGCGGATCTTCAGGGTGACCGGAACGTCCACCGCGTTGACCACGGCCTCGAGGATGCGCGCCACCAGCTGCTCGTCACGCATCAGCGCCGAGCCGGCCCAGGCGTTGCACACCTTCTTGGCCGGGCAGCCCATGTTGATGTCGATGATCTGCGCGCCGTGGTCGACGTTGTAGCGTGCGGCCTCGGCCAGCTGCTGCGGCTCGGTGCCGGCGATCTGCACGCTGATCGGGGCCGGCTCGCCATCATGATCCATGCGGTGGATCGACTTGCGCGTGTTCCAGAAACGCGGGTCACTGATGGTCATTTCCGAGGCGGCCAGCCCCGCGCCCAGCCGTTTGCACAGCAGGCGGAAGGGCTTGTCGGTGACGCCGGCCATGGGCGCCAGCACGACGTTGGGGGCAATGGTGTACGGGCCGATCTGCATGCGCCCATTGTAGGGCGCGGGCGGCGGTACGGCCGTGTCGGGCGCGGTCCGGTTCAGGCCGATCGGCACCGACCTCATGCCGTACCGGCATCAGCAGATGCTTGACGGTTGCTTCCGCCGCCCCCAAGGGCGGGCGATGGTAGGCGGCTACCCCAGGCTCTGCCAGGCCTGGCGGGTACCCAGCGCGAAGGCCAGCCCCAGGCTGAGGCACACCAGTGAACTGACCACCCAGAAGCGCCGGCCGTTGTCGCCGGGCCGGAGCAGGGCCAGCCCGAAGCCCATCGCCGCGCGCAGCAGCAACAGCAGGGCGATGCCCGACAGGACCAGACGGCTGGCCGGCAGCGGCGAATGCCAGCCCGCTGCGGCCAGTGCGTACAGGGTCCAGGCCACCAGCACGGCCGTAATGCCGGCGGTCATCAGCGGCGGCCACCAATGCCCGGCCTGTGCCAGCCGGACCATGCGCGGGCCAGCACCGAAGTACCTGTACCACGCGGCGCCGAAGGCAATACAGCCGATATGCAGCAGGGCCGCAATGGCACTACCGGCGGCGGCAACCAGCAACCAAGGGAATCCGTCCATGTCCTGCCCACGCTGAAACGCTGCGCGGATGGTGGGTGAGGGGCGGGATGCGGGCAATGCGACCGGCAGTCGCAGCCGTCCGATGCGACCACAGGTGATAGCGCTGCGCTCAGCGCGGCGGATCGATCTGCAACCCGGCGCCGAGACGGTCCAGGGCCACGTCCACGCGTGGCAGCCGCTGCCGGCCTTGCGGCCATAACAGGCGCAGCGGCAGGCCGCGGCAGTCCAGCGACGGCAGGATCGAGACCAGGCTGCCGCGCGCCAGCGCGTCATCGACCAGCCAGGTGGCCAGCTGCGCGATGCCGAAGCCGGCCTCGACCGCCGCCACCTGGGCCTCGGCGCTGCCAACCACCAGGCGCGCGCGGGCCTGCAGCGGTGTACTGCGCTGCCCGCCATCGGCCACCTGCCACGGCCCGATGCTGCCGTCCGCGCGTCCGAACAGCACACCGTCATGCCCAGCCAGCTCGGCGGCCGAGCGGGGCTGGCCATGCCGGAGCAGGTAGGCCGGGGAGGCGCAGAAGCGCAGGCATTCGTAACCGAGCTGGCGGCTGCCCAGCGTGGCGGGCAGCGGCTCGGGACCGCCGATGCGTACGGCGAGGTCGACGCCGTCCTCGGCGAGGTCGCTGAAGCGGTCGCTGAAGGTCACCTGCGGATGCAGCTGTGGAAACTCGGCGGCCAGCTGCAGCAGCAACGGCCAGACTTTGAGGCGCCCGAAGGTGGCCGGCGCATCCACCCGCAGGCGGCCCAGGGGAGCGTCTGCGTGCGAGACCAGCACTGACTCGGCATCGGCCAGTTCGCCCAGCACCCGCACGCAGGTGCGGTAGAAGCCCTCACCGGCCTCGGTCAGGCGAAGGCGGCGCGTGCTGCGTTCGAACAACCGCGCTCCCAGCCGCGCCTCCAGCCGCGCGATGGTCTTGCCCACCGCCGAACTGGTCAGGTGCAGGCGTTCGGCGGCGGCAGTGAAACTGCCGGCATCGGCGGTGGCGACGAAGGCCTCTATGCCGCGCAGGCGCTCGGTGGGAAGCATGGGGAGAAATTCTGTCCGGAATCAATGGAAAACATAGCAGCAATCGGAACTCACGGAGGAAATAGGCTGGCGACCCCTGTTCTGATGCCCGCCCATGTCCTCCCTTGATTCCGCCGTGACCGCTGTCCACGCAAACGCTCGCGCACGTCTTTCAGTCGTCCTGCTGGCGGTGTCCGCCTTCGTCATCGTCACCACCGAGTTCCTGATCGTCGGCCTGTTGCCCGCGCTGGCGCGCGACCTTGGCCTGGGCATCGCCCGAGCGGGGCAGCTGGTCACCTTGTTCGCGTTCACCGTGATGCTGGCCGGGCCACCCTTGACCGCGCTGCTGTCACACGTCGGCCGGCGCGGCCTGTTCGTGGTCATCCTGCTGTTGTTCGCGGCTTCCAACGCGCTGGCCGCGATGGCCACGCAGCCGTGGCTGCTGGCGCTGGCGCGGGTGCTGCCGGCACTGGCCCTGCCGGTGTTCTGGGGCACCGCCAGCGAGACTGCTGTGCAGCTGGCTCCTGCAGGGCAGGGAGGCCGTGCGGTCGCGCGGGTCTACCTGGGTATCACCGCCGCAATGCTGTTCGGTATCCCACTGGGGACGTTGGCCGCCGACGCCCTCGGTTGGCGCGGCAGCTTCTGGCTGTTGGCGGCCCTGTCGCTGTTGATGGCGGGCGCGCTGGCGTTGTGGATGCCGGACACCGTGGCCGGGCCGCGGCGCGCGCTGGGCGAGCAGGCACGTGTGCTGCGCCAGCCGCAGTTGCTGGGCCATGTGCTGCTGTCGGTGCTGGTGTTCACCGCGATGTTTGCTGCCTACACCTACCTGGCCGATGTACTGGAGCGGCTGATGCGGGTACCGGCTGCACAGGTGGGCTGGTGGTTGATGGGCTTCGGCGCCGTGGGACTGCTCGGCAATGCACTGGGTGGGCGCTGGGTCGATCGTGCGCCCCTGGGCGCGACCCTGGTGTTCTGCGCGGTGCTGGCGCTGGGCATGCTGGCCAGTGTCGGGCTGGCCGGCCACGGCGCATTCGTGCTCATCGCATTGGTCCTGTGGGGTGTGGCGCATACCGCATTGTTCCCGCTGTGCCAGGTGCGGGTGATGCGTGCAGCGCCCCAGGCACAGGCGCTGGCCGGAACCTTGAATGTGTCTGCGGCCAACGCCGGCATCGGCCTGGGTGCGCTGCTGGGAGGTGGGGCCATCGAACGCTTCGGCCTGGCATCGCTGGGCGCGGTGGGCGCGGCCGTCGCGTTGCTGGCGATTGCCGCTGGCCTGTTGCTGGGATGGCTTGCGCGGTCTCGTTCATCCACGCATGGTGTGGATCTGCCTCATTGAAAAGCAAACAGAAAAGCCCGGGTGTCTGCACACCCGGGCTTCTTCATCCACGCATGGCGTGGAATTACTTTGCTTCGGCGTCGGCCGGGGTGAAACGCGGCATTGCCGCAGCGGCACCTTCCTTCTCGGTCGAACGACCGGCGAACTGGTTGGCGAAGCGCACGTGACGGGCGAACGGGGCGTCGGCCACCTGTGCCAGCGATGCGGCCAGCGCACCGTTGAAGGCGTCGCCGGCGCCGGTGGTGTCGATCGCCTGCACCTGTTCGGCACCCACGCGGTAGTACGGCTGGGTATCGCCGCGCAGGTTCTCGTCGGCATGCGACACGAACACGCCCACCGAACCCAGGGTCACCACCACCGTGCCGTTGCCGACCAGCTTGCGGCACAGCGCGTGCAGGCTGGCGCCATCCAGCGCGGCGACGTCGTTGGCATCCACGCGCTCACCGACATGACGGCCGAGCAGGGCGGCGAACTCGGTCTCGTTCGGGGTGATCACATCGGCCAGCTTGAGCAGGCCGATGGTGGAGGGGGCATCGGCCGGTGCGGTGTTGAGCACGGTGGTGACGCCGGCCTCGCGGGCCGTGGCCAGTGCCGCTTCGATGGTCTGCACCGGCGATTCCAGCTGCACCAGCACCACCTTGGCGCCGGTCAGCAGCGCCTGCTGCTGTTGCAGGAAGTCGGTGCTCAGCGCGGCGTTGGCACCCGGGCCGATCACGATGGTGTTGCGGCCGCGCGCGTCCACATAGATGCCGGCGGTGCCGGTCGGTTCGCTGCTGGCCTCGGCGATCAGACCGAAGCCGTCCTGCGCGGCCAGCTCACGGGCGGTGGCGCCACCGGCATCGTCGCCCAGCGCGCACACGAAGTGGGTGTCGGCACCGGCGCGGCAGGCCGCCACGGCCTGGTTGAAGCCCTTGCCACCGGGGCCGGTGCTGTAACGGCCGGCAATGGTCGCACCCGGTGCCGGCAGCGACTCGCACCGCCACACGTGATCGACATTGAAGGAACCGACGACAACGACACTGCTGCTCATAGGGAATCTTTTCTCAACCAAGGGTTCAACTGAAGTGCGTCAGCACGCCGGCGATGGTCGCCGTCATGAAGGTGGCAATGGTACCGCCCAGCACGGCGCGCAGGCCGAACTTGGCCAGGTCGTGGCGACGTTCCGGGGCCAGCCCGCCGATGCCGCCGATCTGGATCGCGATCGAGCTGAAGTTGGCGAAGCCGCACAGCGCGTAGGTAGCGATCAGGCGACCTTCCTCGGACAGGCTCACGCCGGCGATCTGGCCGTTCACGATCTGCGACAGCTCGGTGTAGGCCACGAACTCGTTGATCACGACCTTCTGGCCGATCAGCGAACCGACGGTGGTGGCATCGGCCCACGGGGTGCCGATCACCCAGGCGATCGGGGCCAGTACGTAACCGAAGATGGTCGACAGGTTGGTCGGCTTGCCGATGGCAGCGGCCAGGCCGGTCACATCGCCAATCCAGGTAAGCGGTGCGTTCAACAGCGCGATCAGAGCGATGAAGGCCAGCAGCATCGCACCGATGTTCAGCGCCAGCTTCAGGCCGTCACCGGCGCCGGCAGCGGCCGCGTCGATGATGTTGCTGGAGGTCTTTTCTACTTCCATCTTCACCGTGCCGCGGGTCAGCGGGGTGCCGGTTTCCGGGATCAGCAGCTTGGCCACGACCAGGGTGGCCGGGGCCGCCATGATGCTGGCCGCCAGCAGGTGCTTGGCATAGAAGGCCTGCTGCGCCGGATCACCGCCGCCGAGCATGCCCACGTAGGCCGCCAGCACGCCACCGGCGATGTGTGCCATGCCGCCGATCATCATGGTCAGCAGCTCGGACTGGGTCATCCTGGCGATGTACGGGCGCACGGTCAGCGGTGCCTCGGTCTGGCCGATGAAGACGCTGGCGCAGACGCTGGTGGTTTCCGCGCCGGACACGCGCATCACCTTGGTGATCGACCACGCCATCACGCGCACAATCGCCTGCATGACGTTGAGGTGGTACATCACCCCCATCAGTGCAGAGAAGAAGATGATGGTCGGCAACACCTGGAAGGCAAAGATGAAGCCGTAATTCTTGGTGTCCATCAACGAGCCGAAGATGAAGCCCGAGCCCTCGTTGACGTAGCTGAGGATCTTGACGAAGCCCTTGCCCAGCGCGTCGAACACGTCGCGCCCGCCCGGCACCAGGATCACCAGCGCCGCAAAGGCGATCTGCAGGGTGATACCGGTGGCAACCAGCTTCCAGTCAACCGCGCGCTTGTTATTGGAAAACAACCAGGTGATGCCGATCAGCACCGCCAACCCGAACAGGCCGAAGCCGATCCTGCCCAAACCTTCGACCATGTGAGTGACTCCCCTGGGGCGTCGCGAAAAACGGGAAGCCTAGTGCAGGGCAGGGGCCGGGGCAAGAAAAAGCAGCGTGTGCGCGGCCATCGGTGCCGATCAGGCCAGCAACGGCAAGGGCTTGCGGCTGGCGGCGGCAGGTAGAATGGGGTTTGATCCCGGCCCGGATGCGGGCCCGCAGCAGGAGATTCGCATGCAATACCGTCGCCTGGGCTCCACCGGCCTGCCGATTTCCGCCTTGTCCTTCGGCGCCTGGGTGACCTTCGGCGATCAGGTTCCGCGCGATGAGGCCCGCAACCTGGTGGCCGCCGCCTGGGATCATGGCGTCAATTTCTTCGACAACGCCGAGGGCTATGCCAACGGCCGTGCCGAACAGGTCATGGGGGACGTGATCACCGACCTGCGCCTGCCGCGCGACGGCTTCTGCGTGTCCAGCAAGGTGTTCTTCGGCAGCGCCAAGGACCCGCGACCGACCCAGCGCGGACTGTCGCGCAAGCACGTGACCGACGCCTGCCACGCTGCACTCAAGCGCCTGCGGGTGGACTACCTGGACCTTTATTACTGCCACCGCCCGGATCCGGACGCGCCGATCGCCGAGACCGTGCACGCCATGGATACCCTGGTACGGCAGGGCAAGATCCTTTACTGGGGCACCTCGGAGTGGTCGGCGGCGCAGATCCAGCAGGCGCTGGACATCGCCGAGGCGCGCAACCTGCAGGGCCCGTCGATGGAGCAGCCGCAGTACAACCTGCTGCACCGCGAGCGGGTCGAGGTCGAGTACGCGCCGCTGTATGCCGGTGCCGGCCTGGGCACCACCATCTTCTCGCCGCTGGCCTCGGGCCTGCTCACCGGCAAGTACGACCAAGGCATCCCGGCCGATGCAAGGCTGGGGCGCGAAGGCATGGAGTGGTTGCAGGACCTGGTGCTGGGGGCCGACGCCGGGGCCCGCCTGGGTCAGGTGCGCCGTTTCAGCGAAGTCGCGCGCGCGCTGGGCCAGGCCCCGGCCACGCTGGCGATTGCCTGGTGCCTGCGCAACCCGAATGTCTCCAGCGTGATCCTCGGCGCCAGCCGGGTCAGCCAGCTGCTGCAGAACCTGCAGGCACTGGACGTGCTGGAGCAGGTCGACGCCGCCGGCTGGGCCCAGGTCGAAGCCGTCTTCGCCTGAACCCCGGGGGCCGACCGGGCCTGGGGCCTCGGCCAGGTCGGCTCGGCCGAGGGATCGGGAACGGGATCGGTAGAGTCGACTGTTAGTCGACTGCTTCGAATAAACGACTGCTTCGAGCAACAGCAGTCGACTAACAGTCGACTCTACACATCTACGCCGCTATTTGATTGACAAAAGCTATCGAATTTCCGAATTCGATCATTAATCTCATCAATGAAATTGAGAATGGTTGTTGATTGTCAACTGAGAATCATTATCATTTAACTCGTCCCTCGCACGAGTCCAGATGCTCATGAATGCTCAACCTGTACTGCTGCGCCCCGAAACGCTGACGCTCCGCGATCGACCGGTCCGCGTCGTTCCGCCGGAAGAGGTCATCGACAGCGAAGCCCTGCTCAAGGGCCGTCGTGAAATCCTGATCCAGCACGGCGACCGCTTCTATCGCCTGCGGCACACCAGCAACGACAAGCTGATCCTGACCAAGTAATCGCGGCCTGGTCGCCCGCCTCCCTCCCTCCTGCCGGCAGCGCCGACAGGGTGGGCGACCCGTCCGCTCCTGCTCTCTCCCCCTCGGTCTACCGCGTGCACCTTCCGGGTGTGCCGGTAACCGGGGGTTCCCCTGCCTGACCAAACGAACCCGATGACCCGCCATTCCGCCCTTTGCCTTGCTGTCTGGATGGCGCTGCCGCTGTCCGCCCACGCTGCTGCCACTGCCACACCCGATGCGCGCGAATTCGATCGGGTGCAGGTCACCGCCACCCGCACCGAGCGGGCCGTGAGCGACGTGGCGGCCACCGTGGACGTCATCGACCGTGAGCAGATGGACCGGTACCTGGTGCAGGACATCAAGGATCTGGTGCGCTACGAACCGGGCCTGTCGGTCACCCGCAGCGCGACCCGCTTCGGCCTGGATGGTTTCCGCATCCGTGGCCTGGACGGCAACCGCGTGCGCATCCAGACCGACGGCATCGTCATGCCGACCCGGTTCGACATCGGTTCGTTCGCCAGTTCCAACCGCAACTTCACCGACCTCGATACGCTCAAGCGCGTCGAGATCGTGCGTGGCCCGGCCAGCTCGCTGTACGGCTCCGATGCACTCGGCGGCGTGGTCGCGTTCGTGACCAAGGACCCGGCCGACTACCTCAAGGACGGCAAGAACAGCTACTTCGGCCTGAAGTTCGGCTACGACGGTGAGTGGAAGGGCCTGCTTGGCGGTGCCACGGCGGCCTTTGGTGGTGACCATTGGAGCGGCCTGGTCAACGTCAACCACCACCAGGGTCAGGAAACCGACAATAAGGGCACGGTGCGCAGCGACAACGACACCCGCACGGCGTCCAATCCGCAGGATCGCGACGGCCGCAGCCTGCTCAGCAAGCTGGTCTATGCACCGAGCGAGGACCAGCGCTTCCGCCTGACCGTGGAAGGCAACGAAGACACCACCGATACCAATGTCCTGTCGGCGATTGCCAGTGTTGCGCCGCGTCCCGGCGCGATGGCTGCCGCAACTGGCATGAAGTCCCACGACACCCAGAAGCGCAACCGCGTGTCCTTCGCCCACGAAATGGATGCGCTGGACCAGCCGTTCGCCGACAGCCTGCACTGGCAGGTGTACGCGCAGAACAGCGAAACCCGGCAGCAGACCGACGAAACGCGCACCGACGGCACCCGCCGCCACCGCGTGTTCTCCTTCGACCAGCATGCCTATGGCCTGCAGGCGCAGTTCAACAAGGCGTTCACCACCGGCAGCGTCGAGCACGCAGTGACCTACGGTTTCGAAGGCACCCGTACCGAGATCCGCCAGAAGCGCGACGGCTACCAGGTCAGCAAGGCGGGCGTGGTCAGCAACACGGTGTTGCCGGACACCTTCCCGGTGCGTGACTTCCCGATCAGCAAGACCACCGAGCTGGGCCTGTATGCACAGGATGAGATGCGCTTTGCCGATGGCAGGCTGTCGCTGGTGCCGGGCGTGCGCGTGGACCGCTACGAGCTGAAGCCGGAAGTGGACAGCATCTTCGCCGAAGACAACCCGACCACGGCCGTGGCGCAGCTGAAGAAGACCAGCGTGTCGCCGAAGCTGGGCATGGTCTGGCGCTTTACCGACCAGTGGTCGTTGTTCGCCGGTTATGCGCGTGGCTTCCGATCGCCGCCGTACAACGACGTCAACATCGGCCTGACCAATGTCGCCTTCCGCTATACCGCCATCGCCAATCCGGACCTGAAGCCCGAAACCAGCGACGGCTACGAACTGGGCCTGCGCTTCATCGCGCCGGCGGCGTACGTCAGCGTCAGCGGCTACTACAACGACTACAAGGATTTCATCCAGTCCAACGTCGATACCGGCCGCAACGCACAGGGTTTGACCGTGTTCCAGTCGCAGAACATCGCCGAAGCACGCATCTATGGCGCGGAAATGAAGGCCGGCATCGAGTTCGGCGAGCTCAGCCCGGCGCTGAAGGGCTGGGCGCTGCGCAGTGCGTTGGCATGGTCGCGTGGTGACAACCGGACCGATGACGAACCGCTGGCCTCGGTCGATCCGCTTCGCGGCACGCTGGGCCTGATGTACGACACCGATACCTGGGGCGTCGAACTGGCCGGCACCTTCGTACAGCGCAAGAAGCGCCTGCCGCCGCCTGCCGCGCAGACCAATCCGAACGCACCGGCACCCTTCGTCTACCAGCCGGCCGGCTACGGCGTGCTGGACCTGATGGCGCACTGGAACTTCGCACCGGGTGCCACCTTCAATGTCGGCGTGTTCAACCTGGCCGACAAGCGCTACATCGAATGGTCGTCGATCACCCCGAGCCTGATCACCAATCGCGCACTGAGCGATCGTTTCAGCAGCCCGGGCCGCACCTTCTCCGCCAGCCTTGCCGTTTCCTGGTGACCTCATGAGCCGAGCACTGTCCGCACGCAGGAATGACTCCATCGCCGCGCCGCACAGCGGGGCCTGGCCGACCCCGGCACAGCTGGCCACGCTCGGCACCGTGTTGTGCCTGTACCACGCTGACGGCAACGAGCTGGGTGGCTGGCGCCAGGCCGTACGCGTGCACGCCTGCCAGGGCGTGGACAGCGAGGGCCTGCGCGAAAGCCTGTGCTTCCTCGATGGCCGCGGCCGCTGCGTGTGGCGTCTGTACCTGCTACCGGACAGCGATTTCCTGGCCTGGGACCGGCTGGTGGCCGCGTTGCCGCCGGGACCGGAACACGACAGCGATGGCAGCGTCGGCGAACGACTGTGGCGGCGCCTGGCCGGCCATCTCGGCGGCCAGCGCTGGCGCCTGTGCGCGCTGCGCCTGCACGCCGCCGACGACGGGCGCACCCTGGCGGCCAGCCTGTCGACCCTGTCCTCGCTGGGCGCGGCCACCGCCCGCCGCATCGCACGCCTGGAAGGTGCTGAAGGCGAACTGGTGATCGACGACTGTTGTTGTGCCGACGCCGCCCGGCGCCCGGCGCCACGGATTCCCGGCGACCTGCCGCTGATCCGCCTGTGACCCTCTCCTGATGGAACGCCCGTTGGCCACGGATGGCCCCTCAATGAATCTGCACCCCCGAAGGAAGACCCCGATGAAGCTCCAGACAGCCGGCGCCATGCTGCTGCTCGCCGCCAGCGGCGTGGCCAGCGCGCAGCCCTCCGATATCGCCCGCGACCACGACAGCATCCTTGCCATGCAGGGTGAGTACACCGTGGACTTCGCGTTCGACGAGACCGTGCTGCTGAAGCCGGGCTACGAGCGTGCACCGGCGATGCGCAGCGGTGGCAGCGAAGTGGTCATCGTGGTCGAGGACACGCCGAAGCGCATCGTGCTGCAGCACCTGCTGCTGGATGAGAAGAGCGGCCACATCACCAAGCACTGGCGCCAGGACTGGGTGTACGAGGCACCGAACCGTTTCGAGTTCAGTGCCGACCAGACCTGGAAGGTGCGCAGCATTCCGGCGGCGGTGAACCAGGGCGCCTGGACCCAGTGCGTGTACGAAGTGAGCGACGCACCGCGCTACTGCGGCACCGGCACCTGGACCTACACCAACAACGTGCCGAGCTGGACCAGCGACCTGAGCTGGCGCCCGCTGCCGCGCCGTGAGTACACCAAGCGCAGCGACTACAACGCGCTGGCCGTGATCAACCGCCACACGCTGACCCCGAACGGCTGGACCCACGAACAGTTCAACACCAAGGTGCAGCGCAACGCCGACGGCAGCCAGGTGGAGATCGCACGCGAGTTCGGCTTCAACGACTACGTGAAGACCACCGAGATCGACTTCACCCCGGCGCGCGACTACTGGAAGGCGACTGCCGGTTACTGGGCCAAGGTGCGCCAGCGCTGGGACGGTTTCCTGGCCCAGGCCCCGGGCGTGCACCTGAAGACCAGGATCGACGGCATGGCGATGATCATCCCGCTGTTCACCCAGGCCGAAGAAATCCAGTCCGGCAAGAAGGTGAAGGACACGCAGATCGACGACGTGTTCGCCAAGTACGTGGAAAAAGCCCAGTAGATCCACGCCATGCGTGGATGTGCTTGTTCCTTGAACACTGGCAACGCCGTCATGTGTTCTTGGTAAGTGCCGAGCTTGCTCGGCACGCGCCCCGGTCCGGCGCCGCCTCAGGCCTCGCGCAGGGCCAGTGCCGGTGGCGTATGCAGGATCGCCCGCGTACCCCACCAGCCCGCCAGCAGGCTCAACCCGATACCGACCACGCCGCCGATCAGCAGGCCCGGCCACGGCGGCAGCAACGGCAGCTCGAACACCTTCTGCGAGACCGCCACACCGATGGCGGCCGCCGCCCCCACTGCCAGCAACGCGGCCAGGGTGCCCAGCGCGCCGAATTCCACCAGCACCGCGCCGCGCAGCTGCCGCCGGGTCGCGCCCAGCGTGCGCAGCACCGCGCTGTCGTAGCGACGCTCGCCCGCCGTGGCCTGCAGCGCGGCCAGCAGCACCAGTACGCCGGCCAGCAGGCTGAACACCATCACCAGCTGCACCGCCTGTGCCACCCGTTCCATCACATCGCGCACCTGCGAGATCACCGCATCCACGTCCAGCAGCGACAGGTTGGGCTGCGCGCGTACCAGCTCGCCCAGTCCGGCTGCCTTGCCGGCCGGCAGATGGAACGCCGACAGCAGGTTGTGCGGGGTGTCACCCACGGCGTTGGGGTTCAACAGCACGAAGAAGTTCGGCCGGAAGGTGTTCCAGTCCGCCTTGCGCACGCTGGTGACGGTGAATTCGCGTTCCTGCTCGCCCACTGCAATGGTGATGCGGTCGCCCGGATGCACGCCGTAGCGTTTGGCCCAGCCGATCTCCACCGAGGCTTCCGGCGCGGTGCTGTCGGCCTTCCAGAACGTGCCATTGACCAGCGTATTGGCCGGCGGGAAGGTGCTGCGCCAGCTGAAGTTCAACGGCCGGTTCTCGTCATCGTCATCGCGCTGGCCGCCCTGCGCCGGTTGCCCGTCCTGTCCGGGCTCGCGATCCACGCGCAGCGGCGGCTTGCCGTTGATGGCGATCAGGCGCCCGGTGGCCATTGGTTCGATGCTGGCGTCATTGGCACCCAGCCCACGCAGCGCTGCCAGCACGCTGTCGCGTTGCTCGGGCTGGATGTTGATCAGGAAGTAGTTCGGTGTATTCGCAGGCAACCGCTCGCGCCACTGCTGCAGCAGGCCGGGACCGGTCACTGCCAGCAACAGCAGCGCACACAGCGACAGTGACAAGCCCACCAGCTGCATCACCGCCAGCATCCGGCGCCGGGTCAGCGCCGCCAGGCCCAACCGCCAGTGGCCGTGCAGGCGATGCTGCAGGCCGCGCATCAACTGCAGCAGCACGAAACCGACCACGCCGGCCGCCACCGCCAGCCCGCCCAGGCCCCCCAGCACCCACAAGGCCAGCTTGAGGTCGCCGGTGACCTGCACCGCCAGCACCAGGCTGGCCCCCAGCGCGGCCACATAGGCCAGCAGCGAGGCCGGTGGCAGCGTGGCGAAGGAACGGTTGAGTACGCGCATTGGCGGCACCCCGCGCAGGCGCAGCAGCGGTGGCAGGCCGAAGCCGAACAGCAGCAACAGGCCGATGCCGGCACCGGTCAGCGCCGGCATTGCCTCCGGCAGTGGCAGGCGCTGCGGCACCAGGCTGCCCAGCACCTGTACCAGCCCTTCCTGGGCGGCCATGCCCAGGCCGATGCCAAGCGCACAGGCCGGTACTGCCAGCATCAGCAGCTGCAGTGCCAGGCCGAGCAGGATGTCGCGCTGGCGCGCACCGAGGCAGCGCAGGATCGCCACCTGGTCGATGCGGCGCAGGGCGAAGCGGTTGGCCGCCAATGCGGTGGCCACGCCCGCCAGCAGCACCGCCAGCAGCGCGCTCAGGCCGAGGAAGCGGCCGGCCAGGTCGAAGGCCTGGCGCACGCCGCGCTGGGTGTCATCCACGCTCAGCAGGCGCAGGCCCTTCACCTGTGGCAGCAGCCACTCGCGCAGGGACGCGATCTGCCCCGCCGGTCCCGCAAACATCAGCCGGTAGTTGATGCGGCTGCCGGGGCCGAGCAGGCCGGTGCCCTCCACGTCAGCACGGTTGACCAGCAGGGTGGGGGATAGGGTCAACAGGTCGCCACCGGCATCCGGCTCGGCCTCGATGATGCCGGCGATACGCAGCGTGCCGGCGCCGAATTCGAGGTCATCGCCGGCCTTCAGCCCCAGCCCCTGCAGCAGGCGCGGGTCGGCATAGGCCTGGCCCTTGGGGGGCATGCCGGCCTCGGCGATCAGCGCGCCACCGGGCGTGCTGCGCACCCGCAGCGTGCCGCGCAGTGGATAGCCCGCCTGCACCGCTTTGATGCTGGCCATCTGGCTGGCATCACCGTTGAACAGCACGCTGCCGAAGCTGGCGATACGGGTGAAGGCCAGTCCACGCCGTTGTGCCTCGTCGGCGAACGCCTGCGGCGGGTCATCGCGCCCGGCAATGCCGAGGTCACCGCCGAGCATTTCCGCTGCGCTGCCGGTCAGTGCCAGATTGACCCGGTTCACCAGCGTGCCGACCGCGGTCATCACTGCCACGCCCAGCACCAGTGCGGCGAACACGGTCAGCAGGTCGCCGGCCAGCGCCTCGCGGCGCAGCGCGCGCCACGCGTGCCGCAGCAGGTTCATGCCTGCGCCCCACGCTCGACCGGCAGCAGGCGGCCATTGTCGATGCGGTGGATGTACTGGCAACGCTGGGCCAGGCGCAGGTCGTGGGTGACCAGCACCAGCGTGGTGCCGCTGCTCGCGTTGAGTTCGAACAGCAGGTCGCTGATGTGCTGGCCGGTGGCGTGGTCCAGCGAGCCGGTCGGTTCGTCGGCGAACAGGATGCGTGGGCGGGTGACGAAGGCGCGCGCCAGTGCCACGCGCTGCTGCTCGCCGCCGGACAGCTGGCGCGGGTAGTGGCGGGCGCGATGGGCCAGGCCGACCTGGGCCAGCACTTCATCGACCCGTACGCGGTCCTCGCGCCCGGCCAGCTCCAGTGGCAGCGCCACGTTCTCGGCGGCGGTCAGCGCCGGCAGCAGGTGGAAGCTCTGGAACACGAAACCGACCTCGCGTGCGCGCAGCTGGGCACGTGCTTCCTCATCCAGTGCCGCCAGATCCTGCCCGGCGAGGCCTATGCGGCCGCGGCTGGGCAGGTCCAGCCCGGCCAGCAGGCCGAGCAGGGTGGTCTTGCCGGAACCGGAGGCGCCGACGATGGCCGCGCTGGTGCCTTCATGGACGGTCAGGGTGATGTTGTCCAGTATGTGGACTTCACCCTCCGGGCCCTGCACGGATTTGCCGACCTGGTCGACGGCGATGGCAACGGACGCGCTGCGGGGGGACAGGCTGTCGATGAGGAGACTCCAATGCGCAAGACGGGATGGAGCCGGCGAGCCGGCGTGATGATGGTGCTGCTGCTAGGGTTCCTGCTGCTGCCCGGGCTGGCCTGTGCCAAAGGTCCGGCCGGCACCGTGCTGGTCCTGGGCGACAGCCTCAGTGCAGCCCACAATATCCCCGTCGACGCCGGCTGGGTCAGCCTGCTGCAGCAGCGGGTCAGGCAGCAGTCGAAAACCCCGGCGCGCATCGTCAACGCCAGCATGAGCGGGGAAACCACCGCCGGCGCGCTGACCCGCCTGCCGGGCCTGCTGGCGAAGGAAAAACCGACCGTGGTGGTGATTGCCCTCGGCGGCAATGACGCGCTGCGCGGACTGACCCCGGCGCAGGTGCAGGGCAACCTGGAAAAGATGGTGCAGGCCAGCCAGAAGGGCGGTGCCAAGGTGCTGCTGCTGGGCATCGACGTGCCGCCCAACTACGGCCCGGCCTACCGCCAGCGCCTGGCGGCCGCCTACAAGGCGCTGGCCACGCAGTACAAGGTGCCGCTGCTGCCGTTCCTGCTGGAGGGCGTGGCCCTGCAGCCGGGCATGATGCAGGCCGATGGCCTGCACCCGACCGCACAGGCGCAGCCGAAGGTGCTGGACAACGTCTGGCCGCTGCTGCGCCCTCTGCTCTGAACGATTTACTTCCCTCTTGACGGAACTTCACATCGCGTCCACCGTCGATCCGGCATGTTTCACAAAGCTGAAGTTAGAGGGAATCACATGCGTCAGACGAAGGAGACCTCCGGCTTGGTGCTGGTGGTCGAAGACAACCGCAACATCTCCGAGATGATCGGGGAATACCTGGAAGGTCGCGGCTTTGAAGTCGACTATGCACAGGACGGCCTGGATGGCTACCGCCTTGCGGCGGAAAACAGCTATGACGTCGTGGTGCTCGACTTGATGTTGCCGCGCCTGGATGGCATCGAAGTGTGCCGTCGCCTGCGCAACGATGCGCGCAAGTCCACCCCGGTGCTGATGCTCACGGCACGCGACACGCTGGACGACAAGCTCACCGGCCTCGGTTTCGGCGCCGATGACTACCTGACCAAGCCGTTCGCGATCCAGGAGCTGGAAGCCCGCCTGCGCGCGCTGATCCGCCGCGAACGTCGCCAGGTGGGGTCGGAAGTGCTCAAGGTCGCCGACCTGGTGCTCGATCCGGTCAGCATGCGTGCCACCCGTGCCGGTACCGAGCTGCAGCTGTCGCCGATCGGCCTGCGCCTGCTGACCATCCTGATGCGCGAATCGCCGCGCGTGGTCACCCGCCAGGAGATCGAACGCGAGATCTGGGGCAACGGCCTGCCGGATTCGGACACCCTGCGCAGCCATCTGTACAACCTGCGCAAGATCATCGACAAGCCGTTCGACCGTCCGCTGCTGCATACCGTGCAGAGTGCCGGCTACCGCATTGCCGACATCGCCCAGCCGATGGCCTGAGCAGGCCCGCGCCGGTGCAGCCGCAGGCCGGGCCGGGCTGCGGCCCGGCACAAGGGCAGGGGATGATCGTCCGGCAGTGCCGCCGGTCATCGCCCGTGCATCCCAACGGCGCGGTGCGCTGCCTATAATCGCAGCGCTCTGACCGGGACTCCGCAATGCCGCACGGCCTGCCGCGCAAGATCCGTATCGCTTTCATCCTGCAGGCAGTGCTGGCCAGCCTGGGCATCCTGCTCGGTGCGTGGCTGGTTTCGCTGGTGATCAAGCACAGCCTGGTCGGCGCCGCCCTGCGCGAGGAGGCGGCGTACTTCTGGACGCTGCACGAGGCCTCGCCGGTACAGCCTCCACCCAACACCCAGAACATCCGTGGCTACCTGCTGGAAAGCGGGCAGTCGGCCCTGTCGCTGCCGGCCAACCTGCGCAATCTGGAACCCGGCTTCCACGAACTGCCCAAGGACGACCAGCTGGTGCTGGTCGATGTGCGCCCGGCCGGCCGCCTGTACCTGGTGTTCCTGCGTTCGCGCGCGGAGATGCTGGCGTTCTGGTTCGGCATCGTGCCGGTGCTGCTGACCCTGCTGGCGGTGTATGGCGCCAGCTGGGTGACCTATCGGGCCTCCAAGCGCCTGGTGTCGCCGGTGAACTGGCTGGCGCGGCGCGTCTCACGCTGGGATCCGGGCCACCCGGAGGCAGCCGACCTGGAACCGAACAAGTTGCCGGCGGACATGCAGGGCGAGACCCGGCAGCTGGCGGCCGCACTGCATTCGCTGGCCAACCGGGTCAGCGCGCATGTGGCGCGCGAGCGCAATTTCACCCGCGACGCCAGCCATGAACTGCGCACACCGCTGACCGTCATCCGCGTGGCCAGCGACATGGCACTGGGCGATGACAGCCTGGAGCCGCGCCTGCGCCGCAGCCTGCAGCGCATCCAGCGTGCCGGCCGTGACATGGAGGCGGTGATCGATGCCTTCCTGATCCTGGCACGCGAGGCCGACGTCGAGCCCCAGGTCGAGCTGTTCGACGTCAACGACATCGTCCGCTATGAAGTGGACAACGCCAACGAACTGCTGGGTACGCGCCCGGTGTCGGTGCACCTGCACAGCGATGGCCCGGTGCAGCTGCATGCGCCGCCGCGGGTGCTGCAGGTGGTGGTCAGCAACCTGGTGCGCAACGCCTGCAGCTACACCGACGAAGGGCGCATCGACGTGCATGTGCACAACGACCGGGTGGTGGTGCGCGATACCGGTATCGGCATGTCGGCCGACGCGCTGTCGCGGGCCTTCGAGCCGTTCTACCGTGCCGAGCCGAGCCGTCCGCAGGGCACCGGCCTGGGCCTGTCGATCGTGCGCCGGCTGTGCGACCGCTTCGGCTGGAAGGTCAGCCTGGCCAGCGAGCCAGGCCAGGGCACCCAGGCCACGGTGATCTTCCGCTGAGGCGGCACCTGCTGCCTCGGTAGATGCCAACCAAGGTTGGCATCTACCGGAAGGCGTGCGCGTGGCGCCTCTGCGGCGTCCGCAGTCCCTCAGTTGCAGTTGACCTTCGGCGCCAGCGCCCTGGTCCAGATCGCATAGCCGGCCGGGGTCATGTGCAGCATGTCCTCGCGGAACAGCGACGCATCCGGCTGGCCATCGGTGCCGAGCATGGGTGTGTAGACGTCGGTGAAACCGGTATTGGGCAGCTTGGCCAGGGCGGCCTTGATCAGCGCGTTGGCTTCGTTGATCGCCGGCAGCAGATGCGCACGCGACGGGCTCGGCTTGATCGACAGGTACTCGACCCTGGTCTTCGGCAGGTCGCGATGCACGCGCTGCACGAAGGCCACCACATCGTCACGCACCTGCACGGCGCTGCGGCCGCTGTTGAGGTCGTTGTCACCGGCGTAGAAGAACACCTTGCACGGCGCATACGGCACCACGATGCGGTCGGCATACCAGGTGCTGTCGCGCACTTCCGAACCGCCGAAGCCGCGGTTGAACACCGGCTGGCCGGGGAAGTCGGCTGCCAGGCCTTCCCACATGCGGATCGAGGAGCTGCCGATGAACTCGATGCCGCCCCGTGGCGGCGGGTTGGCCTGGTCGGCGCTGGCGAAGCGGGCCATGTCGCCGGCCCAGGCCACGTTGGAGACCTGCTCGGGCACGCGCGGCGGCTTGGCCGGGCTCAGCGCCTGGGCCAGGGGGGCGACGGTCAGCAGGCCCAGCATCAGCAGGCGGGTACGGTGACGGGACATCAGGCGCTCCAGCAGGGAAGGGGAAAGCCATCATAGAAGCTGGGGCGGGCCGGGGCTTGCCCTAGGCAGTCCATTCACCGGGCCGGTGTCGGGATGCGGCTGGCGGCCTTGTGGCAAAATGGCGGCCATCTGCCTATCCCTGTGCACCCATGATTCCCTGCCGTGCGTCTGAGCGGTCGCTGCGCCGCGCCCCTGTTGCTGGATGTTCCACCCGTGGCTGATCAGTTCGGCCATCTGCCCCGCGGCCCGCGCCGCATCGTCCAGGCCGCCCGCTGGTCCTGGCAGGGCCTGCGCGCCGCCTGGCTGCACGAGTCCTCGTTCCGGCTGGAGGTCTACCTGCTGATCCTGCTGACCCCGGTCGCGATCTGGCTGGGCCAGACCCCGGTCGAGCGCGCGCTGCTGATCGGCTCGATGCTGCTGGTGCTGGCGATGGAACTGGCCAACTCGGCCATCGAAGCGGTGATCGAACGTTACGGCAGCGAGATCCATGAGCTGGCCGGCCGCGCCAAGGACATGGGCTCGGCGGCGGTCTTCGTGCTGATGATGAACGTGCTTCTGTGCTGGGCGCTGGTCGTGGTCCCGCATGCAATGGCCGGCAATTACGGCTGATCCCTCATTCCCCCTTGTTGAAGACTTCCCATGTCCCTTGAGTTTCTTGCCGATCCGAATGTCTGGTTGACCCTGTTCACGTTGAGCGCGCTGGAAATCGTGCTCGGCATCGACAACCTGGTGTTCATCTCCATCGCCGTCAGCAAGCTGCCAGAGCACCGCCGCCCGTTCGCGCGTCGGCTCGGCATCGCGGTGGCCTGTATCACCCGTATCTGCCTGCTGGTATCGCTGGCGTACCTGGCGCACATGCAGGCGAACCTGTTCACCGTGGCCGGCATGGGCATTTCCATCCGAGATCTGGTGCTGATCGTTGGTGGCCTGTTCCTGATCATCAAGGGTTGGATGGAGATCAAGGAAATGATCACCGGTGGCGAGGATGAAGATCCGAGCACGACCAAGACCTCGGCCGTGTTCGGCTACGTGATCGCGCAGATCGCGGTCATCGACATCGTGTTCTCGCTGGACTCGGTGATCACCGCGGTCGGCATCGCTGACCACGTGCCGGTGATGGTCGCCGCGATCCTGCTGTCGGTGGCGGTGATGCTGCTGGCTGCCAACCCGCTGGGCCGCTTCATCGATGCCAACCCGACCGTGAAGATGCTGGCGCTGGCCTTCATCCTGCTGATCGGTGCGGTGCTGATCCTGGATGGCCTGGATGTGCACATTCCCAAGCCCTACATCTACGCTGCCATGGGCTTCTCGGTGCTGGTGGAGTGGCTGAACCTGCTGATGCGCCGCCGCGCCCGCGAACACAATGTGCCGGGCGCCGGTAACTGGTAAGCGCATGACCCCGAACCCCCGGCCAACGCCGGGGGTTCTGCGTTGTGGGGCCCGGTTCTACACCGGCGCTGCGGTTTTTGCATCTGCAGCGGGGTTGCTGCCGCCACTTGTGAACCAGGATCAACAGTGTTTTCCCGGGGCGAGGCTTAATCCGGAACAGCAGAGCGCGCAGGCTACGCACTCCCGATTCCCGCCCCCAGGAAAACCTCCCATGAATTCCAGAGCCGCCTTGCTGGCGCTTGCCGTCGGCGCCTTCGCCATCGGAACCACCGAGTTTGCGCCGATGGGCCTGTTGCCAGTCATCGCCGACGGCGTGGGCGTGGGCATTCCCACCGCCGGCATGCTGATCACCGCCTACGCCGTGGGCGTGATGCTGGGGGCCCCGGTAATGACGCTGCTGATGGGACGGTTCGGCAAGCGCACCGCGCTGATGCTGCTGATGTCGATCTTCGTGGTCGGCAACCTGCTCTCGGCACTGGCCCCGAACTACGGCCTGCTGCTGCTGTCGCGTCTGGTCACCAGTCTCAATCACGGTGCCTTCTTCGGCATCGGTGCGGTGGTCGCCGCCAGCCTTGTGCCGAAGGACAAGCAGGCTGCTGCCGTGGCCACCATGTTCATGGGCCTGACCATCGCCAACATCGGTGGCGTGCCGCTGGCCACCTGGGTGGGCCAGCAGCTGGGCTGGCGCCTGTCCTTCGCCGGGACTGCGGTGCTGGGCCTGGTCGCGATCACCGCGCTCGGCTTCGCGCTGCCGGCGTCTGCGCCGGGTCCGCGCCCGGACGTGCGCCGCGAACTGAAGGCGATCCTGCAGCCGCAGGTGTTGCTGGCGATGGGCACCACGGTGCTCGGCGCGGGCGCGATGTTCACCCTCTACACCTACGTGGCGCCGGTGCTGACCGAGTTGACCGGTGCCTCCAATACCTTCATCGCGATGTCGCTGGCGCTGATCGGTATCGGCTTCACCTTCGGCAACGGTATCGGCGGGCGCATGGCTGACTGGTCGCTGGATGGCGCCACCCGGATCCTGCTGGCGGTCCTGGCCGTGCTGATGTTCGTGCTGCCGTTGGCCTTCATGCACCACGCTACTGCGGCGCTGGGCGTGCTGCTGTTCGGCGCGGCAACCTTTGCGATCGTGCCGCCGCTGCAGATCCGGGTGATGCAGGCGGCCAGCGAGGCGCCGGGCCTGGCGTCGTCGATCAACGTGGGTGCGTTCAACCTGGGCAATGCCGTGGGTGCCGCGCTGGGCGGTGCGGTGATCAGTTCGGGCCTGGGCTACGCGGCAATTCCGGTGGCCGGTGGCCTGCTGGCGGCATCGGGCCTGCTGCTGGCATGGCTGGGGCGTCCGCGCACTGCGGTGGCTGAGGCTTGCTGAGGAGTGTTGGATTCAGGCAGGGCTTGCAGCCCTGCACCCGCCGAATCAACGTCAACGTCAACGGCAAAAGCCTGCATTCCGTGGGTTGGCGGGGTGGGTCCGGTTGAGGGGGGCGCTGCAAGTACGTCCATGTAGCTCGGTCGCCGCTTGCTCGTGTGCGCTGTCCTGCGCACACGGCAAGACCGGGGTTGGGCGTCCTGCCCAACCCGCCCGAGGCATGCCTCGGGCCCATGCGGCTCACGCCCCCTCAACCGGACCCACCCCGCCTTCGACAGTTCTCCGCGATCTGTGGGAGTGGTATTCCGCTCTGGTAGGTGTCGACCTTGGTCGACACGAATGCCTGAAGGACCGGCTTTTGCTTTTGATTTTTTCTTTTGATCTCCCCGCGGTGCGCAGGAAATTGTCCGTGGCCGGGAGGGTGGGTTGGCTGGGGGCGTGAGCGCCATGGATGGCGCGACCGAGCCTTATCTGATGGAAATCTGGCAGCGTAGGTGTCGAGAGCCGGCGTGGGCCGCCGTACGAGCCTGGATCTCGACGATCGCCATGTAGCTTGGCGCCCACGCCGGAATCTCCCTTGATCCGCCCGAACAGTTGCTGGA
>NZ_JCAFVQ010000008.1:0-74451 GCF_059372535.1 Stenotrophomonas sp. YJH_SMC_43
GAGCAGCTCGGCGTCGTCAACCATGTCGGCCTTGTTCAGGAACACGACGATGTACGGCACGCCGACCTGACGCGACAGCAGGATGTGCTCGCGGGTCTGCGGCATCGGGCCGTCAGCGGCCGAGCACACCAGGATCGCGCCATCCATCTGGGCGGCACCGGTGATCATGTTCTTGACGTAGTCAGCGTGGCCCGGGCAGTCAACGTGGGCATAGTGACGGATCGGGGATTCGTATTCGACGTGCGCGGTCGAGATCGTGATACCACGAGCCTTTTCTTCCGGCGCGGCGTCGATCGAGGAGTAGTCCTTGAACTCGCCACCGAAGCGCTCGGCACCGATCTTGGTCAGTGCGGCGGTCAGCGTGGTCTTGCCGTGGTCGACGTGACCGATGGTGCCGACATTGACGTGCGGCTTGGTGCGCTCGAACTTACCCTTGGCCATGGCTGCTTATCTCGAATTCGTCTGAGAGGTGATGCTTAAGATGGTGCTCACGAAAGGAATCGAACCTTCGACCTCTTCCTTACCAAGGAAGTGCTCTACCGACTGAGCTACGTGAGCCGAGTTTTGCATTATGACATGAACTCGATAATATTCAAAGTTCATTCAATGGAGCGGGAGACGGGAATCGAACCCGCACCATCAGCTTGGAAGGCTGAGGTTCTACCATTGAACTACTCCCGCGCCGGGAATGTCACAACGTGAAACTGGTGGAGGGAGGTGGATTCGAACCACCGAAGGCGTAAGCCAGCAGATTTACAGTCTGCCCCCGTTGGCCGCTTGGGTATCCCTCCTTACCACCCCATTCCGTTGCCGCCGAAGCGTTGCGGTGTGTGGTGGTGAGCCGCTTATTCTGCTGATGGGACGGGGGGCTGTCAACGCTTTTTTCCACTTTTTTCACACGCTGTCGCAAACCCATTGATACGCAAGGTTATTGCCCGGGGACCGGCAGGGTCTCGCTGGCGAAAATTGCGACATGAGGGACACCGTCGCCGCCAATCCAGCCCCGATACATGCCCTGGGTGTTGAACGGCGTGGCCATTTTTCCATCTGCGCCGAGCACGATCGCACCGCCATCGCCGCCCATCTGCGGAATCGTCTCGTTGATCACGCCCTTGCCGGCCTGCTCCGGGCTCTGCCCCTGGTAGCGCATGCGCGCGCAGATCTCGTGCGCGGCGGCAGTACGGATGTAGTACTCGCCCCAGCCGGTGCCAGACACCGCACATCGCGCGTCAGCCCAGGTACCGGCGCCGATGATCGGCGAATCACCCACGCGCCCATAGCGCTTGTTGGTCATGCCGCCAGTGGAAGTACCAGCGGCCAGGTGCCCCTGTGCATCCAATGCGACTGCACCGACGGTCCCGAAGTGCTTTGCGGTCTCCAGATCGGCATGCGCCTGGCCGCCGGCCTCTTCCTTCAGTGCACGCTGCAGCTGCTGCCAGCGCTTTTCCGTACGGAAATAGGAGGGATCGACCAGAGAAATGCCCTGCTCGACCGCGAAGGCTTCGGCGCCCTGCCCGACCATCATCACATGCCTGGACTTCTGTATCACGGTCTGCGCCAGCAGGATCGGGTTGCGCACCCGCTGCACGCCCGCCACCGCGCCCGCCGCCTGGCTCGCGCCGTCCATGACGGCCGCATCCAGCTCGTTGTGGCCGTCGTGGGTGAACACCGCGCCCTTGCCGGCGTTGAAGGTGGGATCGTCCTCCAGCACGGTGATCGCGGCGGTGACAGCGGCCAGCGCGGGGCGACCCGCTGCCAGCTCCGCATGCCCCTTCAACAGGGCCGCCCGCAGCGCGTCACGTGCGGCCTTCTCCTCGGCCGGCGACAGGTCCTTGCGCTCGACGCCGGCGCCGCCGTGGATGACCAGCAGCGGTGAAGCGGCCGGTGCGGCCTGGGCGAGCAACGGCAGGGACAGCAGCGCGGACAGCGCCAGGCGCAGTTTCATCGGGTACGTCTCCAGCAGGTGGGCAAGGGAGGCATCATCGTAGAGCCGAGCCCATGCTCGGCTGATGCCTCGGTTGAAAGGCAGCCGAGCGCGGGCTCGGCTCTACAGCATCCCATGCGTGGCCACAGGATCGCCGGGTCACTGGCGGATGACTTCGATCTCGCCGTCGCTGACGTCGGCCACGGCCTGGTAGTCGGCCTCGGCCTGGAAGTCATCCAGGCGCATGCGGCCGCCGCTGGCGACCACCGTTACCGGCACCGCGTGGAAGCGCAGCGGCTCACCTTCGACCAGGCGGTCGGCATCGCGGCCGGGGCTGACCACCCAGACCTTGCCCTCGCCGTCAGCACTGTAGACCTGTGCCTGGCCATCGGGCTCCACGCACAGGGCAGTGTCTTCGTCGACGCCGATGCCGACGATGTCGGGGTTGCCACTGTCCTGGGCAGCGCGCGCCACGAACACGATCAGGCGGCCGAGCCGATCGCGCTTGTCGAAGTGGGTGTCGGTGACCACGCGCTGCAGGTAGGGCATCTGCAGGAAGCCACTGTCCATGGTCACCGCACTGCCCATCGGGTCGGCCAGCGCACCGGCGGAGGTGATGCTGCCGCCGTCCATCGCGCCGTAGGCATAGCCACCGAGGATGGCGAGCCCAGCGCTGGTACCGGCAATCGGCTTGCCGGCGCGCACATGGGCGTTGAGCGCGCGGTTGAGCGCGGTGCCCTTCCAGAAGCGGATGTAGCGGGACTGGTCGCCGCCGGCGATGAAGATGGCATCGGCTGCAGCCACCACGCGCAGCACCGCGGGATCATCGGCACCACGGCGATTGTCGAACACCAGCGTCTGCACTGCGGTGGCCCCGCCGATCTCGCGATACAGGCGGTCCTGCAGTTCGTCACTGCCAGAAGCGCGCAGGATCAGCACGCGGCCATTGCCAGCCTGCTTCAGCCACCAATGGAAGGCTTCCGGCACCCATTCGCCACCGCCCATCAGCATCATGGCCGGCGCGCGCGGACCGGGCCGGGGTGCGTCGAGATCCCCGGCTTCGTAGTAGGCGAAACCCGGGCCCTGCAGGTCCTGCGCAAGGGCGGCCAACGGCACGGCCAACACCAGCAGCGCCAGCCAGGCGAAGGGGGCACGCAGGGTCCGATGGAGGCGTCGCATCTTGATCTCCCTGAACAAAATCGACTTGCAAGCGTTTTCACTCTTTGCCAGATAGGGACCCAGTAGTCAAGGGCATGAAAAAGGCGTTAAATGCGCGCGCCCATTCCGGAAATCTGAATGGGGGACAGGGCCCCTCCTCTGCGGGCCGGCTTCATTTCCGAGAATTCCTCATGCGTAGAAAGGCGATGGCGTGGTCGATCCAGCTGGCGTTGATGGGCGTGGCTGCTTCCGCGGCGGCCCAGGCTCCGGCCTCCTCTTCGGTTCAACAACTGGATGCGGTGCAGGTCACCGGTTCGCGCATTCCGCGCGCCCAGGTGGAAGGCCCCGCCCCGATCACGGTGATCAGCGCCGAGCAGATCCGCTTCAGCGGCTTTACGACCGTGCCGGACGTGCTGCGCGCGATGACCCAGAACGGCGGTGAGACGCAGAGCCAGCAGTCTTCCAGCGGCGCCGACTTCTCGCCGGGCGCCCAGCAGGTGGACCTGCGCGGCCTGGGCCCGAACCACACGCTGGTGCTGGTCAATGGCCGCCGCATCGCCGACTTCCCGATGCCGTTCAAGGGCCGCAGCAACTTCACCGATGTCTCCAACATCCCGTTGGGGATGATCGAGCGCATCGAAGTGCTGACCGGCAGCGCCTCGGCCATCTACGGCTCGGACGCGATCGCCGGCGTGGTCAACTTCATCCTGAAGAAGAAGGCCGACGGCACCACGATCGACATGCGCATGGGCACCACCAGCGAAGGCGGTGGCGACTCGTTCGACATGAGCCTGGCCAGCGGTTTCAGCCGCGGCAATTTCAACGCGGTGTACAGCGTTGAGCTGCAGTCGCAGAGCCCGCTGTGGGCGTACGAGCGCGACATCCAGGATTCGACCCAGGACGGCCCCACCGAGGGCTCGCGCATCGCGCGCCGTGCCTATCTGCGCACCGACTACAACGATGACTACCTGGACCCGGGTGCGGCCACCTGCGAAGCGCTGGCCGGGCAGAACCAGGGCAGTACCTACCACGCGTACCGCCCGCGCTACGGCTACTACTGCGGCAGCGACAGCTCAATCGGCTACGGCACCATCCTCAGCAAGCGCCGCGGCGCCAATGGCTACGCCTCGCTGAGCTACGACTTCGACAACGGCCAGCAGTGGTTTGCCGATGTGCAGCTGGGCTACCACACGATGTCGCTGATGCGCGACGTCACCAAGTGGGGCCGCATGGACGCCAATGGCGATGAGTCGGGCTATTTCAACAACCAGGCCACCGGCGAGATCGAGTTCTGGCAGCGCCAGTTCTCCCCCGAGGAAATGGGTGGCCTGCGCAATGCGATGGTGCGCAGCACGCAGAAGACCTTCAGCGTGACTACCGGCTTCAAGGGCAATCTGGCCGGCAACTGGGACTACGAGGCAGCATTGAGCCATTCGCAGTACCAGTCGCGGATCAGCTGGGCACAGATCATCGCCGCCAAGGCCAATGACCTGTTCCTGGGCCCGCAGCTGGGCGTGGACGACGACGGTTTCCCGATCTACAACGCCGATCCGTCACGCCTGTACCGGCCACTGACCCGCGCCGAGTACGACTCGATCGCGGCGCGTACCACTTACACCCCGAAGTCGCGGACCGAGACGGCCGCGTTCACGCTGACCAATTCCGCGCTGTTCGGCCTGCCGGGCGGTGACGCCGGCTTCGCCGCGACCGTGGAAGTGGGCCAGCAGGCGTACTCGCTGAATCCCGATCCGCTGGCGACCCAGTACTACTACTACAGCTGGAAGGATTCGGACGGCAACGGTTCGCGCAACCGCTGGGCCACGGCGGCCGAGCTGCGCATGCCGCTGCACGAGACGGTCAACCTGAGCGTGGCCGGCCGCTACGACCAGTACCGCTATTCCGGCCACACCATCGGCAAGGCGACCTGGAGCGGCGGCCTGGAATGGCGCCCGATCGACACCCTGCTGGTACGTGGTTCGTATGGCACCGCGTTCCGCGCGCCGGATCTGCACTACGTGTTCGCCGGCCCGGGCAACGACGAGACCAGCGCCGTGGACCTGTACAGCTGCCGCGCCGACGATGCCGCCGACTGTTCCGACTACGAGCACAACCTGATCCGCAGCCGCACCGGCAACCGTCAGCTCGACCCGGAAACCAGCACCTCGTGGAGCGCCGGCTTCGTCTGGTCGCCGGCGATCGGCCTGGACCTGTCGGTGGACTGGTTCGACATCGACATGCGCAAGCAGGTGCAGGACATGGACGTGCGCACGATACTGGCCAGTGAAGCGAACTGCCGCCTGGGTACTGCCGACATCAACTCGCCGACCTGCGTGGACGCGCTCGACCGCATCACCCGCACCAGTGATGGCCGCCTGTACGGCGTGCGCGTCGCCCCGATCAACGTCGCCCGCGAGTCGACCTCCGGCATCGACGTCGGACTGCGCTACCGCCTGCAGACCGGCATTGGTGATTTCATCCTCAACGGCACCCACACCTGGGTGAAGAAGCACGATTTCCAGCGCTACCCCGGTGATCCGATCCAGGACCAGTTCGCGGTCAACAGCAACTTCGACATCCCGCGTACCAAGACCAGCGTGAGCGTGACCTGGGAGAAGGAGGCGTGGTCGGCCACGGTCTATGGTTCGCGCCTGGGCAAGCTGCCGACCTCGGACAGCTACGACCAGGTATTCAAGTGGGACAGCGGTGACAGCCCGTACATCAAGGCGACCTACCGCTACAACGCGTCGCTGCAGTACCGCTTCGACGACCACGCGCGCCTGTCGCTGTCGGTGGTGAACGTCTTCAACAAGATGCCGCCGAAGGACGCCACCTACACCGCGTATCCGTATTACGACGTGTCCTGGTTCGACAGCGTCGGCCGCACCATCAACCTGCAGTACACCCACAAGTTCGGTGGCAGCGCATTGTAAGCGCGGTTACGCAGGACGTGGACGACGGGGCCCGCCATTGGCGGGCCTTGTTGTTTGCGGCGCTGGCTCGGGTTTTCCACACCCCACGTGGAAAGCGATGGGAACTAGGTGTGGACAAGTGGGTGGGAACATTGCACCGCAGGTGTTTCCACGCATGGTGTTTTTTTGTCCACGTCCCCGATTGTTTTCCACACCGGACGTGGAAAGCAGTGGGAACTAGGTGTGGACAAGTGGGCACGAGCTTTGCAGCGCAGGGGTTTCGAGGCATGGTGAAACTTTATCCACGTCGCGCGGGCAAGCACCTGTAGAGCCGAGCCCATGCTCGGCTCCGGCTGGCATCAGCCGAGCAAGGGCTCGGATCTACAGGACGTCGCATGGTTTTCCACACCAGGCGTGGAAAGCGATGGGAGTTTGCTGTGGACAAGTGCCGGCGAACGTCACGCCGCAAGCGTTTCGCAGCGTGGCGTTTTTTTATCCACCCCGGAAACGCAGACGCCCCGCTCGGGGCGGGGCGTTTGCGTAGCATCAACGTGCGATGGGATCAGACGTTGAAGCGGAAGTGCAGGATGTCGCCCTCCTGCACGCGGTACTCCTTGCCTTCCAGGCGCAGGCGACCGGCTTCCTTGGCACCGGCTTCGCCCTTGTACTTGATGAAGTCGTCATACGCGATGGTTTCGGCGCGGATGAAGCCCTTCTCGAAGTCGGTGTGGATGACCGCGGCAGCCTGCGGAGCGGTGGCGCCCTTGCGCACGGTCCACGCGCGGACTTCCTTCACGCCTGCGGTGAAGTAGGTCTGCAGGCCCAGCAGGCTGTAGGCCGCGTTGATCACGCGGTTCAGGCCCGGCTCGCTCAGGCCCAGGTCCGCCAGGAAGGTATCGCGGTCTTCGTCGTCGAGCTGGGACAGCTCTTCTTCGATCGCGGCCGACACCGGCACCACCTGCGCGCCTTCGGCGGCGGCATGCGCGCGCACGGCTTCCAGGTGCGGGTTGTTCTCGAAACCGTCTTCCAGCACGTTGGCGATGTACATCACCGGCTTCAGGGTCAGCAGGAACAGGTCACGGACCAGCGCCTTCTCTTCGTCGTCCAGGCCCACCGAACGGCCAGCCTTGCCATCCGACAGCGCCGCCTGCAGCTTGGCCAGCACCGGCTTGCGCGCCGCTGCGTCCTTGTCGCCGCCCTTGGCCGCACGCTCGGCACGGTTCAGCGCCTTCTCGACACTGTCCAGGTCGGCCAGCGCCAGCTCGGTGTCGATGGTTTCGATGTCCGAGATCGGATCGACCTTGCCGGCCACGTGCACGATGTCGCCGTGCTCGAAGCAGCGCACCACGTGGGTGATCGCATCGACTTCGCGGATGTGCGCCAGGAACTTGTTGCCCAGGCCCTCACCGCTGGCGGCACCGGCCACCAGGCCGGCGATGTCGACGAACTCGACCGCGGTCGGGATGACCTTCTGCGGGTTGATGATCGCTGCCAGCTCGTTCAGGCGCGGATCCGGCACCGGCACGATGCCGACGTTCGGCTCGATGGTGCAGAACGGGAAGTTCGCCGCGGCGATACCCGCCTTGGTCAGCGCATTGAACAGGGTCGACTTGCCGACGTTGGGCAGGCCGACGATGCCGCATTTGATACCCATGGGTGACAGCTCTCTGGGGTGAAAGTGATTGGTGAAACAGCGCGCGCGCTGCTTGGCCAATCCATCTCGGTGTCGATCATTGTGTGCCAACCAAGGTTGGCACGCACCGGAATCGGGAAGGTTGGCACCTACCCAAAGCGGGTTACTTCGGAGTGTGCAGGCGCTTCATCGCTTCGCTGAAATCGCCCTGTACCGCCAGCGGCATGACGTCGATCGCATCGTCGATGGCGCGCGCGATCAGCACGTCGTCGTCCTTGGACGGGCGGCCGAGCACCCAACCCACCACGCGGTCCTTGTGGCCGGGATGGCCGATGCCCACGCGCAGGCGATGGAACTTGCCGTGACCGAGCAGGCGGATGGTGTCACGCAGGCCGTTCTGGCCACCGTGGCCACCGTCGAACTTCAGCCGCGCCACACCGGGCGCCAAGTCCAGTTCGTCATGGGCCAGCAGGGTCTCTTCCGGCTCGATCTTCCAGAACCGCTGCGCGGCGGTGACCGACTTGCCACTGAGGTTCATGAAGGTGGCGGGCTTGAGCAGCCACACCGTCTGCCCGGCGATCTCGACCTTGGCGGTCTCGCCGAACAGCTTGCTGTCCACATTCCATCGCGCACCGGCTTTTTCCGCCAGGGCCTCAACGAAATGAAACCCGGCATTGTGCCGGGTCCGGGCGTGTTCCGATCCGGGGTTGCCCAGACCGACGATCAGTCGCAGTCCTGCCATGGTTCCTTCCAGTACGGTGCCTGCCCGGAGGCAGGCACCGTAACGGTATTACTCGGCGGCAGCCGCTTCTTCGTCAGCCTCGTCGGCCTTGCCGGCCTTGGCGGTGACGATGGCGTCGTCGTGGTCCTTGCCCAGCGCCAGGGCCGGGATTTCCACGCCCTTCGGCAGCTTGATGTTGGACAGGTACACCACGTCACCGGCCTTCAGCTCGCCCAGGTCGACTTCGATCGACTCCGGCAGGTCCTTCGGCAGGCAGGTGATGGTCACTTCCTTCAGTTCGTGGGTGACCACGACGTCGGCAGCCTTGCCGGCCGGCGAGGTGTCTTCGTTGACGAAGTGCAGCGGGACCGAAGCGGTCAGGGCTTCGTTCTCGTTCACGCGCTGGAAGTCCAGGTGCATGATCAGCTGCTTGTACGGGTGGCGCTGCATGTCACGCAGCAGGACCTTCTGCACCTGGCCGTCCAGGTTCAGGTCCAGGATCGAGGCATAGAACCACTCGTTCTGCTGGGCCAGCCAGATTTCGTTGTGGTCCAGGCTGATGGCGACCGGCTCGGCGTTGCCGCCGTACACGATGGCCGGGATCACACCGGCGTGACGCAGGCGGCGGCTCGCACCCTTACGCTGCAGTTCACGCTTGGTGACCTTGATTTCATGGGTCTTCGACATTTTCGACTACTCAGGTTGTTGCCGCGCCCTGCGGCGTGGCGGTTGAAGATGCTTCCGCGACCAGAAGCACCCGGGGTATGTCCCTGCCGTTGCCGGCAGGGACGAAAAACTCAGTCGACGTACAGCGAGCTGACCGACTCACCGAAGGCGATGCGGCGCATCGTTTCGGCCAGCATTTCCGCCACGCTCAGCTGGCGGATCTTGCTGCACACCCGCGCGGCGTCCTTCAGCGGGATGGTGTCGGTCACCACCAGCTCGTCGAGCTGGGAATTGGTGATGTTGTCCACTGCCGGGCCCGACAGCACCGCGTGGGTGCAGTAGGCAGCGACCTTGAGCGCACCGCGCGCCTTCAGGGCAGCGGCAGCGGCGCACAGGGTGCCGGCGGTATCGACGATGTCATCGACCATCACGCAGGTCTTGCCTTCGACGTCACCGATGATGTTCATCACGGTGGAGACGTTGGCGCGCGGGCGGCGCTTGTCGATGATCGCCAGGTCGGCGTCATCCAGGCGCTTGGCCACCGCACGGGCGCGGACCACGCCGCCCACGTCCGGCGACACAACGATCAGGTTCTCGGTGCCGTAGGCGCGCCAGATGTCGGCCAGCAGCAGCGGGGACGCATACACGTTGTCCACCGGAATATCGAAGAAGCCCTGGATCTGGTCGGCGTGCAGGTCGACGGTCAGCACGCGATCAGCGCCAGCGGTGCTGAACATCTTCGCCGCCAGCTTGGCGGTGATCGGCACGCGCGAGGAACGCATGCGGCGATCCTGGCGCGAGTAGCCGAAGTACGGCACCACGGCGGTCACGCTGGCCACCGATGCGCGCTTGAGCGCGTCGATCAGCACCAGCAGTTCCATCAGGTTTTCCGCGCTCGGCGCGCAGGTCGGCTGGATCACGAACACGTCCTGCTTGCGGACGTTCTCCTCGATCTCCACCTGCACTTCGCCATCAGAGAAGTGCGAGACCAGCGCCTTGCCCGGGCGAACCCCCAGTTCCTTGCAGATATTCTGCGCCAGACGTTTGTTGGCGTTGCCGGAAAAGACCAGCAGGTTCGGGGACTCTTGCATCATGATTGTCTCGGGCGGGGACGAGTGGCGGGGATCCGGAGTCGGCAAGGACCCTGATGGACCCTTGCTGCTGACAACACCGCGGTTGTTTCCACGTCCCGCGCGGGCGATGCGCTGGAAGGCGCGGACACAGCCGCTATTGGCAGGGGCGGTAGGATTCGAACCTACGAATGCCAGGATCAAAACCTGGTGCCTTGGGCCTCTTGGCGACGCCCCTGCAGTGATAAATCAGTGTTGCTCGAGTGCATCCAGCAGTGGCGAACGCGCAACGCCCGCTGCCACCCTTGCCCGCAACTCCTTCGGCAACTTCGACCGTCCCTGCTCTGCGGCAGACTGCGATGCGAACTCGACGAAACAACCACTTCCCGAACCGGTCAGCCGCGCCGTGCCGATGTCGCTCAACGCGGCGAACGCTGCCTCGACGGCAGGCTCACGGCGGCGCAGCACCGGTTCGAACACGTTCCCGACCAGGGTCCCGGAAGCGAAGTCCTCTATTTTCGCCACTGGGCTGTCGCGCGTCAAATCCGGGTCTGCGAACAGGGCCGGGGTGGGAACATGAACGCCCGGTTCGACCACCACGTACCAGGCCGGGGCCAGGGTGATCGGCTGCAGGCGCTCGCCCACGCCTTCGGCCCAGGCATTGCGGCCGCGCACGAACACCGGCACGTCCGCGCCCAGGCGCAGGCCCAGCGCGGCCAGCGCATCCTCGTCCAGACCTGCCCGCCAGAGCCGGTTCAGCACCACCAGCACGGTGGCGGCATCGGAGGAACCGCCGCCAAAGCCACCGCCGGCAGAAACGTGCTTTTCGACGATGATGTCGGCGCCTTGCGCGCTATTGACCGCGTCTTTCAGAAGCCGCGCGGCGCGTACCGCCAGGTCATCCGCCTCGGCCACGCCGGCCAGGCCGTCGCCCTGCCGGCGCACCTGGCCATCTTCACGCAGGCGCAGGCCAATGCGGTCGCCCCAGTCCAGCAGGCGGAACACGGTCTGCAGCTCGTGGTAGCCGTCGGCGCGGCGGCCGGTGATGTGCAGGAACAGGTTCAGCTTGGCCGGGGCCGGCCACCAGGACCAGCCCGCGTCATCGTGCCCGGCACTCATGGGGCGCCCTGCCCCCACTGGTCCACCAGCAGGCGCACCTTGGCGTCGCCATTGCTGGCCTCGATCCGGCGCGGCAGCGCCGGACGCCCGGCCTCGGCCGGGTACCAGTCCAGGTACTGCACCTGCCAGCCCATCTGCTGCATGCGACGCGGCCGGCCTTCACCGTCGCGCTCGACCTTCTCCGGACCGGCAGCATCGCCGGCCACCAGGCCACGGATCCACTGCGGCAGCTGGTTGACCGGGATGTCCCAGCCGGTCGCCTCCAGCAGCAGCTGCTGGGCGTCCTCGCCGTCACGCGGCCCGCCGGCCAGTCCCTCAAGGCGACCGGCTTCGGAATGGGTATCGCCGGTCAGCTTCCAGCTCTGCCGGGTCACCGGCGCGCTCAGCTCGACCACATAGCGGCGCCCTTCCTGCTTCCAGTCGATGCGACCGCTGCCGCCATCCTTGCCCTTGCTGACCGCGACCCGGCCCTGGAAGGCCCAGTCCGACTGTGCCTGCAGCGCGGCCACGCGCGCCGCCTCCGCCTGCGCCGCTTCGGCCGAAACAA
Source organism: Stenotrophomonas sp. YJH_SMC_43 (assembly GCF_059372535.1). Lineage (NCBI taxonomy): Bacteria > Pseudomonadati > Pseudomonadota > Gammaproteobacteria > Lysobacterales > Lysobacteraceae > Stenotrophomonas > Stenotrophomonas sp. YJH_SMC_43. Next base: position 11,748 of record NZ_JCAFVQ010000008.1, read on the forward strand.
CCTCGACCACCGCCGGCGCCGGGGTCTTCTGCGTGCCCACGCTGGTACAGGCGGTCACCGCCAGGGTCACGGCCGCCAACAGCAGCGGCCGGATCAGGGAAACACTCATGGATTGAATTTCTCGCGGGCGCGCAGCAGCGCGCGGTTTTCAGGATCGAGCTTGGCCGCTTCTTCAAAGAAGTGGCGGGCCTCGTCATGCTTGCCCAGCACCCACAGCACTTCGCCGACATGGGCGGCGATCTCCGGGTCCTTGGCCAGGGTCCAGGCACGACGCAGCTGCACCAGCGCCTCTTCCTTGCGGCCCAGGCGATACAGCACCCAGCCATAGCTGTCGACGATGGCGGCGTTGTCCGGCTCAGCCACGCGGGCGCGGTCGATCAGCTCCAGTGCTTCCTGCAGGCGGCCGGTGCGATCGGCCAGGGTGTAACCCAGCGCGTTCAAAGCCGGCACGTTCTCCGGATCGGTCACCAGGATCTTGCGCAGATCGGCCTCGGCGCGCGGGATGTCGTCGCGGCGTTCCCAGGTGAGCGCACGGGCGTACAGCAGGCCGTTGTCATCCGGATAAGCGGCCAGGCCGCGGGCCAGCGCATCCAGTTCACCGGCACTGTCGTCGGCGCGCTGGCGCAGTTCCGCTTCCAGCAGGTAGGCGTCGCGGCGGACATCGTCGTCGACCACCGCATCGGACTGGATCGCGTGCACTTCATCCAGCGCCAGCGGCAGGCGCCCGGCCAGGGCCTGGGCGTTGGCCGCACGCAGGCGCGCTTCGCTCAGCTCATCGCCGCCGGGCACGCTGTGATACCACTGCACCGCCTCGGGATAACGCTTCAGGTACTCGGCGATCTTGCCCAGCAGCAGGCGCTGCGCCGGGTCCGGCTTGGCCGCCTGCCGCGACAGTTCGTTGTAGAGGTTGGACAGCGCCGCCTTGTCGCCCTGCTTGGCCAGCAGCGAAGCGCGCATGCCCCAGGTCTGCACGTCCTGCGGGCCGAAGGCCAGCACGCGCTCGGCCGCGGACGGCTGGCCGAGGCTGTCGTAGGCAATGGCCACCGCATTGCGCAGTTCCGGGTCCTGGCGGGTCTTAGGCTCCACATCGTGCAGCAGCGACAGCGCCTTGCCGGTCTCCCCGGCCTGCTGCAGCTGGCTGGCACGCAGCAACGCCACACGCGGTTCTTCAGGGAAGCGCTTGACCACTTCATCGATCATGCGCCGCGCCAGTTCGGGCTTGTCCATGCGCAGGGCGAGGCGGCCGAACTCCTGCCAGGCTTCGATCTTCGGTGGAATGGCGTTGGCGTCGACCAGCTCACCCAGCACCTGCGCGGGCACCGCCGGATCGCGCCCCCCACCGATCAGGGCGGCCAGGGCAAACTTCCAACCGCGCTCGTCGGAGTCGGCCAGCAGGCCCTGCAGTTCGGTGCGGGCAGCCTTCACATCGCCCTGGCGCATGGCCAGCGCACCGGCCGCACTGCGCATGGTCAATGAGCGCGGGGCCCGCTGTTGCCACAGGGCCAGGCCCTTGGCCGCGCTGGCATCATCGTTGGCGAGCATGGAAATGCGGGTCGCACGCTCGGCCAGGCCGGCGTCGCCGTCGGTCTGCTGGGCCGCCTGCAGGTACCAGCGCGCGGCCTCGGCCAGCTTGCCGGCCTGCAGGGCGAACTCACCGGCCATCACCGGTTCCAGCGCCAGTTCCTCAGTGGCCGGGGCCCTTGCAGGGGCCTTGGCCGGCACCGCCGCCAGGGCCTGGCTGCAGGCCAGGGACAGCAGCAGAACACTGGGGATGCGAATCAATGCGGGCATCGTCGGCATCGGGGCCTTAAAATGTCGTCCAATGGCCAGCAGCTTATCGCAAGCAACTGAACAATGACCCTGTGGGTGCTCGGACTGAATCACCAGACCGCACCGGTGGAGCTGCGCGAGCGCGCGGCCTTCGCCGGTGAGGCGTTGCCGCGCGCGCTCGGTTCGCTGCGCGATACTCCGCAGATCGCCGAGGCGGTGCTGCTGTCCACCTGCAACCGCACCGAGCTGTATGCCGTGGCCGATTCGGCACAGGCGCTGGACCAGTGGCTGCACACCCAGGCCGGCGACCTGCAGGGCTACCTGTACCAGCACGCCGATGCCGAGGCCGTGCGCCACCTGTTCCGGGTCGCCACCGGCCTGGACTCGATGGTGCTGGGTGAGCCGCAGATCCTCGGCCAGGTGAAGGATGCCTGGTCGACCGCGCGCGACCACGGCCTGCTCGGCCAGCGCCTGGACCGCCTGTTCCAGCAGACCTTCTCGGTGGCCAAGCGTGCGCGCACCGATACCCAGGTCGGCGCCAACCCGGTATCGGTGGCGTCGGCTGCGGTGCGCCTGGCGCAGAACGCGTTCGCCAGGCTGGACGATTCCACCGTGCTGCTGGTCGGTGCCGGCGAGACCATCGAACTGGCTGCACGGCACCTGAGCGAAGGCAAGGTACGCCGGCTGCTGATCGCCAACCGCACCCTGGCCCACGCGCAGGAACTGGCCAGCCGCCATGGCGGCGTGGCCCTGCCGCTGACCGAACTGGACCGCCACCTGGGTGAGGCCGACGTGGTGTTCTCGGCCACCGCTGCGCGCGAACCGGTGATCCATCGCGAGATGGTGGCCAAGGCCCTGCGCGCACGCCGGCACAAGCCGATGCTGCTGTTCGACCTGGCCGTACCGCGCGACATCGAGGCAGAGGTCGGCACGCTCAACGACGCCTTCCTCTACACCGTGGACGATCTCGAGCGCGCGGTGGAAGACAACCGCCGTGGCCGCCGCGAGGCCGCCGCCGAAGCCGAGGCGATCATCGACCTGCAGGTGTCGCGCTTCGTCGAGACCCAGCAGGCCAGCGCCCACCAGGCGCCGCTGCGGCAGCTGCGCGCGTTCGGCGAAGCCACCCGTGCCGAGCTGCTGGAACGCGCACGCCAGCAACTGGCCAACGGCAAGCCGGCCGATGAAGTGCTGGAACTGCTTGCCCACGGCCTGACCAACCGCCTGCTGCATCCGCCGACCGCCGCCCTGCGTGCGGCCGCGCTGAGTGGCGATGCCGACCTGACCCGCGCCGCCGAGCGCCTGTTCCCGGCCACGCCGGGTTACCGCCACCCACCCGTGAGACCCGATGACGCCGACCCTGCGCCGTAAGCTGGAAGCGCTGGCCGAGCGCCGCGAAGAACTGGAACGCCTGCTCGCCGAACCCGATGTGGTCGCCGACAACACTCGTTTCCGCGACCTTTCGCGCGAATTCGCCCAACTTGAACCGATCGCCATCGCCCTGGCTGATGAAGCCCGTGCCAAGGCCGATCTGGCAGCCGCCGAAGGCATGCGCGCCGACCCCGACCTGCGCGAGCTGGCCGATGAGGAAATCGCTGCTGCGCAGGCGCGCCTGCAGGAACTGGAGCAGGAGCTGGCGCTGCTGCTGGTGCCGCGCGACCCGCGTGACGAAGGCAACCTGTTCCTGGAAGTGCGCGCGGGTACCGGCGGCGACGAGGCAGCGATCTTCGCCGGCGACCTGTTCCGCATGTATGCCCGCTATGCCGAGCGCCAGGGCTGGAAGGTCGAGATCGAATCGGACAGTCCGGGCGAGCACGGTGGCTACAAGGAAGTGGTGGCGCGCGTGGTCGGCCGTGGCGCGTTCTCGCGCCTGAAGTTCGAATCGGGTACGCATCGCGTGCAGCGCGTGCCGGCCACCGAATCTCAGGGCCGCATCCACACCTCGGCGGCCACCGTAGCGATCATTCCCGAGGCCGATGAGGTCGATGACATCGTCATCAACCCGGCCGACCTGAAGGTGGATACGTTCCGCTCGTCCGGTGCCGGCGGCCAGCACGTGAACAAGACCGAATCGGCCATCCGCATTACCCACGTGCCGACCGGCGTGGTGGTGGAATGCCAGACCGAGCGCAGCCAGCACGCCAACCGCGACAAGGCGATGAAACGCCTGAAAGCACAACTACTGGACGCCGAGCGCCAGCGCCAGGACGCGGCGCAGGCCGAATCGCGGCGCCTGCAGGTCGGCAGCGGCGACCGCAGCCAGCGCATCCGCACCTACAACTTCCCGCAGGGCCGGATCACCGACCACCGTGTGGAAGGCCTGACGCTGTACGACCTGCCCAACGTACTGGCCGGCGACCTCGATCCGCTGCTGCAGCGGCTCAGCCACGAGCACCAGGTCGACGCCCTGGCCCAGCTGTCGGCGGGCTGAGCACGATGACGGCCTGGCAGCAGCGACAGCACCTGCAACAGGCGATTGCACGCCAGCCCGGCGACTTCGTCGCCTGGGTCATGCTGGCCGATGTGGAACTGGAAGCCGGCGACATCGCTGCCGGCGAACAGGCCGCGCGACGTGCCCTGCAGCTGCGCCCGAATCACCCTGAAGCACTGGCACGGTTGGGTCGCGTGGCCTGGATGGCCGGCGCGCATGCCGACGCGGCGAAGCTGCTCGGCCAGGCCTCGGCGCTGGCCCCGCAGCACCCCGGCATCGCGTTGTGGCTGGGCCATGCGCTGGAAGATGCCGATGATGCAGAAGGCGCGGCGGCGGCCTATCGCCGTGCACATGCGCTGATGCCGGACGAACCCTATATCGCCGCGCAGCGCCTGGCCTGGCAGCGTCGCCTGTGCGACTGGCAGGACGTGGATGCGCTGGCCACACAGGTGCGTGGCGCCCTGGCCACCGGGCAAGGCGTGGTCGAACCGTTCGCGTTCCTCAGCGAAGACGCCAGCGCGGCCGAACAGCTGGCCTGCGCGCGTGCACGCGCCGCAGTGGTTGCTTCGGGGGTACGCCCCCTTCCTGCCGTGAAGGTGCGCGCGCACGGCCCCCTGCGCGTCGGTTTCCTTTCCAATGGTTTTGGCGCCCATCCCACCGGGCTGCTGACCGTGGCCCTGTTCGAGCAGCTGCGTCATGACCCGGCGTTGCAGCTGCATCTGTTCGCGTTGAACCGCGACGACGGCAGCCGCATCCGCCAGCGCCTGCAGACGGCCACACAGCTGCATGATGTGGCTGGCCTGCGCCATGCAGACACTGCCGCACGCATCCGCGCACAGGGCATCGACCTGTTGTTCGACCTGCGCGGCTGGGGCGGCGGCGGCACGCCGGAAGTGCTGGCGATGCGCCCTGCCCCGCTGCAGTTGAACTGGCTGGCTTATCCGGGCACCTCGGGCGCGCCGTGGATGGATGCGGTGATCGGCGATGCCTTCGCCCTGCCACCCGCACTGGAGCCGCACTACAGCGAACGCGTGCTGCGCCTGCCGCGCGCCTTCCAGCCGTCGGACAACACGCGCGTGCTGAAGCCTGCGCCGAGCCGTGCCGACTGCGGCCTGCCCGAACAGGGCGTGGTGTTCTGCTGCTTCAACAACAGCTACAAGCTCAACCCGCGCAGCATGGGCCGCGCCTTCGCCATTCTGCAGGCAGTGCCCGGCAGCGTGCTGTGGCTGATGTCCGGCCCCGGCCAGGCCGATGCGCGCCTGCGTGCCGCCGCACAGACCGCAGGCCTGGACCCGGCGCGCCTGGTGTTCATGGCCAAGCTGCCGCATCCGCAGTACCTGGCCCGGTATCCGCTGGCCGACCTGTTCCTGGACACGCATCCTTACAACGCCCACACCACCGCCTCCGATGCGCTGTGGGCCGGCTGCCCGGTGCTGACCTGCCCCGGCGACACCTTCGCCGCGCGCGTGGCCGGCAGCCTCAACCACCATCTGGGGTTGGCACGGATGAATGTCGCCGACGATGCCGGGTTCATCGCCACCGCCAGCGCGCTGGGCAACAATCCGGCAGCACTGGCGGCGTTGCGCGCTGAACTGGCACAGGCACGCGAAGACAGCGGCCTGTTCGACATGGCCGGATTTGCCCACGACCTTTCGGCGCTGCTGCAGCATCTGGCGGGCGAACAGGGCTGGCAGGGCCTCGACATCGCCTGAGCGATCCCTGCGCTACGCTCGGGATTCCTCCCCGCGTGGCGTGACGATGGCCAAGCTCAAGCGCAAGGACTACGACGAACTGCTGCTGCCTTTGCAGCTGGAACTGACCGCCATGGCGCGCTGGGTGCAGCACAGCGGGCAACGCCTGCTGGTGCTGTTCGAGGGACGTGATACCGCAGGCAAAGGCGGCGCGATCCAGGCCATCAGCCAGCACCTCAACCCGCGCCAATGCCGGGTGGTGGCGCTGCCCAAGCCCACCGACCGCGAAGCCACGCAGTGGTACTTCCAGCGCTACGCCTCGCACCTGCCGGCCGCCGGCGAGATCGTGCTGATGGACCGCAGCTGGTACAACCGCGCAGGCGTCGAGCGGGTGATGGGCTATTGCAGCGAAACCGAGTACCAGCAGTTCCTGCATCAGGCGCCGGTGTTCGAACAGCTGCTGGTGGACGACGGCATCCTGCTGTTCAAGTACTGGCTGTGCGTGGACCAGGAGCAGCAGGAAAAGCGCTTCGCCGAGCGCCACCTCGATCCGCTGAAGGGCTGGAAGCTCTCCCCGGTCGACCTGAAATCGCGCAGCAAGTACAGCGCTTACACCGAGGCCCGCGAGGCAATGCTGCGCGCGACGCATCGTGAGGCGGCGCCGTGGACGCTGGTGGATTTCAACGACCAGCGGCTGGGCCGGCTGACCCTGGTGCGCAACCTGCTGGACCGGCTGCCGGATACGCGGGTGGATGCGCCGTTGCCGGAGCTGCCGAAGCTGAAGGGCAAGCTGCATCGCGAGCACTACGATGTGCTGAAGCCGATCGAGGATTTCCCGGTCGAGGAATAGGGTGGGTCGGCAGGGCCTGCGGCCCTGCACCTGCTACGAACCAAGGCAAAAGCAACAGCCGAAGCAGAAGCGGGTTACCTGTGGGTAGGCGGGGTGGGTCCGGTTGCGGGGGACGCTGCAAGTACGTCCATGTAAGCTCGGTCGCCGCATCCATGCGGCTCACGCCCCCGCAACCGGACCCACCCCGCCTTCGACAGATTCTCGCGACCTGCAGCAGATCGACGACATGCGTGGATGCTCTTCATTCGATTGTCGAAATATTCGATTTCAATGGAGATTCATCCACGCACGGCGTGGATCTAACGTGTCGACCAAGGTCGACACCCACCAACAGCCGCAGAAATCTGTCAGAGGCGGGGCGGTGTCGGAGTGCGGGGTGTCAGCCGCATGGATGCGGCTGCCAAGCCTACATGGACGTACTTGCGGCGTCCCCGCACTCCGACACCGCCCCGCCACAAGACGGAAATCGCACTTTGGCAGTTGCTGTTGCTGTTGCCGTTGCTTGAAAGTTTCGGCGGGTGCAGGGCGCAGCCCTGCCGATACCCAACCTACTTGGCAGCAGCGATCTGCTTTTCGATGTCGGCGGCCGTCACCGGGCCGAGGAAGCTGTGCGCCAGCTTGCCCTGCGGGTCCAGCAGGTGCGTCAACGGCAAACCACGCGGCGTGGCGAAATCCGCCGGCGGGTCGAACGGGTCCACGATCACGATCGGATAGGTCACCGGATGCTTGGTCAGGAACGACTGCATCTCCGGCACCTCGATGTCTTCATAGGCCAGGCCGACCACCTCGATGTTGCTGCGCATCGCGTGCAGCGCCGACAGCTCCGGCATCTCCTTGCGGCACGGTGCACACCAGGTCGCCCAGAAATTCACCACCACCCACTTGCCGCGATGCGCAGCCAGGTCGTAGTCGCTGCCATCCACTGCCTTCATCTTCAGCGTCGGGAACTCGGCGGTGGTGCGTTCGGCCGGGGTCTCTTCGACCGGCGCCGGTGCGGTCGGCGTCGGTGTCTGTGCCGGTGGCTGGCTGCTGGCGGGGGTCGGCTCCTGGGCCGGCTTGCAGGCCGACAGCGCCAGCAGCAGGGCCAGCGGGAGCAGCAACGGGGTCTTGCGGGTCATGGCATGTCTCCGGAATCGGTGTAGATATCGCTGACCTTGCGCTTGAGGCGTTCGCGCAGGGGCAGCCGCAGATCGTCCAGTGCCGCCAGCGCAGCACGGCCCAGTGTGTCGTCGCGGTAGGGCAGATGCTGCTCGGCTACCGGGATGCGCAGCTGGGTGCATTCGTACAGATCGGCCAGGCTCACCTGGTCCAGGTCGCGCGAGAGCAGCCATTCGCCGCGTTCATCGCGGCGCAACAGGCCGATTTCCTGCAGGTTGCAGGCCAGGTCCTGCAGCAGCGAATCGGTCAGCATCGGCTCCAGACGCAGGATTTCATCGTCGGCCAGGCCCTTGCCCTTGGCTCGGGCATGGTGGAAGCGGCCGAGCAGGCGCAGCAAGCCATAGAACTCGTAGCCCTGCGGCAGGCGCAGTTCCACCGGCTGGTAGCGGAAGGCGGCCATCGACGAGGACAGCGACGCGCCCAGCAGCACCGCCACCCAGCACAGGTAGATCCACAGCAGCAGGATCGGCACGAAGGCGACGGTGCCATAGAGCTTCTGGTAGGACTGGAAACTACCCAGATAGGCGCCAATGCCCCACTTCACCAGTTCCAGGATGACCGCCGCGAGAATCGCGCCGGGTACCGCGTGCCGCCATTTCACGGTGTGGTGCGGCACCACCCGGAACATCAGCGTGATGCAGACGAACTCGATCAGGATCGGCGCCAGCCGCAGCGCGAACTCGGCCAGCCAACGACCTTCCTGGGTCCCGAACAATGGCATCGCGAACACACGCGCCGACACCGCCAGCGAAGCGGCAGCGAGCATCGCGCCCAACGTCAGCACGGTCCAGTAGACCAGGAAGCGGGTCAGCTTGGGCCGGGTCGAACCGACCCGCCAGATCTGGTTGAAGGTCTCTTCAACGCTGTTGAGGGTGATCAGCAGCGATACCACCAGCGCGATGAAGCCGGCGGCGGTGAGCTGGCCGGCACTGGCCGAGAACTGCCGCAGGTAGCCCTCCGCCGCACGCGCGGCGTTGGGCACGAAGTTGGAGAAGACGTAATCGCTGAGCTGGTCGCTCCAGCGGTCGAAGACAGGGAAGGCCGAGAGCACGCCGAACACCACGATGGCCAGCGGCACCAGCGCGAACACCGTGGTGTACGCCAGCGCCGCCGCTGCCTGAAACAGGCGGTCGTCGAGGAAGCGATGCCACAGGAAGCGGCCGAAACTGATGGCCCGTGCGCGATCCCGCGCGCGCTCCATCCACAGGTTGAGCGTATCCAAAGGTTCCATCGGTGGAAGGGTACCCGATGCGGAATGCTGGCAGGATAGCCATACTGATGGCTACACGACGAGGAGAAGCGGGCACGATGGGCGAGATTCTGGTGCTGTACTACAGCCGGGGCGGTTCGGTGGCACGGCTGGCGCGCCAGATCGCGCGGGGCATCGGCGAAGTGCCGGGCATGACCGCGCGCCTGCGCACGGTGCCGCCGGTGGCTGCGGTGACCCAGACCGCGCAGCCGCCGGTACCCGACGATGGCGCCCCCTACGTGAGCGTGCAGGACCTGGTCGAGTGCCAGGGCCTGCTGCTCGGCAGTCCCACCCGCTTCGGCAACATGGCAGCCCCGGTGAAGCACTTCCTCGACGGGCTGGGCGCCGAATGGGTCAACGGCACCCTCTCCGGCAAGCCAGCCGGCGTGTTCACCTCCACCGCCTCGATGCACGGCGGGCAGGAATCGACCCTGCTGTCGATGCAGGTGCCGCTGCTGCATCACGGCTGCGTGATCGTCGGCATCCCGTTCACCGAGCCGGCGCTGAGCCACACCACCAGTGGCGGCACGCCCTATGGCGCCAGCCACGTCGCCGGTGCCGCCGACGACCCGCAGCCGACCGACGACGAGGCGGTGTTGGCGCGCGCGCTGGGCCACCGGGTGGCCGACATCGCGCAGCGGCTGGCCCGATGAGCGCCGCGCCGCGCACGGTCCTGCTGCTGGCCCTGATGGGGCTGGCCGCGCTGTTCGCCGGCTGGTTCATCAATGACAAGCACTGGCTGGCCACCCAGCTGGTGTTTACCGCGCCGCCACTGGCACTGGCCATCGCACTGCGCCTGGGCTGGCGCAAGGCGGGTTTCTGGGCCTCGGTGCTGGCGCTGGGCTGGTTCAGCCATGGCGTGATGAGCGCCTGGAGCCATCCGGAGACGCGCTGGCTGGCGCTGATCGAGATCGCGCTGGCCCTGCTGGTGATCTTCAGCGCCAGCCTGCCAGGGCTGCGCGCCCGCTTCGGCAAGCGACGCTGACGCTGCGCCCGCCGGGCCGTATCATCTGTGTTCCTGGCCCCGCGCCGCTGTACCTGTCCTGGTTTCGCGCATGCACATGATGGAAGAGCTCCTGGTCGTCACCACCGGTGGCACGATCGACAAGATCTACTTCGACGACAAGTCGGACTACCAGATCGGCGACCCCCAGATCGGCATGATCCTGCGCGAGCTGGGCGTGACGTTCCGCTTCAACGTGATTCCGATCCTGCGCAAGGATTCGCTGCACATCAACGATGAAGACCGCGAACTGATCCGCGCCACCATCGCCGCGCAGCCGACCCGGCACGTGCTGGTGACCCATGGCACCGATTCGATGGTGCAGACCGGCAAGGTGCTGGCGACGATCCCGGACAAGACCATCGTGATGACCGGCGCGCTGAGCCCGGCGCGTTTCCGCGGTTCGGATGCGGAGTTCAACATCGGCTGTGCGATCGGTGCGGTGCAGTCGCTGCCGACCGGCGTGTACATCGCCATGAACGGGCGGATCTTCGATCCGCAGCACGTGCGCAAGAACGTAGCGGCGAACCGCTTCGAATCGGTTTGAGGAACGGCGTGCCGACCAAGGTCGGCACCCACCACGACGCGGCGGCACGCACCACCGCGCGGCCGCATGAAAAAACGCCCCGGCCTAAGCCGGGGCGTGCCCATGGAGAGGGACTTGGGCTCAGTACTGGGCGCTGAGGGTCAGGCCCGAGAAGGTGCTGTACGCCTTCACCCGCACATACCAGGTGCCGGCGGCCGGGCTGTTGATGGTGCAGGTCTCGCTGTTGCCGCTCAGGTACGGACGGCAGGTGTAGGTGGTATCGGTCGGGGCACTGCCCTGGCGCACGTACAGGTCGGCATCACCGCTGCCGCCACTGATCGCCACGCGCAGCTGGCTGCTGCCGGCCGGAACCGCAACGGTGTAGTTCAGCTCGGCACCGGTGGCGGCGCCCAGGCCGGTCACCGGCACGTTGTTCTGCAGCACGTTGCCACCCGGGTTGGTGCCACCGCCGTTGATCGCGGCAGCCACCGCGGCATTGGCGTCGATGATGCCGGCGCCGCAGCCACCCGAGCAGGCGCCCGGCAGCGGGCGTGCGGTGCTCTTGATGATGCTCTCCACCTGCGCCGGGCTCAGCGGGCTCGGGGCTACGGATTGCATCAGCGCGACCACGCCGGCCACGTGCGGTGCCGCCATCGAGGTGCCGTTGTACGAAGCGTAGCTGGCACTGCCCGGGGTGGTGGTGCCGCTGTTGAGGGTGGACAGGATGCCCTGGCCCGGTGCCGAGATATCGATGCCGTTGCCATAGTTGGAGAAGCTGGCACGCGCACCGGCCGAGGTGGTGGCCGCCACTGCGATCACGTTCGGGCAGTTGGCCGGCACCGACGAGGACACGTTGGTGTTGCTGTTGCCGGCGGCGACCACCACGGTGGTGCCACGGCCGACAGCGCCATTGATCGCGTTCTGGTAGGTGGTCGAGCAGCTGCCGCCGCCGCCCAGCGAGAGGTTGATGACCTCGGCCGGATTGGCATTGGCCGGCACGCCACTGACGCTGCCGCCGGAGGCCCACACAATCGCGTCGGCGATGTCAGAGGTGTAACCGCCGCACTTGCCGAGTACGCGCACCGGCACGACCTTGGCGTTGAATGCGGTACCTGCCACGCCGGTGCTGTTGTTGGTCACCGCCGCCACCGTACCGGCGACGTGGGTACCGTGCCAGCTGGAGTTCGAACCCGGGTAGCCCGCCTGGCACTCGTTGTCGCCGTACCAGTCGCCCTCATCGTTCGGGTTGTTGTCGCGGCCGTTGCCGTCGCGCGCCATCGCCGCATCGCTGATGAAGTCGTAGCCCGGCAGGATGTTGGCATTGAGGTCGGCATGGTTGGTGATGCCGGTGTCGATCACCGCCACGACCACACCGGTGCCGGTGGCCTTGTCCCAGGCCGGCCGGATGTTGATGCCGGCATTGGAGGTGCCAAAGCCCCATTGCTCGCTGAAGCGGGTGTCGTTCGGGGTCAGCGTGGCACGCATGATCTGGTCGACTTCAACGTATTCCACGTTCGGGTCGGCGGCCAGCTTGCGCATCAGCTGCTCGGATTCGGCCTGGTCGAGCGGACGATCGGTCTTGACCAGGGTCGGGCCGACGGCCAGCTTGCGGACCTGCTGCAGGCCCAGCGCGCGGCCCTGGCTGCTGGCCAGGCCGGCGGCGGCACTTTTCAGTGAAGAGGCCAGTGCGGTGGTGTTGGCCACCGGCGCGCTGCCGTCGCGGTACTTCACGATGAAGCGCTGGTGGGTCGGCGCGGACTGCAGGCCGCTGAGCTGGACATCACCGGCCAGCGCAGGCGTGGCCAGCAGCAGCGATGACAGAACGGACGCACCAAGGACCACCCACACTCGACGCACACGCGGTTGCGTTACCTGGGACATCGTATTTCCCTTTCTTGTGGTGTGAATGCCGGAATCGGCAGAAGCACCGGCCCGAACCCTGGGCTGGCTTGCATTGGCGAGGTTCGAAGTCCGGCGAGCCAGCGGATCCCCCTTCCGATCCGCCGTGCAGATGACGCTAATGACCAAAACCGGACACCACAAGATTTTCAGCGTCTTTTCAGCAAGATGAAATGTTCGTTCTGAGACTTCCCGGGTCGAGGGTTTGTGAAGGTGAAGGAACTTTCTCGTGCCCTGCACGCACCTGACTGGGTCATCACATGTCCTGCGATGACTTTGCCGACATCGGCGTCCACTGCTGGCACCAACGACCGCGGAGCGCCTGCCCGCCGCGTCGGACGCGCTGACTACTTTGCCTGCGGAACGCGCGCCGGCCGGATGTGCTGCCCTTTGACCGGCTCGCCGCGTGCAACCGGCTGGCCATCGGCCACGTAGCCGGAGAACTGTGCCGGCAACGCTTCGCCGACACCGAACACGGGCCCGGCCTGCAGCTGGTAGTGCAGGTGCGGCTCGGAGGAGTTGCCGCTGTTGCCACAGTCACCGAGGTGCGCGCCGCTGCGGACAACCTGTCCCTGCGCAACGCGCACACTGCCCTGGCGCAGGTGCGCCAGCACCGAGTACTCCTCATTGCCGTGGTCGAGGATGACGCGGTTGCCGGTGAGCTGGGCGGCATTCATCTGGCCCGGCACGTTGTCGGCCACACCCTCGATCACTTCCAGCACCGTGCCATCGGCTGGCGCGAGGATCGGGCGACCGAAGCAGTAGTAGTCATCGTTGCGCAGCCCATCGCCACGGTGCGAGCGGCCATCGCGGAGCACCAGCAGATCCAGCGCGAAGCGCTGGCCGGCATGGGCCGCATGGTAGTTCTGTTCGACAGTACGCCCGCCCCAGAACACGAAGTACTCATCGTCGAACGGCAGTTGCAGCCGTGTGCGGGTCTGGTAGTCGAGGAACCCGCTCGCCGCTGCCTGCGGCGGTGCGGTCTGTAGCGGGCGGATGTAGAAGCCGCCGATCCGCCCTTCGGCATCGATGGCCCACAGCACCTGGATGATGGCCGGGCTTCTGGCGAAGCGCGCCTGCCGCAGATAGGTGTCGAATCCATCAACCTTCTCGACCTTCTCACTGACCAGCTCGGTTTCTGCGCCCCAGCCCGCCAGCACCTGCTCGCGCAGCGCCACCAGGCTCTGCGGGGACTGCAGCCCCGCCTGCATCTGCGGCGTCATCCGTTCCCACAGTGCGTCGACGTGCCCTTCGTAGAACTGCGTGGTCAGCGTGGCGCCTTGTTGGCGCGCATCTGTGGCCGCAGCCGCACTGGTGAGAGCAGAGAAGGAAACAACCAGAACTGCAAACAGGCGCGGAAGCAATGTCATGTCAGGGGTCCTTTCGATCCGGATCGGGAAGGCCGGCAACGATGGCCGCCAGCTGCGTGCGGTACTCGGCCAGGGCAGTGCGGCCCCTCGGCGTCAACTGCAAAGTGGTCAGTGGGCGCTTGCCGCGGAACGACTTGTCGATGGCGACCAGACCTGCCGCTTCAAGCTTGCTCAGATGGCTGGAGAGGTTGCCCTTGCTCAACCCGCTGAGATGCTCGACAAATCCGAACTCGGCGGATTCGGCACCTGCCAGGATCGACAGGATCAGCAGGCGCGCCGGCTCGTGGATCAAGCGGTCGAGCTGGAGCAGCGCTCTGGAATCAGGCAGCTGGGTCATTCGACGTTCGTCCGCGCCGCCATGAACGCGCGCATCTCCACCTGCAGCCGCTGGAAGCGCTGGTGGTCACGCCAGCCGACCACGATCAGTGCGATGGATGCCAAGGGGAACACCGCGGTGCTCGGGCCGAAGCCGTACGCCTGCCCGGTGAAGGCCAGCGCGGCCTGGCACAGCAGGAACACGCCCACGATGAACTCCAGCGGTGTCCGCAGCCAGCGCCACACCACCCAGGGCAACAGTGCCACCACGGCCAGGTAGCCAATGGCGCGCAGGTCCCAGGCGCGTTCGCCCATCGGTACCAGCCGGGTCAGCACGCTGCCGATCACCAGCACGCTTACCAGCGCGGTGAAGGCGATGAAGAAGCGCTGGAAATTGCGTTCGACCGGCGTGACCTGCTCTTCGACCTGGCCCAGCCGCTGGTAGTAGCGGCGTGCCATCCATTGCTTGCCGACGATCCACAGCACCGGCACGGCAATCAGCACGATGCGCAGCGCCAGGGTGGTCGGCAACAGAGCGCCGGCAAGAAACGAGGCCAGGCAGGCGATGCCGCCTGCCATCGCCGACAGGCCCCCGGCACTTCGCGAATACCGCGAGTATTCACGGGTCAGCGCCTGCAGGCGCGAGGAAGGATCAATGATGGATGGCTGCTGCATGACACGCTCCATCGGGGTCGCTTGAGTTTAGTTTGCATTGCAAACCTATTTGCGTCAAGTAATCACCTGCTGCGGTCTGGCGGGCGGGCCCACAACGCAGAAAGCCCGTCACTGGGACGGGCTTTCCAGAGGCGCAGTCGAGCATGGCTCGACGCTACGGTTCGGCGTGGGCGATCAGCCCAGCTTGACCAGCCAGTTGTGGCGGTCCGGCAGGCGGCCGTACTGGATGTCGGTCAGTTCCTTGCGCAGCGACATGGTCACTTCGCCGGCCGGGGCGTTGATGTCCCCCACCGAGAAGCCCTCGCCCTTCAGCTGGCCGATCGGGGTGACCACCGCCGCGGTGCCGCAGGCGAACACTTCGGCGATCTCGCCGGAGGCAACGCCGTCCTTCCACTCGTCGATGCTGACCTTGCGCTCTTCGACCTTCATGCCGCGGTCGCGGGCCAGCTGCAGGATGCTCTCGCGGGTAATGCCCTCAAGGATGCTGCCCGAGAGCTGCGGGGTGACCAGCGTGCCGTCCTTGTAGACCAGGAACACGTTCATGCCGCCCAGTTCTTCCAGGTACTTGCCTTCCACCGGGTCGAGGAACAGCACCTGCGAGCAGCCCTGTGCCTGCGCCTTCTGCTGCGGCAGCAGCGAGGCGGCGTAGTTGCCACCGCACTTGGCGGCGCCGGTGCCGCCCTTGGCCGCACGTGCGTACTCGGTCGACAGCCAGATCGACACCGGTGCGACGCCCTTGGCGAAGTACGGGCCGGCCGGGCTGGCGATGACGTAGTAACCGGCCTTGTGCGCGCCACGCACGCCGAGGAAGGCTTCGTCGCCGATCATGAACGGACGGAAGTACAGGCTCGACTCATCGGCCGACGGCACCCAGGCGCTGTCGACGGCGATCAGCTGCTTCAGCGATTCGACGAAGATTTCCACCGGCAGTTCCGGCAGCGCCAGGCGCTGCGCCGAACGCTGCAGGCGACGGCCGTTGGCATCCGGGCGGAAGGTCCAGATCGAACCGTCGGCATGGCGGTAGGCCTTGATGCCTTCGAAGATTTCCTGGCCGTAATGCAGCACGGCTGCAGCCGGGTCCAGCTGCAGCGGGCCGTAGGCGCGCACGTTGGCGTTGTGCCAGCCGGTGTCCTTGTCCCAGCGCACTTCCACCATGTGGTCGGTGAAGTGCAGGCCGAAGCCCGGCTTCTCCAGGATCTGGGCGCGCTCTTCAGCGCTGCGCGGGTGGTCCGAACGGGTGACGGCGAAGCTGGGAATGGACTGGGACACCGGAGATTTCCTGTTCTGGTTGCGGGTAATGCCGGGCCCGCGTCACTGCGGGCCGTGGGTCAAAGCATGCCGGTCTCGAGCCGGGCCGCCTCGGACATCATGTGCTGGTTCCACGGCGGGTCGAACACCAGGTCGACGTCGGCCTCGGCCACCGTCGGGATCATTTCGAGCTTGCTGCGCACGTCGTCGACCAGGATCTCGCCCATGCCGCAGCCCGGTGCGGTCAGGGTCATCTTCACGTCGATCTCCCGCTTGCCTTCGTCCAGGTGCTTGATTTCGACCTCGTAGACCAGGCCCAGTTCGACGATGTTCACCGGAATTTCCGGGTCGAAGCAGGTACGCAACTGCTGCCACACTAGCTGTTCCACCTGTTCATCGGTGGCATCGGCAGGCAGTTCCAGCGGTGCCGGTGCCTCCTTGCCGATGGCGTCGCCGTCCTTGCCGGCGATGCGGAACAGGTTGCCCTCGACGAACACCGAATAACTGCCGCCCAGCGCCTGGGTGATGTACCCATAGCTGCCGGCGGGCAGGGTCACGGTATCGCCCTGCGGGACCATCACGGCCTCGCAATCGCGTTCGAAGTGGACAGGTTCGCTGCTACGGGAATACATGGGGACCGATATGGGGCCGTGGCCGGGGCCACGCAAGACGGCATTCTAGCCCAGCCGCCCAGCCGCCGCCGGTGCACCGCCGCAAACCACAGTATCCTGTGGGTGATCTTCAGGGAGCTTCGATGTCCTCCAATGCCGCGCGTGCCAGGACCGTAACCTGGCTCTGGCCCATCATGCTGTTGCTGGGCCTGGTTGTTGCTCCCCTTGCCTGGATGGTGCTGGCACTGATGACCGGCCGGCAGGTCGGCTGGATGGCGGTACTGACCGCCCTGGAACTGGTGTTCATGCTGCGCATGGGTACGCTGGGCCCGGGCCGGTTGCGCATCGCGCTGGTCGTGCTGGGCACCCTGCTGGTGGCCGCCGTGGCCAACTGGGCCATCGCCAGCGCCTGGATGGGCGGCTCGATCGGGCTGGATCTGTGGGACGCCACGATGCGGATGGGCCCGCACCTGGCCTGGACCCTGATCACCCTCGCCAATGGCGCAATGGAATGGCTGTGGCTGGCCCTGGGCGTGGCCGTGGGCGCCTGGCTGGCGCGCTGACCGCGCAGATCCACGTCACGCGTGGATGAGGGTAGCGCCGGGCCATGCCCGGCGAGCGCAGCGGTCCGCACGAAACGCCGCCGGGCATGGCCCGGCGCTACCGGTACGGCCTCAATGCCCGCCGTCGAGCGCCTTCAGTTCGCTCACCAGCGAGGCTGCCGCTTCCGCACCGTCGCCGTACAGCATGCGGGTGTTGTCGGCGTAGAACAGCGCATTCTCGATGCCGGCAAAGCCGGTGCCCTTGCCACGCTTGATCACCACCACGTTGCGCGCGTTGACCACGTCCAGCACGGGCATGCCGTAGATCGGGCTGGCCGGGTCGGTGCGCGCCACCGGATTGACCACGTCGTTGGCACCGATCACCAGCACCACGTCGGTGTTGGCGAACTCCGGGTTGATGTCGTCCATGTCGGCGATCAGGTCGTAGGGCACGCCCGCCTCGGCCAGCAGCACGTTCATGTGCCCGGGCATGCGCCCCGCCACCGGATGGATCGCGAACTTCACCTTCACCCCGCGCTGGCCCAGCCGCTGCGCCAGTTCCCAGATCTTGTGCTGCGCCTGCGCCACGGCCATGCCGTAGCCGGGCACGATCACCACGCGCTCGGCGAAGGCCATCATCGCAGCGACGTCGGCCGCCTCGATCGGCTTCTGCGAACCGCTGATCGCCTGCGCTTCGCCACCGGCACCACCGCCGAAGTTGGAGAACAACACGTTGCGGATCGGCCGGTTCATCGCCTTGGCCATCAGCCGGGTCAGCAGGATGCCCGCCGCGCCGACCATCATGCCGGCGATGATCAATGCCTCGTTGCCCAGCACGTAACCTTCGAACGACACCGCCAGGCCGGTGAAGGCGTTGTAGAGCGAGATCACCACCGGCATGTCGGCACCGCCGATCGGCAGCGTCATCAGCACGCCCAGCGCCAGCGCCAGTACGAAGAAGGCGACGATCGCCCAGGTGTGGAGCGTGCTCGCGGCGATGATCGCCAGCACCACCACCGCCAGTGCCACCAGCAGGTTCATCACCTGCTGGCCGGGCCAGGTCACGCGCTTGTCCAGGCGGCCATCGAGTTTGGCCCAGGCGATCACCGAGCCGGACAGCGACACCGCACCGATCGCCGCGCCGACCACGGCCAGCAGCAGGACCGTGCCGGACGGCTGCCGCGCGGCCAGGTCGGCCAGCGCCTGCGCGCTCCAGTGGCGGGTATCGCGGTTGGCCAGGAAGGCATAGCGCAGCAGTTCCACCGCACCGATGGCCGCCGCCGAGCCACCCCCCATGCCGTTGTACAGCGCCACCATCTGCGGCATGTCGGTGATGGCGACCTTGCCGGCCGACCACCAGGCCAGGCCCGCGCCGAGCAGCAGCGCCACCAGGATCAGCGGCACGTTGTGCAGTTCGGGCAGGAAGAACGTCGCCACCGTGGCCAGCAGCATGCCCAGCCCGGCCCAGCGGATGCCGCTGCGCGCAGTCAGCGGCGAGGCCATGCGCTGCAGGCCCAGCAGGAACAGCGTGGCGGCGACGAGGTAGCTGGCCTTGACCAGCCAATCGAGCAGTTCGACGGTGCTGATGTTCAAGCCTGCGGCTCCTTCGGCTCGTCCTTGCCGCCCTTGGGCGCGCTCGGCTTGAACATTTCCAGCATGCGTGCGGTGACCACGTAGCCACCGGCCGCGTTGCCGGCACCGAGCACCACGGCGAGGAAGCCCAGGGCTTTCTCCAGCGGTGTCTGCGCGTGCCCCAGCACCACCATCGCACCGATCAGCACGATGCCGTGGATGAAGTTGGAGCCCGACATCAGCGGGGTATGCAGGATCACCGGCACCCGCGAAATGATCACGTGGCCGGCGATGGCTGCCAGCATGAAGATGTACAGCGCTACGAACCCGTCACTCACTGGCAACGCTCCTGCTCTGTCTTCGTCGTCCCATCATAACCACGGGCTGAACCCGGTGCGCGCCCGGCGTCAACCGAAGCCGCGCTCACGCGTTGTCGATGGTGACCCCGAGTGAGGAACCGTACCCTGTGCTGGTGAGCAGCCCCGTTCCCCCGAGCGCCGAGACCGATGCCCTGCCGGCGTCGCTGGAAGCGTTCCTGGCCAGCGTTGGCCCGCGTGCGTTCCGCTTCGCCGAGGCTGGCCTGCGCCAGCGCGAAGACGCCATGGACGCGGTGCAGGACGCGCTGCTGCGCATGCTGGACTACGCCGACAAGCCGGCGGCCGAATGGGCGCCGCTGTTCTGGAGCATCCTGCGCCGGCGCGTGATCGACGTGCAGCGCCGGCGCCGCTTCCGCCTGCCATTCTGGCGCGACAACCAGGACGCGGAAGGCAGCGAGATCGATTGGGCCGATCCCGGCCCGGACCCGGCACAGGCGCATGAACAGCGCCAGCAGTACCAGCAGCTGGTGGACGCGTTGCGCCGCCTGCCCGCCCGCCAGCGCGAAGCCTTCACCCTGCGCGTGCTGCAGGACCTGGACGGGGCCACCACCGCCCGCGCCATGGGCTGCAGCGAAGGCGCGGTAAAAACCCATCTGGCACGCGCCCGCCAGGCGCTGCAGGATTACCTGGAGATCCACCCGTGAACCGCTCCCTGCCTTCCGATGACACCCTGCGCAGCCTGCACGCACAGTCGCTGCACGCGCTGTCGCCGGCAACGCTGGCCCGGCTGCGCCAGGCTCGCCACGGCGCCACGGCCACCCATCGCGGGCGCTGGCGCTGGTGGCTGGCCAGTGCCTGTTCGCTGGTGGTGGCACTGGGTATCGGCCTGCAGTTCAGCGGCCATGGCACGCTGACGGGCCCTGCGCCGGCACCTGTGCTTGCCTCGGTGGAAGACAACAGCGCGCTCTACGACGAAAATCCCGATCTGTACCTGTGGCTGGGCGATACCGACCTGGCGATGGAGTGAACCATGCCCCGATTCAATCTCCTGCCGCTGCTGCTGACCCTGTCGCTGCTGCCGGCCCTCCCGGCACTGGCGCAGAGCGCCGCGCCCGCCCCTGCCGCACGCCCCGCGCCGGCCCCACCGCTGCCGGCTTGGGAACAGCTGAGTGAAGCGCAGCGGGAATCCCTGCTGGCACCGCTGCGCGACCGTTGGAACAGCGCCGATGCCGGCCAGCGCCAGCGCATGCTCTCGCATGGCCAGCGCTGGCAGTCGATGAGCCCTGAGGAACGCGACAAGGCCCGGCGTGGCCTGCGCCGCTTCGAGCACATGAACCCGGAACAGCGTGAGCAGGCCCGGGCCCTGTTCGGCCAGATGCGGGATCTGCCGCCCGCGCAGCGCGACGCACTGCGCGAGCGCTGGTCGCAGATGACGCCGGAACAACGCAAGGACTGGGTGCGCGAGAACCCGCCGCCGGCGAAGCCGCGGTAACGCCTCCGCTTCGGTAGCGCCGGGCCATGCCCGGCGGATTTCCGCATACCGCTGCGCTCGCCGGGCATGGCCCGGCGCTACCGACTCACGCCAGCCAGCGTGTCTTGGCCAGCAGCTCGTCGTCCCAGTCGAAACCGAGCTGGCCTTCGCGCACGAACAGCGCGACGAAGTTGAGCAGGTTGCGCGCATACATCTCGCTGGCCTGCGTTGCACCGCGGCTGGCCAGACCCAGCGGGCCATCGATGGTCACGCCCTGATGCTCGATGCACTGTCCCGGCTGGGTCAGTGCGCAGTTGCCGCCGCTCTCCACCGCCAGATCCACGATCACGCTGCCGGTGGCCATGCCTTCCACCATTGCGGCAGTCACGATCGTCGGCGCCGGTCGCCCCGGTACCGCAGCGGTGCAGATCACCACATCCACACCACGCAGGTGGTCGGCCAGGCGGCGCTGCTGCTCGGCACGCTCTTCATCGGTCAACGCGCGCGCGTAACCGCCCTCGCCCGCCGCGCTCACCCCGAGGTCGAGAAAGCGCGCGCCCAGCGACTGGATCTGCTCGCGGGTTTCCGGGCGCACGTCGAAGCCTTCCACCTGCGCACCAAGACGCCGGGCAGTGGCAATGGCCTGCAGGCCCGCCACGCCCGCACCGATCACCAGCACCTTGGCCGGTCGCACGGTGCCGGCAGCAGTGGTCAGCATCGGGAAGAAACGGGGCGCGCGTTCGGCCGCGATCAGCGCCGCCTTGTAGCCGGCCATGCCGGCCTGCGAACTGAGCACGTCCATCGCCTGCGCGCGGGTGGTGCGCGGCAGCTGCTGCAGCGGGAACAGCTGCAGGCGGTCGCCAGCGGCCAATGCCGCAAGCGCCGGATCACTGGCCGGGGCCAGCAGGCCAACCACGCTGGCAGCGGGCTTGAGCTGCTCCAGGACCAACGCCGGCGGCGCCTGCACGCACAGCAGGATATCGATCTCGCCCCAACGGCCCGCGTCGAACACACGTGCGCCGGCATCGTCATAGGCCGCATCGGTGAAGCCTGCGGCCAAGCCGGCGCCGGCCTCGTACCAGACGGTAATGCCGAGGGCACCGAGCTTGCGCGCGGTTTCCGGCGTCAACGCCACGCGCCGTTCGCCCGGCGCGGTCTCCTTGATCCCCAGCAACGCCACGGCCATGCAGGTCCCCGCTGATCGGTGAGTTTTCCCGATCCTAGCAGGCAGCCACCGCTCAGTGCAGGGTGGCGCTGCCTGGGTCCAGCCGATCGATCACGCCCTGCATCGCGCTGTCGAAGGCGCCATCGTCGACGTGGGCGCGCAGCCGGCCCAGCCGCACCATCACCGCCAGTTCCTCCGGCGAGGCCACGCAGAAGCGCACGCCGCGGCGGTTGACGAACAGCAGGCGCGAGGAGATCGGGCTGACCCAGGACAGCTTGCCGGCCTGCACCTTGCCGTCCTTGTCGACGAAGTCCAGCCAGTTGCCGATTTCCATGCGGCGGAAGCGGTCGGCGTCGGCGTTGTCGAAATCGTCGGCGTCGATCTGCCCGCCCAGCTCGACCGCGGGCGATTCAGCCACCGGCGGCGCCGGCAAGGCAACCTGCGGCAGTTCCGGCAGCGCGCGCTGCAGTTCCGGGCGCGATTCAGCAATGCCCTGCAGGGTGTCATGCAAGGCGTCGATGGCACCGGTGGCGGCATCGCCGTGCACGCCGACACTGGCAAATACCTTGGCCAGCACCGGCTGCCAGGCCTGCAGCCACGGCTTGCCGACGATCTGGCGGCGGGCCTCGGCCACTTCCTCCAGCAGGCCGTCAGCCAGGCTCAGTGCCTCGGCCACCGACGCGCCCTCCTCGCCCTCGCGCAGCAGCGCCAGGGTCAGGTGGTGCTGCCACGGCTGGCGCAGGAACTCGGCGATGGCCGGCGGCAGGGTGGCATCGCCGATGCGGCGGTCCAGTTCGGCACCGGCACGGCTGCGGGCCATTTCCAGCTTTTCCTGGCCGCGCTGCGTTTCGGCGGCGCGACGCTCGGCGATTTCCACGCGGCGGCGATGCTGCACGAGGAACTCGCGGAATTCTTCTTCCAGGGTCAGGAAGATCGCCAGGTTCTCGTTGAACTCGGCCACCAGCCGTTCGATGATCTCCTCGACCTTGGCCATCAGCATGCGCTCGGCCTGGCTTTCGCCGGTATTGCCTTCGCAGGCTTCGGCCAGCGAGTTGAGCAGCTTGCGTGCCGGGTGGGTCTTCTGCACGAACATGCGGCGGTCGAGCATCGCCACCTTGACGAAGGGCACCACCAGGCGGCCGATCAACTCGCGTGAGCGGCCTTCCAGCTCGCGTTCGTCCAGCATCACGTCGAACAGCATGCCGACCAGATCAATCGCATCCTCGTCCTGCGGGTCCAGCCGGGTCTGGCCGGGATCGACGCCAAGACGGGTGGCGCTGGACAGCACTTCACTCTTCAATCGCTGCGCCAACGATTCGCCGTCCTCGCCGATGGCCGCACGCAGCGTCGCACTGGGCGTGGCCTGCAGCAGCGACAGCACCGACATCATCTCGCGCTGGCTCAACGGGCGGTGCTGGCCAACCGCGACCTGCGCGGCCGAGGTGGCGTCCTCGCGAACGTGGCGGGTCTGCTGCAGCAGCTCATGCAGGGCCTCCAGCAACATCCCCTGCTGGCCGGCATACGCCTCGCCGCTGCCGGCATCCTCGCCCCCGAGGTGCTGCTGCATGTGGCCACGGCGCTCGGACCAGCGCGCGGCGAACCGCTGCGCCCAGGCTGGCGCGGCCTGTTCATCATCGCTGAATTCGGATTCGAAGCCCGCCGCGTGGCGCGGCTCGACCAGATCGTCCGCCCCCGGCGCCATGCGCGGGTCGGGCGCGGCCGACAGCGGACGCCGCGGCGCCCCCATCTGCGACATCACGCCAGCGGCGGCCAGCTGCTCGTCCAGCTTCTCGTAGATGCGGCCCACCGGCGCGCGCAGGTCGCGTTCGCACAGCTTGATCAGCACCAGGTGCACTTCCGGCGCCAGCTCGCAGCCGGCAAAGGCCTCATGGATGGCCACACCCAGGTGCTCGGGGCTGACCGGATTGTGGTCGGCATCCAGCTCGGCGCCGCCGATCAAGCGGCCCAGGCGCCGGTCCAGCCGCGCCAGCACCGGCTTGAAGTCGCGCAGCAGCACGGTGGCGAAATTGCGCACCGCCAGCCGCGACTCCAGTACATGTTCAGCCAGCAGGCTCAGGCCATCCTCGGCCGGTCCGGACAGGGTGGCTTCGGCCGACAGCGGCTCGCCACTGGCCAGTGCATCCCAGGCCCGCTGCAGGTGGCCGGCAAAGGCGGCGGCGATGTCCTCACGGCGGCGGCGCAGCTCGCGCATCGCATCCAGGAACAGCAGCTGCGACGAGCCTGCATTGCCGGCCCGGTCGAACAGTGCATCGTCGAAACGCGCCAGTGCGGCCCCGAAAGCCTGGCACAGCGCCGGCAGGACCATGTCCCGGGCACGCTGAAGCTGGACCGGGTCACGGCCCGGCGACCCCATCGGTGTGGGCGCGCTCATCATTCGGGAAGGCTCCCCACCTTCTCTGATACGACAGACAGCATGGACATCGCGACGACCGGCACACCCCATGTACCGGTACGTCGATGGTAGGCCGGCCAGCCCGTCACGGACAGTGAAACAGTCCTCACTTCAAACCTCATGACCGGCGGCCCGGCAAGATAGATATCGTAAGCCGTGCGAGGCCCACGAGGCGAGAGGAAGCGGTCGTCCCTTTCCCGCCAGTGGCATGATGTTCATCACAGTTTGATATTCAGGGGCGAGACGCGACACAGACGGCGTCATTGACCACCCCGACTATAATCAAACACCCGTGATGACCGGTTCAGATTCCATGCCCGACCCCGCTGCCCTGCTTGCCCTGGATGCCCGCCGCTCGGTGCCCTCGCGGCAACTGGGCGAGCCCGGACCGGATCCGGCCACCCTGCAGCGCATGCTGGCCTCGGCCGTGCGCGTGCCCGACCACGGCAAGCGCGTACCGTTCCGCTTCCTGAAAATCGCCGGCGATGCACGTCACACTCTGGGCGACTTCCTGGCCGAGCGCAGCCGCCAGCGCGACCCGCATGCCGGTGAGGCGGTATTCGAAAAGGACCGCCAGCGTTTCAGCCATGCGCCGCTGGTGATCGTGGTGGTGGCCAGTCCGCGTCCGGACCCGAAAGTGCCCGAACAGGAACAGCTGATGACCGCCGGCTGCGTCTGCTTCGCCCTGCTGCAGGCCGCGCAGGCGCTGGGCTTCGGTGCGCAGTGGCTGACCGCATGGATGGCCTTCGACCCGGCCGTGCAGGCCTATCTGGGGCTGTCCGAGGGCGAAGGCATCGCCGGTTTCATCCATATCGGCACGCCGAAGGCCGCCGTCCCCGAACGCGAGCGCCCCGATCCGGCGGCCCTGCTGCGTGACTGGACGCCGCCGGCATGAGCCTGCCGGCAGCGCCGCCCTCGCTGTACCTGGTCGACGCCAGCATCTACGTGTTCCGCGCCTGGCACTCGCTGCCGGACCAGTTCCAGGACGCGCAGGGCTGGCCGACCAACGCGGTGCACGGCTTCGCCCGCTTCCTGCTGGACCTGCTCGAGCGCGAGCGCCCGCGGCACATCGCCATCGCCTTCGACGAAGCACTGGACAGTGGCTTCCGCCACCGCCTGTATCCGGCCTACAAGGCCAACCGCGACCCGGCGCCGGAGGCGCTCAAGCGCCAGTTCGTGCACTGCAAGGCGCTGTGCGCGGCGTTGGGCCTTGCAGTGCTGGCCCACCACGAATACGAGGCCGATGACCTGATCGGCAGCGCGCTGCACGTCCACCGTGGCAGCCACCGCGGGGTGATCATTTCCGCCGACAAGGACCTCTCGCAGCTGCTGCTGGATCACGACGAGCAGTGGGACTACGCCCGCAACCAGCGCTGGGACGTGGCCGGAGTTAAGGCGCGGCACGGCGTGCACGCCCACCAGATTGCCGACTACCTGGCACTGTGCGGCGATGCGGTGGACAACATTCCCGGCGTCAGTGGTGTCGGCAGCAAGTCCGCCGCCGTGCTGCTGGCCCATTTCGGCAGCATGGATGCGCTGTACGAACGCCTGGACGAAGTGCCGTTCCTGCGCCTGCGCGGTGCCGCGCAGATGGCCGTGCGCCTGCGCGAACAGCGCGAGCACGCCCTGCTCTGGCGCCAGCTGACCACCATCGCGCTGGACGCACCTCTGGAAGGCAGCCAGCCCGGCCTGCTGCGCCAGGCGGCCGACCCGGAGCTGCTCGGTGGCCTGTGCCAGGCCCTGCGCTTCGGCCCGATGACCCGCCGTCGGCTGTTCGATGCCGCCGGCGTACCCGACATTCTTCCCACCCACAGCGAGCCCGCATGAGCCAGCGCAACACCGAAGCCCCGCGTGTCGTCTATGAAGGCAAGTACCAGCGCATGCTGGTGCGCGGCACCTGGGAGTACAGCGAACGCACCCACGCCGGTGGCCTGGCCGCGATCATCATCGCCGTCACGCCGGAGGACAAGGTGCTGTTCGTCGAGCAGTTCCGCGTACCGCTGCAGGCCCCCACCATCGAGATGCCAGCCGGCCTGGTCGGCGACATCCACGCCGGCGAATCGATCGAAGTCTCGGCCGTTCGCGAGCTGGAAGAAGAAACCGGCTGGACCGCCGATCACGCCGAAGTGCTGATGATCGGCCCGACTTCTTCCGGCGCCAGCAGCGAGAAGATCGCCTTCGTGCGCGCCACCGGCCTGCGCCGTGTCGGCGAGGGCGGTGGTGACGACAGCGAAGACATCACCGTGCACGAGATTCCGCGTGCTCGAGCGGCTGCCTGGCTGGTAGAGAAAATGGGCGAAGGCTACGAGCTGGATGCCAAGCTCTGGGCCGGGCTGTGGATGATCGAGCACCATCTGGACGGACGCCCGCGTGGCTGACGCCGACCTGCACGCACTGCCGGCCCTGCTCGGCGCAGACGACCCGGCGATCCACACGATCCACCGGCCGCAGGGCGCCTCCCCGTTCCTGCTGCTGGCCGACCACGCCGGCCAGCGGGTGCCGCGAGCATTGGAAGGCCTTGGCCTGGCGCAGGCCGAGCTGGACCGCCATATCGGCTGGGACATCGGCATTGCCGGCACCACCCGCGCACTGGCCGAACGGCTGGACGCCTGGGCGATCGAACAGACCTATTCGCGCCTGCTGATCGACTGCAACCGTCCGCTGGCCTCGCCGACGCTGATTCCGGAAGTGAGCGACCACACCGTGGTGCCGGGCAATGCCGGGTTGTCGGCGGCGCAGCGGCAACAACGCATCGATGCGATCCATGCGCCCTACCATGCGCGCATCGACGCCGAGCTTGATGCACGCCGTGATGCCGGCCGCCCCACGCTGCTGGTGATGATGCACAGCTTCACCCCGGCGATGAACGGCGCGCAGCGGCCGTGGCATGCTGGCGTGCTGTACCACCAGGACACGCGCTTTGCCCATGCCCTGCTGCAGGCACTACGCGACGAAGGCGACCTGGTGGTGGGTGACAACGAACCGTATTCGGTCAGCAGTACCAGCGACTACGCGGTGCCGGTGCATGGCGAAGGCCGTGGGCTGGTACACGTGGAACTGGAAATCCGCCAGGACCTGATTGCCGATGTGGCCGGGCAGCAGGCGTGGGCGGAGCGGCTGGCGCGGATCTTCAACGCGTTGCAGCCGCAGTTGCTGGCGTTCGATTGAACGTCATCCACCCGACCGAAGCTCGGTAGCGCCGGGCCACGCCCGGCGAGCCGCATCGCGGCGGCGCAACGGAATGCCGCCGGGCATGGCCCGGCGCTACCGCAGCGTAGGCGCGTCCATCCACGGGAACGGCTTGTAGCCACGCACCTGCAGCGTCGCGCCGATGTCGGCGAAGTCATCCTTGATCGCCTGCGCACGACGCCGATCCAGCGCTTCACCCAGCAGTAGCGGCAACGCGCGGCAACGCGCCAATGCATCGCCCACCGGAATCTCCAGAAGGCGCGCCACGCGCTGCGCCGCCGCTTTGATCTGTGCCTCCGGGCACGCGTTCAATGCCATATCGAAGGACGCGAAGATGCCTGTGCCCACACCCGCCGCGCGCGCAGCCACCTGTTCCGCAGCTTCCGCTTCGGCCAGGGCCTCGTCGATACCCTCGACCTGCTGGAACGCGTCGTACTCGGCGTAGTACGCCAGCGCCTGCGCGTAGTCCCGCAGCGACGACAGCGGGCGTTGCCGCTTCTGCACGTCGAGCACATCCGCAAACGTCGCAGGTTCCAGAAACGTGCCCAGGCCCAGCGCGCGCGCTTCAGCCGGGACCTCGCTGTCCTCATCGAAGGCGGCATCCTCATCGGGTGGCAACCAGAAGCGCGCCTGCAGCAGATCGCCCTCGGTGGCGTGCACCCAACCGAAGGAACCGTACACCTCATCATCATCGTTGCAGGCGGCGAAGGCATGCAGGGTCTGTTGCAGGTCCAGCAGTTCGATCATGCGTCGGTGCTCAGGCAGGCGGTCGCTGCCGAGTCTACCGGCGCCGGGCGCAGGCCCAGCGCGATCACCACGCCGAGCGCGGCGAACAGCGCGGCGCCGTACTGTGCATTGACCATGCCCTGCAGGGCATCGGGGCTGGTTGCCGCCTGCGTGCCGCGCGCGGCGTTGGCGATCATCACCAGTACCGCCAATCCCAAGGCGCCGCCGATCTGCTGGGCGGTGGCCGCCATGCCGGACGCAACACCTTGCTGCGGTCCCGGCACGCCCTGCCCGGCCACGATCCACATCGCCGTCCAGCTCATGCCCTGGCCGATGCTGAGCACCACGATGCCCGGCAGCAGCGGCCAGTAGCCGGCGCCATGCGGCATTGCCAGCGCCACCGCGGCGATGCCGATGGCACCGGCGGCGAAGCCCCAGGCCAGCACCTGCCGTGGCGAACGGCGCCGCAGCATGCGTTCGGCAATACGGATGCCGAAGGTGCACACCAGCGTCGGCAGCAGGAACGCCATGCCAGCCTGCAGCGGGCTCCAGCCATAGCCATCCTGGAAGTACAGCGCCAGGAAGTAGTACTGCACGCCATAGCTGCTCATGAAGGCAAAGGTCAGGCCGAGTGCTGCGCGCAGGCCGGGCAGGCGCAGCAGCGAAAACTGCATCAGCGGGTCACGGCTGCGCTTTTCGATCTGTACGAACACCGTCAACAGTACGGCTGAAAGCAGCAGGCAGATGAGCGTGGCCGGCGCCGTCCAGCCCCACTCCGGCCCTTGCACCAGGGTGGTGACCAGCAGGCTGCCGCCAGCGGTGACGGTGAGGCAGCCGGCCAGGTCGAAGGAGCGCCCCTGCACCCGTGGGCCATCGGCCGGCAACCACGCGCCGGCAGCGACCGCACATGCGGTAGCCAACGGCACGATCACCGCCAGCACCGCCGGCCAGCCGAACGCCTGGGTCAGCACGCCGCCGAGCAGCGTGCCCAGCGCCAGGCCGACAGCGCTGGCCATGCTCCAGATCGCCAGCGCGCGGTTGCGCACCGGACCTTCGGCGTACAGCGTGTTGATCAATGCCAGCGTAGCCGGGAACAGCAGCGCCGCACCGACGCCCTGTGCGGCACGCGCGATGATCAGCAGGGTCGCATTCGGCGCCAGCGCACCAAGCAGCGAGGCCAGTGCGAACAGCAGCATGCCCAGCCGGTAGAAACGGCGGCGGCCGACCAGGTCGGCGGCACGGCCCCCCAGCAGCAGGCTGCCGCCGAAGGCGACGGTGTAGGCACTGACCACCCATTGCAGCTGCTGCGCATTGATCTGCAGCGCGCGGCCCATGTCGTGCAGGGCGACGAAGATGATGGTGGCGTCCAGGGCGATGATCAGCTGCGCGGTGGCCAGCAGGGTCAGCGCCCAGCGCGGGTATTTGAGGGGAGGCATCGGCGGGTTGGAGCGGTGGGGGGAGCGCAGTCTCATTGATGCGGACAACTCAATAAACCCCCTGCCGCCCATATCTGTCATGATTTTCAGCATGAATGCAGCCTCGATGGACCTCAATGCGGTGCGCATGCTGGTGCAGGTCGCCGAAGCACGCAGCTTCACGGTGGCCGCCGGCCAGCTCGGCCTGAGCCAGTCCGGCCTGTCCCGCGCGATCGGCCGGCTGGAGGCCACGCTGGGGGTGAAGCTGCTGCAGCGGAATACCCGCAACGTGGCGCTGACCCCGGATGGCCGCCAGTTCGTGGAACAGGTGGCCCCCCTGCTGGCCGGCCTGGACGATGCCGAGCGGCAACTGGCCGACCGCCCGTGCACGCCCTCGGGCACGTTGAAGATCAGTGCGCCGTCGATGTTCGGGCGCAAGGTGCTGGTGCCGATGCTGGCGCCGTTGCTGCAACAGCATCCGCAGCTGCAGGTGGAAGCCGTGCTCAGCGACCGCCTGGTCGATCTGGTTGAAGAAGGTTTCGATGCCGCGCTGCGCACCGGCGTCATCGCCGACCAGCGCATCGTCGCGCGGCCCTTGCGGCCGCTGCGCTGGGTGACAGTGGCCAGCCCCGCCTATCTGGCCCGCTGTGGCGCACCGGGCGATGTAGCCTCGCTGCAGGATCACGCCTGCCTGGCGGTGCGCAACCTGCGCAGTGGCCGGCTGGTGGACTGGCAGTTTCTGCAGGACGGGCAACTGCGTGAGGTCACACCACCGACGCGGATGGTGTTCGACAGCGGCGATCCGCTGGTGGAAGCGGCCATCGCCGGTATCGGCATCGTGCAGGTGATGGATTTCGCGGTGGCCGATGCGTTGGCCGACGGCCGCCTGCAGCGCGTGCTGCAGCCCTTCGAGGGCCGCAGCCGCGAACTGTCGTTGATCTACCCGCCGTCGCGCCAGCATTCGCCGAAGCTGCAGGTGCTGGCCGACGCGTTGCTGGCCGGGGACTGGTAGCGCCGGCCGCTGGCCGGCGTCTGCGCGATCCAACCCTTTCCCGGTTGCCGGCCAGCGGCCGGCACTACCGATCAGGCAAAGCTATCGGTGGCGCGTACCAGCGCATCCACGTTCTCGGCTTCGAACGCCGAATGACCCGAGGCCGGGGTGATGTCCAGCTTCGCCTTCGGCCATACCTTGGTCAGGTCCCAGGCGTTGGCCAGCGGGCAGACCACGTCGTAGCGGCCGTGCACGATCACGCCCGGAATATCGGCAATGCGGTGTGCGTCGCGCAGCAGCTGGTCTTCCACCTCGAAGAAGCCGCCGTTGACGAAGTAGTGGTTCTCGATGCGGGCAAACGCCAGCGCGAAATGCGGGTCTTCATGGCTGTTGATGAAGTCGTCATCGACGTGCAGGAAACTGGTCGCGCCTTCCCACACCGCCCACGCCTTGGCCGCTTCCAGGCGGGTGGTTTCGTTTTCGCTGGTCAGGCGGCGGTGGAAGGCCGAGATCAGGTCATGACGTTCCACCGGCGGAATCGGCTTGAGGTAATGCTCCCACGCATCCGGGAACAGGCGGTTGGCGCCTTCCTGGTAGAACCACTCCAGTTCCCAGCGACGCAGCATGAAGATGCCGCGCAGGACCAGTTCGGTCACGCGCTGCGGATGGGTCTCGGCATAGGCCAGGGCCAGGGTCGAACCCCAGCTGCCACCGAACACCTGCCAGCGATCGACCTTGAGGTGTTCGCGCAGCTTCTCGATATCGGCAACGAGGTCCCAGGTGGTGTTGTCCACCAGGTCCGCGTGCGGGGTGGAACGGCCGGCACCGCGCTGGTCGAACAGGATGATGCGGTACTTGGACGGGTCGTGGAACTGGCGCATCTTGTCGCTGCAGCCGCCGCCCGGGCCACCGTGCAGCATCACCACCGGCTTGCCATCCGGGTTGCCGCACTGTTCGAAGTACAGGGTGTGGCGATCGTCGACCTTCAGGGTGCCGACGTCGTAGGGGGTGATGGCGGGGTACAGCGTACGCATGCTTGCAGCTCCAGGGTGATGCCCTGCCGGGGCAGGAGAACCTCCATTCTAGGCCGGACGCCGGCCCAGGGTGATGCGGTCGCGCTGCTCCAGGTCCTGCACGGTCTGCACCTCGGTAAAACCCGCCGCGTCGAACAGCGCGCGGATCGCCTCGCCCTGGTCCCAACCGTGCTCGATCAGCAGCCAACCATCAGGCAGCAGGTGGGCCTGGCCACCGTCGACGATGCGGCGGATGTCATCCAGGCCATCCGGACCCGAGGCCAGCGCGGTGGCCGGTTCGAAGCGCAGGTCACCCTGTTCCAGGTGCGGGTCGTCGCTGGCGATGTACGGTGGGTTGCTGGCAATCAGGTCGAAACGCGCGCCCTGCAGCGGCGCATACCAGTCGTGCCCGCCCTCGGCGAAGCGCACGTTGCGCAGTTCATGGCGCGCGGCGTTGCGCTTGGCCACGGCCAGCGCGCCCGGGCTGGCATCGGTGGCCAGCACCTGCGCCTGCGGCCGCTCGCTGGCCAGCGCCAAGGCGATCGCACCGCTGCCGGTGCCGAGGTCGGCCACCTGCAGGTCGCGATTGGCCGGCAGGCGCTCGAGCGCCAGTTCCACCAGCAGCTCGGTTTCCGGGCGCGGAATCAGCGTGGCCGGGTCGACCTCCAGGTCCAGCGTCCAGAAACCGCGGCGGCCGGTCAGGTAGGCCACCGGCTCACCGGCCACGCGGCGGGCCAGCAGTGCTTCGAAGGTGGCCTGTTCGGCAGCGGCCAGCGGATCGGTGGCATGGGCGAACAGCCAGCTACGCGGGCGCTCCAGTACGTGCAGCAGCAGCAGTTCGGCCTCGTGGCGGGCGTCGATGCCGCCCAGGCGGGCGCTGGCCTCGGCCACGATCTGGCGCAGGGTGGGTTCGGTTTGGGAAGACATGCCTCAATTGTAGAGCCGAGCCCATGCTCGGCTACTTCTGGAACAGCCGAGCGTAGGCTCGGCTCTACAGGTCCACCGTCGAGCATGGCTCGACGCTACAAAAAGCTGGAATCCGTTCAGGTTTCGCCAGAGGACATAAGGAGGGGCTATCAGCCCTCTCCACACATCCCGGGCGATTTTCCTTGTCACACAAGCAGTTGCAGGATGGGAGCGGCATGGTTCAGTGCTGGCTCATGGCACTTTGATAGACTCCATCTATCAAATAGATGCAATCAATGGATTGTTCTTATCGCGAGCGAATCGGTAACCTAGCTCCTGTCGATTCACCCACTCCCCTTCACCAGAGGAAAAACGATGTCCCTGATCAACACCCAGATCCAGCCGTTCGAAGCCAACGCTTACCACAATGGCGAGTTCATCAAGGTTTCCGACGCCAGCCTGAAGGGCCAGTGGTCCGTCCTGATCTTCATGCCGGCCGCCTTCACCTTCAACTGCCCGACCGAGATCGAGGACGCGGCTGACCATTACGCCGAGTTCAAGAAGGCCGGCGCCGAGGTCTACATCGTCACCACCGATACCCACTTCTCGCACAAGGTGTGGCACGAAACCTCGCCGGCCGTCGGCAAGGCCCAGTTCCCGCTGGTCGGCGACCCGACCCACCAGCTCACCAATGCCTTCGGCGTGCACATTCCGGAAGAAGGCCTGGCCCTGCGCGGCACCTTCATCATCAACCCGGAAGGCGTGATCAAGACCCTGGAGATCCACTCCAACGAGATCGCCCGTGACGTCTCCGAGACCCTGCGCAAGCTGAAGGCTGCCCAGTTCACCGCCGCCAACCCGAACCAGGTCTGCCCGGCCAAGTGGAAGGAAGGCGAGAAGACCCTGACCCCGTCGCTGGACCTGGTCGGCAAGATCTAACGCAGTACCGGCCTGCCGTGGCCCCACGCCACGGCGCGCCTTTCATCCCCGTGCCGGTCCCCCCGCCGGCGTGGGGGTGAACCCAAGACAGCCAACGCGCGCCAGCCTTGGCCAGCCAGCCCCTTCCACGGTCGCTGTCTTGGGTTCACCCCTACCCCCTGCTGGTCCGCTACCTTCTACAGCGGTGCCACGCCCCCTGTTTGCCTGAAGCCAGGAGATGACCCGATGTTGGACGCCAACCTGCAGTCGCAGCTGAAGACCTATCTGGAGCGCGTGACCCGCCCGATCCAGATCACCGCGCACGCCGACGACGGCGCCAAGTCGCAGGAAATGCTGGAACTGCTGCAGACCCTGGAAAGCCTGTCGGACAAGATCTCGCTGCAGGTGCTGCGTGACGGCCAGGGCCGAGTGCCCTCGTTCGACCTGGGCACGCCGGGCCAGGATATCCACCTGACCTTCGCCGGCCTGCCGATGGGCCACGAGTTCACCTCGCTGGTGCTGGCCCTGCTGCAGGTGGGCGGCCACCCGTCCAAGGCCACCGCCGAGCTGATCGAGCAGGTGCAGAACCTGGAAGGCGAGTACCGGTTCGAAACCTACTTCTCGCTGTCCTGCCAGAACTGCCCGGACGTGGTGCAGGCGCTGAACCTGGCGGCGGTGCTCAACCCGCGCATCCAGCACGTGGCCATCGACGGTGCCCTGTTCCAGGACGAAGTCGAGAAGCGCGAGATCATGTCGGTGCCGACCGTTTACCTCAACGGTGAAGTGTTCGACCAGGGCCGCATGACCCTCGAGCAGATCGTGGCCAAGCTGGACACCAACGCCAGCAAGCGCGATGCCGAGAAGATCGCCGCCAAGGACGCCTTCGACGTGCTGGTGGTGGGCGGTGGCCCGGCTGGTGCGGCAGCAGCGATCTACGCCGCACGCAAGGGCATCCGCACCGGCATCGCCGCCGAGCGTTTCGGTGGCCAGGTGCTGGACACCATGGCGATCGAGAACTTCATTTCGGTGAAGGAGACCGAAGGCCCGAAGCTGGCCACGGCGCTGGAACAGCACGTGCGCGAGTACGAGGTGGACATCATGAACCTGCAGCGCGCCAGCGCGCTGGTGCCGGCCGGTGATGACGGCCTGGTGCAGGTGCAGCTGGAGAACGGCGCGGTGCTGAAGTCGCGCTCGGTGATCCTGTCCACCGGCGCACGCTGGCGGCAGATGAACGTGCCGGGCGAGGACCAGTACCGCAACAAGGGCGTGGCCTACTGCCCGCACTGCGATGGTCCGCTGTTCAAGGGCAAGCGCGTGGCGGTGATCGGCGGCGGCAACTCCGGCGTGGAAGCGGCCATCGACCTGGCCGGCATCGTGTCGCATGTGACCCTGCTGGAATTCGATTCCAGCCTGCGCGCCGATGAAGTACTGCAGAAGAAGCTGCGCAGCCTGGCCAACGTCACCGTGCTGACCAGCGCGCAGACCACCGAGGTGCTGGGCGACGGCAGCCGTGTCACCGGCCTGGTCTACAAGGACCGCGTCGGCGGCGACGCCCACCGCGTCGAGCTGGAAGGCATCTTCGTGCAGATCGGCCTGCTGCCCAACACCGAGTGGCTGAAGGACACCGTGGCGCTGTCGCCGCGTGGCGAGGTCGTCATCGACGACCGCGGCCAGACCAACCTGCCGGGTGTGTTCGCTGCTGGCGATTGCACGACGGTACCCTACAAGCAGATCATCATCGCCATGGGCGCCGGTTCGACCGCCGCACTGAGCGCGTTCGACCACCTGATCCGCTCGTCGGTGAGCAGCAGCAGCGGTGCCGTTGCTGAAGCTGCCTGATCCACCGTTCCCAGATCACCGGGAACATTGTCTGCCTGTCGGGTAACCACGCCGTCAGCCGGTCCGTTACCCCTGGGGTGTAAGGATGAACCTACGTGATCTGAAGTACCTGGTAGCCCTGGCCGACCACAAGCATTTCGGCCGGGCTGCCGCCTCCTGCTTCGTCAGCCAGCCCACGCTGTCCACGCAGATCCGCAAGCTGGAAGAAGAGCTGGGCCTGCCGCTGGTGGAACGCGCACCGCGCAAGGTGATGCTGACCCCGGCCGGCCAGGAGGCTGCCGCGCGGGCGCGGGTGATCGTGTCCGAAGTGGAACAGCTGAAGGAAGCGGCGCGACGCAGCCGCGACCCGGAAGCCGGTACGGTGCGCCTGGGGATCTTCCCGACCCTGGGCCCGTACCTGCTGCCGCATGTGATCCCGCGCATCCGCGATCGCTTCCCGGAGCTGGAACTGCTGCTGGTCGAGGAAAAGAGCGATGTGCTGCTCGACCGCCTGCGCGAAGGCAAACTCGATGCTGCGCTGCTTGCCCTGCCGGTGATCGACGACCAGCTGCACGCCGAGTTCCTGTTCGAAGAACCGTTCCTGCTGGCTGTTTCCGGGCGCCACCCGCTGGCCCGCCGCGAGCACCTGGACGTGCAGGAACTGGCCACGCAGAAGCTGCTGCTGCTGGAAGACGGGCATTGCCTGCGCGACCAGGCGCTGGAAGTCTGCCGCCTGTTCGGCGCCAACGAGAAGTCCGAGTTCCGCGCCACCAGCCTGGAGACGCTGCGGCAGATGGTTGCCGCCGACGTCGGCATCACCCTGCTGCCGAGCCTGTCGGTGCAACCGCCGGTCCCGCGCTCGAACAACATCCGCCTGCTCGATTTCACCGGCGAAGGCCGTCCCAGCCGCCGCATCGCCATGATCTGGCGCCGCAGCTCGGCCATGAACGACTTCCTGATGGAGCTGGCCGACCAGTTCAAGCGCCTGCCGCAGGCGCTGTTCACCCTGGAGGCGGTCAACACCGCCGGCGACACTGCCGCCCTGCCCGGCCCCGCGCTGAACGGCTGAGCCCCCGCAGTACCGGCCTGGAATCGGCAGGAGTCGATTCCGGCCGCATTTGTCCCCACAATACAGACAGGCGGCGCCAGCAGGTGCCGCCTTTTGCATGGCTTTCAACCAAGGAGCTTCACCATGAGTACCGCCAGCGGCCTGCCGCCGTCGATCACCGTTTCCACCTTCGACATGGACCGCCTGGACGCCATGCTCGAATCCCCTGCGCTGAGCCAGACGCCTGCCGCGCTCGCGCTTGCTGAAGAACTCAACCGTGCCACCGTGCTGGCACCGGACCAGATTCCCGAAGGCATCGTCATGATGCATTCGCGCGTGGAGTGCGAAGATGAAGTCTCGGGCGAGAAGCACGTCCTGACCCTGGTCTTCCCCCGCGAAGCCAACGTCGATGAAGGCAAGGTTTCCGTGCTGGCCCCGGTCGGCAGTGCCCTGCTCGGCCTTTCGATCGGCCAGAGCATCGACTGGAACGCGCCCGGCGGCCGCAAGCTGCGCCTGCGCGTGACCGCGGTTCACAACGTCCGCCCCTGATTACCGCTGCGCACCGCGCGCGATTCGATCCCCCTGCACCAGGAGCCGTAATGAGTACCCCGTCCAAACTGTCCCAGCTGCGCGAACTGTCCGTGGTCGTTGCCGATACCGGTGACTACGACGCCATCAAGCGCCTGCAGCCGGTGGACTGCACCACCAACCCGACCCTGGTGAAGAAGGCGCTGGACCTGCCGGTCTACGCCGAGCTGATCGAACGCGAACTGGCCTGGGGCCGCCAGCAGAGTGGCGACCGCGAAGCCGTGGTGCATGCCGTGGCCGACCGCCTGACCATCGGCGTCGGCGCGCTGCTGAGCACGCTGGTACCGGGCCGCGTGTCCACCGAAGTGGATGCCGACCAGGCTTACGACACCGCCGCCACCGTGGCCAAGGCCCGCCAGTTCATCCAGATGTACGCTGATGCAGGCGTGCCGCGCGAGAAGATCCTGATCAAGATCGCCGCGACCTGGGAAGGCGTGGAAGCCGCGCGCATCCTGCAGGCCGAGGGTATCGACTGCAACCTGACCCTGATCTTCAACCCGACCCAGGCGCTGGCCTGCAGCGAAGCCGGCGCGTTCCTGATCTCGCCGTTCGTCGGCCGCATCCTCGATTGGTACGTGGCCAACGGCCAGACCCCGGCCAGCATCGACGAAGACCCGGGCGTGAAGTTCGTGCGTGGCGTGTATGCCGAATTCAAGCGTCGCGGTTCGTCGACGGTGGTGATGGGTGCCTCGTTCCGTTCGACCGCGCAGATCGAAGCACTGGCCGGCTGCGACCGCCTGACGATTTCGCCGGACCTGCTGGAGAAGCTGGACGCCGACCACGGCGAGCTGCCGCGCAAGCTGGTGGCCGGTGCCGCCGACGGCGTGGCGGTGACCCCGATCGATGCGGCGAAGTTCGCGGCGGATCTGGCGGCCGATCCGATGGCGACCGAGAAGCTGGCAACCGGTATCGAGGCGTTTGCCAAGGATCTGGAAGCACTGCGTCAGCGGATCCGCGAGGCACTGTGAGGGTTCCGGCCAACGGCTGAGCCCCTCGTGGCGGGTCGCGCAAGGCAGATCGTGGGATTGGCAGGGCGGGTGGGCCATGCAGGGGACGCTGCAAGTACGTCCATGTAAGCTCGGTCGCCGCATCCATGCGGCTCACGCCCCTGCACGACCCACCCGCCCTGCCTTCGACAGTTTCCTGCGGCCGCCCGCCACGGAAGAAGGAAAGAAGAGCAACAGCGGGTCGCGCGCTTCGCTTGCTCGGAGCCGAGCATGGCTCGGCTCTACAAGGGCAATGCAGAACCAAACAAAAAGGACGCGGCGAACGCCGCGTCCTTTTTGCTTTCCATCAGTTCGTCAGTAACCCAATGCTCTTTCCCACCGTCACCGGGAAACTGTCGGGGGTGGGGCGGTGTGGGTTGGCAGGACCGTTGGCGCCATGGATGGCGCCATCGAGCCCCCAAGGACGGGTTTACGGCGTGTCCTGCCAACCCACACCGCCCCACCCAACAAGCAGCAACCCAGAGCCGCTTTGGCTTTGGCTTTGGCTTTCAGCCGTTGACGTTGCCCGCCGCAGGCGGACCACCGCGCGTCAGCGCGGCACCTCCACATCCAACCCGATCGGGCAGCTCACGCCGGTGCCGCCGATACCGCAGTAACCGTTCGGGTTCTTCGCCAGGTACTGCTGGTGGTAATCCTCGGCGTAGTAATACTCAGGCGCCGGATACACGATCTCGGTGGTGATCGGGCCATAACCGGCGGCGTCCAGCTGCGCCTGGTAGGCCTCGCGGCTGGCCAGCGCTGCCTTGTACTGCGCCTCGTCGGTGGCGTGGATCGCCGAGCGGTACTGGGTGCCGGTGTCGTTGCCCTGGCGCATGCCCTGGGTCGGGTCGTGGCTCTCCCAGAACAGCTGAAGCAGCCGCTCCAGGCTCACCACCGCCGGGTCGAACACCACCTGCACCACTTCGGTGTGGCCGGTCAGGCCCGAGCAGACCTCTTCATAGGTCGGGTTCGGGGTAATGCCGCCGGCATAGCCGACCGAGGTGCTGTACACGCCCGGTTCGGTCCAGAACTTGCGCTCAGCGCCCCAGAAGCAGCCCAGCGCGAAACGGATCTGCTGCAGGCCGGCGAAACGGTCCTTCAGCGGATGGCTGTTCACGAAGTGCTGGTTGCTGTGCAGCGGCAGCGGTTGGTCACGCCCCGGTAGTGCTTCTTCCGGGCGCGGCAGGCGCTGCTTGAAGGCGCCGATGCCGAGGATGCCCTGGCCAATTCCCAACATGATGCGCTCCTACGCCGGAAGTCCGGCTATGTCGTCTGCATCTGAGATGGGGGCGTCCGGCGCGTGGCCCAAGTCCAGCGCCGCCACGATGTCCTCGGCCTGCGGCCGCGCCGCGTCGGGGATGCCCACCCGCAGCACGCCGAACAGCGGCAGCTCGCCCATGCCACCCAGCAGCGACTCGCCGAACACGAAGGCCGGGATGCCGGCATCTTCCAGCGCGTGCTTGACCAGGTGGGCGTCGAACAGGTTGTCGGCCTTGTACACGATGTGCATGCGGCGGCTCCATGGGACATGGGTCCAGCATACGCCCGGGGGCTGAATGGTGGTGGTGACGGCGCGTGACCATTCCGCCGGCCAGCCCTACCGGGCAGCCCTGCCCCGTACGCGCTAGACTGTTGGTCTTTCTGCCTTTCTTTTCGCCGACTCATGTCCGAGCACACCCCCGCCAGCCCCGAGACCCCCGCCGACAGCCACGAAAAGCGCGATTTCATCCGCCAGATCGTGCGCGAGGACCTGGCCAGCGGAAAGCACCAGGCGATCAAGACCCGCTTCCCGCCGGAGCCGAACGGCTACCTGCACATCGGCCACGCCAAGTCGATC
Organism: Stenotrophomonas sp. YJH_SMC_43; assembly: GCF_059372535.1. NCBI lineage: Bacteria > Pseudomonadati > Pseudomonadota > Gammaproteobacteria > Lysobacterales > Lysobacteraceae > Stenotrophomonas > Stenotrophomonas sp. YJH_SMC_43. Next base: position 51,456 of record NZ_JCAFVQ010000008.1, read on the forward strand.
TGCCTGAACTTCGGCATCGCCGGTGAATTCAGCGGCGTCTGCAACCTGCGTTTCGACGACACCAACCCGGCCAAGGAAGATCCGGAATACGTGGCCGCGATCCAGGACGACGTGCGCTGGCTGGGCTTCAGCTGGAACGAGCTGCGCCACGCCTCGGACTACTTCCAGACTTATTACCTGGCCGCCGAGAAGCTGATCGAACAGGGCAAGGCCTATGTCTGCGACCTGTCGGCCGAGGAAGTGCGCGCCTACCGCGGCACCCTGACCGAGCCGGGCCGCCCGTCGCCGTGGCGCGACCGCAGCGTCGAGGAAAACCTCGACCTGTTCCGCCGCATGCGGGCCGGTGAATTCCCGGATGGCGCGCGTACCCTGCGCGCCAAGATCGACATGGCCAGCGGCAACATCAACCTGCGCGATCCGGCGCTGTACCGCATCAAGCACGTCGAGCACCAGAACACCGGCAACGCGTGGCCGATCTACCCGATGTACGACTTCGCCCATGCGCTGGGTGATTCGATCGAGGGCATCACCCACTCGTTGTGCACGCTGGAATTCGAAGACCACCGCCCGCTGTACGACTGGTGCGTGGACAACGTCGATTTCGCCCATGACGATGCGCTGACCCAGCCGCTGGTCGACGCCGGCCTGCCGCGCGAAGCGGCCAAGCCGCGCCAGATCGAGTTCTCGCGCCTGAACATCAACTACACGGTGATGAGCAAGCGCAAGCTGATGGCGCTGGTCACCGAACAGCTGGTGGACGGCTGGGAAGACCCGCGCATGCCGACCCTGCAGGGCCTGCGTCGCCGTGGCTATACCCCTGCGGCGATGCGCCTGTTCGCCGAACGCGTGGGCATCAGCAAGCAGAACTCGCTGATCGACTTCAGCGTGCTGGAAGGCGCGCTGCGCGAAGACCTGGACAGTGCCGCGCCGCGCCGCATGGCGGTGATCGATCCGGTCAAGCTGGTGCTGACCAACCTGCCGGAAGGCCACGAAGAACAGCTGACCTTCAGCAACCACCCGAAGGACGAGAGCTTCGGCAGCCGCGAAGTACCGTTCGCACGCGAAGTGTGGATCGACCGCGAGGACTTCGCCGAAGTACCGCCGAAGGGCTGGAAGCGCCTGGTCCCGGGTGGCGAAGTGCGCCTGCGCGGCGCCGGCATCATCCGCTGCGATGAAGTGATCAAGGATGCCGACGGCGCCATCACCGAGCTGCGCGGCTGGCTGGATCCCGAATCGCGTCCGGGCATGGAAGGCGCCAACCGCAAGGTCAAGGGCACCATCCACTGGGTCAGCGCCGTGCACGGCGTACCGGCCGAGATCCGCCTGTATGACCGCCTGTTCTCGGTGGCCAATCCGGACGACGAATCGGAAGGCAAGACCTACCGCGACTACCTCAACCCGGAATCGCGCCGCACCGTCACCGGCTATGTCGAGCCGGCCGCGGCCAGCGCCGCGCCGGAGCAGTCGTTCCAGTTCGAGCGTACCGGCTACTTCGTGGCCGACCGCCGCGACCACACCGAGGCCAAGCCGGTGTTCAACCGCAGCGTGACCCTGCGCGACACCTGGTCGGCCTGAGGACCTGCGCGGGCGCCGGGAAGGCGCCCGCACGAACCCTACGATGATCACCGCCCTTTCCGCCCTGCTCTGGTTCATCTCGCAGCATCCGCTGCTGACGTTCTTTTCGGCGATGGTGCTGGCCGGGCTGGTCTCGTGGTGGCGGCGCTTTCCGGGCTACGCCATCGTGGTGTTCCCGCTGGCGATGCTCAACATCTTCCTCGGCCACTTTCTCAACGCCGCCTTCCTCAACGTGGTGGGCGAGCGCGGTGAAGCGGTGATCGTGAAGTCCGAGCGGACCAGCTCGACGATGAACGAGCAGTACATCTGGCGCTACGAAGCGGTACTGCGCACTGCCGAAGGCCGCGATGTGGAAGTGGTGTTCCACACCAACACCGCCTCGCTGTGGCCGCTGGAGAACGCGATCCGCATCCCGGCGCCCGACCAGCCATTCGTGGTGAAGTACACGCCGGGTTTCCCGCGCAACTTCGTCATCCTCACCAACGAATCCCCGCACGGCATCGCCCAGGCCCGTGCCACTGCGCGCGAGCGCGTGGAGGTGGCGGCACGCAAGCTGCACTTCAGCCCGGGCAATGCCGGTTTCCGCGCGGACTATCGCCGCGAGCTGGAAACCTGGCTGCGCGACCACGGCAACGATCCGCAACAGCAGCCCGACGCGCTGCGATATCGCGCCGAACTCGACGCGCTCGACCGCTAGATCCCCAGGCCCTGCCTGGATGTTTCACCCCATCCACCCACAGGCCTGACATGACCACGACCTCCGCCGCCCTCCTCCCGCTGCTGCAGCAGGTCCTGCAGGACGCCGGCATCGCCAGTCGCGTCGACGGCGGCGCGCTGCTGCTGGACAGCGGCCTGCGCCTGACACCGCATGCGATGGCGGCACACGCGCGCGACAACGGCGGCTGGCAGACCTCCACGGTCATCGAGATCGAGCACCCCGTGCTGTTCGCCGATGGCCTGTTCGAGTACCAGCACGCCAACGGTGCCGATGAGCAGGCGTCGCTGCTGTCCGGCTTCCAGACCTGGGTGCGGGTGGACCTGGCGACCCTGCAGACCGCGATCGGCGCCGAAGATGCACAGGGCCTGCCGATGCTGGGCCTGACCTATCCGGCCAGCGACGACGGCGAGGAACACGAACGCACCGTGGTGCTGGGGCCGTTGGCGCACTACCGCGCGCAGGAGGTGGATGCCTCCACCTGCAGCGAGGACGACCACGGTTCCTGCCCCTGCTGTCTGTTCACCAAGAGCATGGACGCCTTCGACGACCTGCTGAAGGCGCGCCAGTTCCTTGCCATCCGCCTGTTCGCCTCGCGCGATGCCGATGGCCTGTGCGAGGCCGATTGCCGGGTCAACGGCCACGACTTCGCCGGCGCCCTTCCCCTGCTGCGCGCCTACGCGGCCAGCTGGCCGCAGGCCGGGCTGGAATTCCGCAAGCAGTACGTGGTGATCCGTACCGGTTCACCGGGCTGATCCGCCGCCACACCCGATACAGGCCGGTGCAGCTACACTGCGCGCCGGTTTCCCAAGCAACCGCACTTTCTTCCATCCCACTACGAGGCACCCCCGCGATGCTGTACGCGCAAGTCCACCTGACCCTTCCCGCCTGGATCCACGACCAGATCGACCTGGATCGTCGATATCCGGGCGATGAGGCCAAGGTCGCGCTGGCGATCGAGCTGTCGCGGCTGAACGTCGAACACGCCAGTGGCGGCCCGTTCGGTGCCGTGGTGTTCGGCCCGGATGACAAGGTCATCGCCGCCGGCGTGAACCGGGTGATGCCGCATGCGACCTCGCTGGCGCATGCCGAGAACATGGCCTACATGCTGGCCCAGCAGCGCCTGCAGACCCCGCGCCTGAACGCGGTGCTGTCGCCTGTCACCCTGGCCACCAGCTCGCAGCCGTGCTGCCAGTGCTACGGCGCCACCGTATGGGCCGGCATCGACCGCCTGCTGATCGGCGCCAACTCGGCCGACGTCGAGGAACTGACCCCGTTCGACGAAGGCCCGCTGCCGGCCGACTGGGTGGGCGAACTCAACAAGCGCGGCATCGAAGTCGTGCAGGGCTTGAACCGCGACGCTGCGCGCAGCGTGCTGCGTGCCTATGGGGAAAGCGATGGCGCCCGTTACTGAAACCGGCATCGGCCTGCTGTGCCTGTGCCGGCAGGGCTTCGAGCCCGAGCTGGCCGGCGAGCTGCAGTTCCGCGCCGGTGAAGCCGGTTTCGCCGGCTACGCGCGCACCCAGCGCAATGACGGCTACGTGCTGTTCATGTGCGACGAGGCGGCTGCGCTGGCACCGCGCCTGCGCTGGCGCGAGCTGATCTTCGCGCGGCAGAAGCTGGTGGTACTGGCCGAGCTGCCGCAGTTGGACGCGAACGATCGCATCACCCCGATGCTGGAGGTGCTGGCCGATGCGCCGCGCTTCGGTGACCTGTGGGTGGAGCACCCCGATTCGGACGCCGGCAAGCCGCTGTCCGGGTTGGCCCGTGCCTTCGGCAATGCACTGCGCCCGGCGCTGCGCAAGGCCGGCAAGCTGACCGACAAGCCCAATACGCGCCTGCCGCGCCTGCACGTGGTGTTCGTCGACGGTACCCACGCCTTCGTCTGCGTGGCCGACCCGGCCGACAGCGCGCCGTGGGCACTGGGCATCCCGCGCCTGAAGCTGCTGCCCGAAGCGCCTTCGCGTTCGGCGCTGAAGCTGGACGAAGCGCTGCTGACCCTGCTGACGCCGGAAGAGCGCGAAGCGCTGGCCAAGCCCGGCATGCGTGCGGCCGACCTGGGCGCCGCACCGGGCGGCTGGACCTGGGTGCTGACCCGCCAGCACATGCACGTACTGAGCATCGACAACGGTCCGCTGCGCCAGCACGTGCTGGACACCGGCCTGGTCGAGCACCTGCGCGCCGATGGCTTCCATTGGCATCCGGAGCAGCCGCTGGACTGGATGGTCTGCGACATGGTCGAGCAGCCGCGGCGCGTGGCCGAGCGCATGGCCACCTGGTTCCGCGAAGGCTGGTGCCGGCACGCGATCTTCAACCTGAAGCTGCCGATGAAGAAGCGCTGGGACGAAACCCGCTTGTGCCTGGACCTGTTCCAGGACCAGGCCGGCAAGCCGCTGGTGGTGCGCGCCAAGCAGCTGTATCACGATCGGGAAGAAATCACGGTGCTGGCCTCGCCGCTGCGCTGAACCCATTGCATCCGCCGGGCATGGCCCGGCGCTACCGGGGAACGGAACCATGCGCTACCACTCGCTCACCCTGCTGATCACTTTGCTGTCAGCCGCACCGGCCATGGCCCAGCACCTGCCGCACACCCCGGCGCAGAGCCAGCCGCTGGGCCCCACCGGCGGCGCGATCCGCCAGCAGCCACTGGATGCCGGTCGGGTCAGCGGCAGCGTCGAGATTGCACAGCCGGCCGGCGAGGCACAGGTGACGGTGCGTTCGCTGGAGCCCAGCAGCGTGGTTGGCCAGTACCGCATCCACTTCGCCGCGCTGGATGTGAACGGCGATGGTTTCATCAGCCGCGAGGAAGCGCAGGCAAATCCGGCACTGGCCGATGAGTTCAATGCACTGGACGTGAAGCGTCGCGGCAAGCTGGATCGTGCAGACCTGGCCGGTTGGCTGGTCGACTGAAAAAAGGGACGGAGGGGATCAAGTCGTTTGTGGCACAAACGACTTGATCCCCTCCGTCCCCTTTTTTGTTCACTGATGCCGGAAGCGTCGTGCGGCATGTATTCCGCTTACACCCCAGCGGCGCGCTTCCAGAACGCCTGCACCAGCGGCGGCCATTTGCCGACACAGCCCAGCGCGCGACCACGGGCCAGGGTCAGGTGCATTTCGTCGTTGGAGAACAGGCGGTTGATCGCATCGAAGCTGTAAGCGGCGATGTGGTTGTCGCTGCGCCGTTCGCGTGCCCAGCGCTGCAGTCGCTGCGGCGACAGCCGCGGCTGGCCCCGACGCTCGGCGGACGGTGCCAGCCACTGCTGCAGGGCGGCGACATCGCGCAGCCCCAGGTTCACGCCCTGCCCGGCCAGCGGATGCACCACATGTGCGGCATCGCCCAGCGCCAGCACGCGGCCGGCCACATAGTGACGGGCCAGCTGCCGGCGCAGCGGGAACGCCGCACGCGGCGAGGCCAGCCGCAGGTCACCCAGCCGCGCCGCAAAGGCGCGGGTCAGTTCGCGGTTGAACGCATCTTCGTCCAGCGCCAGCACGCGTGTTGCCTCGTCTTCAGGCAGGGTCCAGACGATCGAGCTGCGGCACTCGGCCACCGGCAGCAGCGCCAGTGGACCGCTCGGCAGGAAACGCTGCCAGGCCGTGGCCTGGTTGGGAAGATCGCTGTCCACATAGGCCACCACGCCACGCTGGTGGTAGTCGTGCTTTTCAACCTCGATCCCGGCCAGCTGGCGCAGGGTCGACTCGGCACCGTCGGCGGCCACCGCCAACGCCGCTTCCAGGCGGCGACCGTCATCCAGGCGCAGGCGCACGCCATCCTCGTCCTGCTCCAGTGCTTCCACCCGTGCCGGGCAGTGCAACTGCACGCCCGCCGCCGGCAGCGCCGCCCACAGGCGGTCCTGCAGCAGGCCGTTCTCGACGATGTAGCCCAGTTCGCGCCGGCCGAAACGATCAGCGTCGAACAGCAGATCCTCGCCACCGGCCGCGTCCCACACCTGCATGCGCCGGTAGGGCCAGGCGCGGGCCTGCGCGATCGCCGGCCACACGCCCAGGCGGTTCAACAGCTGCACGTTGTCGGCGGCAAAGGCGAACACGCGCAGGTCAGGCTGTGCGGCCTGCCACGGCGCTGGTTCACGGCCTTCCACCAGCGCAACCGACAGGCCGGCATCGGCCAGCGCCAGCGCACACGCGGCACCGACCACGCCACCACCGACGATGGCCACATCAAGACGCGTGCGCCGGCTCATGCGGCTTCTCCACGGCACAGGCGCGGCACGTCGCCACGGAAGCCCATCGCGCCACCGACCAGCATCGACTGCACCGACGCGCGTTGCGCGGCCACCAGGCCGAGGCTGCGCAGCGGCCGCATCAGCGGCGCCGGGTTGCTGGTCAGGCGCGCCAGGCCGCCGGAGAACGCCACCGTCTGCCGGCGGTCTTCCTCGCGGCGCGCGACATAGGCCTGCAGCAGTGCATCACTGCCGGCATCCTCATGCGCATCCTCCAGCAGCTCGGCCAGGGTCAGCGCATCGCGCAGGCCCAGGTTGAAGCCCTGTGCACCCAGCGGATGAATGGTCTGCGCGGCATTGCCCAGCAGTACCGTGCGTTCACCGGCCAGCGCGCGCGCCAGTACCTGGATGAGCGGATAAGCACTGCGTGGACCAGATTCGAGCAGGCGGCCGGCACGCCAGCCGATCGCGTTCTGCAGGCGTTGCAGCCACGCCGCATCGTCCAGCGCCATCACCGCATCGGCGTGGTCGCGCGCTACGCCATGCACAGTGCCGAAGTGACGATCGCCACGCGGCAGCAGGGCAGTCGGGCCGGTATCGGTGAACCGCTCCCAGGCCGTGCCGTCCGGCGCGCGCTGGCTGCGCACGCGGGCCACGAACAGGGTCTGCTGGAAATCATGGCGGTCGACCTCGATGCCCAGCGCGCCACGCACGCCGCTGGTGGTGCCATCGGCCCCCACCACCAGACGTGCCAGCAGCACGCGTTCACCCGCCTCGTCAGCCACCCGCACCTGGCGGTAGCCGTCCACCACCTCGCCCAGTCCCAGGAACCGCATCGGCCGGTAACGGCGCAGGCGCGGCAGCTCCTGAAGCCGCGCTTCCAGCGCCTGGCCGAAATCGCGCGCGACCACCACCTGGCCGAACCACGGCCGGTCGTAATCGGCCGCTTCGAGCTGCACACGGCCGAAATCGCCGGCACGACTGACATGGATGCGCCGGATCGGGCCCGGTGCCATCGCCAGCTTCTGCATCACCCCCAGCGCGGTCAGCGCATTGACGGTGGCAGCGGCGAAACTGAGATTGCGCTGGTCGAACACCGCGGGCAGCTCGCCGGCCGGGCTGGCCTCGAGCAGGCCCACGTCGCGGCCCAGGCGGTCCAGGGCAATGGCCAGGCTGGCACCGACCAGGCCACCACCGACGATCAGCACGTCATGTCGTTCACTCATGTGTTCATGATACGCGCTCGTCCCGACTGTACGCCGAACGGGCGGCACCTGCGCCAACCTGCGCGGCGGGCTAGAATGAAACCTGAATCCGCTCCGGGCCCCCGCCATGTCCGATACCGCCAACCGCGCCTTCGTCCTGTCCGTACTCGTACTGCTGCTGGCGGCGACCCGGGTCAACCACTTCGCGGCCATTCCGGATGCCTCCTGGGCCGTGTTCTTCATCGGTGGCTTCTACCTGGCCCGCTGGACGCGCTGGGCGTTCCCGCTGCTGATGGTGTTCGCCGTGCTGGTCGACTGGATCGTGATCCGCAGCAGCGGACTGGATTTCTGGCAGCACTACTGCGTGTCGCCGGGCTACTGGCTGCTGCTGCCGGCCTACTTCTCTTTGTGGGCCGGCGGCATGCTGCTGGGCCGCAACTACCAGAGCGCGCGCTGGCCGGTACTGGCCAAGGGCGCACTGCTGCTGGTCGCCTCGGTGGCGGTCTGCCACCTGCTGGCTCAGGGCGGCTTCTACTGGTCCAGCCGCAACGTGGCCGAGCCGACCCTGGCCGGCTGGGCGCAGAACTACGCGCAGTGGTTCGGGCCCTACCTGCGCACCACGGCGATCTATGTGGCGCTGGCCGCCGCCCTGCAGCTGGCCGTGGAGCAGGTGTTGAAGCTCCAGCAGGCCCGCCGCGACATCCGCCACTGAGCCGCGCCATGGGTCATCGCCTCTCGCGCATCTACACCCGCACCGGCGACGACGGCAGTACCGGCCTTGGCGACGGCCAGCGCGTGGCCAAGGATGACGCCCGCGTGGCGTCCTTCGGCACCGTCGACGAGGCCAACGCCGCGCTCGGCCTGCTGCTGGCCGCACCCCTGCCCGAGGATGTGCGCGCGCTGGTGGTGCATCTGCAGCACCAGCTGTTCGACCTGGGCGCCGAATTGTGCATCCCCGGCCACGCCGCGATCCATGCCGCCGACGTTTCGGCCCTGGAACAGCAGCTGGACCATTACAACGCCGACCTGCCGATGCTGAAGGAATTCATCCTGCCAGCCGGTGGCGAAGCCGCCGCACGCTGCCATCTGGCCCGCACCATCGTCCGCCGCGCCGAGCGCGAAACGGTCACCCTGGCCCGCCACGAAGCCGTGCGCAGCGAGGCGCTGCAGTACCTCAACCGGCTGTCGGACCTGCTGTTCGTGCTGGCCCGGGTGCTGGCCCGCGCCGATGGCCAGGGCGAAGCGCTGTGGCAACCGCAGCAGCGCCAGCGCTGAGTCGGCACGATGCTGGTCTATACCCACCCGTCCTGCCTGCTGCATGACCCCGGTCCCGGCCATCCCGAATGCCCGCAACGCCTGCAGCATGTGCTGGACGCGCTGCACGCGGCCTTCCCCGGCCAGCTGGACTGGCGCGAAGCGCCGCCGGCCAAGTTCGGCGAACTGACCCGGGTCCACGACAGCGCCCTGCTCGACTTCGTGCTGCAGCCGCAGACCGCGCCGCTGCGCCAGCTGGACATGGACACCTGGACCTCGCCCGGCTCGGCCAGCGCCGCCGTGCACGCCGCCGGTGCCGGTGTGGCCGCAGTCGATGCGGTGATGCTGGGCGAGGACCCGCTGGCCTTCTGCGCGGTGCGCCCGCCGGGCCACCACGCCACCAGCAGCACGGCGATGGGCTTCTGCCTGTTGAACAACATCGCCATCGCCGCCGCCTATGCCCGCGACCGCCATGGCCTGGAGCGGATCGCGGTGGTCGATTTCGACGTGCACCACGGCAATGGCACCCAGGACATCTTCCAGCACGATGCCCGGGTCTCGTACTACAGCACCCACCAGGCCGGGCTGTTTCCCAATTCCGGCCTGCGCCGCGACCGCGGTGCCGGCAACCTGATGAACATCCTGCTGCCGCCGGGCAGCGGCGGCTTCCGCTTCCGCAACGTCTGGGCCGACGAGATGCTGCCGGCCATCGACGACTTCCGCCCGCAGTTGCTGCTGATCTCGGCCGGCTTCGACGCCCACCTGCGTGATCCGCAGGCGGACCTGATGCTGGAGACCGACGATTTCGCCTGGATCACCCGTGAACTGCACGCGCTGGCACGCCGTCACGCGGCCGGCCGGGTGGTCTCGATGCTGGAGGGAGGCTACGACCTGCAGGCCCTGGCCGAATGCAGCGTGGCCCATGTCCAGGCCCTGATCACACCCTCTGCGGGTGGCTCCGCCGGATGAACCCGAACCGGCAGGCTTTGGCGCCCTTCATTGCCCCTATGCAAGGGATGGGGCAAGCTACCGTCCGTTTTCGCCCGAATCCGAACCGCGTGCGCCGAGCCCTCCGCCTGCTTCCCCTGCCTCTGAGCATCGCCATCAGCCTGCCGGCGATGGCCGATGATAAGCCGCTCAACTGGGGCCTGTGCCCGGCCACCGACGTCATTCCCGCGTTCACCGACGCCCCCACCCCGGTCCCGGCCCAGGACAAGGCTGCCGCCGCGGCCGCCCGCGAGAACCAGCCGACCGACATCGAAGGTGACCAGCTGCTGGGCACCACCACCGTGCCGCAGTACGAGGGCAACGTGGCACTGCGCCGGGGTGACCAGTTCGTCGGCACCGACAAGCTCAGCTTCGACACCGAGACCGGCAACTACATCGCCGACGGCAATGTCCGCTACCAGGACGGGTCGATCCGGATGGTCGCCAAGCGCGCCGAAGGCAACCAGGAAAGCGACACCCACAAGATCTCCGACATCAAGTACCAGCTGGTGTCGCGCCGGGGCAACGGCGATGCCGAGTCGGTCGACCTGCAGGGCGCGGTCGGCCAGATGCACCGCTCCACCTACACCACCTGCGACCCGTCGCAGCCGGTATGGAAGCTGTCGGCGCCGCAGATCGAAGTGGACAACGACGAAGGCTTCGGCACGGCCCGCAACGCGGTGCTGCGCATCGGCAAGGTGCCGGTGCTGTGGGCGCCGTACTTCAAGTTCCCGATCGATGACCGCCGCAAGACCGGCCTGCTGTTCCCGCAGCTGGGCATGTCCGGCCGCAACGGTTTCGACTACGCGCAGCCGATCTACTTCAATCTGGCGCCGAACTACGATGACACCCTGACCCCGCGCTACATGAGCCGGCGCGGCCTGCTGCTCGACAACGAGTTCCGCTACCTCTACAACGGCGGCCGTGGCGAGGTGCTGACCAGCTACATGCCCAGCGACAAGCTGCGCGACCGCGACCGCGGCCGGGTGATGTTCGACGGCTACCACAACGTGAACAGCCACTGGCAGGCCCGCGCCAACCTGGCCTGGGTGAGCGACGAGCGTTATGTCGAGGACTTCGCCAACCGCCTGGTGGGCGTGACCGCCTCCAACCTGCAGAGCACCATCGGCCTGTACGGCACCGGCCAGAACTGGACGGCCGGCATCATGGCCGACCGCTGGCAGCTGACCGACTACACCCTCGACGAGCGCGCCCTGCCCTACAACCGCGAGCCACGCCTGTTCTTCAACTGGAACAAGCCGGTGCTGCCGTGGCTGGAAACCGGCATCTACACCGAAGCGGTGCGCTTCACCCACGACGACGTCAACTTCAAGTACGGACCGGACCGGGGCACGGATCTGCAGTACACGCGGAACGGCATCCAGCAGACATCCGGTCTTGGCATCAGCGGTGGCTCGCGCCTGGACGTGAAGCCGTACGTGTCGTTCCCGATCAGTGGCGCGGCCTGGTACATCACCCCGACCCTGGCCTACCGCTATACGGCCTACCAGCTGGACCGCGGCCTGGTCGACGGCGTCAACGGCATCCAGGCCCAGATCCTGCGCTCGCAGGGCATCGACCCGGCCACGGCCACCCCGGAACAACTGCGCGGCAATACCTCGCCCAGCCGCAGCCTGCCGATCGGCAGCCTTGATGCCGGCCTGTTCTTCGATCGCGAGACGTCGATCGGTGGCAAGTCATTCCTGCAGACCCTGGAGCCGCGCCTGTTCTACCTGCGCACGCCCTATCGCAACCAGGACGAGCTGCCGATCTTCGACACCCGTGACTTCACCTTCAGCTGGGGCCAGCTGTTCCGCGACTCGCGCTATACCGGCGCCGACCGCCAGAACGATGCCAACCAGCTGACCCTGGCACTGGGCACCCGCTTCATCGACCAGACCACCGGCAAGGAACGCTTCTCGGCCGCGATCGGCCAGATCCAGTACTTCGACGAATCGCGGGTCAGCACCACGCCGGGCGGCGCACCGGTGGAGAAGGGCAAGTCGGCCTGGATCGCCGACGGCAACTACATGATCAACGACCGCTGGACCCTGGGCGCCACCTACCAGTGGGACCCGAAGTACAAGCGCGAGGATCTGGCCAGCGTCCGCGCCCGCTATCTGATGCCCAACGATGGCGTGATCAACCTCAGCTACCGCTACCGCATCAACGCCGGCGCCCCGGCGACCGCCAACAAGCATGACCGGACCCTGCTGGAGCAGGCCGACCTGTCGTTCCTGTACCCGCTGAATGCGCGCTGGAGCCTGGTGGGCCGGTATTACTACTCGCTGCAGGACAAGGAACCGCTGGAGATCATCGCCGGCGTGCAGTGGGACAGCTGCTGCCTGGCGGTCCGTGCGGTGGCCCGCCGCTACGTACGCAACCGCGAAGGCGACATGAACAATTCCTTCCAGCTGGAATTCGTGCTCAAGGGCCTCAGCTCCATCGGCCAGGACACGGACCGTACGCTGCGCCGTGCTATCCTCGGCTACAACCGCGACGACCTCTATCTCGTGCCGCCCAGCAACACCGGGGCGACCCGGGATGACTACGATCCGAATCAGATCCCATGACCAAGCGCTTCCCCGTTCTTCTCGCCTCCCTGCTGGCGGTGTCCAGCGTGTCCGCCCCCCTGCAGGTGCTCGCGCAGGAGGCGCAGCCGTTGGACCGCATCGCCGCCGTCGTCGACGAGGACGTGATCCTGCAGAGCGAGCTCCAGCGTGCGATCGCCAACATCAAGGCGCAGTACGCCGGCCGTGAAAACCAGCTGCCGCCGGAAGACGTGCTCAGCCGCCAGGTGCTCGAGCGCCTGGTGCTGGTCAAGCTGCAGGTGGCCCGCGCCCAGGGCAGCGGCATCCGCGTCAGCGACCAGGAGCTGAACCAGGCGATGAATGCCATCGCCCAGCAGAACGGCTCGGACCTGGATGCACTGCGCCAGCGCCTGGCCCACGACGGCATCGATTTCAACGATTTCCGTGCTTCGGTGCGCGATGAAATCACCGTGCAGCGCCTGCGCCAGAGCTTCGCGCAGAGCCGCATCAGCGTCAGCGAGGGTGAAGTGGACGCCGCGCTGAAGCAGCAGGCCACGGTGGGCAACCAGTACCACCTGGCGCACATCCTGATCGCCCTGCCCGACGGCTCCAACGCCGACCAGATCGCCACCGGCCAGAAGAAGGCCGAGGGCGTGAAGGCCCTGCTGGACAAGGGTGAGCTGGACTTCAACGCGGCCGCCGTGCGTTATTCGGACAGCCCGAACGCGCTGGAAGGCGGCGATCTGGGCTGGCGCAGCCTGGATGAAATCCCGCAGGCCTTTGCCCAGCTGATGGAAAAGATGAAACCCGGCGAAGTGGTCGGCCCGATCCGCGGCCCCAGCGGCTTCCAGTTGCTGAAGCTGGTGGAAGTGCGTGATGCCAGCGCCGCCAGCGGTGGCGCGCACACGGTCACCGAATACCACGGCCGCCACATCCTGGTGCGCGTGGACGATCACCAGACCGACGCTGCCGCCAAGGCCAAGATCGATACCCTGCGCGCCCGCATCGCCGGCGGCGCGGATTTCGAGACCGTGGCCAAGGAATCCTCCGAGGACAACAACAGCAAGGGCCAGGGCGGCGATCTGGGCTGGTTCCCGGTCGACGCGTTCGGTCCGGCGTTCGGCCAGCAGGTAGCCGGCATCCAGGACGGCGGCGTCAGCCAGCCGTTCCGCACCGATGCCGGTTGGCACATCGTGCAGCGCGTGGCCACCCGCCAGACCGACGTGACCAACGACAACCAGCGCGCCCAGGTCCGCGAGACCATCGGCCGCCGCAAGCTGGAAGACGAGTACAACCGCTTCCTGCAGGAACTGCGCGGCGAAGCCTATGTCAGCTTCCGCAGCGGGGACCGCGCGGAAAACACCGCCACGCCGCCGCAGTCCTGACCGATGCGTCCCGAGCTCGCTCTGGTACCGGGCGAGCCCGCCGGAATCGGCCCGGAGCTGTGTGTCCGCCTCGTCCAGCAGCCGCGTGAAGATTGCCGGCTGCTGGCCTTCGCCGACCCGGATACCCTGCGCGCGGCCGCCGCCGCGCTGAACCTGCCGCTGCAGCTGCTGCCCGAGGACGCCGAAGCACGCGTCCCCGGCGATCTGCGTGTGCGCGTTGTGGCCAATACCGTGCCCAGCCACTTCGGCCAGGCCAACCCGGCCAATGCCGGCGCCGTCATCGGTGCCCTGCTCGGTGCTGGCCAGGCCTGCCTGTCCGGCGAACTGCACGGCGTGGTCACCGGCCCGGTGCACAAGGCGGTCATCAACGAAGGTGGCATCGCCTACAGTGGGACCACCGAACTGCTGGCCGACCAGGCCGGGGTGAAGGTGGTGATGATGCTGGCCAACCACATCGTCCGCGTGGCCCTGGCCACTACCCACCTGCCACTGCGCGAGGTGGCCGACGCGATCACCGCGCCCCGCTTGGAACACATCCTGCGCACCGTGCATGCCGCCCTGCGCCGCGAGTTCGGCCTGCCTGCGCCGCGCATCGCCGTGCTCGGCCTGAATCCGCACGCCGGCGAAGACGGCCATCTGGGTCGTGAGGAGCTGGACCTGATCATCCCGCTGCTGCAGCGTCTGCGCGCCGAGGGCATGGACCTGATCGGGCCGCTGCCGGCCGATACCGCCTTCCTGCCGGCCAAGCTGGCGGGCTTCGACACCGTGCTGGCGATGTACCACGACCAGGGCCTGCCGGTGCTGAAGTATTCGGGCTTCGAGCAGGCGGTGAACCTGACCCTGGGCCTGCCCTACCCGCGCGTGGCGGTGGACCATGGCACGGCACTGGATATGGCCGGGCGCGGCATTGCCGATCCTTCCAGCCTGCAGGCGGCAACGACGTTGTGTGCGCAGCTTGCGCGGCAACGTACACTGAGCGCATGAATTCCCCGCATTCCCCCTCCGGCCCGGTGTTCACCGCCCCGGCCAAGAAGCAGCTTGGCCAGCATTTCCTGGCCGACCGCCACTACATCGACAAGATCGTGATGGCGGTCAACCCGAAAGACGGTGACCGCCTGGTCGAGATCGGTCCCGGCCAGGGCGCGATCACCCTGCCGCTGCTGCGCGTGCATCCGAAACTGACGGTGATCGAGTTCGACCGCGACCTGATCGCGCCGCTGACCGCCGCCGCCGAGCCGCTGGGCGAGCTGACCATCGTCCACCGCGACGTGCTGCGCGTGGACTTCACCGAGCTGGCTGCCGGCCAGCCGATCCGCCTGGTCGGCAACCTGCCCTACAACATCTCCTCGCCGATCCTGTTCCATGCACTGGAACATGCCGCGGTGATCCGCGACATGCACTTCATGCTGCAGAAGGAAGTGGTCGACCGCATGGCCGCCGGCCCCGGCAGCAAGGTGTACGGCCGGCTCAGCGTGATGCTGCAGGCCTACTGCCAGGTGACCTCGCTGTTCGTGGTGCCGCCGGGCGCGTTCCGGCCGCCGCCGAAGGTCGATTCGGCCGTGGTGCGGCTGGTGCCGCGTGACCCGGCCACAATCAACATCAACGACCACAAGCGTTTCGCCGAGGTGGTCAAGGCCGCCTTCGGGCAGCGCCGCAAGACCCTGCGCAACGCCCTGAACAACGTGGTGTCCGCCGAACAGTTCGTTGCCGCCGGCGTGCGTCCCGATGCCCGCGCCGAACAGCTGGACGTGGCCGAATTCATCGCCTTGGCCAATGCCTCCTGATTACACTGCCGGTATGGAAGACGCTGACGTTTATGCCATCTCCGTCGAAGTCGCACCGCGCTTCCTCGACGATCAATCCGCGCCGGAAGACGGGCGCTATGCGTTCGCCTACACGATCCGCATCCACAACCAGGGACGTGTTGCCGCGCGCCTGGTCGCACGCCACTGGCGCATCACCGATGCCAACGGCCGCGTCGAGCATGTCGACGGCGACGGGGTGATCGGCGAGCAGCCGCGCCTGCGTCCCGGTGAAGACTTCCATTACACGTCCGGTGTCATGCTGGGGACCGATCACGGGACCATGCAGGGCCACTACGACATGGTCGCCGACGACGGCACCGAATTTGCCGCGCCGGTCGCACCTTTCGTGCTGGCCATCCCGCGTACCCTGCACTGACACGGAGGCCGAACGATGAGTGTGTGGGCGATCGGCGACCTGCAGGGCTGCTATGACGTCACCCAGCGACTGCTGGAAAAGATCCGTTTCGACCCGGCGCAGGACACCCTGTGGTTCTGCGGCGACCTGGTGAACCGGGGGGGCCAGTCGCTGGAAACGCTGCGGCTGGTGCATTCGCTGCGCGAGCACAGCGTGGTGGTGCTGGGCAACCATGACCTTTCGCTGCTGGCCGTCGGTGCCCGCACCGAAGAGGAACAGCGCAAGGTCAACCCGGACCTGCTGCGCATCGTGCAGGCCGAGGACCGCGACGAACTGCTGGACTGGCTGCGCCTGCAGAAGCTGGTGCACGTGGACCGCGAACTGGGCTGGATGATGGTACACGCCGGCCTGGCGCCGAAGTGGACCACGCAGATGGCCGAGAAGCATGCGGCTGAAGTCGAGGCACAGTTGCACGGCGCCGGCTACCGCAAGTTGTTCCGCAACATGTACGGCGACAAGCCGAGCTGGGCCCCCAACCTGTCCGGCTACGACCGCTCGCGCGCGATCATCAACGTGCTCACCCGCATGCGCTACTGCACCCCGCGCGGACGCATCGGCATCGAGGACAAGGGCACGCCGGGCACGCAGGAACAGGGGCTGTATCCCTGGTTCGAAGTGCCGGGCCGGGTCGAGCGCGACCTGAAGGTGGTCTGCGGCCACTGGTCGGCGCTGGGCCTGACCATCACCCAGGGCGTGCACGCCATCGACACCGGCGCGGTCTGGGGCGGCAAGCTCACCGCGATCCAGCTCGATACCGATGAACTGCGCGTGGTGCAGGTGCCAGGCCGCGATGTACCCGCCCCCGTGCCCAACGCCCGCCCGCCCGCGCGCCCGGCGCACGAGCGCCCGGCTGCGTCGGCGCAGGGCAAGGAACAGGGCGGCGGTAACGCTCCGGCCGCCACCCCGGGCAATCGCGGCCCGCGCCGTCGTCGTCGCCGTGGTGGCGGTGGTGGTGGCTCCGCGGGCCCCGGCAACAGCAGTCCTCCGCCGCAGGCATGACGCGGCGCGGCTGGGCACCATGGATGGTGCTGCTGACGCTGGCCCTGGCCAGCGGCTGCCAGCCAACTTCGGCCCCGTCCCCCACCGGCGGCGGAAACGTCGGCCACACGCCATCGCAACCGCAGGCGCCTTCGCCGCCACTGGTGGCTGCAGCGCGCGCGCAGATCGGCGTCACCACCCGCTACGACCCTGCCTATCAGGTGCTGGCCTATCCCGGTGGAGACGTCCCGGTTGATCGCGGCGTGTGCACCGACGTGGTGGTGCGCGCGCTGCGCAGCCTGGACGTGGACCTGCAGGCCCGCGTGCATGAGGACATGCGCGGCAACTTCAGTGCCTATCCGGCGATCTGGGGCCTGTCACGACCGGATCGCAACATCGATCATCGCCGCGTACCGAACCTGATGCGCTGGTTCGAACGGCAGGGCTGGCAGCAGCCGATCACGGCCCTCGCCGCCGACTACGCGGCCGGCGACATCGTCGCCTGGAAGCTCAACGGCAACGGCCTGCTGCACGTGGGCATCGTCTCCGACCGCAGGCTGGCCAACGGCACGCCGCTGGTGCTGCACAACATCGCGCGCGGCACGCGCGAAGAGAATCTGCTGTTCCAGCACGCCATCATCGGGCATTACCGGATGCCGTAGGCAATCCTGTAGAGCCGAGCCATGCTCGGCTACGGGATGTGTCCGGCAACAGCAGCCGAGCATGGCTCGGCTCTACAGGAAACCATCTTCAGCGGCGCACGTAGTGCACGAAGCGGAACGCGTGGGCATGGCGTTCGTCGGCCGGGTGCGGCTCGCTGCTCACTTCCCGCCAGTCCTGCGCATCCACCTCGGGGAAATGGGTATCGGCGGGGACTTCGGCATCCACCCAGGTCAGGTACAGGTCACTGGCCTGGTCCAGCAGCTGGTGGAAGATCTCGCCGCCGCCGATGATGCACAGCTCGCTGGCGCCCTCGCGTTCGGCAATCGTCTTCGCCTCATCCAGCGACGCTACCGCGCGCATGCCCTCGAACGGCACCTGGCCGCTGCGGGTCAGCACCAGGTTGGTCCGCCCCGGCAGCACGCGGCCGATCGACTCGGCCGTCTTGCGCCCCATCAGGATCGGCTTGCCCAGGGTGAGCGCCTTGAAGTGCTTGAAATCATCTGGCAGGTGCCAGGGCATGGCATTGCCTTGGCCGATGCCACGGTTGCGATCCAGCGCCACGATCATCGACAGCTTCATTGCTACCACCTCCTCAGCTGGCGTCGATCTGCAGGCGTTCGCAGGCAGCGTTGGCGGCACTGGCAGCCTGCAGCGCCGCTGCCAGCTCGGGGCTGGATGTGGACTGCTCATCCAGGCCATCGAGGATCTTCTGCTTCTGCGCCTCTTCGATATCCTTCAGGCCCGGTCCTGACAGGATGTCTGCCGACAACGCAGCAGTGTCGGTGCTGGCACGACGTGCCAGAAATGCCTGCAACTGGTCACTTGAATAGACGGTGGCAAGCTGCTGCTCGAGCATGCGCTGATAGGCCGGATCCTCGACACCCGCCTTCAGGTGCTCGGTCATCGCCGTGTACATGCCGGTTACCGCCTCACGCATCTGCGCCCGGCAGCCTTCCGGCACATCCTGGGGCATCATCGTGCTGCCGTTGAACGCCCCAGCGAACGCCTGCACTTCCTCGCGCATGTGCTTGTGCACGATCTGCTCATTGACCTGCCGGGCCAACGACAGCGCATCGGCCGGTCCGGCCTGCACCATGGCCAGCGGCAACATGCCGCACAGCGCCAGCAGGCCGCTGGAAATCAATCGGGAACTCATACCGCCACCGGCGCCTTGATCGCCGGGTGCGGATCGTAGCCGTCGATGCGGATGTCGTCGAACTGGAAGCCGAACAGGTCGGTCACCTCCGGGTTCAACCACAGCTTCGGCAGCGCGCGCGGTTCACGCGACAGCTGCTCGCGCGCCTGCTCGAAGTGGTTCGAATACAGGTGCGCATCGCCCAGCGTATGCACGAAATCACCCACGCCCAGGCCGGTGGCCTGCGCCACCATGTGGGTCAGCAGCGCGTAGCTGGCGATGTTGAACGGCACGCCGAGGAAGATGTCGCCGCTGCGCTGGTAGAGCTGGCAGCTGAGCTTGCCGTCCACCACATAGAACTGGAACAGGTTGTGGCACGGCATCAGCGCCATCTGCGATAGCTCGCCTACGTTCCAGGCGCTGACCACCAGCCGGCGCGAATCGGGGTTGCGCTTGATCTCGTCCACCAGCCACTGCATCTGGTCGATCTCGCGACCATCGGCGGTGGCCCAGCTGCGCCACTGCTTGCCATAGACCGGGCCGAGGTCGCCGTTCTCGTCGGCCCACTCGTCCCAGATCCGCACCTGGTTGTCCTTCAGGTAGCCGATGTTGGTGTCGCCCTTCAGGAACCACAGCAGCTCATGGATGATCGAGCGCAGGTGCAGTTTCTTGGTGGTGACCAGCGGGAAGCCGTCGGCCAGGTTGAAACGCATCTGCCAGCCGAACACGCTGCGGGTACCGGTGCCGGTGCGGTCGCTCTTCTCGGCGCCGTGCTCGAGCACGTGCGAGAGCAGGTCCAGGTAAGCCTTCATGCCTTGCCCTCGGCAGCCACCGGCAGCTGCGGCTGCAGTACCGGCGCGCGGCGCGACATCACCAGCAGCACCAGGCCGAAGGCGATCAGCGGCAGGCTGAGGATCTGGCCGCGGGTCAGCCAGTCGAAGGCCACGTAGACACCGTTGTCGGGCATGCGCACGAACTCCACGGCGAAGCGGAACAGGCCGTACATCAGCGCGAACAGGCCGCCGACCAGGTAACGGTGGCGCGGCTTGGCCGACACGGCCCACAGCACCACGAACATCACCAGGCCTTCCAGGAACGCTTCATACAGCTGCGACGGATGACGCGCGAACTGGTTCAGCGCACCGGTCGCGAACTGCGTCTGCAGGGTCGCGTGGTCCAGCTGGTTCAGCGGCGCCGGCAGGCCGGACGGGAACACCACGCCCCACGTGCCGTCGGTGTACTTGCCCCACAGCTCGGCGCCGATGAAGTTGCCGATGCGGCCGAAGCCCAGGCCCAGCGGCACCAGCGGCGCCATGAAATCCATGGTGTCGAAGAAGTGCAGCGCGTGCTTGCGCGACCACCACCAGCAGGCACCCAGGACGCCCAGCAGGCCGCCGTGGAAGCTCATGCCGCCATCCCAGACCTTGAACAGCAGCAGCGGGTTGTGCAGGAAATCGCCCAGCGCGTAGAACAGCATGTAGCCGATGCGCCCGCCCAGCACCACGCCGAGCATGGCGTAGAACAGCAGGTCGGAGAAGCCGTTGGCATCGACGCCCGGCAGGCGACCGGCGGCGATGCGCTTGCGGCCCAGCAGCCAGGCCGCGGTGAAGCCGAGCAGGTACATGATGCCGTACCAGTGCACCTTGATCGGCCCCAGCGAGAGGGCGATGGGGTCGATGTCGTGGAAATAGATCATGGAAGGTGCCTTGCGGTTGAACGCCTATTCTCGGGCCAGTGCCGCCCCGGCTCAACCAAGGAGCTGGGGCGAGTTCGGCAACGCGTCATCGTTCGACCGCGTCGAGGCCGGAAAGTGCCCTTCGATCAGGCTGGAGACCTCGTCGATGGCATCCTGCAGCGCTTCCACCGGATGGGAACCACGCAGGCCCTCGCGCAGGTGGGTGCAGACCCGCTGCCACTGCGCCGGGCTGACCCGGCCGTGCAGGCCACGGTCGGCGACGATCTCGATGGCGTGGTCAGCCAGCAGCAGGTAGATCAGCACGCCATTGTTGTGGGTGGTATCCCAGGTGCGCAGGCGGGCAAACGCATGCTCGGCGGCCTGCCGCGGGGTAACCCTGTGCCACAGCGCGGCCAGCGGAAGGTCCGCTTCCACCGCGAACATCACCTGCCCGCCGTGGCGCTGCTCACCGGCCGCGATGGCCTCGGTGATCGCCTGCAGCGTGGCCGGCGGGAACGCGCGCCGTACCGACGGCGAAAACACATGACGACACAGTCGTTGGATCATCACCAGCCCCCCGAAGCACCGCCACCACCGGAGCGGCCACCACCGCCTCCCCAGCCGCCGCCACCGCCAAATCCTCCACCGCCACCGAAGCCGCCGCCCCCGCCCCAGCTGCCACCGCCCCAGCCACCACCACCGGCAAAGCGGCCCGGGTGTCCTGAGAGCATGGCCACGATCAGGCCCACGATGCCCGCCAGGCCACTGGCCAGCAGCGTGGACGTGAACAGGAACGCCGCCAGCGCCGCACCGGCACCGCCGAGCAGGCCACGCAGCGGGCGCGGCACGCGCGAGAACACGCCGCGCAGGATGCTGCCAGCGAACACGCCGATGAACAGCGCCAGGAACCAGGTATCGCCGCCACCGCCGGGTTCCCGCCCACGATGGCCGCTGACCGGTGCCGGCAGCGTTTCGCCATCGATCAGCTTGACCAGCACCGCCGTGGCATCGGTGATGCCACCGGCGTAGTCGCCGCTGCGGAAGCGCGGCACCAGGTATTCCTGGATGACCCGGTTGGCGATGGCATCGGGAATCGCACCTTCCAGGCCGTAGCCCGGCTCGATGCGCACGCGCCGGTCGTCCTTGGCCACTACCAGCAGCACGCCGTCATCCACGCCCTTGCGGCCAATCTGCCACTGGTCGAAGACGCGCGTGGTGTACTGCGCGATGTCTTCCGGCTGGGTGGTGGGCACCACCAGCACCTGCAGCTGGCTGCCCTTGCGCTGCTGCAGTTCCATCGCCTGCTGCACCAGTGCCTGCTTCTGCGCGGCATCCAGCGTGCCGGTGGTATCGACCACGGGCGAATCCAGCGCCGGAACCGGCGCCAGCTGCTGCGCCTGCGACGCCAGCGGCAGCCACAGCAGCAGAGCCAGCAGCGCAGTGGCCAGGCGCATTGGTCAGTGGCCCGGCTGCGGCGCCGGCTGCTGCGGCGCGTTGCCGAAATCAACCGCCGGCGCGTTGGAGATCTGCGCTTCGTTGTCCACGGTGAAGTTCGGCTTGGTCTTGTAGCCGAAGAGCTTGGCGGTGATCACCTGCGGGAACGAGCGGATGTAGGTGTTGTAGTCCTGCACCTGCTGGATGTAACGGCCACGCGCGACGGTGACCCGGTTCTCGGTGCCTTCCAGCTGGGCCTGCAGGTCGCGGAAGTTCTGGTCGGACTTCAGCTGCGGATAGTTCTCGGTGACCACCAGCAGCCGCGACAGCGCGCTGCCCAGTTCGCCCTGGGCCTGCTGGAACTGCTTGAGCGAGGCTTCGTCATCGGCGTTGACATTGATCTGGCCGACACGCGAACGGGCGTTGGTCACTTCGGTCAGCACGCGCTCTTCCTGGCTGGCGAAGCCCTTCACGGTCTGCACCAGGTTGGGCACCAGGTCGGCGCGGCGCTTGTACTGGTTGATGACCTCCGACCAGCTGGCCTTGACCGCTTCATCCTTCTGCTGGATGGCGTTGTAGCCACAGCCGGACAGCAGGGAGGCCAACAGCATCAGGGGCAGGACACGGGTGAACAGGCGCATGGCGGAGGTTCCGGGTGGGCTTGGCGCCGAGCATGCCATGGTTCGGGTGAAAGACCGGCCATCGGGCGCCGCCCCCTCCGCGGTGGTTGGCGAGGAAGCGCTATCGGGGTCGGCCGGGAGGGTGGGTTGGCTGGGGGACGCCGTGAATACGTCCATGTAGCAACTGTGTTGAGAGATGGGCCTTGGCCCCGCCGACAGTCGCACACGGTAGTGCCGGCCGCTGGCCGGCAGCCTTTTGGGGCACGCGCGGTTAGGTTGGCTTCAGGCGGGGATCGATCCGCCTTGAGCGTCACGCACGCGAGCGTTGAGAATCACCAGCATCTTCCTCATCACCGCCACGATGGCTACTTTTCCTTCCTTGCCGCGGGCCCGCAGCGACCGGTAAAAGTCCCGTAATCGTGGCTCATGTCGCATGGCCGA
>NZ_JCAFVQ010000009.1:0-21938 GCF_059372535.1 Stenotrophomonas sp. YJH_SMC_43
GTTGCGGGGGCGTGAGCCGCATGGATGCGGCGACCGAGCTTACATGGGTGAGGGCGCTTTGCTTGCGAAGCACTGCTTCGCAAGCGCCCGAACGCACAGCCGCCAGCGGCTGGGCCGGGCCCCGGAGGGGGACTTGCAGCGTCCCCCGTAACCGGACCCACCCCGCCATCCCACAGGAAGCCAGCTTTTGCTTCGGCGGTTGCTGTTGCTCCGACTTGCCGCAGGTGCAGGGCCGCAGGCCCTGCCGAACCCCCTACCGCCCCATGACCCTGGCGATCGCTTCCACCAGCAGCTCACCGGTCACCGGCTTGCGCAGGAAACCGCCGATGCCGGCCGCTTCCACCTGCTGCTGCAGGTCCGGATCGGTCCGCGCGGTCACGGCAAGCAGCGGCAGCATGTAGCCCTGGTTGCGCAGGTGCTGGGCCAGCTCGAAGCCACTCAGGCCCGGCAGGTCAAGATCCAGCAGGCCGACGTCGAAATCACCGGCGCTGATCTCGCGCAGTGCCGCCAGCGCATGCCCCGCATGCACGACCTCGTGCCCGCGCGCACTCAGCAACCCGCGCACCACGTCGGCCACGGTCGCATCGTCCTCCACCAGCAGTACCCGCAATGGCGGCATGTTCGCCGCGTCCTCGCGGTGCGTTTCACCATCTGCTTCGGCATTGGCATCGACCACCATCGGCAACGGCAACGTCACGCCGAAGCAGGTGCCGCGACCGAGTTGGCTCTCCACCTGGATGCGCCCTTGCATCGCATGCGCCAGTTCGCGGCAGATCGCCAGGCCCAGGCCACTGCCGCCGTACTGGGCGGCGGTACGTGCACCATCGGCCTGCTCGAAGCGGCGGAACAGGCGTTGCTGCTGCTCCTGGCTGATGCCGGGGCCGGTGTCGCGCACCTCGAAATGCAGCGATCGCAGCTCGGCGTCGCCGCGCGCGTGCAGGGTGATGGTGCCGCGGCTGGTGAACTTGACCGCATTCGAGAGCAGATTCAGCAGAATCTGACGGACCCGCATTGCATCGCCGGTGGCCTGCAGGCCGGGGGGCAGCTGGTTGTCGAGGGTGAAACGCAGGCCCTTCTGCGCCGCCAACGGCCCCATCAGCGCGGCCAGGTCCTGCAGCAGGCTGCTCAGTGCGAACGGCTTGTGCTGCAATTCCAGACGACCCGATTCGATCCGCGCAAGGTCCAGCGCATCGTTGACCAGGTGCAGCAGGTGCTCGCCGGCATGGCGGATCGATTGCGTATAGCCGCGCTGCTGCGGATCCAGAGGCGAGGACAGCAGCAGCTCGCTCATGCCCAGCACACCGGTCATCGGCGTGCGGATCTCATGGCCAAGGTTGGCCAGGAAGCGGGTCTTGGCGGCCGATGCCTGTTCGGCCAGCTCCTGCTTGTGCAGCGCCAGCTGATAGGCGTGGCGGCGCTGCAGGCGACGACGGTATAGCCAAGCGAACCAGCTGGTCAGCAGCAGCGCGAACGAGGCCAGCACCAGCAGGCCGGACAAGCTGCGCCACCACGGTGGCTGCACGCGGAATTCCAGGCTCTGCACCCGTGACCAGACATGGTCGGCCGACCGCGCCTGCACTTCCAGCCGATAGCTGCCCGGTGCCAGCCGCGAGAACAGGCGCTCACCGGCCGGTCCCACTTCCACCCAGTCCGGGTCGTAGCCGGCCAACCGGTAACGATAGGTATTGGACGCCGAATCGGCGAATGACAGCAGGCGCGCGACGATGCGCAGATCGCGGTCGCCATCGGCGATCTGCAACGGCGTGTCGTGGGTGAGGTCCAGCACCTGCTCGTTGCGGCGCACCTCCACCCGCTCGATCACCAGCGGCGCACGCCGCATCGAGGGCCGCACCTGCTCCGGGTCGAACACCACCACACCGGCCGGCGTACCCGCCACCAGATGGCCGTCTCCCGACATCACCAGCGTGTGCTCACGGAATTCCTGGCTCGGCAGGCCGTCGTGCACGCCATACAGGCGCACGCTCTGGCCATCGGCACCGATGCGCACCAGGCCACGCGCACTGGTTGCCCACGCTACCCCCTGGGCATCGACCACCAGTCCCGAGGCGGAGATCGCCGGGTAGCCCTGCTCGGCACCAATCACGGCCTGCCGCTCCAGCCGGCCCTGGCTCCAGCGGTAGCGCGACAGGCGGCCATCCTCGGACAGCCAGACCTGGCCATCGCTTCCCACGTGCAGAGCATGGATCGCGGTCGCCGGTGCACCCGGCACCGGCTGGAAACGCTCGCTTTCCGGCAGCCACTGCAGCAGGCCACGGCTGCTGGCCAGCCAGATATGGTCCTGAGGCCCGCATTCCACGTCGAGATTGAGCTGGCCCTGCTGCAATCCGCGCTGGCCATTGTCCAGCTGGCGCCGCAGGCGCCCATCCAGATCGCGCTGCTGAAGACCCGCCGACAGCATCAGCCAGAGACTGTCACCATCACAGGTCATCATCGATTCGATGACCCCTTCCATGGTCGCGTCGGCGCCGGCATCCCGGCCCCAGCGGCGCAGATCACGCCGCTTCGGGTCATAGCGCAGCAGTGCGTCGTTGGAACCGATCCAGACCTGGCCGCGGCGATCCTCGCGCACCGAGGTCAGCCAGTGCATGCCGTTGACCCAGGTGCGATGCTGTTCGATGCTGCCGGTCTTCGGATCGAAGCGGTCCAGCGCGCCGTGGCTGCCGACCGTCCAGATGCCGCCGTTGCTGGACGGGCTGGTACCCAGCACGAAAGCGTTGCGCAGCGAGCGGGGGTCGTCCTCCAGCCGCGACAGCACCGAGAACTGCCACCAACGCGGCAGCAGGTGCCAGAGGCCGGCGTTGGTGCTGGCCAGCCAGATACCACCCTCGCGATCCTCGTAGGCGCCGGTCCAGTTCGGGCGCACCGGACCACGCGCCACGGCGCTGTACAGGGGCACGGCCTGGTACTGGCCATCGACCGCCCGGCCAAGGCCGGTGCGGGTGTCCAGCCAGTGCCCGCCCTGCTCGTCGCGCAGCATCATGCCCAGCACCTGTTCGCCTTCGGGCAGCTTCCAGGACGGCGCCTCGAAACGACCGTCGGGGCGACGCACGACGGCACCGGCCATCGTGCTGATCCAGAGGCTGCCATCGGGCTCGGCCGTCAGGCCATTGATCAACTGGCTGGGAACGATGCCGGCACCGACCCGTTCAAAGTCCGTGCCGGTCCAGCGCGCGACGCCATGCTTGGTGCCGATCCACAGGCTGCCATCGGCCAGGGTTGCCAGGTACGGCACCGATGCGGCCGGCAGGCTGCGTGGGTTGTTCGCTTCGGGCAGGAAGCGCTGCAGCCGGTCCTGGTTGTCCAGGCGGTACAGACCACCTTCGTGGGTGCCGAACCAGACCGAACCATCCGGCGTGGTGGCCAGGCTCCAGACCGTGTTGGTGCCCATCAACGGCTGGCTGCTGCGGTCGTAGAAATGCAGCTGGCGGCGATCGGCCGACATCCGTACAAGACCGGCGTTCTCGGTGCCGATCCAGAGCTGGTTGCGGGCATCGACCAGCACCGTCCAGATGCGGTTGTCGCGCAGGCCGTCTTCCGAACGCCAGATCCGGTAGTTGCGCCCGTCGTAGCGGGCCAGGCCGTCGTTGGTGGCGATCCACAGGTAACCGTAACGGTCCTCGGCCATGCGGTTCACGGTATTGGACGGCAAGCCGTCGAACACCGTCACCTGGCGCGGGCTCGGTGGCACCGGCTGCGCCGCAGCGGGCGACAGGCAGCACAGGAGGACCAGCAGCAGCATCGCCGCCCGCAGATACACCACCGATTGCCTCCTCACGCTGCTTCTGATGATTCCCGCACTACGGGCGTCGGCATGGTAAACCGAAAGTCGCGCCGTTCACGCCCGGCACTGCCGCATTCAAAGGGTGGTCTGCCGTTTTGCGCGCGCCTGGGCAATGGCAGTCACCAGCATGTCACCGGTCACCGGCTTGCGCAGGAAGCCATCGAACCCGGCCGCCAGGACCTGGGTCTCAGCGTAGGCATCGGAGCGTGCGGTGACCGCCACCAGGGGTAGTTCATAGCCCATGGTGCGCAGCTGGCGGGCGATGGCGGTGCCGTCCAGCGCCGGCAGATCGAGATCCAGCAGGCCCACGTCAAAGCCATCGGTGGCGATCTCCGAAAGCGCGCCCAGGCCATGCAGCACGTGCACCACATCGTGCCCACGGCCACGCAGCAGGCCGGCGATGACCTCCGCCACGGTCGCGTCATCCTCCACCAGCAGGATGCGCAGTGGCGGCAGCATCGGCAGCACCGGCGATTCGCCCGGCGCATTGGTGGCCTGCCGGATCCAGGGCAGTGGCAGCCACACCCGGAAACGCGCGCCCTTGCCCGGCTGGCTGTCCACTTCGATGCGTCCGTTCATGGCCACGGCCAGCTCCTGGCAGATCGCCAGGCCCAGCCCGCTGCCGCCATAGCGCGACGCGGTGCGCGGGCCGTCCGCCTGTTCAAAGCGATGGAACAGGCGGTCCTGCTGCTCGGCGTTGATGCCCGGGCCGGTGTCATGCACTTCGAAGCAGAGGCCGCCACCATTCTCCTCCAGTCGCACGGCCAGGCCGACGTGCCCACGCTCGGTGAACTTGATTGCGTTGCCCAGAAGATTCAGCAGGATCTGCCGCACGCGCATCTCGTCGCCGCTGACGCTGACCGGCCCCGGCGGATCGCTCCCACGCTGGAACTCCAGGTTGCGCTGCTTCGCCATCGGCTGCATCAACGCCTGCACCTGGTCGAGCAGGCCGGCCAGATCGAACGGGCGCAGGTCCAGCTCCAGCCGGCCGGCCTCGATGCGGGCCAGATCCAGCGCGTCGTTGACCAGCCGCAGCAGGTGGCTGCCAGCCTGCTGGATCGAGCCTGCATAGCTGCGCTGCACCGCATCCAGCGGGGTGGCCAGCAGCAGTTCGCTCATGCCGAGCACACCGGTCATCGGCGTGCGTACCTCATGGCCCAGCGTGGCCAGGAACCGGCTCTTGGCCTGTGAGGCCTGCTCTGCCAGCTGCTGCTTGTGCACGGTCAACTGCCATTGCTGGCGGCGGCGCAGGCGCGCACGGATCGACCACACCAGGATAAGCAGCAGCAGCGAGCCGATCAGGAGGTAGCCGAAGATCGCCATGCCGCTGCGCCACCAGGGTGGCAGCACCTTCACCTGCAACTGCTGCGAAGGCGTCCACGCGCCACTGGCCGTGGCTGCCTGGACTTCAATGACGTAGCTGCCGGTCGGCAGCCGCGACAACGTGCGCTGGCCGTCACCGCCCTGCTCCACCCAGTTCTGGTCGTAACCCTGCACCCGGAAGCGGTAACGATTGCCCTGCGGATTGGCATAGGAAAGCAGTCGTGCATCGATCTGCAGATCACGATCATCCGGCCCCAGCAACAGCGTGCCGGTGGTCGGCAGTGGTTGCCAGCCACGGGCATCATCGCGCCGCACGCGGACCTCGGCGATCACCAGCGACGACGGCGGTAACACGGCGTCGGCAGCATTCACATCGAACACCACCAGGCCGGTCTGGGCCACCGCAAGCACGCGACCATCGGCATTCACCGCTGGCGGCCGGCTGGTGAACTCGGCATCGGGCAGGCCATCGCGTTCGTTGAACTGCTGCAGGCGGCGCGCCTTCGGGTCCCACCGCAGCAGGCCACGTGGCGTGGTCGCCCACAGGCGGCCATCTTCGGCCAACGCCAGTCCCCCCATGCTCACCGACGGCACGCCCGCACTGCCATCGATGCGCTGGATCAGGCGCAGGCTCATGCCATCCCACTGGTAGCGCTCGAGCGCGCCCTGGCGGGCCAGCCACAGCTGCTGTGGATCCACCCACACCAGATCGTAGATCAGCCCACGCGAAACGCCCGGCACCGCTTCGAAACGCCCGGCCTGTTCACGCCAGATCCCCATGTCGCCCATCACCCAGGCCTTGCCCTGGGCATCAAAGCGGATCTGCTCAACCGGTGAATCGGCCGTCTTGCGGAGATCCTCCAGCGGGAAACTACGCAGCACGCGGCCATCGGCGCTGCGCTGCTGCAGGCCCAGGTTCATCACCGACAGCCAGACCGTGCCATCGGGGGCCTGCCGCATCAGATCGATGCGCTGGCGCAGGTCGGCCCCTCCATCGATATGCCAATCGTGCAGCGCGCGGGTGGCCGGGTCGTACACGCTGATGCGGCCGGCACGCCCCAGCCACAGGCGCCCGTCCGGCCGCGGCAGCACCGACCACACCGCCCCGCGGCCGATCTCGCGATCGCTGGCCAACAACTTCAGCACTCCCTGCGCGTCCAGCTGGTACACGCCATGCGCTGAGCCGACGTAGTAATTCCGGCCATCACTGGCTGCACTCAACAGGTACTGGCTGTCCAGCGGCTTGCCGTCAAGCTGGTTCCAGATCGAAAACCGGCGCCAGTCCGGCGGCAGGTAGGCCAGGCCCTGGGTCAGCAGCGCCACCCACAATCCGCCCTCATGGTCCTGCATCAGATCAAGCACACCGCTCTGGGCAGTGAGGAAACCACTGCCACGGTCGCCGTCCAGCCGCCGCAGCATGCTGGCATCTCCGCGCAACAGGCCATCGGAGGTGCCCGCCCAGTAACCCCCCTGGCGATCGGCCAGCACCAGTGCCGAACGCAGGCGTGCACTGTCGGTCCAGCGCGGACGACTGACCCGGTCCTGCGCGTCGATACGGTAGAGGCCGTCGTTCTGGCTGCCGGCCCAGATCGAGCCATCGGGGTCGCGGCTCAGGCGCAACACACTCAGCGCCCCCAGTTCGCGCGGCGCGACAGCCTCGAATCCAGTGCCGTTCCAGCGCGCAATGCCCGCCTCGGTGCCGATCCACAGGCGCCCCTGCGCATCGACCAGGCTGCTGTAGATGGTATTGCTGGGCAACCCGCCAGGACGGGCCGGATCATGCTCGAAGAAGCGCAGGCTGCCGTCTTCACCGAAACGGCAGACGCCATGGCCACTGGTGCCGATCCACAGTGCATCCTCGGCGTAGGCCAACGTCCAGAACTGGCTCATGCAGGGGCCGTTGACCGCATCGAAGGTCTTGAAGTGCTCGCGGTCAGCATCCAGCCGGGCCACGCCCTTGCCATTGATGCCGACCCAGACGCGATCCAGGGGATCGACCAGCAGGGTCTCGATCTCGTTGCCGGGCAGCGATCCCGGCTGCTCCGGATCATGTTCCCAGACCCGCAGGCTGCCGCCGTCATAGCGCACCAGGCCACCATCGGTGGCAGCCCAGATATGGCCCTGGCGGTCCTCGGCCAACGCCAGCACCATGCGCGAGGGCATGCCTTCGGCGGCACCGAAACGGCGCAGGCGCGGTGTTTCCGCCATGTCCAGGGCCGTGGCCGCCGTGGCGAACGCCATCAGCAGCAGCCCCATTCCCGCGATGCCTCGGCACCACCGGCGCCAACCGCTCGTCATCCTGAACCCCCTGTCCTGTCCCGATTGTCACACAGGGCCGGCTTCATGGCTGCAACAGCCTGTTTCCACCGGTGGACCCACCACGAACTGTTGCAGCCATGCACGCAACGTTGGCAGGGGGCTGTGCGTATGATCGCAACGTCCCCCTTTCCGGAGCCCGCCATCGATGCGTCCCTGCCTGGCCCTGCTGCCGATGCTGCTCGCCACCGCCCCCGCCTGGGCGGATGCAGATACCTATCGCCTCGATCCGGTGCATACGCGTGTGCTGTTCACCATCGACCACGCGGGTTACTCGCAGGCGATGGGCACGGTCTCCGGCAGTGAGGGCCGCCTGCAGTTCGATCCCGACAACTGGCGCGAGGCCACACTGGATGTCGAGGTCCCCGTGTCGCGACTGGACCTGGGTGATGCCAAGTGGAACCAGGCCACGCTGGCCCGCAGTCTTCTGGATGGCGAGCGTTTCCCGAAGGCACATTTCGTCTCCAGCCGGGTCGAACCGATCGATGCCAGGCGCGCCCACGTGATCGGCACCCTGACCCTGCGCGGGGTCAGCCAGGAGATCACGCTGGACGTGACCCTCAACGCCATCAAGCGCTATCCCCTGCCCCCGTTCCGACGCACCGCCGGTTTTTCCGCCAGCACCACGCTGAGCCGGCGCGCGTTCGGCATCACCGCCTGGCCGGGCGTCATCGGTGATGCAGTACAGCTGAGGATCGAGGCTGAAGCCACCCTCGACCGCAGCGACGCCCCGGGAACTCCCGCTCCCGTTCCACACTCCGACCCCAAGACGGCCCCCTAGAGGACCCTTCATGACCGCCAAGAACACCCCCGCCGCCTGGGGGAGTGTCAGCCAGATCCTGCATTGGTTGATCGCATTGCTGATCCTCGCCCTCGGCGTGGTCGGCCTGACCATGGGCGAACTGCCCAAGACCCCCAAGTATTTCTGGGTCTATACCGCGCACAAGTCGATCGGCATCACCGTGCTGGCGCTCGTACTCTTCCGCCTCGGCTGGCGCCTGTATGCCGGTGCCCCCAAGCCGGTGCCGGGCGTGCCCAGCTGGCAGGAACGCATCGCCAGTGCCACCCATGTGCTGCTGTATGTGCTGATGTTTGCCATCCCGCTATCGGGCTGGCTGTACGACTCGGCCAGCGGCCTGCGCCCGTTCCGCTGGTTCGGCCTGGTTGACGTGCCCAAGCTGAGTGGCCCGGACCCGCAGGTCGTTGCGGTATCCCATGCCATCCACGAATACGGCTTCTGGCTGTTGATCGCGGTGGTGCTGGCCCATGCCGGCGCTGCCTTCTACCACCACCTGTTCCAGCGCGATGCGACCTTGTCCCGCATGTTGCCGCGTGGCTGGCTCACCTCCCCTCAGAAGGACTGACCGATGAACCTGAAACTGACCACTCCGGCCGCCGTGGCCGCCGCCCTGGCCGGCATGCTGGCCACCGCCCCGGTGCTCGCCGCCGACTACGCGCAGGCCCCCGGTGCCGGTTCGATCCTGGTGTTCGCGACCAAGTACGACGGCGAAGTGTTCACCGGCAGCTTCCCGGGCTTTGCCACCAAGCTCAGCTTCGACCCGGCCAACCCGGCCGCCGGTTCGCTGGACGTGGTGATCCCGCTGGCCGGCGCCAAGAGCGGCAACAGCGACCGCGACTCGACCCTGCAGACCGCCGACTTCTTCAACGTCGGCAAGTTCGCCACCGCGCGCTACACCGCCAAGGGCTTCCGAGCGGTGGGCAACGACCAGTTCGCCGCCGACGGCACCCTGGAACTGCGCGGGGTCAGCAAGCCAGTCACGCTGACCTTCACCTGGAAGCCGGGCACCCAGCCGGTGCTGACCGGCAAGGCCACCGTCAAGCGCCTGGACTTCGGCGTCGGCAGCGGTGACTGGGCCGACACCAAGACCATCCCGGACGAAACCGCGATCAGCACGATCGTGAAGTTCGACGCGAAATGAGCGATGGGCCGGGGCACGGCTCCGGCCGCATCCTGTAGAGCCGAGCCATGCTCGGCTGCCGTCCAGGTCGCGCTGCGCGCGTCAGCCGAGCATGGCTCGGCTCTACAGTGAGCTTTCAGCCAGCCAGGCCTGAACCGTGGCCGCGTCGAACGGCCAGTCCAGCTCACGGTCACCGCGCTCGTCGCGCAGCACCGGCACCCGCGCGCCATAGCGCGATTCCAGCGCCGGCTGGTCATCCAGGAACACCGATTCGAACTCCGGCACCCTGGCCTTGGCCAGCTCGGCCAGGGCCATGTCGCACAGGTGGCAGTCGTCACGCTGGAACAGAGTCAACACCGGATGGGACCCCTTGGCGGAAATGCTGCGCCGCAGCCATGGAAGTGCGGCATGAACCGCTAGAATAGCTGTCTCTTCCGGTACCCGCAGTACGGCAACCATGGCTGTCAGCACGTTCGACGTTTTCAAGATCGGCATTGGCCCGAGCTCCTCGCACACCGTCGGGCCAATGAAGGCCGCCGAGCGATTCATCCACCGCTGGCTGCTCGATCCGGGCCACCTGCACGAAGTCGCGCGCATCCGCGCCGATGTCTACGGCTCGCTGGCGCTGACCGGCCGCGGCCACGGCACCGACAAGGCGATCCTGCTGGGCCTGGAAGGGCAGCGGCCAAACCTGATCGACCCGGACATCATTCCGGCCACCCTGGAGCGCATCCGCAGCAGCAAGCGCATCCAGCTGATGAGCCAGCACGAGATCGCCTTCGACGAAAAGCGCGATCTCGGCATGAACAAGCGCCAGAAGCTGCCGTACCACACCAACGGCATGCGTTTCACCGCGTACAACGCCGAGGACGAAGTGATCGCCACCCGCGATTACTACTCCGTCGGCGGTGGCTTCGTGGTCAACCAGGACGACGCGGCCGATGACCGCATCGTGCCCGACGAGACCCCGCTGCCCTACCCGTTCAAGAGCGGCGACGAGCTGCTGGCGCAGACCGCGCGCAGCGGCCTGAGCATTGCCCAGCTGATGTTCGAGAACGAGAAGTGCTGGCGCAGCGAGGACGAGATCCGCGCGCAGCTGCGCGAGATCTGGAGTGCGATGCAGTCGTGCGTGACGCGCGGCATCCGTGAGGAAGGCGTGCTGCCGGGTGGCCTGAAGGTGGGCCGTCGTGCACCGGCGCTGTACCGCGAGCTGTCGTCGAAGCCGGAAGCGGCGATGCGCGATCCGCTGACCACGCTGGACTGGGTCAACCTGTACGCACTGGCGGTGAACGAGGAAAACGCGGCTGGAGGCCGCGTGGTGACCGCGCCGACCAACGGTGCCGCGGGTGTGCTGCCGGCGGTATTGCACTACTTCGACCGCTTCTGCCCCGGCGCCAACGAGCAGCGCGTGTTCGACTTCCTGCTGACCTCGGCGGCGATCGGCATCCTCTACAAGGAAAACGCCTCGATTTCCGGCGCCGAAGTGGGTTGCCAGGGCGAAGTGGGCGTGGCCTGCTCGATGGCGGCCGGTGGCCTGGTCGCGGCGCTGGGTGGCAACCCCAGCCAGATCGAGAATGCCGCGGAAATCGGCATGGAACACAACCTCGGCCTGACCTGTGACCCGATCGGCGGCCTGGTGCAGATCCCCTGCATCGAACGCAACGCGATGGGCGCGGTGAAGGCAATCAATGCCTCGCGCATGGCGATGCGTGGCGACGGCAAGCACAAGGTGTCGCTGGACAAGGTGATCAAGACCATGCGCGATACCGGCCGCGACATGCAGGACAAGTACAAGGAAACCAGCCGCGGTGGGCTGGCGGTGAACGTCATCGAGTGCTGAGTCGTAACGCCGGACGGCACCGTCACCGCGTTCCGGTTAGGCTCGGGGCTCCCTTGCCCCCGGACTGCCCCATGCGCGTGATCGCTGCCGCCCTGCTTGCCTGCCTGCCGCTGCCTGCCCTGGCTGCGCCGACCTATGGGCCACGCCTGGAAGGCTTCGACTACGGCTATCCGGTGAAGACCTTCGCACTGGAATCGCAGCGGCAGCCGCTGGAAATGGCCTACCTGGACATCGCGCCGAAGAAGGCGCCCATCGGTGTGGTGGTGCTGCTGCACGGCAAGAACTTCTGCGCCGCCACCTGGAAGGAATCGATCAAGCCACTGGTTGCCGCCGGCTACCGGGTGATCGCCCCGGACCAGGTCGGCTTCTGCAAATCCAGCAAGCCCGAACGTTACCAGTATTCGTTCGCGCAGCTGGCCGCCAACACCCATGCCCTGCTGCATCAGCTGCAACTGGGTGATGTACCGGTGCACCTGGTCGGTCATTCGATGGGCGGCATGCTGGCGGTGCGCTACGCGCTGATGTTCCCGCAGGACCTGCGCAGCCTGTCGCTGGTCAACCCGATCGGTCTGGAAGACTGGAAGGCGTTGGGCGTGCCGTGGCGCAGCGTGGACGCGTGGTACGCCGGCGAATTGAACATCAGCTATGACAGCATCCGCCGCTACCAGCTGGAGGTGTACTACGACGGCAAATGGAAACCGGCGTATGAACCGTGGGCGCGGATGCAGTCGGGCATGTACGAAGGCCCGGGCAAGCAGGCCGTTGCATGGAGCCAGGCGCTGGCCTCGGACATGGTGTTCAACCAGCCGGTGGTCTACGAACTGAAGAACCTGCAGGTGCCGACCACGTTGTTCATCGGCCAGAAGGACCGCACCGCGATCGGCCGTGACCTGGCACCACCTGCAGTAAAGGCGACGCTGGGCAATTACCCGGTGCTCGGCAAGGCCGCGGCCTCAGCGATTTCCGGCTCGAACCTGGTCGAGTTCGCCGAACTGGGGCATTCGCCGCAGGTACAGGACCCGAAGCAGTTCAACAGCGCACTGTTGAAGGCGTTGAAGTCTCGCTGACCGGCAGGCGTGCCCCTGTAGAGCCGTGCGTGGGCTCGGCTCTACAGAAGCGGTGCGATCAACCCACGATCCGCAACACATCATCCAGCAGCGCGGCGGCGGTGACTTCCGCGCCAGCGCCCGGGCCCTGGATCAACAACGGCTGGCGCTGATAACGGTCACTGTGGATGGCTACGCGGTTGTCGGTGCCCGCGCCCTGCGCCAACGGGTGATCGGCCGGCAGCTCGCGCAGGCCCACCTGCGCACCCGCGCCATCGACACGGCCAACGAAACGCAGCACGTGGCCGTTGTCGCGCGCCTGCTGCCAACGCACCTGCAACGGCGCATCCAGCTGCTCCAGTGCCGCCAGTGCATCCTCCAGCGGCAACGCTGCCAGCGTTTCAGGCACCAGTGAATCCACCTGCACCTGCGAAGCATCCAGCGCCAGCCCGCTGCTGCGGGCCAGGATCAGCAGCTTGCGCCGCACGTCTTCGCCGGACAGGTCCAGGCGCGGATCGGGCTCGGTATAGCCGGCCGCCAACGCGTCGCGCACCGCCGCCGAGAACGGCGACTGGCCGTCGTAACGATGGAACAGCCACGCCAGCGAACCGGACAGCACACCCTCGATGGCATGGATGTGATCGCCACCGGCCACCAGCGCGCGCAGGCTGCTCAGCAGCGGCAGGCCCGCGCCGACGGTGGCGCTGTCGCCATAGCGCGCACCACTGTCGGCGCAGCTTTCGGCAATCGCCTGCGCGCGTGCGAGCTGCGCACCACGGCCCAGCTTGTTGGCGGTCACCACGTGCACGCCGCGTGCCAGCCACTGCACGTGGCGTGCGGCCACGTCTTCGCTGGCGGTGGCATCGACCACCACGTCGCCACGTTCCAGTCCTTCGGCGCTGGCCCACGGCGGCGAACTCTGGCCATCGCGCGGTGCACGCCGTGCCAGCTCCAGCGGCAACACCAGGTCACGATCGATCTCCAGCGCAGTGCGTGAATTGGCCAGCCACTGCACGCTGGGCAGTTCCAGCCCACGCGCCCGCAATGCCTGGTAACGCTGCACGAAGGCCGAGCCGACCGTGCCAGTGCCCAGCAGCGCCAGGCGTCCCACGCCCAGCGCAGGAATGTCCGCGGCGAGCGCGCTCATGCATCCACCACCTGTTTGCGACGCGCGGCCGCATCAATCACCGCTTCGGCGCGCTGCAGCGCGGCGCCCAGATCTGCCAGCAGGTCACGCTCGGCCTCGATGCCGACCGACAGGCGCAGCAGCCCTTCGCTGATGCCCGCGGCGGCGCGCGCTTCGGCGGTCATCGCCGCATGGGTCATGGTGGCCGGATGCGCGATCAGGCTTTCGACGCCGCCCAGCGATTCGGCCAGGGTGAAACAGCGCAGGCCATCGACGAAGGCACGCACTGCGGCATGCGGATCATCGCCTTCGCAGTCGGCCAGTTCGAACGACAACATCGCGCCAAAGCCGCTTTGCTGGCGTGCGGCGATGGCATGCCCGGGGTGATCGGCCAGGCCCGGGTAGTAGACCCTACCGACTGCCGGATGCTGGTCCAGCAGGGCAACGATCGACGCGGTGTTCTCCTGGTGCACGCGCAGGCGCGCATCCAGCGTGCGCAGGCCGCGCAGGGTCAGGAAGGCATCGAACGGCGAACCGGTCAGGCCCAGCGCGTTGCCCCACCACACCAGCTGCTCGTGCAGTGCCTGATCGCGCGCGACCACCGCACCACCCACCACATCGCTGTGGCCATTGATGTACTTGGTGGTGGAATGCAGCACCAGATCGGCGCCGAAGGCCAGCGGTTGCTGCAGCGCCGGCGACAGGAAGGTGTTGTCGACCACCACGAGTGCACCGGCCTTGTGCGCGGCATCGATGACGAAGCGCAGGTCGGTGATGCGCAGCAGCGGGTTGGACGGGGTTTCCACCAGCACCAGCTTCGGCTGGGTGGCCAGCGCCTGTGCCAGTGCACGCGGATCGGTCAGGTCGGCGGTGACCAGTTCGAAGTGGCCCTTCTTCGCCAGCGCATTGAACAGGCGCCAGCTGCCACCGTACGCATCGTGCGGCACCACCAGGGTATCTCCCGGCTGCAGCAGTGCATTCAGCACCAGGTTGATCGCCCCCATGCCGGTGGCGGTGATCACGCCGCCGGCACCGCCTTCCAGTTCGGCCAGCGCCTCACCCAGCAGGTCGCGGGTGGGGTTGCCACTGCGCGTGTAGTCGTACTGGCGCTTGTTGCCGAAGCCTTCAAAGCTGAAGTTCGACGACAGCACGATCGGCGGGGTGACCGCGCCATGGGCGGTATCGCGATCGATGCCGGCACGGACGGCGGCGGTGGTGCGACTACAGGACGGCTCGTTGGCGTGCAGGCTCATGCGGACTCTCCAGAGGTGCGGAAGGCAGTGGCGAGGATCGCGTCGATGCGATCGGTTTCTTTGAGGAAGGCGTCGTGGCCGTAGGGCGAGCGCAGCACGCGCAGGCTGCCGCGCGGGCCCAGACCTTCGACCAGGCCGACGAGGTCGGCCAGCGGCACCAGGCGGTCGCCCTCCACGGCCACCACCACGGTCGGCGGCAGGATCGCGGCGGGGTCGACGCGGTGCAGGTCGATCGATTCGGACAGGCGCAGGTAGGCGGTCACCGGTGTGCGCGCGACGTACTGCGCGCCGGCGGCGTCGAGATAGTCTTCGGCGGCCACGCGCACGCGGCCGTTGATCACTTCCGGCGCGGCATCGAAGCGCTCGCCGAATTCTTCCGGGGTGCGGTAGCTGAGCATGGCGAACTGCCGGGCCAGCGCCAGGCCATGATCTTCGCCGCACTGCAGCTGGCCCAGCGCGACGGCGCGGCGCTGCAACGCGCGCCAGGCGGCGGCATACGGGTGCGGGCGATGCGCACCGCTGGCCAGCACCAGCTGGCGCACGCGGGCACGATGACGGATCGCGAACTGCTGGCCGACCAGCGCGCCATACGAATAGCCGACGAAGGCCTTCAGCGTGCGGATACCGAGATGGTCCAGCAGCAGGGCCAGCGCATCGGCCTGGTCGGCGGTATCGATTGGCACGTCCAACGCACCGTCGGCGCCGATGAAGTCGAACGCCAGCACGCGCAGCTGCTGCGGATCCAGCGTGCGACCACTGCCGACCAACTCTTCGGCCCAGCCCTTCTCGCTGAACTGTGCGTTGGAGGCCACATGGCGATGCGCGGAGATGCCGCCGGCCAGTACCACCACCGGCGCGTTGGCCGGGCCGACCCACTCGTAGCGCAGGCGCACCGGGCTGGGGCCGGCATGACGCATCGACAGCACCGCGGCGAACTCACCGCGCTCGGCATGCACACGGTCTTCGACCGGCACGCTGACGGGGACAAAGGGTTCGGGGCGAACGGCGGTACTGGCGGCGAAGCTCATGGCGGGATCCGGTTGGGGAATCGGCCATCGAGCCTTCGCGGGGCCCGCGTTCGAGATGCACGTGTGGTGCATGGTTCGAACCATCTTTCGGTGGACGCCACGGTCCCCGCAGGATTTGGCACCTACGCGGACACTTGCGCGCCTGCGGGCTGCCCCGGCTTCAAAGGGCCTGTCCCTCTGCCGGTCTCGATGGTGAGGCCACGATGCCAGCCCTTCCGCGCACTGTCAATCCCTTCATGCGGATAAAGCGATGAATATTTTCGTCCCGGGTATGCGAGGGGCGTCGCGGTTGTCCCGTTCAGGATCCGGTACAGTCCCGGCGGTCCCTGCCGCTGGAACCCCCCGATGCCACGCCTGCCCCTGACCTGGCTGCTGCTGCCCCTGCTGGCGAGTGCGACGGCCAGCGCCGGCGACTGGCGCCAGGGCTGGGGACTGGTGCCTCCTCCCGCTTCTGCCGCCCGCGCAGGCGATGCCGAGGCTGCCGCACCGATGGCCCAGCTGCGCCTGCAACCGGTCGGCACGCAATGGCAGGCCCGCATCGACAACACCCTGGCCGGACCGCTGCAGATCGAGCTGCGCGCTGCACCCGGACACCCGGTCGAAGGGCTGCCGGTGCAATCGCTGATCCAGGGCGACAGCAGCCTGGTGGTCGGCCACCTGCCTGCCCCGCTCGACGGCCGCACGCTGGACCTGCGCCTGCAGTCGGTACCGGGCAATCCGGCCGCACAGGCCGAGGATGTGGCCTATCGCCTGCCGTTCGATGCGGCCCGTCCACGCGTGGACCAGGCGCCGCAGGGCCGGTTCAGCCACGACGACGAGGAAAACCGCGATGCGGTCGACTTCGCGCTGCCTGAAGGCACGTTGGTGCTGGCCGCACGCGAGGGCACGGTGATGCAGATCCAGGATGGCTTCCGTGGCAACGGCCAGGACCGCGAACGCGATGGTGGCCGCGCCAACTTCATCCGCGTGCTGCACAGCGACGGCAGCATGGCCCTGTACGGCCACCTGCAGGCCGGCGGCATGCGCGTGCGTCGCGGCCAGGCGGTGGGGGCCGGGCAGCCGATCGGCCTGTCCGGCAACAGTGGCTACAGCAGCGCCCCACACCTGCACTTCGTGGTACAGGTCAACCGCGGCATGGGCCTGCGCTCGGTGCCGGCACGCATCTTCGCCGAGCAGGGCCAGCTGCAGTTCGCCCGCCACGGCGAGGCCGACGGCGGGATCGGGCGCTGACCGGCCCCGGCCGGTATAATCGGGCGCTTATCTCTTTGAAAAGCGCCCCGGGCGGGCGCCACTGCCATGTCCGAAGTCGCCAACGAAGCGTCGCGTCGCCGCACGTTCGCCATCATTTCCCACCCTGACGCCGGCAAGACCACGCTGACCGAAAAGCTGCTGCTGTTCGGAGGCGCGATCCAGATGGCCGGTTCGGTGAAGGGCCGCAAGGCTGCCCGCCATGCCACCTCCGACTGGATGGCGCTGGAAAAGGAGCGCGGCATCTCCGTCACCTCCTCGGTGATGCAGTTCCCGTATGAAGGCAAGATCGTCAACCTGCTCGACACCCCCGGCCACGCCGACTTCGGCGAGGACACCTACCGCGTGCTGACCGCGGTGGACTCGGCGCTGATGGTGATCGACGTGGCCAAGGGCGTGGAAGAACGCACCATCAAGCTGATGGAAGTGTGCCGCCTGCGCGATACGCCGATCATGACCTTCATCAACAAGCTCGACCGCGAGGGCAAGGACCCGATCGAGCTGCTGGATGAAGTGGAAACCGTGCTGGGCATCCAGTGCGCCCCGGTCACCTGGCCGATCGGCATGGGCCAGCGCCTGAAGGGCGTGGTGCATCTGCTCACCGGCGAAGTGCACCTGTACGAACCGGGCCGCAACTTCACCCGCCAGGACTCGACCATCTTCCCGTCCATCGATGCCCCCGGCCTGGCCGAGAAGATCGGTGCACAGATGCTGGCCGACCTGCGCGACGAACTGGAACTGGTGCAGGGCGCCAGCCACCCGTTCGACCTGGACGCTTATCGCGCCGGCAAGCAGACCCCGGTGTTCTTCGGCTCGGGCGTGAACAACTTCGGCGTGCAGCCGCTGCTGGACTTCTTCGTCGAGCATGCGCCGTCGCCGCAGGCACGCTCCACCACCGGCCGCGAGATTGCCCCGGAAGAGAACAAGCTGACCGGCTTCGTGTTCAAGATCCAGGCCAACATGGACCCGCAGCACCGTGACCGCGTGGCGTTCATGCGCGTCTGCTCGGGCCGTTTCAGCGCCGGCATGAAGACCTTCCACGTGCGCACCGGCAAGGAAATGAAGCTGGCCAACGCCCTGACCTTCATGGCCAGCGATCGTGAAATCGCCGCCGAAGCGTGGCCGGGCGATGTGATCGGCATCCACAACCACGGCACCATTTCCATCGGCGATACCTTCACCGAAGGCGAAGCGGTCACCTTCACCGGTATTCCGAACTTCGCCCCGGAGCTGTTCCGTCGCGCACGCCTGCGTGATCCGCTCAAGCTCAAGCAGCTGCAGAAGGGCCTGGCCCAGCTGTCCGAGGAAGGTGCGACCCAGTTCTTCCGCCCGCTGACCAGCAACGACCTGATCCTGGGTGCGGTCGGTGTGCTGCAGTTCGACGTGGCTGCGTACCGCCTGAAGGACGAGTACGGCGTGGAAGCCACCTTCGAGCCGGTCAGCGTGACCACTGCGCGTTGGGTCCACTGCAGCAACGAAAAGAAGCTGGAAGAGTTCCGCGAGAAGAACGCACTGAACCTGGCACTGGATGCGGCCGGCCATCTGGTCTATCTGGCACCGACCCGGGTCAACCTGCAGCTGGCACAGGAACGTTCGCCGGATGTGCGCTTCTCGGCCACCCGCGAAGCGGCGCATACCGTTTCGGTGGGCTGATGCCACGGGGTCGGATCCCTTTCCGCAGGAAAGGGCTCTGACTCCTGCAGTGCCGGGCGTTCATCCACGCATGGCGTGGATCTACCGAGCACGGGCTCGTCAGCGCAACGCAGGGATTCACCCACCATACGGTGACGGGCGTGCACACGGCGGCCATCGCGGCGATGATAGGGGGACGCGGGTCCCCCTCCCCGTGAACGATGCCCATGCCCATGTCGACGACGTCCATTGCTTCGATCCGTGAAGAAATCGCCAGCGCCCTGACCCATGGCCTGGGCGCGGTATTCGCCCTGGCAGCCAGCGCGGTGTTGATTACCCTGGCCGCGATCTACGGCGACGGCTGGCAGCTGGCCAGCGCGATCGTGTTCGGTATCGCGCTGTTGCTGCTGTACACCGCCTCCACGCTGTATCACGCCATCCAGCATCCGGTCGCCAAGGGCCGGTTGAAGGTGTTCGACCACTGCGCGATCTATGTACTGATCGCGGGTACCTATACCCCGTTCACCCTGATCGGCCTGCGCGGCCCGTGGGGCTGGGGCCTGTTCACCGCGATCTGGGCACTGGCGCTGGGTGGTGTGGTGTTCAAGCTGTTCTACACCGGCCGCTTCAAGGTGCTTTCAACGGTGATCTACATCGCCATGGGCTGGCTGGTGGTCGTGGCGATCAAGCCGATGTGGGCCTCGATCGACGGCGGCACCCTCACCTGGCTGTTCGCCGGCGGCCTGTCATACACGCTGGGCACCTATTTCTATCACCGCGAATCGATCCCCTATTCGCACGCGATCTGGCACCTGTTCGTGATCGGCGGCAGCGTCTGCCACTTCGTCGCGGTCACCATGCAGGTGCTGTAACGGCGCGGGTTGTGCACACCGCGCACATGGACGCTTCGCGCCCCGTCCACGATGAAGGGG
The DNA here is from genome assembly GCF_059372535.1 of Stenotrophomonas sp. YJH_SMC_43. NCBI lineage: Bacteria > Pseudomonadati > Pseudomonadota > Gammaproteobacteria > Lysobacterales > Lysobacteraceae > Stenotrophomonas > Stenotrophomonas sp. YJH_SMC_43. The sequence goes on from NZ_JCAFVQ010000009.1 coordinate 19,466, forward strand.
CAACCATGGCAGCGTGAATGCTGCCGCCTCCCCTGCCGCACCGCGCACGCCCCGCTGGCGCCTCCGCAGACCTGGCCCGCGCGGCCGGCGCTCGCTCACGGTTCTGGTCTTCCTGCTGGCAGTGATCCTGGTGGTGATCGCGCTGTGGGACTGGAACTGGTTCAAGGGTCCGGTCGAGCGCGCGGTGCAGGCACGCACCGGTCGTGCACTGCACATCGGCCACTTGGATGTCGAACTCGGCCGCACCAGCACCATCCGTGCCGATGCCATCACCTTCGCCAATGCCGGCTGGGCGAAGCAGCCGAACATGGCCACCGCCGACCGCGTCGAGATCGACGTGCGGGTGTGGCCCCTGCTGCGCGGCAGCGTGCAGCTGCCGGAAGTGCGCCTGACCCGACCGGACGTGCTGCTGGAAACCGCCCCGCGCAAGGGCGAGCCGGGCAACTGGGATTTCCTGGGTGACAGCAGAGGCGGGACAAGCCCGCAACTCAAGCGCCTGCGCATCGACGACGGCCGGCTGCAGTTCCTCGACGCACTGGGCCGCACCGACATCCGCGTGGGCGTGCGCAGCGGCCAACCGAAACAGGCCGATGCCTCGCCGCCGCTGCTGGTGCAGGGCAAGGGCCACTGGCAGGGCAATCCGTTCACCCTGCAGGGCGGTACCGAATCACCGCTGGAACTGACCGACAGCGACCACCCGTTCCGCATCCACCTCGACGGCCGCGCCGGTGCCACCCACGCAGTGGCCCGCGGCACGCTCACCAACCCCTTCCAGCTGCGCGTGTTCGACCTGCAGTTCGCGCTCAGTGGCCAGGATCTGGCCGATCTCTACCCGCTGCTCGGCATCGCCATCCCGCCCTCACCGCCCTATGCGCTGGACGGCCGCCTGAAGCGCGACCACAACGTCTGGCGTTACGACGGCTTCACCGGCAAGGTCGGCGACAGCGACCTGGGTGGCAACCTGCAGTTCGAGGTGGGACGCGACCGTCCACGACTGACCGCGACGCTGGAATCCAAGCGCCTGGACTTCGATGACCTGGCCGGCTTCGTCGGTGCCCCGCCAAGAACCGGCGGCGGCGAAACCGCCAACGCAGAACAGAAGGCCGAGGCCGCACGCGTTGCTGCCCGTGCACGCGTGCTGCCCGACACGCCCTACAACCTCGGCAAGCTGCGCGCGATGGATGCCGACGTGCGCTGGAAGGCCCACCGCATCAACGCCCCTTCGTTGCCGCTGGACGACATGGATGCGCACCTGCTGCTGGATGACGGCGTGCTACGGCTGGACCCGCTGAACTTCGGCGTGGCCGGCGGCGATATCCGCAGCACGATCCGCATGGATGCACGTCAGCCGCAGATCCGCACCGCGCTGAAGGCCAGCGTGCGCGGCGTGCAGCTGGGCCAGCTGCTCCCGGACGCGAAGCTGGCCGAGCAGGCCAAGGGCGGCATCGGCGGCGAAGTGGACCTGAGCGGCCGTGGCAACTCGATCGCCGCGATGCTGGGCAGCAGCGATGGCAAGGTCGGCCTGGCGATGGGCCGCGGCCATGTCGGTAACCTGGTAATGGAACTGGCGGGGCTGGACATTACCGAATCGCTGAAATTCCTGGTGACCGGCGACAAGCAGATCCCCCTGCGCTGCGCCTTCGCCGACTTCGGCGTGCGCGACGGCCTGATGACCAGCCAGGCACTGGCGGTGGATACCACCGACACGATCCTCATCGGCGAAGGCACCGTCAGCCTGCGCGACGAGACCCTGGACCTGCTGCTGAAACCGCGCCCGAAGGACAAGAGCATCCTGGTTCTGCGCTCTCCGCTGCATATCAGCGGCACGTTCAAGGATCCGTCGTTCCGCCCGGACTTCAAGGCGCTGGGTATTCGTGGCGCCGTGGCCCTGGCGCTGGGCAGCATCGCGCCGCCGGCGGCGTTGCTGGCGACGATCGAACTGGGGCCGGGGAAGGATGCCGACTGCGGGGGGCAGTATGCGAAGTAGGTTTACAGCGTTGTTCGCGGCGCCTCTTTTCCCGCGCGTAGAGCCGGAGCAAGGCGACAGGCAGGACACGCCGTAAATACGTCCCTGTAGGCTCGGTCGGCGCATCCATGCGCCTCACGATCCTGCCTGCCGCCTTGCTCCGGCTCCGGACAGTTTCCTGCGCGCGCGGAACGAGAGCGGAAATTCAAAGTCAAAAGAAAAAAGCAGAGTCAAAAGCCGTTGCCAACCAAGGCTGGCAGCTACCCAAGGCGAGGCACCGCGCATGTAAACACCGCGCTCGCAGAAATGTGTCCAGAGGCGGAGGGTGCGGCTGGGCAGGACCGTTGGCGCCATGGATGGCGCCATCGAGCCTTATCTGATGGAAATCTGGCAGCGTAGGTGTCGAGAGCCGGCGTGGGCCGCCGTACGAGCCTGGATCTCGACGATCGCCATGTAGCTTGGCGCCCACGCCGGAATCTCCCTTGATCCGCCCGAACAGTTGCTGGA
>NZ_JCAFVQ010000010.1:0-16813 GCF_059372535.1 Stenotrophomonas sp. YJH_SMC_43
GAAATGGTGATGCCGGGTGACAACGTCAAGATGGTCGTCACCCTGATCAACCCGGTGGCAATGGACGAAGGCCTGCGCTTCGCCATCCGCGAAGGCGGCCGTACCGTCGGCGCCGGCGTGGTCTCGAAGATCATCGAGTAAGCCTGCAGTACCGGTGGTTGCATAGCGCCGCCGGTTACGCGAATGGCGGGCCGGGAACCTCGGTCCGCCTTCGCCGTCTAAGGGAAGGCAAGTTTCAATACGTACGCCAGTAGCTCAATTGGCAGAGCAGCGGTCTCCAAAACCGCAGGTTGGGGGTTCGAGTCCCTCCTGGCGTGCCATCTGCCCACCTTATCCAGCGGCCTGGGCCGCTAAAGCAGACACAGCCGGATGAATAGCAAGATCGAACACTCCAAGGACAACTCCGCCAATGGCGGGGATATCGTCAAGTACGTCGCCGCATCGCTGCTGGTGCTGGCTGGTCTGTTCGTCTGGTTCTGGTTCTCCGCCGACTCCGGTCGCGCCACCCAGCTGGGTGCGTGGGCGGGTCAGCTGCGTGCGTTGGCGGTTGTAGTCGGTCTGGTTGGCGGTATCGGCGTGTTCATGCTGACCGGCAAGGGGCGCGACACCCGCGAATTCCTCTCCGAGTCGCGCTTCGAACTGCGCAAGGTGGTCTGGCCGACGCGCCAGGAAGCCATCCGCATGACCTGGGTCGTGATGGTGGTGGTAACCATTCTCAGCCTGCTGCTGGGTGGGTTCGATTACGTCATTCAGTGGCTGATTCAGCTGTTCCTGAGCCGCTAAGGAGAATTGCATGAAGCGTTGGTACGTCGTTCACGCCTATTCGGGCTTCGAGAAGTCGGTGGCGCAGGCTCTGCGCGATCGCATCGTCCGTGACGGCATGGAAGAGCGCTTCGGCGATGTCCTGGTCCCGACCGAAGAAGTGGTCGAGATGCGCGCTGGCCAGAAGCGCCGCTCCGAGCGCAAGTTCTTCCCGGGTTACGTGCTGGTCCAGATCGAGACCCACGAAGAAGCCGGTATTCCGCGCATCGACAACGAAAGCTGGCACCTGGTCAAGGAAACCCCGCGCGTCATGGGCTTCATCGGCGGCACTGCCGACCGTCCGCTGCCGATCGCCGATTCCGAGGCCGAAGCCATCCTGAACCGCGTTCAGGAAGGCGTCGAGAAGCCGCGTCCGAAGGTGCTGTTCGAGCCGGGCCAGATGGTCCGCGTCACCGACGGCCCGTTCAACGATTTCAATGGCGTCGTCGAAGAGGTCAACTACGAGAAGAGCCGTCTGCGCGTCTCGGTGCTGATCTTCGGCCGTGCCACTCCGGTCGAACTCGAGTTCGGCCAGGTCGAAAAGGCCGTCTGATCCAGTCGTAGAGTCGAGCCATGCTCGACTCCGGACAAGAAACCGGGCTTGGCCCGGTTTCTCTCGTTTACGTGCCGCTTCAGGCATGTGAAGAAAAAACCTGATATAGTGCGCGGCTCCCCGCTGGGAAGCCAGCAGGACGAGGCCGCCGCAAGGTGGCCTTCAGCATGATTTCAAAACGCGATGCCGGGACGCGTGATTCCCGGTCCGATGGGGAGCCTGTTGTCGAAAGGCGCTAGCACCCGGAGAGTACTCACATGGCAAAGAAAGTTGTCGGTTACATCAAGCTGCAGGTGAAGGCCGGTCAGGCCAACCCCTCGCCGCCGGTCGGTCCTGCGCTGGGTCAGCGCGGTCTGAACATCATGGAATTCTGCAAGGCGTTCAACGCTGCCACGCAGAAGCTCGAGCCGGGCCTGCCGGTTCCGGTGATCATCACGGCCTACTCGGACCGTACGTTCACCTTCATCACCAAGAGCACCCCGGCCACCACCCTGCTGAAGAAGGCCGCTGGCATCTCGTCGGGCTCCAAGCGCCCGAACACCGAGAAGGTCGGCAAGGTCACCCGTAAGCAGCTGGAAGAGATCGCCAAGGCGAAGGAACCGGATCTGACTGCCGCCGATCTGGACGCCGCCGTGCGTACCATCGCTGGCTCTGCCCGTTCCATGGGCCTCGTGGTGGAGGGTTAATAAGATGGCACAGACCAAGCGTGAGAAGGCCATCAAGGCCGCCGTCGTTCCGGGTAAGGCATACGCCTTCGAGGACGCGATCAACATCCTGAAGAGCGCCACCAAGGCCAAGTTCGTCGAGTCGATCGACGTCGCTGTGCGCCTGGGCGTCGATGCGAAGAAGTCCGACCAGCAGGTCCGTGGCTCCACCGTGCTGCCGGCCGGTACCGGCAAGTCGGTCCGCGTCGCCGTGTTCGCTCCGGCCGGTGCCAAGGCTGACGAAGCCCTGGCCGCTGGCGCCGAAGCCGTCGGTATGGATGACCTGGCCGAGAAGATGCAGGCCGGCGATCTGAACTACGACGTCGTCATCGCGACCCCGGACGCCATGCGCGTCGTCGGTAAGCTGGGCACCGTGCTGGGCCCGCGCGGCCTGATGCCGAACCCGAAGGTCGGCACCGTTTCCCCGAACCCGGGTGAAGCCGTGAAGAACGCCAAGTCGGGTCAGGTCCGTTACCGCACCGACAAGGCCGGCATCATCCACTGCACCATCGGCAAGGCCGACTTCGCCGAAGACGCGCTGAAGTCGAACCTGACCGCGCTGCTGCTGGACCTGATCAAGGCCAAGCCGGCCACCTCGAAGGGCACCTACCTGCAGAAGGTTTCGGTCAGCTCGACGATGGGCCCGGGCGTCACCGTCGACCAGTCGTCGCTGACCCTGAAGTAATTGTTTCAAGCGGTCACGGTACCTTCGGTGCCGTGACCGTGACATTTGAAGGCATCGCTGGCAGTGCATCGCCCGCGGTAGCCGTCAAAGACCGCAGGCGCGGTCGTGGCAATACCGGCGACGGGCACGGAAGCTCGATCTGGCAAGGAGTCGCCGCCGGAGCAGTCATGAGCGCTTAATCGATTCCCCGGAATCACCCTGCGTAGATGGTGCCCTTCTGGAGTTTTTCTGGTTCACGCACGTCTGGGTTTCCCAGGTTGGCCCACTCCAGGTCTAGAACGGCCCACCCCCGGAACATCATCCCGATGTTCCCGGCGTCCAGGACGGATGCCGCACAGGACCGCACACGGCAGGAGCCGTAAGCGGAGTTCAATAGGAGGAGTGCAATGGCTCTCAATCTGTCCCAGAAGCAAGAAGTAGTCGCCGAGCTGGCAGACGTCGCCGCCAAGGCCCACTCCTTGATCGCAGCCGAATACGCTGGCACCACGGTCGCCCAGATGACCGCGATGCGCAAGCAGGCTCGTGAAACCGGTGTTTTCTTGAAGGTTGTCAAGAACACCCTGGCTTCGCGCGCCGTTGAAGGCACCGAGTTCGCAGTCGCCCAGGACCAGATGGTTGGTCCGCTGCTGTACGCGTTCTCGCTCGAGGAGCCCGGCGCTGCCGGTCGCCTGATCAAGGAAGCCGCCAAGGGCAACGACAAGCTGAAGGCTAAGGTCGTCGCCATCGGTGGCGAAGTGTTCCCGGCAAGCCACGTCGAAGTGCTGGCCTCGCTGCCGACCCGCGACCAGGCCCTGGCCATGCTGGCCCGCGTCCTGACCGAGCCGGTCACGATGTTTGCCCGCGCCATCAAGGCCGTTGGCGAGAAGCAGGGTGGTGGCGACGTCGCCGCCGACGCTGCCGAGCCGGCCGCCGAGACCGCCTGAGTTTCGACTTACCGTGGTTCCTGACGGAACCTCAACCCAGAAAATCATCCAAAGGTATTAATCATGTCCCTTACCAACGAACAGATCGTCGACGCCATCGCCGAGAAGTCCCTGATGGAAGTGATGGAGCTGGTCAAGGCCATCGAAGAGAAGTTCGGCGTCTCCGCCGCTGCTCCGGTTGCCGTGGCTGCTGCCGCTGGCCCGGCTGCTGCTGTTGAAGAGCAGACCGAGTTCACCGTCACCCTGAAGTCGGCCGGCGACAAGAAGGTCGAAGTCATCAAGGCCGTCCGCGCCATCACCGGCCTGGGCCTGAAGGAAGCGAAGGACCTGGCCGAAGCCGGTGGCGTCCTGAAGGAAGGCGCTTCGAAGGACGACGCCGAGAAGATGAAGAAGGACCTGGAAGCTGCTGGCGCGACTGTCGAAGTCAAGTAAGCAGTTACCTTGCATCGTCACCGATTCACGGCGATGCAGCCAAGGCTGGGGGCGTAAGCCCCCGGCCTTTGGTCGTTGTTGCAGTGTTGTAGATCCACGCCGTGCGTGGATGTGAAAAACAGCAGGAAAAAGCCCAACACGGGCTGCGGTCAGACCCCGGCCGGCCAGCGCAGCGCGCGGCAGCGGGGGAGTGGATGCAGACGAGTTGGCAGTTGGAAGTAGCGGGAGAAGGCGTGCTGGTGCCGGCAATACCAGCGACTTCCAACTGACAATTTCAAGTTCCCTTCGGATCGTGGGCGCACGATCCGCACAACAAGGTGGAAGACCTCATGACGTCCTATTCGTTCACCGAAAAAAAGCGTATCCGCAAGGATTTCGGCAAGCAGCGCTCGATTCTCGAAGTGCCGTTCCTGCTCGCCATCCAGGTGGATTCCTATCGTGAATTCCTGCAGGAAAACGTCGATCCGGCCAAGCGCACGGACCACGGCCTGCACGCTGCGCTGAAGTCGGTCTTCCCGATCGCCAGCTACAGCGGCAATGCTGCCCTGGAATACGTCGGCTACAAGCTGGGCGAACCGGTCTTCGACGAGCGTGAGTGCCGCCAGCGTGGCATGAGCTACGGCGCCCCGCTGCGCGTGACCGTGCGCCTGGTGATCTACGACCGTGAGTCGTCGACCAAGGCCATCAAGTACGTGAAGGAGCAGGAGGTCTATCTGGGCGAAATCCCGCTGATGACCGAGAACGGCACCTTCATCGTCAACGGCACCGAGCGCGTCATCGTCTCGCAGCTGCACCGCTCGCCGGGTGTGTTCTTCGACCACGACCGTGGCAAGACCCACAGCTCGGGCAAGCTGCTGTACAGCGCCCGCATCATTCCTTACCGCGGTTCCTGGCTGGACTTCGAGTTCGACCCGAAGGACGCGCTGTTCACCCGTATCGACCGCCGCCGCAAGCTGCCGGTGTCGATCCTGCTGCGCGCGCTTGGCTACAGCAACGAAGAGATGCTGGCCGAGTTCTTCGAGATCAACACCTTCCACATCAACCCGGATGAAGGCGTCCAGCTGGAGCTGGTGCCGGAACGCCTGCGTGGCGAAACCCTGGGCTTTGACCTCGCCGACGGCGACAAGGTCATCGTGGAAGCCGGCAAGCGCATCACCGCGCGCCACATCAAGCAGCTGGAAGCCTCGGGCATCGCCGCCCTGGCCGTGCCGGACGACTACATCGTCGGCCGCATCCTGTCGCACGACGTGGTCGACGCCTCGACCGGCGAACTGCTGGCCCAGGCCAATGACGAGATCACCGACGAGCAGCTGCAGGCCTTCCGCAAGGCTGGCGTGGATGCCGTGGGCACCCTGTGGGTGAACGATCTGGATCGTGGCCCGTACCTGTCCAACACCCTGCGCATCGACCCGACCAAGACCCAGCTGGAAGCCCTGGTCGAGATCTACCGCATGATGCGTCCGGGCGAGCCGCCGACCAAGGATGCCGCGCAGAACCTGTTCCACAACCTGTTCTTCACCTTCGAGCGCTACGACCTGTCCGCGGTCGGCCGCATGAAGTTCAACCGTCGCGTGGGCCGCAAGGAAACCACCGGCGAAGCCGTGCTGTACGACCGCAAGTACTACGGTGAGCGCAACGACGAAGAGTCCAAGCGCCTGGTCGCCGCCCATGGCGACAGCTCCGACATCCTGGACGTGATCAAGGTCCTGACCGAGATCCGCAACGGTCGCGGCGTGGTCGACGATATCGACCACCTGGGCAACCGTCGCGTGCGTTCGGTCGGTGAAATGGCCGAGAACGTGTTCCGCGTGGGCCTGGTCCGCGTCGAGCGCGCGGTCAAGGAGCGCCTGTCGATGGCCGAGTCGGAAGGCCTGACCCCGCAGGAACTGATCAACGCCAAGCCGGTCGCCGCTGCCATCAAGGAGTTCTTCGGCTCCTCGCAGCTGTCGCAGTTCATGGACCAGAACAACCCGCTGTCGGAAGTGACCCACAAGCGTCGCGTCTCGGCCCTGGGCCCGGGCGGCCTGACCCGTGAGCGCGCCGGCTTCGAAGTGCGTGACGTGCACCCGACCCATTACGGCCGCGTCTGCACCATCGAAACCCCGGAAGGCCCGAACATCGGCCTGATCAACTCGCTGGCCGTGTACGCCCGCACCAACCAGTACGGTTTCCTTGAGACCCCGTACCGCAAGGTCGTGGACGGCAAGGTCTATGACGAAGTCGAGTTCCTGTCGGCGATCGAAGAAAACGAGTACGTCATTGCGCAGGCCAACGCCCTGACCAATGCCGACAGCATGCTGACCGAGCAGTTCGTTCCGTGCCGCTTCCAGGGCGAATCGCTGCTGAAGCCGCCGGCGGAAGTCCACTTCATGGACGTCTCGCCGATGCAGACCGTGTCGATCGCGGCCGCGCTGGTTCCGTTCCTGGAGCACGATGACGCGAACCGCGCACTGATGGGCGCCAACATGCAGCGTCAGGCCGTGCCGACCCTGCGTGCGCAGAAGCCGCTGGTCGGTACCGGCATCGAGCGCGCCGTGGCCCGTGACTCCGGTGTGACCGTGAACGCCCGTCGTGGTGGCGAGATCGTGCAGATCGACGCCGCCCGCATCGTGGTCAAGGTCAACGAGGAAGAGATCGTTGGCGCCACCGACGCAGGCGTGGACATCTACAACCTGGTCAAGTACACCCGTTCGAACCAGAACACCTGCATCAACCAGCGTCCGCTGGTCCAGGTGGGTGACGTCATCGCCCGCGGCGACGTGCTGGCCGACGGTCCGTCCACCGACATCGGCGAACTGGCCCTGGGCCAGAACATGCTGATCGCGTTCATGCCGTGGAACGGCTACAACTTCGAAGACTCCATCCTGCTCTCCGAGCGCGTGGTGGAAGAGGATCGTTACACCACGATCCACATCGAAGAGCTGACCTGCGTTGCGCGTGACACCAAGCTGGGGCCGGAGGAAATCTCCGCCGACATCCCGAACGTCTCCGAGCAGGCGCTGAACCGCCTGGACGAGAGCGGCGTGGTGTACATCGGTGCCGAAGTCCGCGCCGGCGACATCATGGTCGGCAAGGTCACCCCGAAGGGCGAAAGCCAGCTGACCCCGGAAGAGAAGCTGCTGCGCGCGATCTTCGGCGAGAAGGCTTCGGACGTTAAGGACAGCTCGCTGCGCGTTCCGCCGGGCATGGACGGCACCGTCATCGACGTGCAGGTCTTCACCCGCGACGGCATCGAGAAGGACAAGCGCGCCCGCCAGATCGAAGAGTCTGAAATCAAGCGCGTCAAGAAGGACTTCGACGACCAGTTCCGCATCCTGGAAGCCGCCATCTACATGCGTCTGCGTTCGCAGATCGTGGGCAAGGTGGTCAACGGTGGCGCTGGCCTGAAGAAGGGTGACGTGATCAGCGACGCCTTCCTGGACGGCCTGAAGAAGGCTGACTGGTTCGCCCTGCGCATGAAGGACGAGGACGCTTCGGAAGCCATCGAGCGCGCGCAGAAGCAGATCCAGGCGCACGAGAAGGAGTTCGAGCGTCGCTTCGCCGACAAGCGCGGCAAGATCACCGCCGGTGACGACCTCGCCCCGGGCGTGCTGAAGATGGTCAAGGTATTCCTGGCCGTGAAGCGCCGCATCCAGCCGGGTGACAAGATGGCAGGCCGCCACGGCAACAAGGGTGTGGTCTCCAACGTGGTGCCGGTCGAGGACATGCCGTACATGGCCTCGGGCGAGACCGTGGACATCGTGCTGAACCCGCTGGGCGTGCCGTCGCGTATGAACATCGGCCAGATCCTGGAAGTGCACCTGGGCTGGGCCGCCAAGGGCCTGGGCCGCAAGATCCAGGCGATGATGGAGGCCCAAGCCGCCGTTGCCGACCTGCGCAAGTTCCTGGACGACATCTACAACCACGACGACACCAACGTGGCCAACCGTGTCGACCTGTCGCAGTTCAGCGACGAGGAACTGCTGCGTCTGGCCCGCAACCTGACCGACGGCGTGCCGATGGCCACTCCGGTGTTCGACGGCGCCACCGAAGCGGAAATCAAGCGCATGCTGGAACTGGCCGACCTGCCGAGCAGTGGCCAGACCCAGCTGTACGACGGCCGCACCGGTGAAGCGTTCGATCGCCACACCACCGTGGGTTACATGCACTACCTGAAGCTGAACCACCTGGTCGACGACAAGATGCACGCCCGTTCGACCGGTCCGTACTCGCTCGTCACCCAGCAGCCGCTGGGCGGCAAGGCGCAGTTCGGCGGCCAGCGCTTCGGTGAAATGGAAGTCTGGGCGCTGGAAGCCTACGGCGCGGCCTACACCCTGCAGGAAATGCTGACGGTGAAGTCCGATGACGTGCAGGGCCGCAACCAGATGTACAAGAACATCGTCGACGGTGAGCACGAGATGGTCGCGGGCATGCCGGAATCCTTCAACGTGCTCGTGAAGGAAATCCGCTCGCTGGCTATCAACATGGAACTGGAAGACAACTGATCCATGCCGGCGCGGCGGTCCGCCGCCGCGCCGCTGGCAGTGAACTGAAAGCCCATCGACACAGCATTCCTCCTTCTGGAGAACACCATGAAAGACCTGCTCAACCTCTTCAACCAGCAGCGCCAGACGCTGGACTTCGACGCGATCAAGATCGCGCTGGCTTCGCCGGACCTGATCCGTTCGTGGTCCTTCGGCGAAGTGAAGAAGCCGGAAACCATCAACTACCGTACCTTCAAGCCGGAACGCGACGGCCTGTTCTGCGCCGCCATCTTCGGCCCGGTGAAGGACTACGAGTGCCTGTGCGGCAAGTACAAGCGCATGAAGCACCGCGGCGTGGTCTGCGAAAAGTGCGGCACCGAAGTGACCCTGGCCAAGGTGCGTCGCGAGCGCATGGGCCACATCGACCTGGCCTCGCCGGTCGCGCACATCTGGTTCCTGAAGTCGCTGCCGTCGCGCATCGGCCTGATGCTGGACATGACCCTGCGCGACATCGAGCGCGTGCTGTACTTCGAAGCCTACGTGGTGACCGAGCCGGGCCTGACCGCCCTGGAACGCCGCCAGCTGCTGACCGAAGAACAGTACCTGCAGGCCCGCCAGGAGCACGGTGACGACTTCGACGCCGCCATGGGCGCCGAGGCCGTGTACGAACTGCTGCGCACCATCGACCTGCAGTCGGAAATGACCCGCCTGCGCGAGGAAATCGCCGCTACCGGTTCGGAAACCAAGCTCAAGCGCCTCACCAAGCGCATCAAGCTGATCGAAGCCTTCCTGGAATCGGGCAACCGTCCGGAATGGATGGTCATGACCGTGCTGCCGGTGCTGCCGCCGGACCTGCGTCCGCTGGTCCCGCTGGATGGCGGCCGCTTCGCGACCTCCGACCTGAACGACCTGTACCGCCGCGTCATCAACCGCAACAACCGCCTGCGCCGCCTGCTCGAACTGAGCGCGCCGGACATCATCGTGCGCAATGAAAAGCGCATGCTGCAGGAATCGGTCGATGCGCTGCTGGACAACGGCCGTCGTGGCCGTGCCATCACCGGCACCAACAAGCGCCCGCTGAAGTCGCTGGCCGACATGATCAAGGGCAAGCAGGGTCGCTTCCGCCAGAACCTGCTCGGCAAGCGCGTCGACTACTCGGGCCGTTCGGTCATCGTGGTCGGTCCGTACCTGCGCCTGCACCAGTGCGGCCTGCCGAAGAAGATGGCGCTCGAGCTGTTCAAGCCGTTCGTCTTCGCCAAGCTGCAGCGTCGTGGCCTGGCCACCACCATCAAGGCTGCCAAGAAGCTGGTCGAGCGCGAAGAAGCCGAAGTCTGGGACATCCTGGAAGAGGTCATCCGCGAGCATCCGGTGATGCTGAACCGTGCGCCGACCCTGCACCGTCTGGGCATCCAGGCGTTCGAGCCGGTGCTGATCGAAGGCAAGGCCATCCAGCTGCATCCGCTGGTCTGCACCGCGTTCAACGCCGACTTCGACGGTGACCAGATGGCCGTCCACGTGCCGCTCTCGCTGGAAGCCCAGCTGGAAGCGCGTGCGCTGATGATGTCCACCAACAACATCCTGTCGCCGGCCAACGGCGAGCCGATCATTGTGCCGTCGCAGGACGTCGTGCTGGGTCTGTACTACATGACCCGCTCGCTGGAAAACAAGAAGGGCGAGGGCATGGCCTTCGCCAACATCGCCGAAGTCAAGCGTGCCTATGACAACCGCGTGGTGGAACTGCACGCCAAGGTCAAGGTCCGCATCACCGAGGTGGTGACCGACGAAGACGGCAACAAGCAGAACAAGACCTCGATCGTGGACACCACGATCGGTCGTGCCCTGCTGGCTGAAATCCTGCCGGAAGGCCTGCCGTTCGCGCTGGCCAATGTCGAGCTGACCAAGAAGAACATCAGCCGCCTGATCAACTCCAGCTACCGCCAGCTGGGCCTGAAGGACACGGTCGTGTTCGCCGACAAGCTGATGTACACCGGCTTCGCCTATGCGACCCGCGCCGGCGTCTCCATTGGCATCGACGACATGCTGATCCCGGACGAGAAGAAGGGCATCCTCACCGAGGCCGAAGCCGAAGTGCTGGAAATCCAGGAGCAGTACCAGTCGGGCCTGGTCACCGCCGGCGAGCGCTACAACAAGGTGGTCGACATCTGGTCGCGCACCAACGAGCGCATCGCCAAGGCGATGATGGACACCATCGGTACCGAGAAGGTGGTCAACGCCAAGGGTGAGACCATCGACCAGAAGTCGATGAACTCGCTGTACATCATGGCCGACTCCGGTGCGCGTGGTTCGCAGGCGCAGATCCGTCAGCTGGCCGGCATGCGCGGCCTGATGGCCCGTCCGGATGGCTCGATCATCGAGACGCCCATCAAGGCGAACTTCCGCGAAGGCCTGAACGTGCAGGAGTACTTCAACTCCACCCACGGTGCCCGTAAGGGTCTGGCCGATACCGCGCTGAAGACCGCGAACTCGGGTTACCTGACCCGTCGTCTGGTCGACGTCGCGCAGGACGTGGTGATCACCGAGGTGGATTGCGGTACCACCGAAGGCCTGATCATGACCCCGATCGTGGAAGGCGGCGACGTGGTCGAGCCGCTGAAGGACCGCGTGCTGGGTCGCGTGGTTGCCGAGGACGTGTTCCTGCCGGGCAACGACGAAGATCCGATCGTCACCCGCAACACCCTGCTGGACGAAGCCTGGGTTGCCAAGCTGGAAGATGCCGGCGTGCAGACCATCAAGGTCCGCTCGACCATCTCCTGCGAATCGGCCTTCGGTGTCTGCTCGCGCTGCTACGGCCGCGATCTGGCCCGTGGTCACCTGGTCAACATCGGTGAAGCGGTCGGCGTCATCGCCGCCCAGTCCATCGGTGAGCCGGGTACCCAGCTGACCATGCGTACGTTCCACATCGGTGGTGCGGCGTCGCGAGCTGCTGCGGTCGACAACATCACCGTCAAGACCACCGGCTCGGTCAAGTTCAGCAACCTCAAGTCCGTCGAGCATGCCAACGGCTCGCTGGTGGCAGTGTCGCGCTCGGGCGAAATCTCGGTGCTCGATGCCCACGGCCGTGAGCGTGAGCGTTACAAGCTGCCGTACGGTGCGACCATCACGTCCAAGGACGGTGATGCGATCAAGGCGGGCCAGACCGTGGCCAACTGGGATCCGCATAACCACCCGATCGTGTCGGAAGTGGCCGGCTTCATCCGCTTCATCGACTTCGTCGACGGCATCACCGTCATCGAGAAGACCGACGAGCTGACCGGCCTTGCTTCGCGCGAAATCACCGATCCGAAGCGTCGTGGTACCCAGGCCAAGGATCTGCGCCCGATCGTGCGCATCGTCGACGCCAAGGGCAACGACCTGTCGATTCCGGGCACCGACCTGCCGGCGCAGTACCTGCTGCCGCCGCGCTCGATCGTCAACCTGCAGGACGGCGCTGCCGTCGGCGTGGGTGACGTGGTCGCCAAGATTCCGCAGGAAGCGTCGAAGACCCGCGACATCACCGGTGGTCTGCCGCGCGTGGCCGATCTGTTCGAAGCGCGCAAGCCGAAGGATCCGGCGGTGCTGGCCGAGCGTTCGGGCATCATCAGCTTCGGCAAGGACACCAAGGGCAAGCAGCGCCTGATCATCAAGGACACCGATGGTTCGGAGCACGAAGAGCTGATTCCGAAGTACCGCCAGGTCATCGTGTTCGAAGGCGAGCATGTCACCAAGGGTGAAACCATCGTGGACGGCGAGCCGAGCCCGCAGGACATCCTGCGCCTGCTGGGTGTCGAACCGTTGGCGGCCTACCTGGTGAAGGAAATCCAGGACGTGTACCGCCTGCAGGGCGTGAAGATCAACGACAAGCACATCGAGGTGATCACCCGCCAGATGCTGCGCAAGGTCGAGATCACCGACCAGGGCAGCAGCAAGTTCCTGAACGGCGAGCAGGTGGAGCGTCAGCGCGTTATCGAGGAGAATGCGCGCCTGTCGACCCGCAACGAGCTGCCGGCGCACTTCGATCCGGTCCTGCTGGGTATCACCAAGGCCTCGCTGGCGACCGAATCGTTCATCTCGGCCGCGTCGTTCCAGGAAACCACCCGCGTGCTGACCGAAGCGGCCGTCCGCGGTACCAAGGACAACCTGCGCGGTCTGAAGGAAAACGTGATCGTGGGCCGCCTGATCCCGGCCGGTACCGGTCTGTCGTACCACAGCAGCCGCCGCCGCGGCGCTTCGGGTCTGACCGACTCGGAGATGCAGGCCCTGACCGGCACCCCGGCTGCAGTCGAGGCTCCGGCCGTTGAAGCTGAAGCTGAACAGGCGTCCGGCGAAGAATGAGGTATCCGGTCCGGCCGCAAGGCCGGACCACCCCGTCGGTTCATCGACGGGTAGGGAAAGGGCAGGGGAGGTCGTCCGCGATCGCCCCGGCCAACCTGAACGGGGTACATGGAGGCCCCCCAGTAACGTTCCAGGATCAGGAACGGGCTTGACAGGAGGCGTTTGACTGCTTTCCTGACGGGTTGCTACAATCGTCTGTCTCAGCAGGCCAGAATTTTGGCCTGCTTTAACATTTCCGCATCTCTGGTCGGATTTTCCGGCCACCAATCAGAAGAACCTACTGATGGCGACGATCAACCAGCTGGTCCGCAAGCCGCGGCAAGCGACCACCTACAAGAGTGCCTCGCCGGCGCTCGACAAGTGCCCGCAGCGCCGTGGCGTCTGCACCCGTGTCTACACCACCACTCCGAAGAAGCCGAACTCGGCTCTGCGCAAGGTTGCCAAGGTCCGCCTGACCAACCAGGAAGAAGTGATTTCCTACATCGGTGGTGAAGGCCACAACCTGCAGGAGCACTCCGTGGTCCTGATCCGCGGCGGTCGCGTCAAGGACCTGCCGGGTGTGCGTTACCACACCGTTCGTGGCTCGCTCGACGCCGCCGGCGTTGCCAAGCGTCGCCAGGCCCGTTCCAAGTACGGCGCCAAGCGTCCGAAGGCATAAGGAGAGAGCACTATGTCGCGTAAGGGTAATACTCCGCAGCGTTCCGTCCTGCCCGATCCGAAGCACGGAAGCGAAACCATCGCCCGCTTCATCAACATGGTCATGCAGAGCGGCAAGAAGTCCGTCGCCGAAAAGATCGTGTACGGCGCCATGGACGTGATCACCGAGAAGAACAGCAGCGCCAACGCCATTGAGCTGGTGCAGAAGGCTCTGGACAACGTCGCTCCGGCGGTCGAAGTCAAGTCGCGCCGCGTCGGTGGTGCCACCTACCAGGTGCCGGTCGAAGTGCGTTCGTCGCGCAAGATGGCTCTGGCCATGCGCTGGCTGATCGACTCCGCGCGCAAGCGTGGTGAGAACACCATGCCGAAGAAGCTGGCTGCTGAACTGATCGACGCCTCGGAAAACCGTGGCGGCGCCATCAAGAAGCGCGAAGAAACCCACCGCATGGCCGAAGCCAACAAGGCATTCGCCCACTACCGCTGGTGAGTTTGACGGCCTTGTAAAACAGGCAGGGCAGCACCACTTCGGTGCGTGCTGCCTCGCGGTCCCAGAAGGGCTGCGCCAATCCGAAGGCCGCCGAAAGGCGGCGTTCGGCCATCCGAAATCCAAGAAATCTGAGAGGCTCCCGTGGCCCGTTCCACTCCCATCGAGCGTTACCGTAACTTCGGCATCATGGCTCACATCGATGCCGGCAAGACCACCACGTCCGAGCGCATCCTGTTCTACACCGGCAAGAGCCACAAGATCGGTGAAGTGCACGACGGCGCCGCCACCATGGACTGGATGGAGCAGGAGCAGGAGCGTGGCATCACGATCCAGTCCGCTGCCACCACCGCGTTCTGGAAGGGCATGGACAAGTCCCTGCCGGAGCACCGCTTCAACATCATCGACACCCCCGGGCACGTCGACTTCACCATCGAAGTGGAGCGCTCGCTGCGCGTGCTCGACGGTGCCGTCTTCGTCCTGTGCGCCGTCGGTGGCGTGCAGCCGCAGTCGGAAACCGTGTGGCGCCAGGCCAACAAGTACCACGTGCCGCGCATCGCGTTCGTCAACAAGATGGACCGCACCGGTGCCAACTTCCAGAAGGTCGTCGGCCAGCTGAAGGCCAAGCTGGGCGCGGTTGCCGTGCCGATGCAGCTGCCGATCGGCGCTGAAGACAACTTCAAGGGCGTTGTCGACCTGCTGAAGATGAAGGCCATCCATTGGGATGAGGCTTCGCAGGGCATGAAGTTCGAGTACGGTGAAATCCCGGCCGAACTGCAGGGCCCGGCTGAAGAGGCTCGCCAGTTCATGGTCGAGACCGCTGCCGAAGCCAGCGAAGAGCTGATGGAAAAGTACCTGGGCGGCGAAGAGCTGGCCGAGGCTGAAATCATCAATGCGCTGCGTACCCGCACCCTGGCCACTGAAATCGTGCCGATGTACTGCGGCTCGGCCTTCAAGAACAAGGGCGTGCAGGCCATGCTGGACGGCGTGATCCAGCTGCTGCCGTCGCCGGTCGACGTGCCGGACGTGAAGGGCGTGGACGTTGACGACGACACCGTCGAAATGACCCGCAAGTCGGACGACAAGGCTCCGTTCTCGTCGCTGGCCTTCAAGATCATCACCGACCCGTTCGTCGGCGCGCTGACCTTCTTCCGTGTCTACTCGGGCACCCTGAACGGTGGCGACACCGTGCTGAACTCGGTGAAGGGCAAGAAGGAGCGCATCGGCCGCATCCTGCAGATGCACTCGAACAACCGCGAGGAAATCAAGGAAGTTCTGGCCGGTGACATCGCCGCTGCCGTGGGCCTGAAGGACACCACCACCGGTGACACCCTGTGCGCCGTGGACGCCCCGATCATCCTGGAGCGCATGACGTTCCCGGAGCCGGTGATCTCGATGGCCGTCGAGCCGAAGACCAAGTCGGACCAGGAAAAGATGGGTCTGGCCCTGGGCCGTCTGGCGCAGGAAGATCCGTCGTTCCGCGTCAAGACCGACGAAGAATCCGGCCAGACCATCATCTCGGGCATGGGCGAGCTGCACCTGGACATCATCGTCGACCGCCTGAAGCGCGAGTTCAACGTTGAAGCCAACGTCGGCGCGCCGCAGGTGGCCTACCGCGAAACCATCACCCTGGCCGACGTCAAGTCGGACTACAAGCACGCCAAGCAGTCCGGTGGTAAGGGTCAGTACGGTCACGTCGTGATCGAGCTGTCGCCGATCACCGCTGAAGATCGTGCCGATCCGAAGATCGCTCCGATGATCAAGGACGACTTCCTGTTCATCAACGACATCACCGGCGGCGTGATCCCGAAGGAATTCATTCCGTCGGTTGAAAAGGGCCTGCGCGAAACCATCACCAGCGGCCCGCTGGCTGGCTTCCCGGTCGTGGACGTCAAGGTGAAGCTGGTGTTCGGTTCGTACCACGACGTCGACTCCTCGGAAATGGCGTTCAAGCTGGCTTCGTCGATGGCCTTCAAGCAGGGCTTCGCCAAGGCCAAGCCGGTGCTGCTGGAGCCGATCATGAAGGTCGAGATCGTGACCCCGGAGGATTACCAGGGTGACGTGATGGGCGACGTCAGCCGTCGTCGCGGCGTGCTGCAGGGTTCCGACACCACCGGTGACGGTTCGGCCAGCATCATCAACGCGATGATCCCGCTGGGTGAAATGTTCGGCTACGCCACTGCGCTGCGTTCGCAGACCCAGGGCCGCGCCACCTTCACCATGGAATTCGATCACTACGAGCCGGCGCCGACCAACATCGCCGAAGCCGTCATGAAGAAGGGCTGAGCCTCGCTCAGCCTCTCTTGAAACCACTTACGAACAATCAAGGTATAGAACAATGGCAAAGGGTAAGTTCGAGCGCACCAAGCCGCACGTCAACGTCGGCACCATCGGTCACGTCGATCACGGCAAGACCACGCTGACCGCTGCACTGACCAAGATCGGTGCCGAGCGCTTCGGTGGCGAGTTCAAGGATTACTCCTCGATCGACGCCGCTCCGGAAGAAAAGGCTCGTGGTATCACGATCTCGACCGCGCACGTCGAATACGAATCCCCGGTCCGTCACTACGCCCACGTCGATTGCCCGGGCCACGCTGACTACGTCAAGAACATGATCACCGGTGCCGCCCAGATGGACGGCGCGATCCTGGTGTGCTCGGCCGCTGACGGCCCGATGCCGCAGACCCGCGAGCACATCCTGCTGTCGCGTCAGGTCGGCGTGCCGTACATCGTCGTGTTCCTGAACAAGGCCGACATGGTTGACGACGCCGAGCTGCTC
>NZ_JCAFVQ010000011.1:0-12969 GCF_059372535.1 Stenotrophomonas sp. YJH_SMC_43
GCTCCAGCAACTGTTCGGGCGGATCAAGGGAGATTCCGGCGTGGGCGCCAAGCTACATGGCGATCGTCGAGATCCAGGCTCGTACGGCGGCCCACGCCGGCTCTCGACACCTACGCTGCCAGATTTCCATCAGATAAGGCTTGGCCGCGGCATCCATGCCGCGGACACCCCCGCGAACCCAACCCGCCCGGCCTCAGACAGGTTCCGTGCGCGGCCAGCCCACGGAGAAGAAAAAAGAAGATCAAGAGCAACAGCGGGTCGCTGCGCTCGTGGGCTCTGCGCGCATGAAAAAAGCGGCCATTGGGCCGCTTTTGCTTCTGCTCTTCTTTTTTCTCTTGCGTGGTGGACGCCGCAGAGATCTGTCAGAGGCCGGAGGGGTGGGGCCGGGCGGGGTATCCGCGCCATGGATGGCGCGGCTAAGCCTACAGGGACGTACTTGCGGCGTCCCCGCCCGGCCCCATCCCTCCGGCCCAACCGATAAACCGCTTTCGCCGCCCACCCACGAGGGGCTGCGCCGTTCGCCGGGACACTACTTTGCCGGCGACATCCACATGTCGATGATCGCGCTGAACACCTCGGTGCCCGCGCGGTCGCGCACGCTGACCGTCACCGGCAGCGCATAGCCCTCGGCCGCGACCACAATCGGCTGTGCCGGCAGCGCCACCGCCTGCAGCGTGCCACGCGCCTTGGCCAGGTACTGCACCTGCATCCCCTTCGGGATCCAGCGCATGCCCTTCGGCAGCGACGCGTCCACCATCAGCCCGGCGGTCAGCTCGGCCAGGTTGCACATCGCGATCGCATGCACCGTGCCGATGTGGTTGCGCACCTTGCGGCGATCGGCCAGCGTGCCTTCGCAGCGGCCGTGTTCCAGGCGGGTGATGCGCGGTGCGATGCTGGCGAAGTAGGGCGCCTTGAAGCAGACCGCGCGCGAGAACAGCCAGTTGCCGGCGGGCCAGCGCTGCAGGCGGTGGTAGAGCGAAAGCAGGGGCGTGGACATGATCGGTTTCCGGTCGGCGGATAGAACGACGGCGAGCCGAGGCCCGCCGTCGAAGGCAACGCGTGTCGCGGGCAATCAGGCCGCCTGCGAATGCGGATCCTTGTGCTGGCGGTCGTAGTAGCTGGCCGCGCGCAGCTCGTGGGTGTCGAAATCGTCCACGGTGATGGTGTCCAGGGTCAGCGTGCGCAGCTCTTCCAGCAGGCTGCGCTCGTCCTGGGTGATCACGCCCTCGGCCACGGCTTCGTCCAGCTGGGCCTTGAAGTCCAGCGCTTCGATGCCCTTGCTCTTCAGCGCCTTGAGGAACTTGCGCTCCACCGGCTCGGCCATGATCGCCTTGCTCAGGTAGCTGTTGATGCGGCCACCCGGGTTGTTCTCGCACGGGGTCAGGAACACGCCGCTGGCCAGACGATCACGCGCTTCGTTCGGCGCCATCAGCAGGGCGGCGACGCGGCGGCTCAGACGGTCGCCCGGAGCCTCGGCACGACGGCCCAGCGGGAAGATCAGCGCCCACATCAGCCAGCCGATCGGACGGATCGGGAAGTTGCGCAGCGCGGCCGACAGCGATTCCTCGATCTTGTGCACGCTGTCATGGAAGGCCCAGGCCAGCAGCGGCTGGTCGGCCTGCGGTGCGCCTTCGTCGTGGTAGCGCTTGAGCATGGCGCTGGTCATGTAGACGTGGCTCAGCACATCGCCCAGGCGGCCTGACAGCGATTCCTTGAACTTCAGCTTGCCGCCGAGGGTCATCATCGAGATATCGGCCATCAGCGCCAGGTTGGCCGAGTAACGGTCCAGCTTGCGGAAGTAGCGGCGGGTATAGGCGTCG
Source organism: Stenotrophomonas sp. YJH_SMC_43 (assembly GCF_059372535.1). NCBI lineage: Bacteria > Pseudomonadati > Pseudomonadota > Gammaproteobacteria > Lysobacterales > Lysobacteraceae > Stenotrophomonas > Stenotrophomonas sp. YJH_SMC_43. The sequence continues at coordinate 1,821 of NZ_JCAFVQ010000011.1, forward strand.
CCCGGGGCGGCGCCGAAGCGCGCGCCGGTCAGGCCGAACCAGAACGAACGCACGGCATTGGAGATACCGAAGCGGATGTGGCCGAACAGGCTGCGGTCGAACTCCTGCAGGCCGGCACGGGTGTCCGGATCCTGCGCGGCCTTCATTTCCTTCAGCACCCACGGGTGGCAGAGGATCGCACCCTGGCCGAAGATCAGCAGGCTGCGGGTCATGATGTTGGCGCCTTCCACGGTGATCGCGATCGGCGCGGCCTGCCAGCTGCGGCCGGCGAAGTTGCGCGGCCCCAGGATGATGCCCTTGCCGCCGATCACGTCCATCATGTCCGAGATCACCTCGCGGCTCATGTTGGTGCAGTGGTACTTGGCGATCGCCGACGGCACCGACGGCACGTCACCACGGTCGACCGCCGCGGCGGTGGCCTGCGACAGCGCGCTGATCTTGTAGGCCTTGCCGCCGATGCGGGCCAGCGCTTCTTCCACGCCCTCGAAGCGGCCGACCGACAGGCCGAACTGCTTGCGGATGCGTGCGTAGGCGCCGGTGACGGCGGCACCGGCCTTGGCACCGCCACTGGCGGTGGACGGCAGCGTGATCGAGCGGCCCACGGCCAGGCACTCGTTGAGCATGTTCCAGCCCTTGCCGGCCATGGCTGCGCCACCGATCAGCTGGGTCAACGGAATGAACACGTCCTTGCCGCGGATCGGACCGTTCTGGAAGGTCGAGTTCAGCGGGAAGTGGCGACGGCCGATTTCAACACCAGCGGTGTCGCGCGGCAGCAGGCCCAGGGTGATGCCGATGTCGCGGGTATCGCCGATCAGGCCATCCGGGTCGTACATGCGGAAGGCCAGGCCGATCAGCGATGCGACCGGCGCCAGGGTGATGTAGCGCTTGTCGAAGGTCAGCTTGACGCCGAGCACCTGCTCGCCGTTCCACTCGCCCTTGCAGACGATGCCGTAGTCCGGAATGGAGGTGGCGTCGGAACCGGCGAACGGACCGGTCAGGCCGAAGCAGGGCACCTCGCGACCATCGGCCAGGCGCGGCAGGTACTGGTCCTTCTGTTCCTGGGTGCCGTAATGCACCAGCAGTTCACCCGGGCCCAGCGAGTTCGGCACGCCGACGGTGGAGCTGACCACCGAAGACACCGAGGCCAGCTTCTGGATGACCTTGTGGTGGGCCAGTGCGGAGAAGCCCAGGCCGCCGTATTCCTTCGGGATGATCATGCCGAAGAACTTGTTCTTCTTGATGAAGGCCCACAGCTCCGGCGGCAGGTCGGCATGGACGTGGGTGATTTCCCAGTCGTTGACCATGGTGCACAGCTCTTCCACCGGGCCATCGAGGAAGGCCTGTTCTTCGGCGGTCAGCTGCGGCTTGGGATAGTTGAGCAGGATGTTCCAGTCCGGATCACCGGTGAACAGTTCGCCCTCGAAGCCGACCGAGCCGGTTTCCAGCGCGATGCGCTCGGTCTGCGACAGCGGCGGCAGCACCTTGCGGAACACCTTCATCATCGGGCCGGTCAGCAGCGGCTTGCGGATGAACGGCAGCAGCAGCGGCACGGCGATGACGGCAAGCACGGCGGCCGCGACGATCGTGGCGGTCTGGTTGACGTAGGGAATGAACCAGCAGGCGGCCAGCAGGGCCACGCTGATCAGCGTCCAGGTAACCAGCCGCATGCGGTGGTAGGCGACGAACGCGCCTGCCAGCAGCAGGGCGAGGAAGGGAAGAACGATGCTCATGAGCGTGCTCCGGTGACGTGCTCGTTTGTGGCGGACGAAGCCGCAGCGTCTGCTGCGGGCAACACGTCCAGATAGTCCAACACAGTAGCGGTAAAGGCGTCGTTGTCATCGCCGGCGACCATGTGCGTGGCCTGCGGCAGCTGTACATGGCGCGCGTGCGGCGCCAACGCCAGGAATTCGGCCACGGTCTGCGGCGTGACCAGGTCGCTGCGGCCGCCGCTGACCAGCAGCAGCGGGCACTTCACCTGCCGCGCGGCCTCGGCCAGTGCATCCTGGTGCTGCTCGCTGTCGCGGGCCAGTTCGGCCACGAGTCGCGGATCCCAGTGCCAGCGCCAGCGGCCATGGCCGTCCTCGCGCAGCAGGGCGCGCAGCGACTGCTCGGATTTGCGCGGGCGGTGCGGCATGTAGGCCGAGATCACGTCGGCGGCCTGGGTGAGCGAGGCGAAGCCGTCGGGATGGGCGGTCATGAAGGCCAGGATGCGTTCAACACCGGCGGTATCCCAACGCGGGGTGATGTCGACCAGCACCATCGCCGAGAACAGGCCCGGCCAGCGCGATTCGGCCAGCAGGCCGAACAGGCCGCCCATCGAGGCTGCGACCAGCACCGGCGGGCGCGGCTGCTCGCCGGCCAGCACGATCAGGTCATCGGCGAACTGTTCGCCGTGGTAGGGCAGGTCGGCGGCATTCCAGTCCGAATCGCCGTGGCCGCGTGCGTCATAAGCCAGGGTCTGCAGGCCGGCTGCAGACAGGGCACGCGCGGTGGCATTCCAGGCATGACGGGTCTGGCCGAAGCCGTGCGCGAACAGCACCCGGCCACGGCGACCGTGGTCGCTGGCAGTGGCGGCGAGGCGGGCGCCATGGGCCGCCTCCAGGCGCAGGTCATGGAACGCAGCGGGAGTAGGGGATGTAACCATACTTGCTAGTATGGATCGCCTGTGAGGGAAGTCAATACTGCATCGTATGGTGCAGTGCGACAGGCCTGCAGGAGAGGCCTTTGACGGTTTCGACCGCAACGGCGTACTGCAACGAACCCCGGCGTATGGTTAAATCAGCCCATGAATCAACCTGACGCTTCCGCCGGCGAACCGCGCGCCGGCCGCAACAGCCGCCTGAGTGCCGAAGACTGGGCCCAGGCGGCCCTCGACCTGATTGCTGAACAAGGCGTAGGCGCCGTTGCGGTGGAACCGCTGGCGCGGCGACTCGGCGTGACCAAGGGCAGTTTCTATTGGCATTTCCCCTCGCGTGACGCCTTGTTGCAGGCCGCGCTGGAACGCTGGGAACTGTTCGAACAGGAACAGGTGTTCGGCAGCCTGGAAGACGTACCGGACCCGCGCGTGCGCCTGCGCCAGCTGTTCCAGATGGTGGCGCATGAAGTGCAGCCGCACATCATCTACAGCGAGCTGCTGAAGGCATTGGACCATCCGATGGTGCGGCCGGTGATCGACCGCGTGTCGCAGCGCCGCCTCGACTATCTGATCGCCTCGTTCCGCCAGGCAGGGCTCAGCTCGACCGATGCACGCCATCGCGCACGCCTGGCCTACGCCGCCTATGTCGGCTTCCTGCAGCTGTCCCTGCAGCTGCAGCAGCCCAAGCAGGCGCGCGAGGATTTCGAAGCCTATGTCGAGCATCTCATCGAGACGCTGATTCCGAACGGTTGAGCGTTGTTGCTGCGTTGAGTACAGAAAGGCCGCGGCAATGCCGCGGCCTTTTCCGTTGGTGCTGCCGCAACCTGGAACACTGCTGGAACACACAAAAAACAACGGCCCCTTGCGGGGCCGTTGCTGCATCAGCTGATCAGTGGATCGATCAGAACTTCTGCTTGTACTGCATGTACATGTAGCGGCCCGGCAGGTCGTACTGCGGGTCGAACATGTTGTACGAGGTCGAGTACGAGACCGGCGGGTTCTTGTCCCACACGTTGTTCAGGCCGACCATGATGGTGCCCTTCCACGGCGTGTTGTAGCGGAACTGGACGTCGTGGTAGGTGGTGGCGCCCATGTGGTTTTCGCGGTTCTCGGGATCCGAGCAGTAGTTGCGCAGCGAACCACCCAGCAGGCACGACTCGGTCATCCCCGACTTGTAACGCAGGCCGTAGTTGACGCCGAAATCACCATAGGACCAGTCGACGTACAGGTTGGAACGGATGCGCCAGTACGGATCCTGGTCGAGGTAACGTCCCTGGCGACCTTCGACCTGCGAGTCTTCCGTGGCCTTGGTTTCCCACTTGCTCAGATAGGTGCTGTCGAGGGTGACAGTGAACTGGCCGAACGAGGTTTCCGGCAGGCGGTACAGGATGCCCAGATCCCAGCCTTCCACCTTGTACGATGCCAGGTTCTGCAGCGGCATGTTGACGTTGGTGATGGTGTAGTGCTCGGCGGTGGTGCCGTAGGTCGGGTCACGGGTGATCAGGCCGCAGTAGGCTGCCTGCTCAGCCGGCGAACCGCCGTAGCAGTAGTTCATGATGTCCTGGATCGCCGGACGGGTGATGGCGTCCTCGATCTTGATCTGCCACCAGTCCAGGGTGACGTTCAGGCCGGTCACGAAGCTCGGGCTCCACACCAGGCCCAGCGTCTTGCTGGTCGAGGTTTCCGGCTTCAGGTTCGGGTTGGACTTCCAGGTGAACGGTTCGGCGGTCTGGGCGGCACCGGACTGCGGCACGCCATCATCGTCGCGGGTATTGGGCTGCACGAAGCCAGCCGGAACACCCTGGGCAATACATTGCGCCAGCACTGCACCGGTCGGGCCATTGGCGGCCGCGCACGGGTCAGCGTAGGTTTCGAACGAGTCGCCGTCGCCCGCGTACAGGTTGCTGATGCTCGGCGCGCGGAAGCCTTCCGAGTAGTTACCGCGGATCATCAGGTCGTCGATCGGCTTCCAGCGGAAGCCGAACTTGTTGTTGGTGGTGTTGCCGAAGTTGCTGTACTTCGAGTAGCGGGTTGCCGCGCTGAAGTCGAGCAGCTTGGCGCCCGGCAGATCGGCCAGCACCGGGATCGACAGTTCCAGGAAGAACTCGTCCAGGTCATAGCTGCCCTTGGTCGGCTTGGCGCCGTTGCCGGTGCTCAGGCCCGCAGCAATGAAGGCGTCCGGATCGAACTGGCCGGATTCCTTGCGGTACTCGTAGCCCGCGGCGAACGCCAGGGCACCTGCCGGCAGCTGGGCGATTTCACCGGAGATGTTGGCGTAGTAGCCCTTGGACACCAGGCTGGAGGAGTCGTGGGCGGTGAACGAGGTGTAGTCGATGGCGCCCTGGCTGATCGAGCCTTCCGGACCCAGCGCGTTGACCGGTACGCAGCCCTGGATGATGTCGCCACCCGGAGCGGTAACGCACACCGGCACGCCACCACGAAGCTCGGACGGACCATAAGCGTTGCGCAGGTTGGCCAGGTTGAACAGGCCATAGGTCAGGTCGTTCTGGTCGGTCTTGTCGTAGCGGTAGCCGACGTCCCAGTCGAAGTTGCGGTCGGCGAATTCGAAGAAGCCCTCGAAACCACCGTAGAAGTGCCAGTTCTTGACGTTCTGGTTGAACGAACGGCCGCCGCTCTCGTTGAAGCGACGGTTGACGCCGGTCAGGTCTTCACCGGTCGGGTTGTACATGCTGTCCTTGCTCAGGTCCATGCCGGTCACCGGCATGGCAGCCAGCAGCTGCTCGGACTTGCGCTCGTTGTACATCGCCTCGGTGCGGAAGGTGATGTTGTCGGTGACGTTGTACGAGCCCGATGCGAACAGCGAGGTACGCTCCTGCGGGGTCAGCAGGTAGTTGTCCGGTGCGGTGTTGTAGCCGTGGGCGTTGGCGTTGAACGGCGTTTCCACACCGTTGATCTGGACATAGCGTTCGTCATTGCGCAGGTAGGAACCCGGCATGCCGGTGCTGCTCTGGCCGTCGAAGAACGGCGGGCCACCGGCAGAGATCTTGCGATCACCAGCCATGACCTTGTCTTCCTTCACGTAGGAGACACCCAGCATCACCGACGCACGGTCGGTGGTGGTGCCGATGGTGAAGTCGGCCGCTTCGCGTTCGCCGTCACCAGCGCTGTACTGGCCCTTGTAGAAGTTGGCTTCCGCGCCATCGAAGTTCTGCTTGGTGATGATGTTCACCACGCCGGCGATCGCGTCCGAACCGTAGATGGTCGATGCACCGTCCTTCAGGATGTCGATGCGCTCGATCATCGCGGTCGGGATGGTGTTCAGATCGACGCTGCCATCCAGGCCGGTGGTCCAGCGGCGGCCGTTGACCAGCACCAGGGTGCGCGCAGAACCGAGGTTGCGCAGGCTGATGCCGGCCGAACCATCACCACCGTTGTTGAACGTACGGTTCAGGGCGGCACCGTTGGCGGCAACGCGCTGCAGGATGTCGGCGACCGAGGTCACGCCCTGCTTTTCGATATCGGCGCGGGTCAGGCTCAGGACCGGCTGCGAGGTTTCGATGTCGGTGCTCTTGATGCGCGAACCGGTGACCGAGATGCGGTCAAGGTTGGTCGCTTCCTGAGCCTGGGCGGTGGCAGTGGACGCCACACCGGCAACGAGCGCGACCAGAACGGCATCGCGCAGCTTGTTGGACTGGAAATTCATTGGCTCTCTCTCTCCAAGAAATCTTGGCTGGGTTAATGCCCGGCGGGGGAGCGAAAAGCGCTCCCAAATCGCGAGGGCTGAGCCGATAGTAGCGGGCGTTCGCCAAGAATTAAAGCTGCGTTAATCAAGTCTGTGTTTTTGGTAAAGATGAAAATTAATGACTAAAATCAACGAGTTGAATTGCATCTGCGATCACAATGTCTCGTTTGTTAGCGCAAAGTGATGAAAAAAGTTTCCATTGATGTGTATCGCAGTATGTCGACATGAATTGCGCGGTATCCAATTCGTCGAAAAGCGCTTGACGTGTATCACGATCGCGCATATGCAACGGGCGCCTTTCGGCGCCCGGGAGGAGTCACTGCAGGAAGACCCGCGTGGTGGGGTCAGAGATCCTGTTCGTAACGCACGTACGGCACGGTGCCGTCGTCGTTGCTTTCATTGCGTGGGGAGAACGGATTCTTGCCGCGGCTGATCACGTTCTCGGCGCCAACGGTAAGCTGGCCGGACCACGGGGTACGCCAGGTCAGGCCGATGCCCAGGCCTTCCCACTTGCCGGGCTTGCCCGGTACGTCGATCACGCGGCCGATGATGCTGCCGGTGAAGTTGCCGTAGCCGGCGCCGATGCTCAGGCTCTTGCTGTCCCAGCGGTCGACGATGGACGGCGCGGCGTCGGCCAGCGGTACCAGGCGGGCCTTGGCGTAGGTACCGGCAATCGAGACAAAACCCTCGCGGCCGATGTTCTTCTGCGCGAATACGGTCAGGTCGTTCTGCTCGGCGCGCAGCGAGGGTGTCTTGTTCGGGCCGGACAGCCACGCCGGCAGCGTTTCACGGCCGGTACCCGCGGTGATGCCGAGGCGGCTGTTGCCGCGGTTCAGCGCGGCGGTGCCGGTGAAGCGGCGGCTGTTGAGGTCGTCGTCGTCACCCAGGCTGGCCAGCATGCAATGACTGGCCAGGCCGCTCATGCTGGTCCCGCTGCTGCTGTTGCAGAGCAGGCCCAGTGAATCGCCGGAGGACAGGCCGAAGGCCGCATCCAGCGAGTTGCGGCCGAAGTGCCAGCGGGCGCCGGCGGCCTGTTCACCCGTGGGCTCCAGGTACAGCAGGGCCTCGACCTTGCCGCTGCCCTTGTTCCACACCGGCAGCACGGTCCGGGTGTCCTTGCTCTGCGCGTGCACGCCCGTGATCGCGCCAAGGGCGATCAGCAGGGCCAGCGGTAGACGCAGGAAGGTACGCATCGGACCAGTTCAGACAGGGACGGACAACGGAAGTTCCCGCAGAGACGGGAACTTGATCCTAGGGTGTTTATGAATTCTTAACAAGCCTTGATCCCCCCAGATGCAAGACAAGCCGTTTACTGAAGCCGTTCAGGCGCCGGTACAGTCCCCTCGGCACCGTGGAACAGTATGCCGAACTCCGTCAAAGGAAAGTGATACTCCCGCCCGCAGAATTCGCAACGGACCTCGACCGCGCCGGTGTCCACGGCCGCGGCACGGGCCTCGTCCTCGCCCAGCGACTGCAGCATCGATGCGACCCGCTCGCGGGAACAGGAGCAGGCGAAGGACAGCGGCTTGTCGCCCATCAGTTCCGGCTTCTCTTCGTGGAACAGGCGGTGCAGCAGCTGCTCGGCCGGGGTCGCCAGCAGCTCGGCCTTGCCCAGGGTCTCGAACAGGGCGCTGGCACGTGCCCAGCCGTCCTCGTCGCCCTCGTCGCCCGGCAGCTTCTGCAGCAGCAGGCCGGCGGCGCCATTGCGGTCGGCGGCCAGCAGCAAGCGGGTCGGCAGCTGCTCGGACTGGCGGAAGTAATCCTCGAAGGCCTCGTCCAGCTCCGGTGCGGTCAGCGCGACCAGGCTCTGGTAGCGCTGCGGTTCGCGCGGGTCCAGGCCCGGGTTCTCGATGGTGATCGCGAGCAGGGCGTCATCACCCAGGCTGGACAGTTCGCGCGGCGCATCGGCGCCCTCGCTGAGCTGGGCAATGCCGCGCAGGGTGCCGGCGGCGGTGCACTCGGCGAACAGGGTGCGCAGGGCGGTGCTGCTGCGCAGCTGGATCGAGAGGCGGCCATCGATCTTGGTGTGGCCGGTGAACAGCGCCGAGGCCACGCAGGCCTCGCCGAGCAGTTCGGCGGCGGTATCCGGGTACGCGGCGTGGGACAGGATCTCCTGCCAGGTGGCCTGCAGGCGCACGTGGACGCCACGGACGCCAGCGTCGGGAAGCAGGAAGCGGATCAGGGAATCGGGGTTGGCGGTCATCGGCTCACATCGCGCGTAAACGAGGGCGGTTGCCGGATAATGCGCCGACAACCAGATAGAAGAAGGATGCACCAGTAATGGGGGCAGGGGGAGAGCAGCACAAGGTGGAGGCCATCGCGGAAGTCCCGCGCCGCAGGCGCTGGCGCTGGAAACGGCTGCTCTGGCTGCCGCTGCTGCTGGCCGCTTTCAGCTGCCTGCAGGTACTGGTGTTGCGGTTCATCGACCCGCCGGTATCCACGGTCATGCTGTGGCGCTATGGCGAGGCATTGGGCGAGGCCGACTGGTCCTATCGCCTGCACTACCAGTGGCGCGATCTGGACCAGATGGCGCCCAGCCTGCCGATCTCGCTGGTGGCGGCCGAAGACCAGCGCTTCCCCGACCACAATGGCTTCGATCTGCAGGCCATCGAGAAGGCCCGCGACCACAATGCCAAGGGCGGGCGCCTGCGCGGTGCCAGCACGATCAGCCAGCAGGTCGCCAAGAACCTGTTCCTCTGGCAGGGCCGCAGCTGGGTGCGCAAGGGCCTGGAAGTCTGGTACACGGTGCTGATCGAAGCACTGTGGCCGAAGGAACGCATCCTGGAGATGTACGCCAACATCGCCGAGTTCGGCGATGGCGTCTATGGCGCGCAGGCAGCGGCACAGACGTTCTGGGGCAAGGACGCGGCCCGGTTGAGTCCGGCCGAGAGTGCGCGGTTGGCGGCGGTGTTGCCGGCACCGCGACGCTACAACGCGGCCAAGCCAGGGCCGTACGTGCAGCGGCGCGCGGCATGGATCCAGCGCCAGGCACGACAGCTGGGCGGCGCGTCCTATCTGTCGGAGGACTGAGGCGGGCGCGCTGCGATCGGCAGGCGGCGGGTCGTGTGCGCGCCGGCAACGTACAATCCGGGCATGAACCGCGAACGGCTCACTTTTGTCATCGCTGCCTACAACGAGGCCCTGGCACTGCCGCTGCTGCATCCACGGCTGTGCGCGGTGCTCGATGGTATGCCCGACATCGATGGCCACATCCTGTATGTGGACGATGGCAGCCACGACGGGACCTGGCAGGTGATCGCAGGATTGTCGCAGGGCGACGCGCGCGTATCGGCGTTGAAGCTGTCGCGCAATTTCGGCAAGGAGGCTGCGCTGACTGCCGGCCTGGATCTGGTGCGCGAAGGCGCGGCGATGATCCTGGATGCCGATGGCCAGGACCCGCCGGAACTGGTGCCGCAGTTCGTTGCGCGCTGGCGCGAAGGCCATGACAACATCTATGGCACGCGCATGGCCCGCGATGGCGAGGCCTGGATCAAGCGCGCCACGGCGGCGGCGTTCTACCGGGTGATCGGTCGCCTGTCACGCACGCCGATCCCTGCCGATACCGGTGACTTCCGCCTGCTGTCGCCGCGCGCGCTGAGCGCGCTGCGCGAGATGCGTGAACGCCACCGCTTCATGAAGGGTCTTTTCAGCTGGGTCGGATTCAAGCGGATTGCCGTGCCCTACCACCGTCACGCGCGCGTGGCCGGCTCCAGCAAGTTCAGCCTTTGGCGGCTGTGGAACTTCGCGCTGGAAGGAATCACCGGCTTCTCGACCGTTCCCCTGCGGGCGGCGACCTACATGGGCCTGGCAACGGCGGCGGTTGCTTTCGTATTCGGTGTGTGGGTGATCGCCAAGGCGGCCCTGTACGGTGACCGGGTGGCGGGTTGGCCGACGATGATGGCGGTGATCCTGTTCCTGGGCGGGGTGCAGTTGATCGCCCTGGGCCTGATCGGTGAGTACCTGGGACGGCTGTACGAGGAATCCAAGCAGCGCCCGTTGTACCTGGTTGACGCGTGGCTAGCATCGTCCGTGGCAGACTCGGCCCTGCAACCCACCCTCGGAGGGCAGGCAGATGACCACGGTACGGCAACTGTTGGACGGCAAGTCTCCTGAAGTACATGCGGTCGCGCCGGATGCAGCGGTGATCGATGCGATCCGGTTGATGGCGGAAAAGGGCATTGGCGCGGTGCTGGTGATGGACGGGCCGCGGCTGGTCGGGATCCTGTCGGAGCGCGATTACGCGCGCAAGATCGTGCTGCGTGATCGTTCGTCGCGGGATACGGCGGTGGCCGAGATCATGACGGCGAAGGTGGTGACGGTCTCCCCGGGCGAACAGGTAGAGCACTGCCTGCAGCTGGTGACCGATTACCGCATCCGCCACCTGCCGGTGGTGGAGGGGGCGCAGGTGCTGGGGGTGATTTCCATCGGCGACCTGGTGAAATCGGTGATCGATGCGCAGCGGCGCGAGCTGGATCAGCTGCAGCAGTACATCGTCGCCGGGTGAGGGTGTCGCTGGCGGGCCTGCGGCCCGCCGGCCCGCTTTTCGAAGCCAGAGCCGCAGCCAAAGCCAAAGCCAAAGCCAAAGCCAAAGCCAAAGCCAAAGCCAAAGCCAAAGCCAAAGCAGCGCCTTCCTGATACGTTGGGAGGCGGAGGGTGCGGCTGGGCAGGACACGCCGCAAGTACGTCCCTGTAGCAACTGTGTTGAGAGATGGGCCTTGGCCCCGCCGACAGTCGCACACGGTAGTGCCGGCCGCTGGCCGGCAGCCTTTTGGGGCACGCGCGGCAGGTTGGCTTCAGGCGGGGATCGATCC